>JAIYCR010000036.1 GCA_027487905.1 Rubrivivax sp. | reverse complement strand
CTCGGACAGGCGGTTCTTGGCTTCGTACAGCGCGACTTCGGTCATGCGGGGCTCCTGGGTTGGCCCGGGCACGCATTGTATTTGGCTAGCTAGCCATGTTGAAGCGCAGCCTTGCATGCGGGCTCAGTGCCTGGAGTCGCTGAACCCCGGGCGGCGGGCCCCGCGGGATGCGCGTTGGCCTCGAACAGGTGACCTGCCCCCTCCCAGCCCTGCGCTGCAAGCAGCGCGTCCATCTTGACCCGGGCAGAGGCTTCGTTCGTCATGGCAACGGTCAGGCTAACCCAGCAACTGCGCTACCAGGCGCATCGGCACGAACAACCGGCTCGGCAGGGTCTGCAGGGTGACAAAGCCGTAGTGCCGATAGAAGGCGGCGGCGGCTTCGTCCTTGGCATCGACGACCACCGCCATCGCGGCGATCTGGTCGGCATGGGTCAGGCTGCGGCGCAGGGCATCCAGAAGCAGATGCTCCCCGAGCCCCTGACCCTTGGTGGTTTGATCGACGGCCAGCCGGCCCAGCAGCGTGACGGGAAGCTGCGGATAGCGCGGCAGCTTGCGGGTCAGGTCGTCAGGCAGGTCGGTGAGGGTCAGCACCGAGGACGATAGCGTGTAGTAGCCGAGGACACGTGCGTTCGGTGGACGCACCGCGACGAACGGCGCGGCCACGCGCTTGTCCGCGTCTTGCCGAGCCTGCTGCTTGAGATAGCGGTCGAGCGCCTCCGCGCCGCAGTGGAAGGTCGTTCGGTAGTGCTGTCGACCCAGGGGCTCGACTGTGATGTCAGCCAAGGTCACCGGCTATGCGCCGGTGCGTTGGCGGTAGACCTTGGCTGCGCGCTTGAGGCGCGCGTTCGGCTCCGGCGGATTCAGCAGGGCTTGCACGAAGGCCAGTTGCTCTTCGCGCGACAGGCGGATCAACTCGTGTTCGGCAATCACCCTGCGCGCGGCGTCCTGCGCGCTGGCGACGACGAACTCGCTGAGCGTGCGGCCGGAAAGCGCCGCCGCTTGCTGGAGCAGGCTTTTCTGCGCCGTGGACACGCGGGCTTCGAGCCGGGCATCGCGGGTCGTGTCAGGGGTGTCTTGAGTGGCCACGGTTATCTCCCTATCGGTAATGTACGGAACATGTCCGTACGTCACAAGCGATGCTGCGCCCGTGGCTATGCGAAATCAAGCGCTTGACGCTGTCATTCGAGCTGCATGTCGCCGATGCTTGGATAGACCTAGGCATCGAGCCAGCGCACGGTCTGGGCCCTGTAGCCGCCGGACCGATAGAACAGGGTCTCGTGGACCCAGCGCTGGGCGAAGTTGCGAAAGCTCAGACGGCGCGCGTCAGCGGCCTTCTGTTCGATCGCTTGCACTCGCTGGGCTTGAGCCGGGCTCTGGCCCCGCTCGACCAGCGCGCGCAATGCCTTGTGTCGGTGACGTGCCTGCTGGATGGTGAACGCCGGATACCCGCCGATCGGCAACTTCTCGCGCTTGCCGTTCAGGTGGAACTTGAAGCGCCCATCGAACGGGCCCACGGCCGCGCCTGTGGCCCGAAAGTGGCCCAGTCCCGATGCGATGTCAAGAATCGATATGCGACCGAGAAAGACAAAACCCCAGTCGAATCAACAATCTGGGGTTTCGGGTGGGACCATCTGGGACGCCAAGAGACGCCCCCGGACCGCATCACATGTGGTCGATCATCACATGGAAATCGCACCTAAGTCCGCGTCGCATAACGCTCCGTCCCCGCTGGCACCCTCCATCTCCCGTCAAAGGACCCTCCATCGGAAATCCTCCAACTTTGATAGGTGGGGCCAGATGCACGTTTGTCACTTGGCCGAACACTAAGCAGGATCGCCGCCAATGTAGCAGGACGGCCCGCCACGTCCAACGTTGCTCACGGGGTCATCCCGCTGTTGATCTCTGGGCGTCGGGCGATGACCAAACCGCAGACTTGGCTCCTACGGACCCTATCCTCGTTCGTCAGGATCAGCCAATCGCGACAGGTACTCCGCTGCGACTTCCGCACAGTGCTCCAGCGTCGGTCGATACCCGGTCGCTGCGATCGCCTCGAACGTCGCCACGAACCCTGGCCCGGGTCGTCCGATCTGCTCGAGGAACCGCTTTCGGTGCCGCATGAGGAAAGGCGCGGCTGCCGCCAGTGCGTCCGGCTCCCGCTCGACCACCATGGCGAGGTCGAACAGATCGCGCGCCGTCGCACGGTCCCCGCGGTGGTACATCTTCTTGGCGATCACCTCCCCGGCCGTCTCGACGCGCACTGGTCGACCCTGGATCTCCCACCTCTCCCAGGCCGCGTCGGTGAGGTTCGGTGCAGCCACGAAGTCGATCTCGCCTTCCTCGAACTGCAGCTTGACGAACGAGCCCGGCATCTCCGTGTACTCCTCGGTCAGGGATGCCGCGGTGTCGCTGAGTCGGGGAGTCACGTAGCCGAGGTACTGCGGGTCCGGAACGAAGATGTCGATGTCCTTGCTGAGGCGGTGTCCGTACCTGAACATCAGGACGGTTCCGCCTCCGAAGGTCCAGAACGGGTCCGCAAGTCCCCCATGGCGCTGGATGTCGTCGACCAGCCGCAGCGCTCGCTGGAACAGCACTTCCCAGGGGCCGGACGGCAGCGACCTCATTGCACCCTCATCAAGCCCAAAGGCCCTGCCGGTGCACCGCCAGTGACCTGGCGAGCTTCGCGACGTTGCGCCACACAGCCTTGGGGGCCACGCCCTCGTTCGCGGCGGCTTCCTCCACGGCCATCACCACCAGGGGCACCGGCGCCTCGTCGAGCAGGTGCGTCAGGTGGGCCGCGTAGCCCTTCGGTACGCTGCCGCTGACCAGCGCATGGCCGAGCGTGTCGGGCGGCACCTCCTGGACGTAGCTCACGCTGGCGTTCTTCGCCGCCATCCACAGGCCCCGCTTCCGGGAGCGCGCTGCCTGGCTGGGCGGATCTAGGTCCAGCCCCAGCACGGCCAGCACCTGCGCGACCCGGTTGAATCCCAGATCGCTCAGAGCGCCCGCTTCCAGGCCAACCAGTGTCTGCCGCGAAAGCCCGCTCAGTTGCGCAAGCCGGGACTGCGTCAGTCCCAGCGCCTCGCGTCGCTCGCGGATGATGGTGCCCAGGTTGGAGAGGTCCACAGCTTGGTCCGAAGAATTGTCGAATATTTTGGACATTCTAGCGCCTCCGGACCGCACCCGCCAGGCCCTCGCCAGCGGCGCCGCAGGCCGCTCGCTGCCCACAGCCGTGACAAACACGCTCGCTGTCGGGCCACTGCGGGCGATCGAGTCCATCGATCAGTCGACGGTGCCTCGCTGCAACGGCTTCGACTTGCTCCCGCGACATCAAGCGGATCGCTCTTGAGGTCGGTGGCGCTGAGTGCCGGCCGGGGAACATCACGAACGCCTCGTCAGACACACGAACACCGAGTTCGTCCTCCACGGCCACCCGCTGCGCCGAGAGCTGGATGACATCCGACGTTCTCACCGCTGGGGTCGACCGCGTCTTCAGTTCGACCAGCACGACCAGACCGGTCGGCAGCCTATAGGCCCTGTCCACCCTTGCCACGATGGGCCAGCAGGACTTCGACCTGAACTGCGACTCCACGCAGAACAGTTCGGCGTCCCGCAGGCGGGCCGGTCGGTCCCGCCGCTCCGCGACGCGTGCGCGGTGACGCCGGAACAGGTGCCACGTGACTGCCAAGGCGACAGCCAGGAGCAGCACCCACGGCCACATCGGCTCGAACCTCATGGTCGACGCCTTGCCGACCATCGCCGCCAGCCATGCGCCACGAGACACAGGATCCACTTGGTCAACCCTAGCAGTGGCGGGCAGTGCTGCAGAACTGTGCAAAGGCGGGGCCCGGCCGAATAGTAGGCCGCCACCAGGCGGCGCCCCCAAGGCCGCGGCCGCAGGACCGTATCCCTGAAGTCGCGCAGGGAGTCGGTCTGCCATGCGTCTCTGAAGACCATCGTCGCGACGAAGCATCTCTCGCCCGGTCGTCGCGTCGACCCGCCAACTGGCGCTGTGGCATGGCGACCCTGGCGCTCGAAGTGCACATGGGCAACGATGCCCCTCCGGCGCGCCTCTTCCTGTGAAGTGCTTCGACGCGGGCCGTGCAGGGATTCGAGAACCACCAGGCGTTCGCAGCGGCCCATCTGCGCCAGCTCGGAGGCCCCTACCGACCTACCCTGGCGACACCTCGCCCGGCTCCTCATGGCCCATCCCGGCCATCGATCGCGGGCTCGAAGAGTCCGTTCGTAACCTCCGCCCCGTCGCCATCGAAACCGATCGAGCCGGACACATCGCTGGCTGCCTGCCCAGGGAGTTTCAGGACGCCCTGCTGGACCAGCAGTCCCTCGTAGGCCAGCGTGCGCAGCCTGCCGACACGCTTCACGCCCTTGTGGAACCGTGCGAGCTCGTCGTAGAGACGAGGCAGTTCCGCCCGCTCGAGCTGGAACACGAGCCGGATGCGCGGCGGCTCCGAGGTCTTGTTGGGGCCGGTCATGCGGCATCTCCGGCAGCGCGCTCGGCCGTGGCCGACCTCTCGCGATCGGCCGCCAGCACGGTTCGCGCGTAGGTCATCCCGGCCAGCTGGAACCCCCTCACGTTGGCGAACACAGGCTCCTTGATCTCGAGGATCCGGTGGCGCGGAAACGCAGACTTCACGGCCTTCCGGAACAAGAAGGCGCCTCCACCCACGAGGATGATGTTCTGCAGGCTGTGCGGCGATTCGATCCACTCCTTCATGCTCGACACGGCCTGCTCCGTCACGCTCTCGGCCAGCGGCAGCAGCCGCTTGAGGTCGTAGGGCTTCTGGAAGATCACCGGGGCCTTGCCGGTCCGCAGCGCCATGTCGATGGCGTCCAGATCGCGGAAGGGCGTGCCGATGTCCTTGGTGATCTCGGCGGCGAGCAGCTTCAGCACGTCGGCGACACCCCGATTCACGGAGTGGCTCTGCTTCTGCACCAGTCGCATGCCCTGGGCGACGAGCCAGTCGAAGGTCCTCGCACCTGGATCGATGATCAGGCTGCGCTCCTTGGCGATCTCGGCGAGCTTGCCATGGGCGTGCGCGTAGAAAGCCAGCGCGCCTTGAGGCTGGGCAACAGCCAGCGTGCGCACCACACTGACCTTCTTGCCGCCGCCGACATCGTGCTCGCCCGTCATGACCCGCTCCAGGGCCGCCTTCTTCACCGCGAACAGCGCCACCGGAAGCCCGACGACCAGCAGGTCGATCTGGCTCTGCCGTATCGAGCGCAGCGCACCGCGCAGCAGCGCCATGTACTCCGGCGACTCGATGGAGTCGTCGTGCAGCTGCGTCGCCCGGAAGGTGTCGGCCGCGAGCCTGACCTCGGGACCGACTTCATAAAAGAGCGACCCGACCGGGATGAACATCGTCTTGGCCCCATCGCCGCCAGGCCAGAGTGGTTGTCCGTTGCTGGACGGGTAGGCCAGCGACGGAAAGCTTGCGCAGCGGATCTCGCCGTCTGCCGTGCCGGTGACGAACTTGGTGTTGCCGGAACCGACATCCACCGCCCTCACGATCAGGTTCATGGTGTTCTCCGAGTGAACGAAAGAGTGCTCAGGATCGACAGACCGACCCTGTTCCTCCACGCGGATACCTGCCTCTGCAGGCGCGATTTCGACATCGGATCCCTCCCGGTGTCACTGCGCTGGCACTGCAGAAGCACTGCACTGACCCTCGGATGACACCGAACGGACGAGGCGGCCGCGTGGTGTCACCACGGTCACACTGCAAAGTCACTCGTCAACCCCGACGATCGGGCCGCACGCCGGTGCCTCACACGGCCCGGAAGGGCCGATGCCGGCCCAGTCGAGGTACCTGAGGCGGCAGCCTTGCCTGTCAACCCCGCGCCGTTGCTGGCGATCCGGGCCATTGCCACGCTAGATGGGCCCTGCCGCCGAATCTCGTGCCGTCAACTGCCTGCCCCAAGGGCCGCCCGATCAGGGGTCTTGCGGCGGGCGCTGAGCATGCGGTCTTGACCGTGGATGGCGTCGCGGTTTCCACTGTGGGTTCCCGAGGGCTCCTGGCCCGCTCCGTCCTCTCGAAGAAGACGAGCATTGCAGGCGTCGCAGTCGTTACCTGCCTCGTGCCTTCAACCGAAGTTCCCGTCCCGAACGGGTGGCGCGACTGGCCTCGACCTCCAGAAGGATCGACGCCGCGAGCGTGCCGAGTCATCCACCACAGCAGTGATCTGCCCGGTCCTTGCCAGCCGCATCCCCGCGATGACAGCTGGGCGCTCCAGAAGCGCACCGGCGCAGCAGAACCCCGTGGCGGCACCTGATGCCGCGCACCGTTCCCGCTAGCCCTTGAGCACGCGCGCATGACGCGCATCGCGCGGCGTGATGGCCTCCATGAGGCTCCCCGCACGACCCTCGCTCATCAACTCGACACCGCCCTGGACTCTCGGTCAGGGGTGGACCCATGCGAGCGGCCGGCGCTGCACACCAGGCCTGATCCACCGAATGACCCAGGGCTCGACCCTGGCGTCGATGTCGCACCCAGCCCCGAGCGGGGTGGACATCACCCTTGTCGTCGCGTCGCAGAAATGCGCAGACGGCCTGGATCAACGTGTTCCATTTTTAAGTCTGACCGAGCTGACCCAGGCCCCTCGCCGAAGACCACGAGGAGCCCGGACAGCAAAGCCATGGGTGGGTGTGGCGCTGCAGAGATCGACCGCCGCACCGACGTTGCACACGATCTCCATCGCCGTGGGCTTGCCAGGAATCGGCCCCGGGGATGTCCAGAAGGATTCCTCCAACTCCGGTCCCCCGGACCGTTCATCGACCGGCGTGCTGTTCGGGCAGTCCGCCAACTTGCAGAAAGCCCACCATGTCCCGTATCCGCCGTGAAGAACCCTCGCGCCGCCGCCGGCAGGCACCCCTGTCCACCAACAACCGCCGCAACGAACCGCGCGATGGCTCCACCCTGCCCTCCTCATCCACCCGCTCTTCCAGGGCCACCGCTATGACCTCGGCCAGCCCAGGCCGCCTGCACGGCCAGGACTCGCCGCGCCGCCAGAACTGGGCCGGCAAGTCGCCCCAGCAGGTGCTGGACATGTACCCGCCGGGCAGGACGCCCGTGAACCGGGTGGTGGACGTGCTCATCGAGCTGTTCAACCCGCTGCACACCGCGCTGGAGAAGACCGTGTCGCACAAGACGCGCTACGAGCGCGCGCACTTCCTGCGACGCTTCTTCCGCGAGCTGCACACGGACGCCGGCTTCAAGCTGGCGCCCGATCCTCGCAACCTGGGCCAGCGGCATGTCCAGGCGATGGTGAAGGTGTGGCAGCGCCGCAAGCTCTCGCCGGGTACGATCCAGACCTACCTGAGCTTTCTGCGAGGCCTGGCGATGTGGCTCAACAAGCCGGGCTTCATCCGCAGGCCCGAGCACTACGGCCTGACGCCTGACGAGTACGAGCGCCACGAGAACGCCCAGCGCGACAAGAGCTGGAGCGGCAACGGCATCGACGTGGAGGCCTTGCTGGCCCAGGTCTCTGCCTACGATGCCCGCATCGGCGCGTCGATGCGCCTGATGGTGAAGGTCGGCCTGCGGCGCAAGGAGTCGGTGATGTGCCGCCCCTACGCCCACGTGCATCCGTTCGAGGAGACAGGCCTGCCCGACGAACAACGGGAGGCGGATCGGTATCTGTGGACAAAAGGCAAGGGAGGCCGTGCGCGCTGGCTTCCGCTGGCCACCGAGGAGCAGCAGTCGGCCATCGCGCATGCCCGCAGCGTGGTCAGCGGCCATGACGCACACATGGGGGCGCCGGATCGGGACCTGAAGTCCAACCTCCGTCGCCTGGACTATGCGCTGCGCAAGTTCGGCCTCACGAAGCGCGAGAGCGGCACCACCGGGCACGGGGCGCGGCACGACCACCTTCAAGGCCAGTACCAGGACACGACGGGCACGCCCGCGCCGGTGCGTGGCGGTGGGCCTGTCGATCAGGACCTCGACCGCCAGGCGCGGCTGCGTGTGGCCCGTATCGCGGGCCATGCCCGCCTGCGCTCGGCCGGCGCCTATTTAGGTTCGTCCGCGGTTATGCGCAGCAAGGGCCGCAAGCCGAGCGATCCACCTATGACGTAGGCCGTCGCGACTGCGCATAACGCTTCCAAGATCGTCCTCCCCGGTGGCCGCTGTGGCCGTCGTCAACGAGGAGACGATCATGGATTCGCTCAACTCCAATGGGCCCGGCGCGCTGGCGCTGGAGCCGCTCTGCCAAGGCGCTGCGCAGGAACTGCTGATGCGCAGCTACACCATCCGCACCGTCAATCGCTACAAGCAGGTGTGGAAGCAGCTGGCCGACTTCGTCCGCGCACAGGACCTGCCTGCCGAGTACACGCGTGAACTGGCCCTGCGTTTCGAGCAGGCGTACGGCGTTCGCGACGGGGAGGTGCTCAAGCACGGCCAACAGTGGCGGCGGCACCTGGTCTTCGGCATCAAGGTGCTCGACGACTTCGCGCGCACCGGCACCATCAGCCGCTTCGTAGTCGAGACCACCGGACTTCGAGTACCGGCGGGCATGCACAAGCCCCTGCGGGAGTACGAGCAGTACGCCAGGGAGCGGCGGCATCTTCGGCCCACCAGCCTGGCCGAGCGGATGCACAACATCGCGGTCTTCCTGGACTTTCTGCGCACTCGCGGCCTGGAGACGCTGGACGCCCTGCAGGCCGAACACCTCAGCGCCTTCGTTCAGACCCGTACGGACTGGAAGCCGAGGACCGTAGCGTGCGTCTCGTCCAGCGTGAGGCTGTTCCTGCAGTTTCTCTTCATGCGCGGCGCCCTGCCGCGCGACCTCAGCGCTGCCATCCCAACCGTTCGACTGGCCAGCAATGCCAAGGTGCCGTCGGCGTGGGAGCCAGAACTGGTCGAGCGGCTGCTTGCTGCCGTCGATCGCAGCTCGCCGAAGGGCCGGCGTGACTACGCCATCTTGATGCTCGCCTCGCGCCTGGGTCTTCGCCTGGGCGACATCAAGCGCTTGACGCTCGATCAATTGCACTGGACCACGTCCACCATCGAGATCGTGCAGAACAAGACGGGGGAGCCGCTGGTGCTGCCGCTGATCGAGGAGGTCGGCGCCGCACTCATCGACTACCTGCGAGCTGGGCGACCGCCGGTCGAGCACCGGCATCTGTTCACCAACCTGACGCCACCGTTCTCGCCGATCTGCCAGAACGACCGGCTCCACCGCGTCGTGGCGTACTGGCGGGAACTGGCCGGGATCAAGTTCAAGACCCCGCAGCGTCAGGGACTGCACTCGCTGCGCCATACGTTGGCCACCCGGCTGCTCGGGGCGCAGACGCCGTTTCCCGTCATCTCGGCCGTTCTGGGGCATGCCTCGCCGGCAACGACCTTCATCTATGCCAAGGCCGACGTGGAGACCCTGCGCATCGCGGCCATCGATCCGGAGGAGGTGTTCCATGGCCACGCCTCGTAAGCCCGTGACATTCACCGGCAGCAGCCCCTTGGCTCCGCTGATGGCGCAATACGTTCAGGAGAAGCGAGCCTGTGGCTATCGCTTCAACCCCGCCGCATCCAGCCTGCGCCGACTCGACGCCCACCTGTGCAGCCAAGGCTTGCAGCAAGTCGAGTTGCCCAAGGCCGCGACCGCATCCTGGCTGGCCAAGCAGCCGCACGAGACCGGCAAGACCCAGCGCGCACGGGTCAACCTGGTTCGCAACTTCGCCTTGTTCATGCGCCGACTGGACCTTCCTGCCGACGTGCCCGATCACGCCGTGGGCGCCAAGGATTCGAGGCCATTCCTGGCGCGCGTGTTGACGCACGGGGAAGTGCGCCGCTTGCTCGAAGCCGCCGACCGGATCGAGCCGATGGCGTCCACTCACCTGCGCCACATGGTGCTGCCGGAGCTGCTGCGCGTGCTGTACGGCTGCGGCCTGCGTCTCGAAGAGGCCTTGCGGCTGCGCATGCGCGACGTCGACCTGGTCCAGGGGGTGCTCCACATCAACGACACCAAGTTCCGCAAGGACCGCCTGGTGCCACCAGCCCGGCCCCTGGTCGTTCGTCTGCAGAAGTACGCGGCCGCGCTGGGGCCTCGCTCGGACGACGAGTACTTCTTCCCGTCACCTCGCGGCGGCCGTCTGGATGGCGGCGGCGTGTACCGCAATTTCAGGGAACTGCTGCACCGATGCGGCATCGGCCACGGCGGCCGCGGCGAAGGGCCTCGACTTCACGACCTGCGCCACACCTTCGCGGTGCATACCCTGCTGCGCTGGTACCACGAGGGTGCCGATCTGCAGGCCAGGATGCCGGTGCTGGCGACCTACCTCGGGCACGCCTCAATCGACGGCACCCAGGACTACCTGCAGATGACCGCCGAGCTGCATCCGGAGATCGTCTCGCGATCGGACGCGGCCTTCAGCGACGTCATTCCACTCAGGCCCTGGAGGTCGTCATGAAGCCGACCGACCTCTCCCTGCACGTGACGAACTACCTCACGCGCTACCTCGCCGGCCAGCGCAACCTGAGCCCGAACACGATCAAGGCCTACCGCGATGTGTTCACGCTGCTCCTGCGCTTTGGCCGCGACGGACGCGGCGTTGCCGTCGAGCGCCTCTGCCTGGCCGACATCGACGTGACCTTCGTCGAGGCCTTCCTCGATCACCTGTCGCAGGAGCGGAAGTGTTCAATCCGCACCCAGAACCAGCGGCTGGCCGTGCTGCACGCGTTCTTCCGCTACGTGCAGTCGGAGGTGCCCGAGCGGATGCTGCAGTGCCAGAAGATCATGGCGATGCCGCTGCGGCGCCATGTTCAGATGCCGGTGGCCTACATGTCCAAGGACGAGCTGACCCAGGTGCTGGCGCATCCCGATCCGACCACGTCGGCCGGCCGGCGTGACGCGGTGATGCTCAGCATGCTGTACGACACCGGCGCTCGGGCGCAGGAGTTGATCGACCTGAACGCCCACGACGTTCGCCTGACGACGCCGGCGCAGGTCAGGCTTCTGGGGAAGGGGCGCAAGGTGCGGGTGGTGCCCCTCATGGACGCCACGGCCCGGCTGCTGCGTGACCACTTGCGGGAGAACGACCTCGACCGACCCGAGCGAGGCCACCTGCCGCTGTTCCAGAACCGCCAGGGCGGGCGCTTGTCGCGGTCGGGCCTGCGCTACTTGCTGCACTGCCACGTGCAGGCCGCCCGGTCGGCGGTGCCCGGCTTTACACAGAAGATCAGTCCGCACAGCATGCGACACACCAAGGGCATGCACCTTCTGCAGAGTGGCGTGTCGCTGGAGATGATCCGCGACTTCCTCGGGCACGTGGACGTGAAGACGACGCAGATTTACGCCCGGGCGAACCTGGAGATGAAGCGACGCGCCCTGGAGAAGGTGGCTGGCGAGTCGCCATCGGCGGCGCTGCCGTCCTGGCAGCAGAGCAAGTCGCTGCTGGACTGGCTGCGCTCGCTGTAGCCACGCTTGGCTGGTTTGTCAGTCGGCGGCCAGGGCATGGATGATCGGGCAACTGCCCGTGGTCGCCCCCGTATCGCATTGGCGCAGCAGCGCCAACAAGGCCTTGCGCATTGCCTTCAAGTCGGCGAGCTTCTCCTCGATGACCTGCAACTTGTGCCCGGCCAACTCGCGCGTTTCAGCACAGGCGCAGGCCTCGTCCAGCTCCAGCATGCTGGCGACTTCGTCCAGCGTGAAGCCCAGCACCTGCGCGCGCTTGATGAACCGTACACGCTTGATCGCCGCCGGGCCATAGCGGCGATGTCCGCTCGCCGGTTTGTCCGGTTCAGCCATCAAGCCGCGGCGCTGGTAGTACCGGATCGTCTCGACGTTCACGCCGGCCTCGTCGGCCAATCGCCCTATCGTCAGCTCGCTTGTCATCTGGACCCCTTGACTCCGTACCATGGTACGGACTCTAGACTTTCTGCCATCGAACAAGTTCACCCGGTGTATGGCCACGTTCAAAGCAAGAGGTTCACTGCTCGCCGGCGCGTTGGCCGCCGTCGGCGCGTCGGTGTGTTGCGTCGGTCCGCTCGTGCTACTGACGCTGGGCATCGGCGGCGCCTGGATCTCCAACTTGACCGCGCTGGAGCCATTGAGGCCCTGGTTCATCGCTGCGACACTGCTGTTTCTGGGTCTGGCGTTCCGGCGCCTTTACCTGCAGCCACAAGTCTGCGAACCCGGCGCGGCGTGCGCCGAGCCGATCGTCCTCAAGCGTCAGCGGCTGATCTTCTGGCTTGTCGCGCTGGGGCTGCTCGCGTTGTTGTCGGTGCCCTGGTTGGCGCCATTTTTTCTTTGAAGGACCTACCCATGCGCAACTTGATTGCCGCTGCGCTCGTCGCGCTGATGCCCTTGGCTTCGCTGGCTGCGCCGCCGCATACCGCCGTGCTCGACGTGCAGAACATGACCTGCGGGCTGTGCCCCGTCACGGTAAAGAAGTCGCTGGAGAAGGTGGCCGGTGTGAGCCAGGCTCAGGTCGACTTCGCAAAGAAGACAGCAACCGTCACGTTTGACGCCGAGAAGACAAACGCGACGGCACTGGCGAAGGCCACGACGGATGCAGGCTTCCCCTCGACGGTGAGGAAGTGATGACGGCCGCACCAGAACTGCAATCGGTGCTGACATGCCCGGAGTGCGGTCACATCAAGCCTGAGGTCATGCCGACCGATGCGTGCCAGTTCTTCTACGAGTGCGAGCGCTGCAAGACGGTGCTGCGGCCTAAGGCGGGCGACTGTTGCGTGTTCTGTTCGTACGGCTCGGTCAAGTGCCCGCCGGTGCAGATGCAGCGCGGGTGCTCGAGCTGTAGCGCCTGAAGGCCAAGAGCCGCGCGGCAGTACTTCACTCGCGGCGGCGCGCCTGCGAGCACGACATCAGCCGGCCAACGTTTCGCTGAGCCGACTCAATGCGTTCGGACTGCTCCGACAGCCGGGGCACCTCGCGCGCCGATCAGCAGAGTTATGTTGAGTCAGGCGCGACCTCTCTCACGTCGGACGTGCGCGCAGCGGGCTTTCTGCGCATAACCGCGGACGAACCTAAATAGGCAATATGTGTAGCTGCACATATCGCCTACATCGGTGCGATCCGGCGCTCGCCTGCAGGGAGCCGCGACCCGGCCCAGGGCGAGACCGGCAAGCCTGGGCCGGGGAGCATCGGGGACGACGGTGACACGCCTGTCCCGGTCGCATGAGCCGGCCCGGCCCGGGCCGGCCCTGCGTTCAGGCGCAGGCAGGCGCCTCGGTCCGTGCTGGATCGTTGGCGTCGAACGCCACGCCACCCGTCGCCGGGGCATCGGCGTCCGGCTGCACGCGCAGGCAGTCGGGCAACCAGCCACGCCCGGCGAGCAGTTGTTCGGCCTGCGCCACCGCGGCGTCCTTCTTCAGCGCCGCGAGCGGACCAGCAACCTTGGCGCCGGCCACCGCGTGCACCACCTCGACCACCCTCGCCTTGGACACGTGCTGAAGGTAGGCCTCCCCCGTCGCCGACCACCATCGCGTCATGTCCAGGCCGAGGGCGCGGGCCAGACCGTCATTGACCGGTCGGCCGGCGTCGGTGCCGGTGATGCCGTTCACGGTGGACGCGACCAGGAAGGTCAGCAGCCGCTGCACCGTCTGCGGCGGCTGCCGCAGCATCCAGTCGAACACCGCGTCGGGTTCCTTCGGCAGGTGCTCGATCCAGGCGACGCGGTCGGCTTCGATGCGCTGGGCCGCCGGGCTCGCCTCGATGTCCTCGGCCGCGCCCCGCAGTTCGTGCTGATTGCCGGTCGCGCTGATCGCCAGCAGGTTGGGCAGTCGGTAGGCGCCATGGAGCGGGTCGGCCAGCAGCTTGAGTGTCAGGTGGGTCGTCAGTGCCGCCAGCGCAACCTCGGGTCGGTCCAGCAGCTCGGCCTGGATCGCGGCGACACGCTGGGCCGTGAGGCGGCGCATGAGCTTCTCGGAGTGCACGGGCCGTGTCGTGGCGCCGGCTGCCGATGGAAGCGACTGCAGGGCCGGGAGCCCCGAGCCGCGCGCAGGATCCGCGTCGCCCTTCGCGTCGCCCGCCGAGCCGCCTCCACCGGCCGACTTCTGTTCGGCAGCCTTGGTGATGGCCTGCGCCAGATCGGCCCGATCCTCGGGGCGGATGAGCCCTGCCTTGATCGCGGCACGGCCGTCCGCGCCCACATGCAGCACGCACCCGGCGAGCGCCATCCAGGCCACGGGCCATTCGGTCAGCGCTTCCAGTCTCGCCTTGCGCTCTTCCTCCAGCCCATCGGCCTCGGACTCCAGGGCGAGGAAGGCACGGTCGCGCGACGCGTCGTCATTGTCGGCGGCGTCGTTCGCCTCGCTGGCGCCGCTGACGCCCTCGCCGGCATCGCCATCGCCGTCGCGGTCCACCAGCGCGTCCATCTGCTCGTGCAGGGCAGCGATGCGCGTGTCCAGCGCCTTCAGCGCCTCGGCTTCCTCGGGCGTCGGTGCGCGGCGGGGCTTGCGCAGCTCGCCGTGCTTGACGTACTCGTCGTAGGCGAAGCGCGGACGGATGTCGACCCACTTCCAGCCTTCAGACAGGAGTTGCTTCGCGCGCTTGCCCAGCTTGTCGGCGGCGAGGCGCTCCAGCAGGGCCGGGTCCAGCAGGTAGGCCTTGCGGTCGTCGTCGCTGAACAGGTCGCGGCGCAGGGGTCCGCCGGCCTTCTCGTAGGCCTTGACGGTGACGAACCGGGCCAGCGGGTCGGCGTCCGATTCGATCTCGCCCCGGGTCAGCAACTGGCGCAGATGCTCCGGGCGCTGGTTCCAGGTCGGCAGAGCAGCCCAGGCCTGCTCCTGGCGCTGGTGATCGTCGACCGAGGCCAGCACCATGAGGCAGTCCAGGCCGATGCCGCCTTCGCGGTACAGGGCCATCAGCTGGGGCGAGACGGTGGCGAGCTTCATGCGTCGCTTGACGATGAGCGGCGTCACGCCGAAGGCTGCGGCCACGTCCTCGACGGATTTGCCCTGCGCGAGCAGTCTGGCGAAGGCGGCGCACTCGTCGGCCGGGTGCATCGGCACGTGGAAGCAGTTCTCGGCAAGGCTCGCGATGAGCGCCTTGTCGGCCGGCACGACGAGCACCGGCACGGGGTAGTTGTCGGCGATGTCGCCCTGCTGCACGAGCAGCGTGAGCGCGGCGAGCCGCCGCTCGCCGGCGCAGACCTCGTAGCGCCCGCGCGCCGCCTGGACGACGACAAGGTTCTGCAGCACGCCGCTGTCCTTGATCGACGCGGCCAGTTCCGGCAGCGACATCGCGGGCGTCGTGGCACTGCGGGCCTGGTGGTGCTCGGACAGCACCAGCTTGTTGAAGGGAACGAAGGTGCGAGGGGACGCCTCGATGATGGCGTCGACCTCGGCTTTGGAGAATTTCATGAGGGACTCCTGATCGGTTGCATGGCAGGCCGGCGGCCCACCATGCAGTCAGGATCCCATTGAGCCCGTGCACTTCAAGGGTGGCGAGGCGCGCTCGCCGATGGTCCGGTCAGGACGCCGGACCGGGCGCCGGCAGGCCTACGATGGCCCGCCCGATTTCAGGGCTGCCAGACGCTCCACCACCTCGCGCTTGCCGACTCCGCGCAAGGCAGCGATGGCGGCGAGGTTCTTGCCTCTGGGGCGTGCTTTGCCCTGCTCCCAGGCGTACACGCTCTGCCCCGATGCGCCGACCAGCAGCCCGAAATCCGCAGCCGACAAGCCCAGGCGCTTGCGATTGCTGGCCATGCCGGAGGCGCGGAACCGGAACTTGTCAGCGCCCTCCGCTTCCTCGACCGCAGGTGGCGATGGCGGCCGAGCGGGGGCGGCGCGCGCGGACTGTCGCACGGACCGCTCCAGTTCGCTGACCCTGCGCTTCAACGCGGCGCTTTCCGCGCGCGCAGCCGCGAGCGCCTTCCTGATCGAATCGACCTCGCTGCGCAACTCCTTGCGAGCCAGACGAACGATCTCGGCCTTGAGCACGGATGCAATGTTGGGCATTTGCCGATTGTGCCAAGGACCCGATAGAGGCCGGGAATCAGTGCCTCTCCGAGAACAGAACGCTCGGCGTCAGATCTTGGCCTTCGACGTATCGACCCATCCCTTGGCTCACGGTGCCGTGGAGAGACCTCTGATCCGATCAGCGCGACAGAGTTTCAACACAGCCTCGACCCAGATGAGTCTGTCGAGGTTCGAAACCGGCAACCCGAGACCTGACGTTCGGCACGGACTCGCGCTGCTGAAAAGTTCCGCCGCAAAGCAGCCGTGAGGCTCGGGCGCCGGTCTACTCGCCCGCTCAGGGTGCCTCAGTAAGGTTGAAACCGTAGGTGTCCAGTTCGTCGTTGTAGTTGTTCTGCGTCAGCTTCACCAACACCTGAGCCAAATCCTGCTCGTGGTCCCACCAGTGCGTGTGGTCTTTGCTGCGCCAAAGACCATAGATGGCGGCCCCGCGGTGAGAGTGCACGACGAACAGAATGCCCTTCACATCCTGATAGTCGGGGTTCTCGAGGATGCCCTGGCGACCCAGTCGTCCTTCGATGGCTGGCTTGCCCTCAAACTCGGGCTCACTGTGGACGAACTGATCGACATGGCCAAACCCGAGCGTCCAAAGAACGCCGGTGTTCACAGACCACGCGTTTGGCCAGCCTGGCGTGACGGGTCGCAGCATCGAGTTGCCAGTCCGGGCACTGTCGATGAGCATCAGGTTTATTGATCCGGCACTAAACGGTTGAACTTATTGCATGCCGTAGAGTCAGATCGAGCATGGACAAGATCGACTCCAGAACGCTGCCGGTGGAGGCTCTCAACGAGCGGCGCCGGCGT
>JAIYCR010000010.1 GCA_027487905.1 Rubrivivax sp. | reverse complement strand
CGAGATCCACGACATCTCGGTGGCCATCGGCGTGGACCCGCACGGCCCCGACGACGAGCCCGACCTGTCCGGCCTGCGCTACGGCAAGGTGTGCATCCTGAGCGACGCCGACGTCGACGGCTCGCACATCCAGGTGCTGCTGCTCACCCTGTTCTTCCGCCACTTCCCCAAGCTCATCGAGCGCGGCCACATCTGCATCGCACGGCCGCCGCTCTTCCGGGTGGACGCACCCGCGCGCGGCAAGAAGCCGGCGGCCAAGATCTACGCGCTGGACGAAGGCGAGCTGCAGGCCACGCTGGACAAGCTGCGCAAGGAAGGTGCGCGCGAGGGCAGCTGGAGCATCAGCCGCTTCAAGGGCCTGGGCGAGATGAACGCCGAGCAGCTGTGGGACACCACGCTCAACCCCGAGACGCGCCGGCTGCTGCCGGTGAGCTTCGCCGGCCTGGGTGCTGCGGCCACCGCCGCGTCGCTCAGCAAGCTGATGGGCAAGGGCGAAGCCGCGGCGCGGCGCGAGCTGATGGAACTGCGCGGCGACGCGGTCGAGGTGGACGTGTGAACGGCGGCCATCGCCCGGCCCGCAGGACCTGAGCACCATGCCCATCGGCCTGCGCCCCACGCTGCTGTCCGACCTCGACTTCGTCTGCACCGTCGAGCAGGATCCTCTGAACCGTCCCTTCATCACGCCCTGGGAGCGCCTGCAGCACGAAGGCGCGGTGCGCTTCCCCGATTTCCGCCACCTCATCGTCGAGGCGCCCGAGAGCACCGAGCGCATCGGCTTCGTCATCCTCCAGGGCTGCCGCAATCCGAATGGCAGCGTGGAGCTCAAGCGCATCGTGCTGCAGAGGAAGGGCCAGGGGCTTGGCCGCATCTGCGTGCGCCGGCTCAAGCAGATGGCCTTCCGCGACCTGCAGGCCCACCGCTTCTGGCTGGACGTGAAGACGCTGAACACCCGGGCGCTGGCGCTCTACGCCAGCGAGGGCTTCGTCGAGGAAGGCCGGCTGCGCGAGAGCGTGCGGGTGACCATCGCCGGCGCCGATGGCTACGACTCGCTGGTGGTGCTCAGTCTGCTGGACCGCGAGTACCAGGCCCGGCTGGCCATGGGCCTGGAGTGAAACGGGGGAGGCCTGCGGACCCCAGCGGGGCTCAGCGGCCCAGCCACGCCGCGTACTGGTAGTACAGCGGCAGCCCCAGCAGCAGGTTGAAGGGCAGCGTCACCCCGAGCGAGGAAGTGAGGTAGATGCCCGGGTTGGCCTCCGGCAGCGAGGCCCGGCAGGCTGCCGGCGCGTCGATGAAGGAGGCGCTCGCGCAGATGGCGCCGAACACGAAGGCACCGCCGATGCCCAGCCCCGCCCAGTGCCCGAGCGTCACGCCCACGATGCCGTTGACCACCGGCATGGCCATGCCGAAGCCCAGCATGAACACGCCCACCTGCCGGAAGGCGCGTGCCTGGCGGGCCGCGGTGATGCCCATCTCCAGCAGGAAGAGCATCAGCATGCCGCGGAACAGGCCCTCGTAGAAAGGCGAGATCTGCTGCCACTGCCGGTCGGTGGCCAGTCCGCCGATCACCATGCCGCCCATCAGCAGCAGGATGCCCCGGCCCCGGACCACGCTGAGCAGCAGTTCGCGCGGGTCGATGCCCGAGCCGCTGCCACCCTGCGCGCGGCGGGCCGCCCGGCCCATCGCCACGCGGGCGATGACGAGGGAGTAGATGACGCCGAATTCCATCAGCGCCACCATCGCCGCCATGTAGCCCTCGCTGGGCGTACCCATCGCGGTGGCGAAGGTCACCGAGGCGAAGAAGGTGGCGGTGGACACCGAGCCGTAGTGCGCCGCGATGGCTGCCGCGTTGGAGATGTCCATGCGTCCCAGGCGCCGGGTGATCAGGTACACCGCCGTGGGGATGGCGAAGATCATCAGCACCGTGGCCGCGATCAGCGGGATGAGGTCGGCCATCTCCGCCTTGGCCAGCTCGCGGCCACCGGTCAGGCCGAGCGAGAACAGCAGGTAGATCGACAGCAGCTTGATCACCGCCTCGGGCAGCTCGAGCTCGCTCTTGACGAAGCCGGCGATGGCCCCGAGCACGAAGGCCAGCACGATGGGCTGGAGCAGGTTGGCGAGCAGCAGGTCGGATCCGGGCATGGCGAGGGTGGCGAGCGAAGGTGCGCCATCCTCGGCCCGCCCGGACCATCTGGATAGTTGATCGTTTAGCGAAATTCGTTCACTTGAAGTGAACGAAAAAGCGGTCGTCGCTGCGTGTCAGGCCATCGGGCGCCGCCGCAGGGCCCCGGGCAGCGGCACGTGCCGGCGCAGCACGTCCACCGCCAGCCACTGCGCGGCACGGCGCGCGCGCTCGGCCACCAGCGGCAAGGGCAGCTGCTGGTAGTCGTCGTTGAACACCTCGAAGCTGTAGTCGCCGCGGTAGCCCAGGCGGTCCAGCGCGCCCACCAGGCGCACCAGCTCGTCGCTGTGCACGCCTTCGCCGGGGAAGACGCGGAAGGTGCGCGCGGTGGTCATGCGCTCCTCGAAGGTGGGCGTCTCCTGCCACATGAAGTCCGACAGCTGCACCAGGAAGATCTTGCGCGGGTCGAGCAGCTCCAGGTCGTCCAGCGAATCCTGGGCGGCGAAGTGGTGGAAGGAATCCAGGCCGATGCCCAGGTTGGGGCAATCGGCCTGCTCGACGACCGACCAGGCCTGGGGAAAGCGGTTCACGTGCCGGCCCCAGGACAGCGCCTCGTAGGCGATGCGGATGCCGTGCGGCAAGGCCAGCATCGCGAGCTTGCGCAGGTCGCGGGCGATGGCCGCCGGGTCGTCCGTCGCATGGCGGCTGGTGCTGCTGCAGGCCAGAAGCACCTTGCAGCCCAGCGCCGAGCACATCTCGATCATGCTCTTGGCGATGTCCACCTTGTAGGCGTGCAGCGTGCCCGACAGGCCTTCGAAGTCGCGCAGCACCTGGAAGCCCGTGCCGCGCAGGCCGCTGTCGCGCACCGCGCGCACCGCGGCATCCAGCCCCTGCGGGTGGCCCACCACGTCGCGGGCGCTCAGCATGACCTGGCTGAAGCCCGCATCGCGCATCGCCTGCAGCTTGGCCTCCAGCGGGCCCGCCAGGCTGATGGTGTCCATGCCGAAACCGTCGATGTTCATGGCGACCGGCCCTCAGCGACCGTCCGCCGGCAGCGGGTCGTGCACCAGCTCGAAGGCCACGCTGCGCAGCACGGTGCGGGTGATGGCGCCGCGGTCGGTGACCTTCACGCCCGTGCCTTCGACGAAGTCCAGGCCCTGGCGGCGCAGTTGCGCCACCGCACCGGGCACGTCGGCGGTGCCGAAGCCGATGCGGTTGAAGAGTTCCTGCTCGTCGTAGAGCACGGTGGCAGGGTCCGGCTCGATCAGCTGCAGGTAGAAGCGGGAGGCGCCGTCGCAGGGGCTCTTGAGCACCGTGCCCTTGGGCAGGATGCCGAAGCGCTGCGCCTCGGGCAGCGGCGAGAAGCCCATCAGGCTGCCATAGAACTCGATCCAGTCGGCGGTGCGGTCGCGTCCGATGTACTGCACCACGCCGAAGAAGTGCAGGCCCATCGTGGCCGGCGGTCGGCTGTCCACGCCCGGGATGGGCCGAAAGTCGATGTCGAAGATGGAGAAATCCTCGTAGCGGTCGATGAAGTACAGGTGCGCGCCGCCCGGGCCGTGGATGCCGGGGATGTTCAGCTCCATCACCTGCGCGTGCTGCGGCACCTCCCAGGCGCCGAGCTCCAGGGCCCGCTCGTGCGCGTGGCGCGCGTCGCGCACCCGCAGGGCCAGCGCGCTGATGCGCGGGGGACCGTCTTCGGCGGCAGCGCCCGAACGCAGCACGCCACTGCGCGCGTTGACCACGATGTTCATCCGGCCCTGCCGGTACAGCAGCACCTCGCGCGAGCGGTGGCGCGCCACCGGCTTGAAGCCCAGCTGCTCGAGCACCTGCCCGAGCGCCTGCGGCTGCGAACTGGTGTATTCGACGTACTCGATGCCATCCATGCCCAGCGGGTTGGGGACATCGCCGAGGGATTCGCGGTCGGTGGGGGTGTCGGGCATGGGCGCGGTGGGCTGAGGCGGCTCGGGTGAAGGGGCGGGCGATCCGTCCATCATGCCCAATCCGGCGGATAAGCTGCAATCCCGCTGCGTCGTTCGCGCGGGTCCGATCCCCATGGCAGAACTCAACTACCACCACCTGCGTTATTTCTGGGTCATCGCCCACCAGCGCAGCCTCACCCGTGCGGCCGAGCAGCTGCACGTGTCGCAGTCGGCGCTGTCCATCCAGCTGCGCCAGCTGGAGGAGCGCCTGGGGCACGCGCTGTTCGAGCGGCGCAACCGCCGCCTGGTGCTGACCGAGGCGGGCCGCATCGCGCTGGCCCACGCCGACACCATCTTCCGCAGCGGCGAGGAGCTGATGAGCACGCTCAAGGGCCGGCCCACCGACGACCGCCAGGTGCTGCGCATCGGCGCGGTGGCCACCTTGTCGCGCAATTTCCAGATGCAGTGGCTGCGCCCGCTGGTGGGCCGGCCGGATGTGGAACTGGTGCTGCAGTCGGGCAGCCTGCGCGAGCTGCTGATGGGGCTGGGCGCGCACACGCTCGACGTGGTGCTGAGCAACCACGCCGTCCCGCGCGACCAGGGCAGCGGCTGGCAGAGCCACCTGATCGGCGAGCAGCCGGTGAGTCTGGTGAGCGCGCCGCCCCAGGAGGCCGCCGCCGGCGCTGCTCTGCGCTTCCCGCAGGACCTAGCCGACCAGCCGGTGCTGCTGCCCAGCAGCACCAGCTCCATCCGCACGAGCTTCGACCTGCTGATGGAACTGGCCGGCGTGCGCCCGGTGGTGCTCGCCGAGGTCGACGACATGGCGCTGCTTCGCCTGATGGCGCGCGAGACGGGCGCCCTGGCGCTGGTGCCCCCGGTGGTGGTGCGCGACGAGCTGCGCAGCGGCGTGCTGGTCGAGCGCTGCCAGGTGCCGCAGATCCAGGAGAGCTTCTATGCCATCACCGCCCGGCGGCGCTTCCCGCACCCGGTGCTCAAGGAGATGGTGGGCAGCCTGATGGCCGCCTCCTGAGCGTCTTCAGGCGGTGGCAGCGGCGGCGGCGAAGCTCGCGCGACGCTCGTCGCCAGCGGTCGGGCTGGCGGCGGTGCGACCCATTTCCTCGCAGACGATGCGCCGGGCGCAGTCGCCGCAGCGGCCGCACTGGGTGGCCACGCCCAGCTCCACGCCCAGGCTGTCCAGGCAGCTGGCCCCGCCCGTTCTCACCGCCACGCGGATCTCGCGCTCGGTCACCCTTCGGCAGACGCAGACGATCATGGTTCGGACCGGTTGAGGCTTGGAATGCCCAGTCAGGCCAGGGGATGGCGCAACGGCCTCAGGCCGCAGGGCTCATCTGCGACTGCAGGTAGTTCGGCAGGCCCACCTTGTCGATGAGCTCGAGCTGCGTCTCCAGGAAGTCGATGTGTTCCTCGGTGTCGTCCAGGATGTGCTGCAGCAGGTCGCGCGAGACGTAGTCGCGCACCGACTCGCAGTGGGCGATGCCGTCCTTGATCGTTCCCTGCGCGCCGGTCTCGGCTTGCAGGTCGCAGCGCAGCAGCTCGGGCACGTCCTCGCCGATCAGGAGCTTGCCCAGGTCCTGCAGGTTGGGCAGCCCGCCCAGCAGGAAGATGCGCTCCATCAGCTGGTCGGCATGCTTCATCTCGCCGATGGACTCCTCGTACTCCTTCTTGGCCAGCCGGTCGAAGCCCCAGTGCTTGAGCATGCGGTAGTGCAGGAAGTACTGGTTGGTGGCAGTGAGCTCGTTCTTCAGCTGCGCGTTCAGGTGGGCGATGACGGTGGGGTCGGATTTCATGGGCGTCCTGGTCGGGTGGCCCATTATGGTGAGAACCATTCGCATTCGCAACCGCTTCGCGGAAACCGCGGTCCCGGCGGCGCCACAATGCCAGCCGAACCCTGCCCGCCCGGGCATCCGCTTCCATGTCCCCTGACGTTTCCGCCCCCGAACCCCAAGATCCGACGCCCGATCTCTTCGACGCCACCCCCAGCGCCGAACCGCCGCCACCTCCGGTCGGCCCGGCCGGCGATGCGCCGGGCGAAGACCCGCCCGACTCGCTGGCGCTGGCCGCCTATGCCGAGCGCGCCTACCTGGAATACGCGCTGAGCGTCGTCAAGGGGCGGGCGCTGCCGGACGTGAGCGACGGGCAGAAGCCGGTGCAGCGCCGCATCCTCTACTCGATGGAACGCATGGGGCTGGCCTTCACCACGGCCAGCGGACCCAAGGCGGTCAAGAGCGCGCGGGTGGTGGGCGATGTGCTGGGCAAGTTCCACCCGCACGGTGACACGGCGGCCTACGACGCGCTGGTGCGCATGGCGCAGGACTTCTCCCAGCGCTACCCGCTGATCGACGGCCAGGGCAACTTCGGCAGCCGCGACGGCGACGGCGCCGCGGCCATGCGCTACACCGAGGCCCGGCTGGCACCCATCGCCCGGCTGCTGCTCGACGAGATCGACCAGGGCACGGTGGAGTTCATCGCCAACTACGACGGCTCCACCGAAGAGCCCCGCCAGCTGCCCGCCCGCCTGCCCTTCGTGCTGCTCAACGGGGCCAGCGGCATCGCGGTGGGCCTGGCCACCGAGGTACCCAGCCACAACCTGTCCGAGGTGGCCCGGGCCGCCGTGGCGCTCATCCGCAACGAGCGCCTGTCCGAGGACGAGCTGCTGGCGCTGATTCCCGGGCCGGATTACCCCGGTGGCGGCCAGATCATCAGCAGCCCCGAGGAGATCCGTGCCGCCTATGCCACCGGCCGCGGCAGCCTGAAGGTGCGCGCGCGCTGGAAGATCGAGGAACTGGCGCGGGGGCAGTGGCAGCTGGTGGTCACCGAGCTGCCGCCCGGTGCGAGCGCGCAACGCGTGCTCGAGGAGATCGAGGAGCTCACCAACCCCAAGGTGAAGCTGGGCAAGAAGGCACTGCTGCCCGACCAGCTCCAGCTCAAGCAGTCGATGCTCGCGGTGCTGGACACGGTGCGCGACGAATCGAGCAAGGATGCGCCGGTGCGCCTGGTGTTCGAGCCGCGCAGCCGCTCGGTGTCGCAGCCTGAGCTCATCACCGCGCTGCTCGCCCACACCAGCCTGGAGAGTTCGGCGCCGATCAACATGACCATGATCGGCACCGACGGCAGGCCGGTGCAGAAGAGCCTGCGCCAGATCCTGTCCGAATGGATCGCCTTCCGGCTGGACACGGTCGCCCGGCGCACCCGCCACCGCCTGGGCAAGGTGCTCGACCGCATCCATGTGCTCGAGGGTCGCCAGCTGGTGCTGCTGCGCATCGACGAGGTCATCCGCGTCATCCGCGACAGCGACGAGCCCAAGCCGGCGCTGATCGAACGCTTCTCCCTCTCCGACCGCCAGGCCGAGGACATCCTGGAGATCCGGCTGCGCCAGCTCGCCCGGCTGGAGGCCATCCGCATCGAGCAGGAACTCAAGGAATTGCGCGACGAGCAGGTGCGGCTGCAGGACATCCTGGACAACCCGGCGACGCTGCGCCGCACGGTGATCCGCGAGATCGAAGCCGACGCCCGCACCCATGGCGGCGACAAGGACCCGCGCCGCACGCTGATCCAGGCCGAGAAGCGCGCGGTGGTCGAGCTCAAGGTGGTGGACGAGCCGGTGACGGTGGTGGTGAGCCTGAAGGGCTGGGTGCGTTCACTCAAGGGCCATGAGGTGGACGCGGCCACGCTCGCCTTCAAGCCGGGCGACGGTCTCCACGGCGTCTTCCCCTGCCGCAGCGTGGACACCCTGGCCGTGCTGGGCAGCAACGGGCGCCTGTATTCCACCCCGGTGGCCGGTCTGCCCGGCGGGCGCGGCGACGGCCAGCCCATCACCACGCTGGTGGACCTGGAGGCGCAGACCCAGCCGGCCCACTACCTGGCCGCTGCCGCCTCGCGCGGGCTGCTGCTGGCTGGCACGGCCGGCTACGGCCTTCGGGTGCAGATGTCCGACCTGGTCACCCGCCAGCGCGGCGGCAAGGCCTTCCTGACGCTGGAGCCGGGCGAGGGCCTGCTGCCGCCGGCGCTGCTGCCCGATGGGCCGGAAGAGGGCCTTCAGGTGGCCTGCCTGACGCTGGGCGGGCGGCTGCTGACCTTCCCGCTGGCCGAGCTCAAGCGCCAGGCCAACGGCGGGCGCGGGCTGACGCTGGTGGACCTGGAGCCCAAGGATGCGCTGCTCAGCGTGGCGGTGTTCCGCCAGGCCATCCGGGTGCTGGGCACCGGGCGTGGCGGCAAGGCCCGCGACGAGGGGCTCAAGGGCGCCGCGCTCGCCGCCCACGCCGGCAAGCGGGCCCGCAAGGGACGGCCGCTGGACGCGGCCATCAAGCCGCAGCGGGTGCTGGGCGCGGACTGAAGGACCGCCGCGCTCAGCGACCTGCGGCCTGCCGCCCCAGCAGCCGGCCGATGGCGGTGACCAGCAGCACGCCCAGCACGCCGAAGAGGGCCAGGCTCCACAGCTCGTAGGGCAGGCCCAGCAGTTCCACGGCCCCGTCCGCGCAGCTGCCCTGCACCGCCAGCAGCCAGGGCCACCAGGCCTCGACGTTCAAGGCGGTGAGGATGCGGTCGGCCAGCGTCAGCGCGCAGCTCTCCAGCTTGCTGGCCACCAGGTTCTGGTAAAGCGCCGCCGCCATGCCGGCCACGCAGGCCAGCACCGCGGCGATGGCGAGGCCCACCTGGGCCGGCCGGGAGCGCACCAGCGCCGCGGCGATGCACAGCGCCGCGATGACCAGGAAGATCAGGCGCTGCAGGATGCACCAGGGGCAGGGCCGCATGTCGTACTGGTACTGCGAGACCAGCGCCACGCCGACCGAGAAGAGGGCCAGGATGGCCACTCCCCACAGACGTTCGACGGCCGAGAAGACGTGCAGGGGCAAGGGGGGGTCCGGCGGTGGGGAAGGGGTGGGGGAACCGGCGACGGCTCAGGCGCGGCTTCGGTCCGTCAGTCCGTCAGTCCGTCAGTCCGTCAGTCCGTCAGTCCATCAGTTCGGCGATGAGCTCGATCTCGACGCAGGCGCCGAAGGGAATCTGCGCGACGCCGAAGGCGCTGCGCGCATGCGCCCCGCGCTCGCCGAAGACCTCGGCCAGCAGCTGCGAACAGCCGTTGGTCACCAGGTGGTGTTCGGTGAAGGTGGGGGCGCTGTTCACCAGGCTGAGCACCTTGACCAGGCGGGCCACGCGGTCCAGGCTGCCGGCAGCGGCGGACAGCGTGCCCAGGAGGTCGATGGCCACGGCCCGTGCGGCCTGTTGACCGGTGGCGGTGTCCACATCCACGCCGAGCTGCCCGACCCAGGGCTTGCCGTCCCGCTTGGCGATGTGGCCGGACAGGAACACGAGCCGGCCGGTCTTCACGAAGGGCACGTAGGCGGCCGCCGGAACGCTCACCGGGGGCAGGGTGATGCCCAGCTCGAGCAGCTTGGCGGTCGGGGTGGTGGCGGTCATGTCGGGGCCTTCTTCAGAGGGATGGGCCGTGCAAACCCTGAATCCTAAACTGGTCCGATGCCCTTGGCGCCCCGCCTGCCCCGCCTGCTGCGTTTCCCCGGCGGCCCGGCGGGTCCGGCCGCCGCCTGGATGCTGGCCACCGGCCTGTCCCTGTCGCTGTGGCCCGTGCTGCCCGGCTGGGCGGCCCTGCTGCTGTGCGGGGCCGGTGCCGCGCTGCTGCTGGGCTGCGTCCAACTGGAGCCCCGCTGCCGCTTCGGGCGGGGCTCATCGGCGCGGGTGAGGCCGGCGCTGGTCGCCGTCGCGGCGCTGCTGCTCGCTTTGGGCAGCAGCCAATGGCGCATCGCCGACCGGCTGCAAGACGCGCTGGACCCTGCCCTCGAGGGTCGCGACCTTCTGCTCACCGGCACCATCGCCTCGCTGCCCAGCCGCAGCCCGAGCGGCCTGCGCTTTGAGTTCCGCGTCGATGCCGCCGAAGACCGGGGCGAGGCGCTGCGGGTCGGCGCGGGCGGTGCGGGTTCCGTGCCGCGCAGCGTCTCGATGGCCTGGTTCACCGGCTTTCACGAAGACGCCGTGCTGAGCCCTGCGCAGCTGTCGCTGCAGGCAGGCCAGCGCTGGCGCTTCGCGGTTCGCCTGCGCCAGGTGCACGGAGCGCGCAACCCGCACGGCTTCGACCTCGAACGCCACCTCTTCGCGCAGGGGCTGCGCGCGGCCGGTGTCGTGCGCTCGGCCACCGGCCCCCTGCCGGGCCGGGCCACGGCAGGTGGAACCATAGCCCGCGCCCGCCAGGCGGTGCGGGACGCGGTGTTCGAGCAGACCGGCCACAGCCGGGCCGGCGGCGTGCTCGCCGCGCTGGTCGTCGGCGACCAGACCGCCATCGCCCGCAGCGACTGGGATCTCTTCCGGGACACCGGCGTGGCCCACCTGATGGCCATCAGCGGCCTGCACGTGACCATGTTCGCCTGGGCGGCCGGCCTGGGGGTGGCCGTGCTGTGGCGTCGGCTGCCGGGCCTGCTGCATCGGGTGCCGGCTCCCCTGGCCTCCCGCGTGGGCGGCCTGGCGGCGGCCACGGCCTATGCCGTCTTCGCGGGCTGGGGCGTGCCGGCGCAGCGCACGGTGCTGATGCTCGCGGTGGTGACCTTCCTGTCGCTGCGCGGGCGCTTGTGGCCCTGGCCGTCGGTGCTGCTGCTGGCCGGCGCCGCGGTGAGCCTCTTCGACCCCTGGGCGCTGCTGGACGTGGGCTTCTGGCTGTCCTTTGCCGCAGTGGGCCTGCTGATGGCCTGCGGCCCCGCGCTCGAGGCGCCCGACTGGACGGCCGCGCTGCAAGGCGCGCAACCCGCTCCGGCGGGCGGCCCGGGCGCGCTGCGCCGAGCGCTAGGGCGCTGCGGGCCGGTGCTGCGCGACGCGGTGCGCACCCAGTGGATCGCCAGCGTCGGGTTGGCGCCATTGACGCTGGTGCTGTTCCACCAGGTGTCGCTGGTCGGCTTCCTGGCCAATCTCGCAGCCGTGCCCTGGGTGACGCTGGTGGTCACGCCGCTGGCGATGCTGGGCGTGCTGCTGCCGCCTGCCTGGACCGCCGGCGCCTGGGCGGTGGACGCCATGGGCTGGGCGCTCTCGGCCATGGCGACCTGGCCGGCGGCGGTGTGGCGCGCGGCGGCGAGTCCCTGGCCGGTGCAGGCGGCGGCGCTGCTGGGCGGCGTGCTGGCGGTGATGCCGCTGCCCGGGGCCGTGCGGGTGCTGGCGCTGCCGTTGATGCTGCCGCTCGTGTGGCCGGCCGTCCCGGTGCCGCCGCACGGGCGATTCGAGCTCGTCGCGCTGGACGTGGGGCAGGGCACCTCGGTGCTGGTGCGCACCCGCAGCCGGCTGCTGGTCTACGACGCCGGACCGCAGAGCGGCCGCGACAGCAATGCCGGCGAACGCATCCTGGTGCCGCTGCTGCAGGCCCGCGGCGAACGCCGCGTCGACCAGCTGCTGCTCAGCCACCGCGACCTCGACCACGTGGGGGGCGCGGCCTCGCTGATGCGCTCGCTGCCCGTGGGCGAGCTGCGCAGTTCGCTCGAGCCCGGCCATGCGCTGCTCGACCTGGCCGGCGAGCTGGGCGTGGCCCGGGCACCCTGCGAGGCCGGCCAGTCGTGGCACTGGGACGGCGTGCGTTTCGAGCTGCTGCACCCGGGGCCGGGCGAGATCGAGCGGCCCTTCGGCGGCGTGGGCGCGGGGGCGCGGGCCAACGACCGCTCCTGCGTGCTCAAGGTCACTGCAGCCGGCTTCGACGGCGACCTGTCCGCCTGGCCTGAGCGCAACGGCCCGCCGCAGGTGCTGCTCACTGGCGACGTCGAGGCGCTGGCCGAAGCGCAGCTGGTGTCCAGCGCCGGCGACGCGCTGCGCTCGGCCATCGTGTTCGCGCCCCACCATGGCAGCCGCACGTCTTCGACGCCGCCCTTCGTCGATGCGGTGGCGGCGCGCTGGGTGCTGGTGCAGGCCGCCTACCGCAGCCGTTTCGGCCATCCGGCGCCCGCGGTGGTCGCGCGCTGGGAGCGGCAGGGTGGGGAGGTGGTGCAGACGCCGGTCTGCGGCGCCTGGACCTGGCGGCCCGGGGCGGCGGGGCCGGTGTGCGAGCGCGCCCGCACCCACCGGCACTGGCAGCACCCGCAGGGCCGCGACGGGCCGGGGCCAGGCCTTGGCCCGCCCCCGGGTTGAACGGTTCGGACAGGTCCGCGGAGGCAAGAAATCCCGTGGCGTGGCCCGGCTTTTGCTACTCTGCCGGCAGAGGAGACGCGAATGAAGGCTGTGTTCGACGAAATGCACACCGGGGGTCGGAGCGTCCGCCCCCATTACGCCGGCTACGACGCCTGGCTGGCCCAGCAACCGCGCGACGTGATGAAGGCCCGGCGCGAAGAGGCCGAGATGATCTTCCGGCGGGTGGGCATCACCTTCGCCGTCTACGGCGCCAAGGACGAGGACGGCTCGGGCACCGAACGCCTCATTCCCTTCGACCTCATTCCGCGCATCATTCCCGCCCACGAGTGGAGCGAGATGCAGGCCGGCCTGCGCCAGCGGGTCACGGCGCTGAACCGCTTCATCCACGACGTCTACCACGGCCAGGAGATCCTCAAGGCTGGCATCGTGCCGGCCGAGCAGGTGCTGCGCAACGCGCAGTTCCGCCCCGAGATGATGGGCGTGGACGTCGCCGGCGACGTCTACAGCCACATCGCGGGCATCGACATCGTCCGTGCAGCCAACCCGGACGGCAGCGGCACCTACTACGTGCTGGAGGACAACCTGCGCGTGCCCAGCGGCGTGAGCTACATGCTGGAGAACCGCAAGATGATGATGCGGCTCTTCCCCGAGCTCTTCAGTGCCCATCGGGTCGAGCCGGTGGCCCACTACCCGGACATCCTGCTGGAGACGCTGCGGGCGGTGGCGCCCTCCAGCGTCAACGATCCGACGGTGGTGGTGCTCACGCCGGGCATGTACAACTCGGCCTACTTCGAGCACGCCTTCCTGGCCCAGCAGATGGGCATCGAGCTGGTGGAGGGTCAGGACCTCTTCGTTCGCGACAACTTCGTCTACATGCGCACGACGCAGGGCCCCAAGCGGGTGGACGTGATCTACCGCCGGGTGGACGACGACTTCCTCGACCCGCGTGCTTTCCGCGCGGACAGCACGCTGGGCTGCGCCGGCCTGCTCGATGCCTACCGGGCTGGCAACGTCACGCTGTCCAACGCCATCGGCACCGGCGTGGCCGACGACAAGTCGATCTACCCCTATGTGCCGAAGATGATCGAGTTCTACCTGGGCGAAAAGCCCATCCTGCACAACGTGCCGACCTGGCAGTGCCGCGAGAAGGCCGACCTCGACCATGTGCTGGCCCACCTGGACGAGCTCGTGGTCAAGGAGGTGCATGGCGCCGGCGGCTACGGCATGCTGGTCGGGCCGGCGGCCACCCGCGCGGAGATCGACGACTTCCGCCGGGTGCTGCAGGCCCGCCCTGAGGGCTACATCGCGCAGCCCACGCTGGCGTTGTCCACCTGCCCCACCTTCGTGGAAAGCGGCATCGCCCCGCGCCACATCGACCTTCGCCCCTTCGTGCTCAGCGGCAAGTCGGTGCAGATGGTGCCCGGCGGCCTGACCCGGGTGGCGCTGAAGGAGGGCTCGCTGGTGGTGAATTCCTCGCAGGGCGGCGGCACCAAGGACACCTGGGTCCTGGAAGCCTGATCCGAGCCGCACACACGAACCGAGGAGAGCCCGCCCATGCTGTCACGCACCGCCGACCACCTCTTCTGGATGGCCCGCTACATGGAGCGTGCGGAAAACACCGCCCGCATGCTCGACGTCAACTACCAGACCTCGCTGCTGCCGCAGTCGGAGGAGGAGGCCGAGCGCGGCTGGCGCGGGCTGCTGGGCATCAGCGAGCTGTCCAGCGACTTCGCCACCCGCTACGGCGAGATCAACGCACGCAACGCGATGGACTACATGGTCCGCGACGAGCGCAATCCGTCGAGCATCGTCAGCTGCCTGCACGCGGCCCGCGAGAACGCGCGCGCGGTGCGCGGCACGCTGACCACCGAGGTCTGGGAGACGCAGAACCAGACCTGGCTCGAGTTCCAGCGTGTCGCCCGCAGCACCGATTTCCAGCGCGATCCAAGCCAGCTCTTCGAGTGGGTGAAGTTCCGCTCGCACCTGTCTCGCGGCGTGACGGTGGGCACCATGCTGCAGGACGAGGCCTTCCACTTCCTGCGCATCGGCAGCTTCCTCGAACGGGCGGACAACACCGCGCGCCTGCTCGACGTGAAATTCCACGCGGTGGCCAGCGAGTACAACGCCGGCTTCGGCGACGGGGCCGGTGCGGCGGGGCGCGGCGAGCCGGTGCTGAGCCAGGCCCAAACCCAGGGCGGCCTGCCCGAGGCCGACTCCACCCAGGCCTCGCTGGGCCGCGACACCGAGGTCGACTTCTACCACTGGAGCGCCATCCTGCGATCGGTGTCCGGCTTCGAGGTCTATCGTAAGGCCTACCGCAACGTCATCCGGCCTGAGAAGGTGGCCGAGCTGCTGATCCTGCGGCCGGACATGCCTCGGTCGCTGGCCTGCTGCATGCAGGAGGTCGAGAGCAACCTCAGCCGGGTGGCCAACGACCTGTCCGGGGGCACGCTGCGGCTGGCCGGCCGTCTGCGGGCCGACCTGCAGTACGCCCAGATCGACGAGATCCTCGCCACCGGCCTGCATGCCTTCCTGACCCAGTTCCTCGAGCGGGTGGGCAAGCTCGGCGTGGGCATCAGCCGCGACTTCCTCGTGCCGATGAAGGCCTGACGAGGCCGGGCCGCCGCAAGGCCCGTGGGTCACACTCCACCGGTGCGCGCGGCCCTGCGGGCCTTGCCTGTTCCCGCCGAGCCCGCCACCGCTTCCCTGCAGTACCGCCACCCGCCCCGGGTGGCGCCGTCCGAAAGCCCGCATGTCGATCCACGTCGCCCTTCACCACCTGACCCGCTACCGCTACGAGCGCCCCATCGCGCTCGGGCCGCAGGTGGTCCGCCTGCGACCGGCGCCGCACTCGCGAACCCGCATCCTCAGCTATTCGATGCGCGTGGAGCCGCAGGGCCACTTCGTCAACTGGCAGCAGGACCCGCAGTCCAACTACCAGGCGCGGCTGGTGTTTCCCGAGAAGACGAGCGAGTTCCGCATCGAGGTCGACCTGGTCGCCGAGATGGCGGTGCTCAACCCCTTCGACTTCTTCCTCGAGCCCCACGCCGAGGAGTTCCCCTTCCGCTACGAAGCCTCGCTTGCCCACGAACTGGCGCCTTTCCTGGCCACGCTGCCGGCCACGCCGGCCTTGCAGCGCTACATCGACGACACGCCGCTCGACAAGGTGCGCACCGTCGACTTCCTGGTGGCGCTGAACCAGCGGGTGCAGAAGGACATCGGCTACCTGATCCGGCTCGAGCCGGGGGTGCAGACCCCCGAGGAGACGCTGGTCAAGGGCAGCGGCTCGTGCCGCGACAGCGGCTGGCTGCTGGTGCAGCTGCTGCGCCACCTGGGCCTGGCAGCGCGCTTCGTCTCGGGCTATCTCATCCAGCTCAAGGCCGATGAGCGCTCGCTGGATGGCCCGAGCGGCACCGAGGTGGACTTCACCGACCTGCACGCCTGGTGCGAGGTCTATCTGCCCGGGGCGGGCTGGGTGGGCCTGGACCCGACCTCCGGGCTGCTGGCCGGCGAGGGGCACATCCCGCTGGCCTGCTCGCCCGAGCCCGGTTCGGCCGCGCCGGTGGAGGGCCTGATCGAGCCCTGCGAGACGGAGTTCGAGCACCAGATGACGGTCACCCGCATCTGGGAGGCCCCCCGCGTGACCCAGCCCTACACCGAGGCGCAGTGGCAGCGCATCGAACGGCTGGGCCACCAGATCGACGAGGACTTGCGGGCGCAGGACGTGCGCCTGACCCAGGGCGGCGAGCCCACCTTCGTCAGCGTGGACGACCGCGACGGCGCCGAATGGAACACCGATGCGCTGGGGCCGACCAAGCGCCAGCTGGGCGCCGACCTGCTCGAGCGGCTGCGCTGGAAGTACGGCGAGGGCGGGCTGCAGCACTATGGCCAGGGCAAGTGGTACCCGGGCGAGCAGCTGCCGCGCTGGTCGCTCAACCTCTTCTGGCGGCGCGATGGCCAGCCGCTGTGGACCCACCCGGAACTCTTCGCCGACGAGCGCCGCGACTACGGCGTCACCGAGCGGGAGGCAAGCGCCTTCCTGCGCGGCGTGGCCGCGCGGCTGGCGCTGGACGCGGGCTGCGTCTTCCCGGCCTATGAGGACGCCTGGTACTACCTGTGGCGCGAGCGCCGACTGCCCACGAATGTCGACCCCTTCGACGCCCGGCTGGACGACCCGCTCGAGCGCGAACGCGTGCGCCAGGTCTTCACCCAGGGCCTCGACCAGGTGGTGGGCCACGTCTTTCCGCTGGCGCGCGCCACCGAAGGGCCGGCCCGTTGGCAGACCGGTCCGTGGTTCCTGCGCGCGGAGCGCTGCTACCTGATGCCCGGGGACAGCCCCATCGGCTACCGGCTGCCACTGGACTCCCAGCCCTGGGCGTCCAAGGCCGACTACCCGTGGCTGCACCCGGCCGATCCGTGGCGCGCGACCCCGCCGCTCCCGGCTTACCAGCGCCTGCAGTTCGCCACCTCCACCCCGACCACCCCCACCACCCCCGCCACGACGGCTGCCCCCTCCACCGCTGGAATGGGACTGGGCGGATCGGCGGCTGCGCTGACCGCCGGCGACCCGGGCTCCTCGCTGCCCACCGGCGGCGTCGCCGCCGCGGCCCGCCGGCCCCAGCCCTTCGAGTCGGCCGGCTGGATCACGCGCTCGGCGCTGTGCGCCCAGCCGCGAAACGGCCGGCTCTATGTGTTCATGCCGCCGCTGGCCGCGCTGGAGGATTACCTCGAACTCGTCGCTGCCATCGAGGCCACGGCGGTGGAACTCAAGCTGGCGCTGGTGCTGGAGGGCTACGAGCCGCCGCGCGATCCGCGCCTGACCGCGCTCAGGGTCACGCCCGACCCTGGCGTGATCGAGGTCAACATCCACCCCGCGCACAGCTGGGAGGAACTGGTCGACCAGACCACCCACCTGTACGGCGCCGCGCGCGAGGTGCGCCTGGCCAGCGAGAAGTTCATGGTCGACGGCCGCCACACCGGCACCGGTGGCGGCAACCACTTCGTGCTGGGCGGTGCCACGCCCGCCGACTCGCCCTTCCTGCGCCGGCCCGACCTCCTGGCCAGCATGGTGGGCTACTGGCACAACCACCCGGCGCTGAGCTACCTCTTCAGCGGCCTTTTCGTCGGCCCCACCAGCCAGGCGCCCCGGGTGGACGAAGCGCGCAACGACTCCGTCTACGAGCTGGAGGTGGCCTTCGCCGAGCTGCAGCGCCTGACCGCACCGGGCGCTGCGCCCTGCCCGCCGTGGATGATCGACCGGCTGATGCGCAACCTGCTCATCGACGTCACCGGCAACACCCACCGGGCCGAGTTCTGCATCGACAAGCTCTACTCGCCGGACGGCCCGGCCGGGCGCCTGGGCCTGCTGGAGATGCGCGCCTTCGAGATGCCGCCGCATGCCCGCATGAGCCTCACCCAGCAGCTGCTGATGCGCTCGCTGGTGGCGCGCTTCTGGCAGCAGCCCTACCGCCCCGGGCGCCTCAAGCGCTGGGGCACCGAACTGCATGACCGCTTCATGCTGCCGCATTTCGTCTGGCAGGACCTGTCCGACGTGGTCGAGGAACTCGCAGCGTTCGGCTATGAACTGGACGTCGACTGGTTCGCCCCGCACCTGAACTTCCGCTTCCCCAAGCTGGGCGACTTCGCGGCCAAGGGCGTCGAGGTGGAGCTTCGCCTGGCGCTGGAGCCCTGGCACGTGATGGGCGAGGAAGGCGCGCCCGGCGGCACCGTGCGCTACGTGGACTCCTCGGTCGAACGCGTGCAGCTCGTCGTCACCGGGCTGGTCGACGATCGCCACGTCATCACCTGCAACGGGCGCGTCGTGCCGCTGCAGAGCACCGGCCGGGTGGGCGAGTTCGTCGCCGGCGTGCGTTTCAAGGCCTGGGCACCGCCCAGTGCCCTGCACCCGTCCATCGGCGTGCAGGCGCCGCTCACCTTCGATCTGGTGGACACCTGGATGCAGCGCTCGCTCGGGGGCTGCCAGTACCACGTGGCCCATCCCGGCGGCCTGAGCTACACCACCGCCCCGGTCAATGCCTACGAGGCCGAGGCGCGGCGGCTGGCGCGCTTCTTCCGCATGGGCCACACGCCCGGGCCGATGTCGGTGGGCCGCGAGCCGCGCAACCCGGACTTCCCCTTCACGCTCGACCTTCGGCGCGCGCCGCCCCGTTGATGGCCCGAGAGGACGCACCGCGCGGCGCCCTGCCGAGGAACGCCGCCGCGCTGCTGGCGCGCTACCCCGACGCCGGCGGTCGCTACGACGAGCTGCTCGGGCACGACCGGCAGCCGCGGCCGCATTGGGAACGCTTCCTGTCGTCGCTGGCGCAGCGCGAGCCGCGCGAGGTGGCCGAGACCTTCGCTCAGCTCGAGCGCGAGATCCGCGAGAACGGCATCACCTACAACGTGTATGCCGATCCCCAGGGCGCCGACCGTCCTTGGGAGGTGGACCCGCTGCCGCACCTGATGCCCGCCTCCGAGTGGCGAGAGATCGAGGCCGGCATCGAGCAGCGCGCCGAGCTGCTCAACCTCATCCTGGCCGATGTGTACGGGCCCCAGCAGCTGCTGCGCGACGGCGCCATCCCCGCACCGGCGGTGTTCGGCCACAGTGGCTTCCTGCACCCGGTGCAGGGCATCCGGCCGCCGGGCGGACAGCACCTGATCGTCTATGCGGCCGACCTGGGCCGCTCGCCGGACGGACGCTGGTGGGTGGTGGCCGACCGCACCCAGGCGCCTTCGGGCGCGGGTTATGCGCTGGAGAACCGGCTGGTCGTCTCGCGCGTGTTCCCGCAGATGTTCCGCGACCTGCAGGTGCAACATCTGGCGGCCTTCTTCTCCACGCTGCGCGACTCGCTGCTGGCCTTCGCCCCGCGCCCCGACCCTGGCGAGGGCCCGCCGCTGGTGGCGCTGCTCACCCCGGGCCCCTACAACGAGACCTACTACGAGCACGCGCTGCTGGCGCGCTATCTCGGCTTCGCCTTGGTCGAGGGCAGCGACCTCACCGTGCGCGAGGGCCGCGTGTGGCTGAAGTCGGTGGAGGGGCTGCGTCGCGTGCATGTGCTGCTGCGTCGCCAGGACGACGACTACTGCGACCCGCTGGAGCTGCGCAGCGACTCCGCGCTGGGCGTGGCCGGCCTGGTGGACTGCGCCCGCCGGGGCACGGTGCTGGTGGCCAACGCCCTGGGCTCGGGCGTGATCGAATCGGGCGCCTTGCTGGGCTATCTGCCCGCGCTGAGCGAACGGCTGCTCGGCGAGCCGCTGCGACTGCCGTCGGTGGCCACCTGGTGGCTGGGCGAGCCGGCGGCCTTCGACGACGCGTGGCGTCAGCTCGATCGCCTGCTGATCAAGCCCACCGACCGGGCCCTGCGGGGCGGCCTGCGTGCACCGGCCGTCTTCGGTGCGGACCTCTCCGCCGCCCACCGGCAGGCCTGGCGGCAGCGGGTGGCGCAGGACCCCGGTCGTTTCGTGGCACAGGAGTGGGTGCGGCTGTCGCAGGTTCCGGTCATCGAGCGCCGCACCGGCGCGATGGCGGCACGCTCGGTGGGCCTGCGGGTGTTCGCGGTGGCCACGCCGCAGGGATGGCGCGTCATGCCCGGAGGGCTCACCCGGGTGGCCGGCGACGGCGACGCACGGGTCATCGCCATGCAGCGGGGCGGCCGCTCCAAGGACACCTGGGTGCTGGCCGACGCGCCGGTGAACACCGCCTTCAGCCTGCTGACCAGCACGGTGCGGGCCGAGGACCTCGTCACCGGCTCGGCGTCGCTGCCGTCGCGGGCCGCGGAGAACCTGTTCTGGTTCGGCCGCTATGCCGAGCGCTGCGACCACACGGCCCGCGTGCTGCGGGCGGCCGTGTCCGCCCTGCTCGATGGCGGCGCCGACGGCCTGGACGAACACGCGCCGCTGGTGTCGCTGCTGCGCGAGTACGGCATCGTCGAGACGCCCGAACGGCTGCCGCAGGAGCTGCTGCATGCGGTCAGCCACCCGGGCGCGCGCCTGGCCAGTGACCTGCACCAGCTGGGCCGGGTGGCCTTCAACCTGCGTGACCGCATGTCCAGCGACAACTGGCGCACCTTGAATGCCCTGATCGCCGATGGGGGGCCGGGCACCGGCGTGGGCTCGCTGGCGGCGGTGCTGCCCCTGCTGGACCGCCTGGTCAACGCGATGATGACGCTGTCCGGCTTCATGCTGGACGGCATGGTGCGCGGCACCGGCTGGCAGTTCCTGTCGATCGGGCGCCGCCTGGAGCGCCTGACCAACCTGGCCACCCTGCTGCGGGTGGCGGTGGCCGATGGCCGCCATGCCGGCGTCGACTGGCTGCTCGAACTGGCCGACAGCGGTGTCACCTACCGCAGCCGCTATGCCGTGGCGCCCGAATGGCTGCCGGTGCTGCACCTGCTGGTGTGCGACGCCACCAACCCGCGTGCAGTGGCCTTCCAGCTCAAGGGCCTGGAAGAGTTCGTGGACAAGCTGGGCAGCCGCTTCGGCCGCTTCGCCACGGTGCCGGTGGCCGGCGGCATGGCGGCCTTGCAGGCCCTGCGGCCGGAGGACCTCGACCCCGAAAGCCCCCGGCTCGCCGAATGGCTGGCCAGCCTGAACCGCGGCGCGAGCCAGCTGTCCGACGAGCTGACGCTGAAGTTCTTCTCGCACGCGCCCTCGCGCAGCGTGCTGTCCATGGCGGCCTGATCCGGTGGACGCAGGCCCTCTGGCATCCGTCCCGCCGGCCGCGGCCCCGGCCCCGGCCCCGGCGCGCTACCGCGTGGACCACCTGACCGCCTACGACTACGGCGCTGCGGTGTCGCAGTCGTGGCAGCTCGCCCGTCTGACGCCGCGCTCGCTGCCATGGCAGCGCCTGATCGAGCACCGGCTGGACATCGAGCCCGGCGCCGACGAGCGCCACGAGAGCGCCGACAGCTTCGGCAACCGCGTGGTGCACTTCGCGCTGCACCGGCCGCACAGGCTGCTGCAGGTCCGCATGCGCTGCGAGGTGTCGGTGGGTGAACGGCCCTTCGCCGAGCGCAGCCGTGAAGCCGGGGTGCAGGCGCTGCCCTGGGAGGCGGTTCGCGATGCCATCCGCCACCAGGGCGGTCTGGACGACCTGCTGCCTGCCCGGCTGTGCGAACCCTCGCCCCTGGTGCCGCCGCTGGAAAGCGCCCGGCGCTACGCAGCCGATTCGCTGCGCCCGGGTCGGCCCTGGCTGGAGGCGGTGACCGCGCTGATGCGCGCCATCCACCGCGATTTCGAGTTCCAGAGCGGCGTCACCACCAGCAGCACCTCGGTGGTCGAAGTGATGACGCAGCGGCGCGGCGTCTGCCAGGATTTCGCCCATGTGATGCTCGCCTGCCTGCGCAGCCACGGTCTGGCCGCCCGCTATGTGTCCGGCTACCTGCTCACCGACCCGCCGCCCGGACAGCCCCGGCTGATGGGGGCGGATGCGTCCCACGCTTGGGTGGCGGCCTTCCACCCCGGGCTCGGTTGGGTGGAGTTCGATCCGACCAACGACCAGACGGCCGACGCCCGCTACGTCACGCTCGCCTGGGGGGGTGACTTCGCCGACGTGGTGCCGCTGCGCGGCGTGATCCTCGGCGGCGCCACGCAGGCGCTGCGGGTCTCGGTGAGCGTCACGCCGGCCGGCGAGACGCCTGCCGCGGTGCCGCCGTCTGCCGTGCCGCCGTCTGCCGCGCACCTGGCCGGCGGGGCACGCGCCTTGCCGCTGCGGGGGGTGTGAAGCCCTCGGGCCGGCAGCGCCCGGCCGCTTCGTGACCTGCGTCGCTGTCAATATTCACAAGCCCCGCACAAAGGGGTCGCAGGACGCTGGACGGCGCGGTGACAGACTGCAACACTCTGTCCTGCCGTGATGCTTGTCACACCGATACGCAAGCCGAACCGGCCCAGAAAGCCGGCGGCCATGACCGCCGACACCAGGGGTTCATTCGATGGCCATCTTCTCGTTTCGCCCGGCGCATGGCGCCCCCAGGCGACACCGCAGCACCGAGGCGAACGCTGACTGGGCCGAAACACGCCCGGCGCCCTTCGCCCACTCCGATTCCGATGCCGACTCGGATGCCGACGCCTTCGGCGATTCCGCACCGCGCAGGACGAGTTTCGCCACCGACCCGTCCCCCCCAGCCCTTTCCTCCCTTCCACCCCGTGCACCCGCTGCGAGTTCCAAGGCCGCAGCGCGTGCCCTTGCGGCTTCGGTGCCCCTGGCGCTGCCAGCGGTGGCACCGCCGACCCTGCCCGACGTCTCGGCGGCCTTCGGCGGGGCCGGCGACGCCCGGCCCGACCCTGGCTTCGCCAAGGCCCTGACCGCCCGTGCCCACAACGACGACCTGCTGGGTGCCGGCTGGTACATCTCCAGCTGGGACCTGATGCAGGGCTGCGATGTCGTCGAGGGCACGCCCATCGACCTGCTGCCGCCGGAATGGCAGCGCAAGCGGCCCCGGCTCTGAAGCGGCGGGCCTAAGCGGCAGGATCGCTGACGCTGCGCGGGGCCGTCACCCCGCTGGATGTGTGCAAACCTGCCCGGTCCGGGCGGTCCGAGGTGCCCGGCAAGCCGGCCATGGGCCGGACCGCGCCGGAAACCCGGAACAATGCGGCCGTTCCGCGGGGTGATTCGCCCCGGCCGTGCGTTTCGCGCCTTCCATGTTCGAGAACATCCGATCCGACCTCCGGGCCCATGCCGGTGACTGGGCTGCCCAGGGTTTCTGGGCGATGGTCGTCTACCGCTTCGGGCGGTGGCGGCTGACCATCCGCAACCGCTACCTGCGCAAGCTGGTTTCCATCTTCTACGAGATCGCCTTCAAGATCGTGCAGGTGGTCTGCGGCATCGAGATCCACGGCGATGCGGTGATCGGCCCGGGCCTGGCCATCGACCACAGCGGCGGCGTGGTGGTCAGCGGCTACACCCGCATGGGCGAGGGTTGCCGCATCCGCACCGGCGTGGTCATCGGCCTGGCCGATGTGGACGACCCTTGCGCGCCGCGGATCGGCAACAACGTGGACGTGGGGGCGGGCGCCAAGCTGCTGGGCCGCATCACCATCGGCGACAACGTCCGGGTGGGTGCCAATGCAGTGGTGATCACCGACATCGCGGCCGACTGCATCGCGGTGGGAATCCCGGCGGTGGCGCGGCCGCGGCGGCAGGTCTAGGCGCATGCACGCGGTCGATCCCCATCTCGCCGCGGGCGCCGACACCGCGCTCGTGGCCATCGGGCGCAATGAGGGCGAGCGGCTTCGCCGCTGCCTTGCCTCGGCCGCCGGGCGCTACCGGTGCATCGTCTACGTCGATTCCGGCTCCACCGACGGGTCGCTCGAGGCGGCTCGCGCCGCCGGTGCCCACGGGCTGGCACTGGACCTGTCCATACCCTTCACCGCGGCGCGGGCGCGCAACGCGGGCTGGCGCGCGGCACTGGCCCTGCAGCCTGACCTTGCCTTCGTTCAGTTCGTCGATGGCGACTGCGAGATCGACCCCGGTTGGCCGGCCACTGCACGCGCTGCCCTGGACGCCCATCCGCAGGCCGCCGCCGTGGCCGGCCTGCGCCGGGAGCGACACCCCGAGCGCTCGCTCTACAACCTGGTGTGCGACACCGAATGGAAACGCCCCGAGGGCGAGACCGCCGCCATCGGCGGCGATGTGCTGATGCGGCTTTCGGCGCTGCAGGCCGCGGGCGGCTATGACGACCGGATGATCGCCGGCGAGGAGCCCGAGTTGTGCCTGCGCCTGCGCCGCCTGGGCTGGCGCATCCGGCAGGTGCACGCGCCGATGACGCTGCACGACGCGGCCATGACCCGCTTTTCGCAGTGGTGGATGCGCAGCGTGCGCGCCGGCTATGCCTTCGCTCTGGGCGCGGCCATGCACGGCGCCGGACCGGAGCGCCATTGGGTCGCCGAGCAGCGCCGCGGGCTGCTGTGGGGCCTGTGGATTCCGCTGCTGCTGCTGCTGGCGGCCCTGGCGGTGGGGGCCTTGCCGGCGCTGCTGGCGGCGCTGGGGCTCTACGGTCTCCAGTGGCTGCGGCTGTGGCGACGCCAGCCTGCGGGCCTGCCACGCGCGGGCGCGCAGGCGCTGCTGATGGTGGTGGGCAAGTTCGCCGAGACGGCGGGGCAGATCAAGCTGCGCTGGCACCGGCTCACCGGCGCGCAGGCAAAGCTCATCGAATACAAGTGAAGGGCGGGGCGAGGCAGGGCGGGGCGCGGCTGTGGCGCTTCAGCGCCGGGCTGCCCGCGGGGCCTCGGCAGCGCCTCGGGAGCCGGCGCCGGCGGCCCGGCGGCTGCGCAGTGCCTCGGCCAGGTCGATGACCGCCATCGCGTAATAGCTGGACCAGTTGTAGCGGGTGATGGCGTAGAAGTTGCGCGTGCCCGCCACATAGCTCGGCGCGGCCTCGCCGTTCTGCAGTTCCACCAGGGCCAGCGGGCCGTCCAGGGCCTGCGCCGCGGCCTCCAGCCGCGCGCCCCGCTCGGCGAACTGGGCCGGGGTGAAGCTGGGCAGGATGTCCGGTGCGAGCAGCACCGCCCGGTCGGCGGTGTCCACCGGAACGTCGACCTGGAAGGTCGTGGGCAGGCCCGGCGTCCAGCCGAAGGCGGCCAGGTAGTGGGCGACGCTGCCGATGACGTCCGGAGCGCTGCCTTGCAGGTCGATGTGGCCGTTGCCGTTGAAGTCGATGCCGTACTGCAGGATGCTCGACGGCATGAACTGCGGCAGCCCGATGGCGCCGGCGAAGCTGCCCCGGGGCGCGGTCGGGTCCAGGCCTTCGCGGAAGGACCAGGCGAGGAAGGCGCCGAGCTCGTCGCGGAAGAAGGCGCTGCGGTCGCGCCGCCCGGTGGGGAAATCGAAGGCGAGGGTGGCCAGGGCATCGAGCACGCGGAAGTTGCCGGTGTGCCGGCCGTACAAAGTCTCGATGCCCACGATGGCCACGACGATCTCGGCCGGAACGCCGTATCGGGTTTCGGCGCGGGCGAGCCAGTCGGCGTGCGCGGCCCACCAGTCGAGCCCGGCGCGGATGCGCACCGGCTCGACGAAGCGGGCCCGGTAGGCGGCCCAGTTCTTCGCGGTGCCGGCCGGCGGCGGCATGATCGCCCGGGTGACGGCAGGGACGAACCGGGCCTGGGCCAGCTGGCGGCGGACGAAGGCCGGGTCCAGGCCGTGGCGCTCGGCGGCGGCGTCGGCCCATTCGAGGGCAGCGGCGCGTTCGGCATAGGGCACTGGCCCGGCCCGCTCGGTGTCCGGGCGCGGCGAAGCGGGGGCGGAGACCGATGTCGCGCCGCTTGCCGTGGCCCGCGCCGGTGCCGGTGCCCATCCCAGTACAAGGGTCGCCAGGGTGGCCAGGGTCGTGAGCGTCGTGAGCGTCGTCAGGGGCAGGATCAGGCGGGCCACCCCGGCGATGGACGGACGGCGGGCAGGGGACAGGTGCAAGGCGGCAGCGGACGTCGGGGTCATGGCCCCGATTGTCCGGTGCCCGAAGGGCCGGGCTCGTCCGCGCGGGGCCGCGAGCGAGCGCGGAGCCAGGAACTTCGGCCGACGCCCGTCAGCCCGGGCCCCGGCCTTGGCTCCGGCCCTGATCTGAGCGCCCGCACCGCACGCCGCCAGCGGGCGGGCCATCCCGAGGGCGCAGGTGGGCGAGGCTGGCGCCCTGTGGGCGGTCCTGCCCCCGGGCCTGCCGGCGAACCGGCCCCGACCGCCGGCACCGCGTAGCGCCAGTGCTCCAGCTCCTGCAGCAGCGAAACCAGCGGCTGGGCTGCCTGGGGGTGGCGGGCCAGCAGCCGGCGCATCAGTTCGCGCGGCGGGTCGCTGCGCGTGGCGTCCACTCCCAGGCTTCGAAGGCTGGCCAGGATCCTGTCCTGCAGCCGCTCCCAGGGGTCGCGACGGGCCTGCTGCCAGCCGGCCCACAGCGCGCCCAGGCCGGTCACCGCCACCATTGCCAGCGCCAGCAGCAGCGCCAGGTCCTGCCAGTCGGGGGTGGAGAAGCCCAGGTGGCGCAGCAAGTCCAGCTGCCGGCCGCGCGAATAGCTCAGCACCCACTGGTTCCAGCGGTTGTCCACGCCTTCCCAGACGCTGCGAAGCCGCTGCAGCAGCGTCGGGTCGATGGCGGCCAGCGCGCCGGCCACCAGGCCAGGGGCCGGCACCAGGTTGCGGCTGGCCTGTATCCGGTCGGGCGACACCACGGCGGTGGGGTCGGCGCGAACCCAGCCTTCGCCGGGCTGCCAGAACTCCGCCCAGGCGTGCGCGGCGCTCTGGCGCACGACCATGTAGCCGTCGACCGGCACCGGGTCGGCCCCCTGATAGCCGGTGACCAGGCGGGCCGGAACGTCCAGCGCCCGCATCACCACGACGAAGCCGGCGGCGAAGTGCTCGCAGAAGCCGCGTCGGCGGTCGAGCCAGAACTCGTCGATGGCGTGCCGCCCCTGTTCGTCGCCATAGAGCCCCGGCCCCAGCGTGTAGGTGTAGCCGCCGGTGGCCAGGTGCGACAGCACCCGGGCGGCCAGCCGCCGGCCATCGGCCGTCTCCAGCCCCGGTTCGCGCCGCAGGGCCGCCGCCCATTGCAGCGTGCGCGGGTTGAAGCCCGGCGGCAGCGACAGGTAGTCCTGCAGGCCGAGCACCGGCTCGACGGGCCCATGCCGGAAGTCCAGGTGGGCCTCGCCCTGCAGGCGCACCCGCTGCGCCACGGGCGCGGCACTGCGCCACTCGAGCTCGGCGTTCTGCCGCAGCGCGATGTCCTGCTCGCTGCGCACCGCGGTGGTGGCCTCCAGCAGCGGCACCGTGGCCAGCCGGCCCGGCTCCACCGTGACTTCGTAGCGCAGCACGGGGCCCGACACCACCAGCGCCGCCGGCGGCATCGCCGCCGCTGGAAAGGTGGGCCTCAGCCGACGCCACTCCCGGCCGTCGAACTCGGCCAGCACCGGCCCGCGGAAGTAGAGCGACCGCGGCGCCGGGGGATTGCCATCCGGGAAGCGCAGCCGCAGCGCGATGCTGTCGTCGTTGGCCACCTCGGCCACCGACCCCAGGCTGAGCGTGTTCGACAGGCCCGTGCGTCCCAGCCCGTCCTGCGGCACGCCCCACAGCGGTCCGATGCGCGGGAACAGCACGAAGAGCAGCACCATCACCGGCGCGCCCATCAACGCCGTCCTGCCGGCCAGCGAGGCCGCACGGGCGAGGCTCGGCTGGCCCACCGGCATGTGGGCCAGCACCAGGGCGGTCAGCAGGCCCCACACCGACACCAGCATCGCCGCGGCCACCGCGATGCTCTGCGAGAACAGGAAGTGGGTGAGCACCAGGAAGAAGCCGAGGAAGAAGACGACGAAGGCATCGCGCCGTGCGCGAAGTTCCAGGGTCTTCAGCGCCATCAGCACCACCGCCAGCGTCACACCGGGCTCCTTGCCCAACAGCGTGCGGAAGGACCAGAAGGTCAGGCCCAGCGCCAGTGCCAGCATGGCCACCGTCACCCAGCGCGGCGGCAGCGGACGGCTGGTCGCGGCCAGCCAGCCGCGGCCGAGCAGCACCGCAGCGGTCATCGCGTTGCACCACAGCGGCACCGTGTCGGCGTGCGGCAGCACCGTCCAGCCGATCACCGCCAGCAGGAAGAGGGTGTCACGGGCGTCCCGGGGGAGCCGTTGCCAGCGCTCGGACATCGAGCCGCCTCGGGCCGCAGGCGTGGCAAGGGCCATCGGTTCAGGCCCCGACCGTGTCGTGTCCCGCTCGCCACAGCGCCAGCGTCTGCAGGCACTGCTGGCGGTGCGCATCCCCGTGGCCGATGGGCGTGGGCTCGCCAGGCAGTTGCAGCCCGTACCGGGCCCCCAGGCGATCGGCCTCGAGCACCCAGGCGGTCAGCCGGCTCAGTCGGTCCTCGGGCGCCAACGGATGGCAGGCCTGCCAGTCCAGCCACAGCTGCCGCCGCGCCGGGCTTGAGGTATCGCGGGTCACGAGTTCGCCGCCGGCCGCCCAGGTGCGCGCCGCCTTGCGCCACACGATGCGGTTCAGCGCATCGCCCCGGCGCAAGGGGCGCACCCCGTCGGTCTCACCGGCGTCCAGCGCCGTCAGCGCAGCGCCGTCGTGGGTGGCGGTGGCCAAAGGCGCCGGTGCCAGGGTCGCCGGGCTTTCCGGCGCCGGGTAGACCAGCAGCGAGCTGGCCGGGCGCCACACCGCCCAGGCCTTGAAGAGGCCCAGGGGGAAACGGGTCTCGACCTGCACCGTGGGCACCCCGTGCCGCCCGCGCTGCGGCAACTGCAGGCGCAAGGCCACGGCGGTCTGGGCCTGGGCCGCAACGTCCACCCACACCGTCTGCGCGGCGTCGTGCGGGCTCAGCCGCAGGCCGATGCCGTGGCGGGCATCGTCCTGGCTGGTCAGCAGCACGTCCAGCGCCGCGGCCTGTCCTGCGAAGGCATCGGCTGGCGGACGCAGGTGCAGTTGCAGGCCGCGCAGCGTGCGGTGGGTGATGTGCATGGACACCGCGCCGCTGCCGGCCAGCAGGAAGGTGAGCAGGTAGCCGAGGTTGAGCTGGTAGTTGATGGACGCGAGCAGCAGCACGAAGAGCGTGGCGGCGAACACCGCGCCGGCGCCGGTGGGCAGGATGTAGACGTTGCGGTGGGTGAGCGTCAGCGTGTCGGTGGGCGCCGTGCGCTTGAGGGTCCAGCTGCGGATGCGCCCGGCCAGCGTGCGGCGATCCCGCCGGGCGGCGCCGGCTTCAGCCTGGGCGGGCCCCGCCGGCGTCACGGCAGCGCGACCGCCTGCAGCAGCGCGCGGACCTGCTCCACCCGACCACGGCCCGACCCGGGCACCGGCACCAGCCGGTGCGCGCTGGCCTGTGCGAAGACAGCCTGCAGGTCGTCGGGGGCGACGTAGTTGCGCCGGTGCAGCAGGGCGCGCGCCCGCGCCGCCCGCAGGATGCCCAGGCCCGCCCGCGGGCTCAGGCCCTCGACGAACCACTGGCCGCTGCGGGTGGCCGCCAGCAGCGCCTGCAGGTAGTCGAGCAGTGCATCGGACGCCTGCACATCGAGCACCGCGCGCTGCGCGGCGATGAGGTCCTCGGGCGTCATCACCGGCTGCAGCCGGGCGACGGCCTGGCGGCGGTCGGTGCCGGCCAGCAGGGCCCGTTCGCTGGCGCGGTCCGGGTAGCCCAGCGTGATGCACATCAGGAAGCGGTCGAGCTGGCTTTCGGGCAGGGGGTAGGTGCCCAGCTGGTCGCTCGGGTTCTGGGTGGCGATGACAAAGAAGGGCTCGGGCAGGCGGCGGGTCTCGCCTTCGACCGTGACCTGCTGCTCCTCCATGGCCTCGAGAAGCGAGCTCTGCGTCTTGGGGCCGGCCCGGTTGATCTCGTCGGCCAGCAGCACCTGGGTGAAGATCGGCCCGGGGTGGAAGACGAAGGCTTCGCGACCGCGCTCGTAGACGCTCACGCCGGTGAGGTCGCTGGGCATGAGGTCGGCGGTGAACTGCACCCGCGCGAAGCGCAGGCCCAGCGAGGCGGCCAGCGCGTGCGCCAGCGTGGTCTTGCCCATGCCCGGCACATCTTCGATGAGCAGATGACCTGCCGCAAGCAGACACACCACGCTGTCCTCGATCTGCGCCGGCTTGCCCACGATAATGCCGGCGAGCTGGTCGACGAGGCCCTTCAGACGCGCATCGAGCGCGCGGTGGAAGTCGTTGGACATGTCCATGGAGGGGACCTTACCCGAGATGTGGATGCGCCGTGCCGCGCCTGGCGTGTGGCATTGGCGCTCGCAGGGGTGGGCCTGTCGAGGCGACCGGTCCGTGCGAGCCACACGCCCCGCGCCGTCAGGCCGTCTCCCGCCGCCCCAGCCCGTTATCGACATGTCCACCGCCTTCTTCAGCCACGCCGACTGCCACGCCCATGACATGGGTCACGGACACCCCGAGTGCCCGGAGCGGCTGGACGCCATCAACGACCACCTCATCGCCAGCGGCATCGACATCGCCGTAGACCGCCGCGACGCGCCGCTGGGCGAGATCAGCGACATCGAGCTCGCGCACTCGCATTCCTATGTGAGCGAGCTGCGCGAATTCCTGCAGCAGGTGGCGCAAAGCGGCGAACGCCGCTCGCTCGACCCGGACACCTCCTGCAACGCCGGCACCTGGGCGGCGGCGCTGCGCAGCGTGGGCGCGGCGGTGGCCGCCACCGACGCGGTGCTGGACGGCAGCGCTTCCAACGCCTTCTGCGCCATCCGCCCCCCCGGCCACCACGCCACCCGTGGCCAGACCATGGGCTTTTGCTTCTTCAACAACGTGGCCATCGCGGCGCGCCATGCGCTGGACGTGCGCGGGCTGGAGCGGGTGGCCATCATCGACTTCGACGTCCACCACGGCAACGGCACCGAGGACATCGTCGCCGGCGACGACCGCATCCTGATGTGCAGCTTCTTCCAGCACCCGCTCTACCCCTACAGCGGTGCGGTGCCCCTGGGCACCAACATGGTCAACCTGCCCATTCCGCCCTACACGCGGGGGCCCGAGCTGCGCGACCTGATCCTGGCCAACTGGATGCCGCGCCTGGAGGCCTTCCGGCCGCAGATGGTGTTCATCAGCGCCGGCTTCGACGCCCACCGCGAAGACGACCTGGGGCAGCTCGGCCTGGTGGAATCCGACTACGAGTGGATGACGCTGCAGCTGATGGGCGTGGCCGATCGCCACGCCGAGGGCCGCATCGTCAGCTGCCTGGAGGGCGGCTATGCGCTGTCGGCGCTGGGTCGCAGCGTGGTCGCGCACGTGCGCACGCTGGCCGGCGTCTGACACGGGTCCGCCACGATGCCCTCCGTTCTCAGCGCCACCGAACTCAGCACCCTCCTCGAGGCCCTCGGCACCCGCAGCGCCGCCATCGAGGCGGCCGTCGTCGGCGGCTGTCTGGTCGTCGCCTATGCGGTGGTGCGCCTGCTGCGCGGGCGCACCGCGCGCTCAGGCTCCATCTGGTTCGGCGAGCGCGTCGTCGACGGCGTGTTCTTCCCCTTGCTCGCCCTGGCGCTGGCCTTCGGTGCACGCCAGGTGCTGGCCTCCGGCGTGCTGGGTCCCCTGCCGCCCACGGTGTTCCGCCTGGTCATCCCGGTGCTGCTGTCGCTGGCGGTCATCCGCCTGGTGGTTCGGGTGCTGGCGCTGAGCTTTCCGCGTGCGCACTGGGTGGCGGTTGCCGAGCGCAGCGTGTCCTGGGTGGCCTGGATCGGCGTGGTGCTGTGGATCACCGGCGTGCTGCCGCTGGTGCTCGAGGCGCTGGACGGCGTGACGTGGAAGATCGGCGGCACGCAGACCACGGTGCGCAACCTGCTGGAGGGCCTGGTCACCGGAGGGGTGGTGATGGTGCTGGCGCTGTGGGCGTCGGCGGCCATCGAGAAGAAGCTGCTCGAAGGCAGCGTGGACAACCTGTCCATGCGCAAGATCGCGGCCAACCTGATGCGCGCGCTGCTGCTGTTCGTCGGCCTGATGTTCGCGCTCGGCGCCGCCGGCATCGACCTCACCGCGCTGGGCGTGCTCGGCGGCGCGCTGGGCGTGGGCCTGGGTTTCGGCCTGCAGAAGATCGCCGCCAACTACGTCAGCGGCTTCGTCATCCTGGCCGAGCGCAGCGTGCGCATCGGCGACATGGTCAAGGTGGACAACTTCGAGGGCCGCATCAGCGACATCCGCACCCGCTACACCATCATCCGGGCGCTGAACGGACGCGAGTCGGTGGTGCCCAACGAGATGCTCATCGTGCAGCGGGTGGAGAACTCCTCGCTGGCCGACCCGAAGGTGCTGATCACCACCGGCGTGCAGGTGGCCTATGGCACCGACGTGCGCCGGCTGCAGCCGCTGGTGGTGCAGGCCATGGCTTCGGTGCCGCGGGTGCTGGCATCGCCCGCGCCATCGTGCTCGCTGGGCAGCTTCGGCGCCGACGGGCTGGACCTGGTGCTCGGCTTCTGGATCGGCGACCCGGAGAACGGGCAGGCCAACGTGAAGTCCGAGGTCAACCTGGCCGTGCTCGACCTGTTCAACCGCGAGGGGGTGGAGATTCCCTTCCCGCAGCGGGTGATGCGCGTGGCCGCCAGCGCCACCGGCGACGCTGCGCCCGCATCGGTCGTGCCCACCTCGCAGGCCGGCTGAAGCCGGCCGCATCCCGCCCTTCCGTGGGCGCGGCGCGGGGCTTCAGGCCGGCTGGCGCGGCGGGCCGGGCAGTGGCTGGGCGCCCGGTTCGTCCGGCGAGGCCGGTGAGGCCGGCGGTACAGGGCCCGGGGCAGGAGCCGCCGGATCCAGCGGCAGCCGCAGCCGGATGCGGCAGTGCGGCTGGGCCTCGATGTCGATCTGCGCGCCCAGCATCATCGCCCGCCACCGCATGTTGCGAAGGCCGTTGCCGGCGCGGGGCGCGTTGGGGTCGAAGCCCTGCCCGTTGTCGCTGAGCTCGAGCGTCAGCCCGTCGGGCGTCGAATGGGCCGACAGGCGCGCCTCGGTGGCGCCCGAGTGCCGGGCGATGTTGGTGGCCGCTTCCAGCAGCAGCCGCTTGAGGTGCTGCACCTGGGCCGGGCTCAGGACATCCATCCGGGGCAGTTCCTCCACCGCCCAGCGCAGGTCCACCTGCGACAGCGCCAGCCGGCGTTCGAGCGGTGAGCGCAGATCGCCCAGCATCGCGGCGAGGTCGCCGTCGAAGGGGTTCATCGCATCGACCACCAGCCTGAGCTCCTCGATGGCCTGGCGGATCTGCCCCTGCAGTTCGCGACGCGCCGCCTCCGGCCGGCCGGCCAGCGCGTGCAGCCCGTACAGCTGCGCACCCAGGCCGTCGTGCATGTCGCGCATCAGCCGCTGGCGCTCGGTCCAGGTGGCCCGCTCGACCACCCGGCGGGCCTCCGCCTCGTGCAGCAGCTTCAGGCGCTGCTGCTGCTCGTTCAGCGCCCGCCGCAGTTCACGCGAGCGGGCGCGGTCGGACAGGTTGGCCTCGCGCAGGCGGCGCGCCACCAGCGCGACCAGCACCAGGCTGAACAGCCCCACCACCAGGCGGCTGGCCGTGGGGTGGACGTAGAACGAGCCCGGCGACTCCGCGATGTCCGAGGCCACCGCCCCCATCAGCCCGACCCACCAGGCGATGAACAGCCACCGCCAGAACAGACGACGCCGGAAGGCCTCGCGGGCGACGTGCAGGTTCACTGCCAGCAGCGCGGCGGACGCCAGCCCCAGCCACGCGAGCCACAGCCCGTCCACGCCACTGGCCACCACGAAGGGGCCGACCAGCAGCCACACCGCGGTGAAGACCATGCCCGCGCGGCGCCAGCGCTCGCTCCAGAGCCCGGCGGCCTGCAGGAAGTAGACGGTCAGGGCCACCTGGGTGCCCATCAGCATCGTGGCCACGATGCCGCCCCATTCCGGCCAGGGCAGCGGCGTCCTGACCCATCCCAGCTCGAGCAGCCGCAAGGCCCAGCCGACCTGCGCCAGGCCGCAGGCGAGGAAGAGGAGGTCGCGCTGGACCAGGCCCATCAGCATGCAGATGGCCGCGATCAGGGCAGCGATCCACATCAGCGTGCGCGGTGTTTCCACGCGCCAGATGCGCAGGTCCTCCCAATCGGCCTGCACGGCGGCGAAGGCACCCACGCGCGGGGGCTGGAGCTGAGCGGCCCGCCCGCCCGAGGCCATCACCGTGATGACCAGCCGGTTGCCTTCGGGCGACAGCCGCTCGGCGGGCAGCGGAATCAGCCAGGGGCGCTTGGTGGTGTCGTGGAAGGGGGTCTGCGCACCGGTGCCCACCGCGGCCAGCAGGGCTCCGTCGAGCTCGACGCTGAAGCCATTGCCCGCCCGCGGCAGCAGCAGCGTCGGTGCGGGGCCGTCCGCCTCGTCGCGCTCCAGCCGGAAGCCGAAGCGCGCGCTGCCCGAGCGCTGGCCGACGCTGGCGTCCCAGTGGAAGGGAAGGGCCAGCGCGATGGGCCGGCAGGTGGCATCCAGGCCGACCTGCACGCAGGCATCGGTGGGCACCAGACGCCCCGCCCAGGCCGGGCCGCTGCCCAGAAGCCCGAAAAGCCCGACCAGCCCGAGAAGCACGAACAAAGGCAGCGACCTGACCCACACCCACGCCCACACCGGCATTCGCACCGGGCCCGGGGGGGATGCCCCGCGCAACACCGCCCCGGGGGCTGCGGGCTCAGCGGGTGTTCGTCGCCGGGAAGACGCTGTCCAGCAAGCCCAGGCGGCTGGCCTCGAACACGGCCTCGCTGCGGGAGTTGACGCTGAGCTTGGCATAGATGTTCTTGATGTGGCTGTGCACGGTGTGGATCGACACGCCAGTGAGCTGGGCGATCTCCGCGTACTTGAAGCCCCGCGCCACGTACTGCAGCACCTTGTCCTCCGCCGGGGTGAGGCGGAACTCGGGCAGGCCCGTCACCGCCGGCGTGGCGACCGCCGACGCCGCGGCGCCACCGAGCGGCCGCACATGGTTGAGCACCTTGCGGGCAATGGACGGCGTCATGGGCGCCCCACCTGCGCGCAGCTGGCGGATCAGCACCGCCAGGTCGTCGTGCAGGCTGTCCTTGAGCAGGTAGCCGTGCGCGCCGGCCTGGATGCACTGCAGCACCTTGTCGGCATCGTCGAACACGCTGATGACCATGATGTCCGTGCCCGGCTGTCGCTGCGCGCAGGCGAGGATCACCGAGAGCCCGGAGGCATCGGGCAGACCCAGGTCCACCAGCAGCACATCGGGCCGGTGGTCGGCGAGCCAGGCCAGCGCGCTGCGGGCGTCGGTGAAGGCGGCCGCCAGCGTGATGTCCACCGCACCGGCGATCGCACGCTGCACGCCCCCGTGGACGGCCAGGTCATCGTCGACCAGGGCGACTTGGATCGGAGCTTCATCGGCATTCACCGGGGCATTGTGTCGCCCGGATGCTGCGCCTTCACCGGGCAGGTGCCGTCAAGCCGGGGTCGGACGTCAAATGGTCGACGAACCGGGCGCAAACTGCCGGCCGACCCCGGGCAGCGGGCGCGCATTCGGGCGCTCCGGTCTGCACTGGATGGGGGAGGAACGCCATGAATCCAACGCTTTTCGCATCCGCAGGGCGAGGCCAGCCCGGCGCGGCGCGCACCGCTGCCCTCGTGCTGGGCCTGGTGGCAGCACTCGGCCTGCCGGGCTGTGCAACGACAGCACCGCCATCGCCATCGCCATCGCCATCGCCATCGCCATCGCCATCGCCATCGCGCTCCCTGCCTCCCGCACCCGAGGCCGCCAGCGGATGGACCTTCAAGGAAGGCCGGGCGGCTCAGCGGCAGATGGTCGCGGCGGCCCATCCACTGGCGGCGCGGGCCGGCATCGACATCCTGCGGGCGGGCGGCAGCGCGGTGGACGCCGCCGTGGCCGTCCAGGCCATGCTCACGCTGGTGGAGCCGCAGTCCAGCGGCATCGGCGGGGGCCTGTTCATGCTGATCGCCGATGGCCAGCGGGTGAGGGCGCTGGATGGCCGCGAGACGGCCCCCGCCGCAGCGACGCCGGAGTTGTTCATCGGCGCCGATGGCCAGCCGCTGGCCTTCGCCGATGCCGTGGCCGGTGGCCGGTCGGTGGGCACGCCGGGCACGCTGCGTGCGCTCGAGGCGGCCCACCGCGAGCATGGGCGCCTGCCCTGGGCGCAACTGTTCGAGCCGGCCATCCGACAGGCCCGCGACGGCTTCCCCGTGGGCCCCCGCCTGGCCAGCCTGCTGCGCGAAGGCAGTGCCCGCACGCTGGCGCGCGACCCCCAGGCCGCGGCGCTCTACTTCCATCCTGATGGCCGGCCGCTGGCCGCCGGCGAGACGCTGCGCAACCCGGCGCTGGCCGACACCCTCGCCCGCGTGGCTGCCGAGGGTGCCCAGGCAATGCACACCGGTCCGGTGGCCGAGGACATCGTGCGCGCCGTGCGCAGCCACCCAAGCAGGCCGGGTCTGCTCGGCGCCGACGATCTCGCGAGCTACCGGGCGGTGTGGCGCGAGCCCGTCTGCACCGACTACCGGCGCTACCGCGTCTGCGGCATGCCCCCGCCGTCCTCGGGTGGCATCGCGCTGGCGCAGATGCTGGGCATGCTCGAGGCCATCGACAGGCGCGGCGGCGTGCCGCTGTCCGCGCTCGGTCCGGTGCCGGCGCCCTTCGGCCTGGAGCCCTCGCCGCAAGGCGTCCACCGACTGTCCGAGGTGGGGCGCCTGGCCTTCGCCGACCGCGCCCGCTACGTGGCCGACGCCGATTTCGTCTCGCTTCCGGGTGGCAGCCCGGCCGCGCTGATCGCGCCGACCTACCTGGCGCAACGCGCCGCGCTGGTGGGCGAGCGCAGCCTGGGGCGCGCCGAAGCGGGCGACCCGCTCGGGCAGCGCGTGGCCTGGGCGGACGACGCGCAGCTCGCCAGCAGCGGCACCTCGCAGGTGTCCATCGTCGATGCCTACGGCCAGGCCGTCTCGATGACCACCACCATCGAATCGGCCTTCGGCGCGCGGATGGTGGTGCGCGGCTTCGTGCTGAACAACCAGCTCACCGACTTCAGCTTCCGCCCGTCGGAATCCGGCCGCCCGGTGGCCAACCGCGTCGAGCCGGGCAAGCGGCCCCGGTCGACGATGGCGCCCACGCTGGTCTTCGAGCGCGATCCGGCCGGGCCGCAGGGTCGGGGTGCGCTGGTGCTGGTGGCCGGCTCCCCCGGGGGCTCGGCCATCCTGCCCTATGTGCTCAAGCTGGTGGTGGGCTCGCTCGACTGGGGCCTGGATGCGCAGCGCGTCATCGACCTGCCCAACTTCGGCTCGCGCAACGGGCCCACCGAGCTCGAGGCAGGCCGGTCCACGCCCGCCCTGGCGCAGGCGCTGCGCGCGCAGGGGCATGAGGTGGCGGTCATCGTGCAGACCAGCGGCGCCCAGGTCATCGGGCGCGTCGCGCCCGACAGTGCGGCCGCCCGAACCGGCCAGCGCTGGTTCGGTGGCGCCGACCCACGCCGCGAAGGGCGGGTCGAGGTGGACTGACGCAGCGGTGCCCGGGTGATGCGGCCCTGGCGCACTAGACTCGACGACCGCCGCCGCAAGGCCTGCGTGCACACCCGCGGCCCACCCGAGAAACCGACACCGCCTGCCATGCCCCTCTTCGCCCTTGACGACCGCATTCCCGACGTGGACCCCAGCGCCTGGGTGGCCGAAAGCGCCCAGGTCATCGGCCATGTCCGCCTGGCCGCGCGCTCCAGCATCTGGTTCGGCTGCACGCTGCGCGGCGACAACGAGTGGATCACCATCGGCGAGGGCAGCAACGTGCAGGAAGGCACGGTGATGCACACCGACATCGGCCAGCCGCTCACGCTGGGCCGCCATGTCACCGTGGGCCACCAGGCGATGCTGCACGGCTGCACCGTGGGCGATGGCTCGCTGGTGGGCATCGGCGCGGTGGTGCTCAACGGCGCGCGCATCGGCCGCTCCTGCCTGGTGGGGGCGGGTTCGCTCGTCACCGAGGGCAAGGTGTTCCCGGACGGCGTGCTGATCATGGGTTCGCCGGCCAAGGTGGTCCGCGAGCTCACGCCCGAGCAGATCGCCGGGCTGGAGCGCAGCGCGCTGTCCTACCAGGCCAATGCGCTGCGCTTCGCGGCCGGCCTGCGGCGGCTGTGAACGGGCGGCATCGACCATGAGCGAACTGCACAAGTTCCTGTTCGAAGGCCTGCCGGTGCGCGGCATGCTGGTGCGCCTGACCCGCGGCTGGCGCGACGCCATGGCGCGCCGGGAGCAGGCCGGCGTGGCCTTCGAGGCGCCGGTGCGCCAGCTGCTCGGCGAGATGGCCGCCGCAGGCGTGCTGATGCAGGGCAACATCAAGTTCAACGGCTCCTTGCTGCTGCAGCTGCACGGCGACGGCCCGGTCAAGCTGGCCGTGGCCGAGATCCAGCCCGACCTGGCCTGGCGCGTCACCGCGACCGTGCAGGGCGAGGTGGCACCCGACGCGCGGCTGGAGGCCATGGTCAACCTGAACGGCCGCGGCCGCTGCGCCATCACCCTGGACCCCAAGGACCGCCTGCCGGGCCAGCAGCCCTACCAGGGCGTGGTGCCCCTGCATGGCGACCAGCGCGAGCCGCTGCAGCAGCTCTCCGAGGTGCTGGAGCACTACATGCTGCAGTCCGAGCAGCTCGACACCCGCCTGGTGCTGGCCGCTGACGACGAGGTCGCCGCGGGCCTGCTGATCCAGCGGCTGCCGGCCGAAGGCGAGGGCAACCTGGCCGGTGCGGCCCGCAACGAGGACGACATCGGCCTGAACGAAGGCTTCAACCGCATCGCCATGCTGGCGGCCACCCTCACCCGCGACGAGCTGCTGACGCTGGACGCCGACACGGTGCTGCGCCGGCTGTTCTGGCAGGAGCCGGTGCGCCGTTTCGAGCCCATCCTCGGCGACCGCCTCGGCGGGCCGCGCTTCGCCTGCACCTGTTCGCGCGAGCGGGTGGGCAACATGCTGCAGGGCCTGGGCCGTGCCGAGGTCGACGACATCCTCGTCGAGCAGGGGCAGGTGGAGATCCGCTGCGAGTTCTGCGGCGCGATGTATCGCTTCGATCCGGTGGACGTGGGCGAACTCTTCACCCCCAGACGGGATCAGATGCCCGGCACCTCGACCCTGAACTGACCTCCACCCCCAAGGCCCGGCGCTTGCGCACCGCAACGCCCGGCCTCCTCACCCGGCACCCATTCCATGCTCTACGCTGCCCTCAAGACGCTGCACGTCCTCGCCATCGTGGCATGGGTGGGCGGCATGTTCTTCGTCATGCTGGCCCTGCGGCCCGCGGTCCAGTCGCTGGAGGCGCCGCTGCGCCTGACGCTGATGCGCGACACCCTGGGCCGCTTCTTCAGGATGGTCAACGTCGCCGCGGCGATCACGCTGGTCACCGGCATCTGGATGATCGGCCGCGTGGCCAAGGCGACGGTGCAGTCGGGCGCCAGCTTCTCCATGCCGGCGGAATGGCACCTGATGACCGCACTGGGCATCGTGATGGTGCTGGTCTACGCGGTCATCCGCTTTCGCCACTTCAAGGCGATGGACCGGGCCGTGACGGCCCAGGAGTGGCCGGCTGCCGGCGCCGCGCTGGCGCGCATCCGCATGGGGGTGCACCTGAACGCCGGCCTGGCGCTGGTGATCCTGGTGGTGGTGGTCTGGGGCGGCGCGACCTGAGGCATCGCAGTGCGGCGGCGGGCTGGGGCTGAGCAGGCCTCAATCGTCGTCCGGCAGCAGCCTCGGCTCGGCACAGCATTCGCACCAGGCCCGCCAGCGGGTGGCCTGGGTGGCGCGGGTGGCCACACCCGGGTCGGTCTGCATCGGACTGGAGGTCGCGTCGTCGGCGTTCGGGGTGGCGGCTGATTCAGCGGTGTCCCACCCGTGGGCGCGCCGCAGCGGGGCCAGCGCGCGCCAGGCCGCCTCGCCGCGCTGCTCGCCTTTGCCGCCGATCACCGAATGCACGATGCCCGCCTCGCGAAGCGCGGCGCGCAGCAGCCGGTCCACCGGCTCACGCACCTGGGGCCCGTCGCGCTGGTGGCCATCGGGCACCCAGGGCAGGTCCAGTGCCGTCACCAGCGTCTGGTCGACCAGACCCCGGTGGGCCTGGGCGGCTGCAGCTTGAAGGCTGCGGTCGCCGAAGACGAAGACGCTGTAGACGGCCGTCATCACCGAGCTCGTGTCGGCGATGACCACGCGGTGCCGTTGTGCAGCCTCGGCGATTCGCTGCGTCTGCAGCTCGGCGATGCCCGGCTGCTCGGCTGGGGTGGGCGTGCGCCCGGTGCGTTCGCAGAACTGGCGCAGCGCCTCGCCCACCAGGCCCACGTCGTCCGCCGTCCAGCCCGGCAGCGCCGAGAAGCGCCGGGCCAGTGCTTCGCACAGCGTGGTCTTGCCGGTCGACTCCGCGCCCAGCACTGCGACGACCGGCGAGCGGCTCATCGCATCCGCGCCGCCCAGGCCCGCCAACCCACCACCGACAGACCGATGAACAGCGTGTAGAGCAAGGCCGTCAGCCACAGGCCCTTGTAGGCGAAGAGGCCCACGCTCACCGTGTTGACCACCACCCAGATCGCCCAGTTCTCGAGCCACTTGCGCGCCAGCAGCCACTGCCCGACCAAGCTCGCCGCGGTCGGGAAGGCGTCCCACCAGGGCACGTCGGTGTCGGTGGCGCGGCTGAGGTAGAGGCCCAGCAGCGGCCAGGCGGCGAGGATCACCGCGACCACGCCCAGGCGCTGGGCCGGGCGCATGCGCCGCGCCTGCAGACCCGAGCCGTCCGGTGCCTTGCCCCGCCACCACTGGGTCCAGCCCCAGGCGGCCATGGCGGCGAAGAAGACCTGCAGCGCCGCGTCGCCATACAGCCGGTGGTGCCAGAAGAGCCAGAAGTAGAGCAGCGAGCTGGCGATGGCCAGCGGCCAGGCCCACACGCGGATGCGGATGTTGCCCACCACCATCGCCAGCGCCAGGGCGAAGGCGAGCAGCTCGAGCCAGGAGGTGGCCACGCCCCCCAGCTCGAAGGCCGGTGCGAGGAAGGCGTCCTGCACCGGCTCAGCGCGCCACGGGCCGCGTGAACTGGACGAGGATCTCGTCGGGCTTGACCATGCCCAGTTCCAGGCGGGCCCGTTCCTCGACCATCTCCAGGCCGTCGCGCAGGTCGCGCACCTCGGCGGCGAGCTGCTCGTTGCGGGCCCGTGCGGCGCTGTTGATGGCCTGCTGGTCGGCCAGCTTGGCCTGCAGCGCCATCACCCTCGGAACGCCGGTCTTGCCCAGCCAGATCTCGCCCTGGACGAGCACGACCAGCAGCAGCAGGGCAAGGGTGAGGAGTCGCATCGGCGCGGATTGTCGCGCGGCGCGGCGCGCTGTCGCGCCGGCCGCGTGCGATCAGGTGAAGGATTCGTCGTCCCGCAGGTAGCGCCAGCGGCCCGGCGGCAGGTCGCCCAGCGACACGCGTCCGATGGACACCCGCACCAGCTCGACCACCTTCTGCCCGACCGCCTCGGCCATGCGGCGGATCTGCCGCTTCTTGCCCTCGCGCAGCACGAAACGCAGCTGGCCGGGCTCGACCCAGTCCACCTGCGCGGGCAGCAGCGCTTCATCGTCCAGCGTCAGGCCGTGGCGCAGCAGGGCCAGGCCGGCATCGTCCAGCGGTGCATGCCCGGCCATCGGCTCGATGCGCACCTGGTAGGTCTTGTCCACCGTGCGGTCCTCGCCGACCAGCACCCGGGCCACCCGGCCGTCCTGGGTCAGCACCAGCAGGCCGGTGGAATCGAGGTCCAGCCGTCCGGCCGGCGCCAGGTAGCGCAGGTGATCGGGCTCGAAGCTGCGGCCCGAGCTGTCTTCCGTCCACTGGGTGTCGGCCCGGATCAGCGCGATGGCCGGTTCATGCCCGTCCTCGGCCTGACCGCTGACGACATCCAGCGGCTTGTGCAGCAGCACCGTGATGCGCGAGGCCTGTTCGCTGCGCGCCCGCGGGTCCAGGGTGACCACCGCGTCCGGGGCCACCCGGGCGCCGAGCTGGCTCACCACCCGGCCATCCACCCGCACCCAGCCCTTGGGAATCCACTCGTCGGCCTCGCGGCGCGACGAAAGCCCCAGTTCGCTCATGCGCTTGGAAAGCCGGGGACCCAGCGCTGGCTGTGCACCGGGCGCGGGGCGCCGGCCCGGCTCCGGCCGATGCCAGCCGCCGGCGTCATGGCGCCCCTCGAAAGGGGCGCCGGGGCGCCGCTCGAAGCCCTGAGGGGCAGGGCCGGGGCGGCCGCGGTCGTCGCTGCGGTGGTCTGAGCGGTGGTCAGGACGGTGGTCGGGGCGGTGGTCAGGGCGGTTCGATGGGTAGGGCGCGCGGTCGTCGAATCGGCGCGGCGGCGCTGGCGGGCCACCCCACCGGTCCGGCGTGTGCCCGGGCTGCCCGGACCCGGAAGGCGGGCCCCAGCGGCGGTCGTCGAAGCCATGCTCGGGCGGACGCCCCGGGCCCGGGCGCGGGGCCATGCCGCTGCGGTCGGGGCGCGGCCGGTCGAAGGCCGGGCGGGGGTCTTGGTCGAAGGCAGGTCGCGGACCGCGGTCGTCGCCATGGCGCGGTCCTCGGTCGAAGGCAGGACGGCGTTCGGCGTCGAACGCCGGACGTGGACCTCGGTCGAAGCCGCCGCGGTCGGGGCCGCTGCGGTCGAGGCGGCCGCGTTCGAAGCCGCCGCGGTCGGGGCCCTGGTCAGGGCGGTTCATCGGGCGGGCGCCGGGGCCGGGCCGATCGAAAGCATCCCGAGGGGGGTGGTCGTCGCGCCAGCCGTCCCGGCGAGCGCCGAACGCGGGGTCGGAGCCTGGGTTGAACGCGGGGTCGGCGCGTTCGAACTGGCGTCCGTGCGGGCGCTCGTCGTGCCTTTCGGGCGGACGATGTTCCCGCCGCGGGTCGCGCGGGTCGCGCGGCCCGGCGGCCCACCTGTCGTTTGGGCTGTCCTGTGGCCTGTCGCGTCGGCCGCCGTGCTGCACTTCGCGCTGCCCAGGGTTCCAGCGGTCTTCACGGGGGCGCTCGGGTCGTGCGGCGGGATCGGTGCGTTCGGGGCCGGCGGCGGCCGGCGCGGCCGAGCGGCGACGCACCGAAACGCCGGCACCCCGCAGCGGCGGCCGGCTGCGCGGACCGAAGGCGGGCTGGGGCTTGTTCTTGAGCTTGAGCGTGGGCATGGGCGATTGTCCCCCGTGGCGCTGCGCGGGGGCGTCGCATCGGGCGCAGGGCGCGCGGGATGGCCTGGCGGCCGAGAGCTTGCGCAGGACAAGGAGACCCGGAAAGCGCCCGGGAAGCTGGCCGCTCCTGACGACCCCTGGAAAGCCGGCACCGAATGAAAAACGCCCGGCAAGCCGGGACGCAATGAAAAAGGCCCGGCAAGCCGGCATCAAATGAAAACGCCCGGCAAGCCGGGCGTGGGCACTCGCGGTCCACGGCCCTGGGGCCGTGGAAGCGGAGGTGGATCAGAACACGTAGATCACGCCGATGGCGGCGCCGGTGCCGTCGGCCTTGGCGCCGGTGGCAGCGCGGAACGCGGCGCCGTCGGACTTCCAGCTGCCGAACTCGGCGTAGGCGATCGTGTTCTTGAAGATCTCCGTGTTCACGAAGACTTCATACGAGTCGATCTTCATGTCGCTGTCGGCGTTGCGGCCGTACAGGGCACCGACGTTGAAGCCGGCGATCGGAGCCACCAGGCCCAGGCTGATGCCCTTGCCGGTGCCGCCGTCGACGAACTTGCCGCCGTCGGCGTAGCCGAGGCTGCCCTTGACGATGCCCAGGTCGTAGCTGCCCGCCACCGAGTAGAACTGCTTGGTGTTGGAGAACTCCTTGGTCTGCACCGAGGCAGCCACCGACAGCGGGCCGGCGGCGTACTTCACGGCGCCCGAGAACACGTTCTCGGCGGTGCCACCGGTGGCGTTGGTGCCACGGTTGCCTTCGGCCACGAAGCCCACGTGGGCGGTCAGGCCACCGAAGCTCGGGGAGATGTACTGCAGCGAGCGGCTCTGACGGCCAGGCAGCCACGGCGCGACGGCCGAGTAGCCCCAGGCGGACACGCCGTTGGAAGCGCCGTTGAAGTCATAGTCGATCATCGTCTGGAACGAGACCGAATCCTGGCGGCCCAGGCGCACTTCACCGAAGGCGCCGGAGAAGCCGAGCCAGGCCTGGCGGCCGAGCGTGGGCGAGTTGATGTTGCCGTCGCTGGTGATGCCGTTGGATTCGAAGCGGAAGTTCGCCTTGATGCCCGAGCCCAGGTCGGTGGAGCCCTTCAGGCCGATGCGGGTGGTCGAGTTGCCTTCGCTGCTGCCGTTGTCGCCGCCGGAGTGGAAGTCGGCCTTGTCATTGGTGAAGACGTCGCTGTACAGGCTCTTGCCGTAGCTGGCGTCGATCAGACCGTAGATGGTCATCTGCGCGTGGGCCGAACCCAGGGCGCCGAACAGGACGGCAGCCGAAACGATTGCTTTCTTCATATGGAAACCTCGTATTGAGTAGGAAAAGCGTCTGTGTCAAGACGACACGTGATGATCGCTTGCTTGACGGCTGGATGAAGGTTTCAAGTCACATCAGTTGCTGCAACGCAACATTCGGCGGCCGGCAACACCCGATTCCACGCGCCGAAGCGCCTCACCGACCCCTCAGATGGGCAGGCGCCTCGAGCCGTTTGGCAAGCAAGGACAGTGCCAGAGTGAGCACCAGATACACCGCCGAGATGGCCAGGTAAGGCTCCCAGTAGCGGGAATAGGCCCCCGCCACCGTGCGCGCCGCCAGGGCCAGTTCGGCCAGGCCGATGGCCGAGACCAGCGACGAGTCCTTGATCAGCGTGACGCCCTCGTTCACCAGCGCGGGCACCATGCGCCGGAACGCCTGCGGAAGCACGATGAAGCGCATCGACTGCCCGTGGGTCAGGCCCAGGCTGTAGGCCGCCTGCGTCTGCCCGGTGTGGATGCTCTGAATGCCGGCGCGGAAGATCTCCGAGATGTAGGCCCCGGCGTTCAGCGTGAGGGCCAGCGCGCCGGAGAAGAAGGCACCGTGCTCCTGGCGGAAGGTGCGCGCTGCGTCGCCGGCCAGCAGCAGGCCGTGGTCGGGGTGCACCAGCGCGGGCATCAGCGCGAAGTGAACCAGCAGGATCTGCACGAACAGCGGCGTGCCGCGGAAGAAGGCGACGTAGCCGATGGTCACGCCCCGCAGCAGCGCGAGGCCCGCGCCCACCAGCGGCGACTTCGGGCGGGGTGCATCCCGCGAGGCCGCCACCAGCCCGAGCAGGGTGCCCAGCACCAGCCCGCACACGACGGCGACCAGCGCGAGCTGCACCGTCATGCGCAGGCCGGTCACGAACAACGGGCCATAGCCCGCGAGGATGTCCCAGCGCAGGTCCATGGCCCGGTGTCCGGCGGTTCGCGGCTTGGCTTACTTGGACGCCGCGGTGGCCGGTGCGGGCGCCGCCGCCGGGGCGGCCGGGGCCGCGCCGAAGGTCTTGGCGTAGATCTGGTCGTAGCTGCCATCCGCCTTGATGGCGGCCAGGCCCTCGTTGACGAGCTCGAGCAGCTCGGCATTGCCCTTCTTCACCGCGATGCCGTACTGCTCGGGCGCGAAGGCGGTGTCGGCCACCGTGCGGAACTGGCCACCCGGGTTGTTAGCCACGTAGTTGATGACCACGCCGTTGTCGGCCACCACCGCATCGACGCCACCGGCCTCGAGTTCCTTGAGTGCCAGCGGCGTGGACTCGAAGCGCTTGACGTTCTTGCTCGTCTTGCCCAGCAGCTTGGTCACCACCTCGTCGCCGGTGGTGCCGGTCTGCACGCCCACCTTGAGCTTCTTCAGGTCGTCGAACTTCTCGACCTTGCTGCTGCCCTTGACCGCGATGAGCTGCTGCGCGTCGAAGTAGGGATTGCTGAAGTCCATGGTCTGGCGGCGCTCGTCGGTGATGGTGATCGACGAGATCAGCAGGTCGCGGTCGCCTTGCTGCAGGCTGTTGAAGATACCTTCCCATGGGGTGTTGACGAACTTCACCTGGAAGCCGCCCTTGGCCGCCACGGCGTTGAGCAGGTCGACGCTGAAGCCGACGATCTCGCCCTTCTCGTTCTGGAACTCGAACGGCGCGTAGGCCGCATCGGTGCCCACGGTGAAGGTCTTGGGTGCCGGCGCGGGCGCGGCCGCAGGAGCGGGTGCGGCCGGCGGGGGCGCTTCTTCCTTCTTGCCGCAGGCGGCGAGGACGAAGCCGGCGGCGATGACGCCGCTGAGCTGCAGGAAACGACGGGTGCTCTGGAAGGACATGCCGGAGGCCTCGAAAGATGAAATCCGGCAGTTTAGGGGGCGAGCGGGCACGCCGCCTGACGGCTCCGCATCAACCTTCGGCGGACTGCAGCTGCGCGAGCTCGGCATCGACGAAGCCAGCGGCCCGTCGTGCATCGAGGTTGAACGGAGGCCGCAGGCGCGGCGCGGCGTGCAGGCGCGCCATCTCGCGGGTGTGGGCCAGCGGCTCCAGGCCATCGCGCTGGCACACCCAGCGGTACCAGTGGTTGCCGATGGCCACATGCCCGACCTCATCGGCCAGGATGGTGGCCAGGATCTCCACCGCGCGCGCGTCGCCGGCCTGGGCGAACTTGTTCTGCAGCGGCGGCGTGGCATCCAGGCCGCGGGCCTCCAGCGTGCGCGGCACCAGGGCCAGCCGCGCGGCGAGGTCGCCGGCGGTGCGCGCGGTCATGGTCCACAGGCCGTCGTGGGCGTCGAAGTCGCCGTAGTCGTGGCCCAGGCTGCGCAGGTGCTCGCGCAGCAGCCCGAAGTGGAGGGCCTCCTCGCCGGCCACCTTCAGCCAGTCGCGGTAGAAGGCTGCCGGCAGCCCGGGGAAGCGCCAGGCCGCATCGAGGGCCAGGTTGATGGCGTTGAACTCGATGTGGGCAATGGCATGCAGCAAGGCAGCCCGGCCTTCGGCCGTGTGGGTGCTTCGCCCGGGCACGTCGCGAACCGGCACCAGGCGTGGGCGGTCGGGCCGGCCCGGCAGCGCAGCGGCGGGTGGCTCCAGGGGGCTTCCCTCGAGTTCGGCCTCGGTGGCGCAGCGGGCGCTGTCGGCCAGCGCCAGCGCCCACTGCGCCTTCAGCGTCGGGTCGTCACAGGCCAGGGCGTCTCGCGCCTGCTCCCGCAGCGAGCGGCCCGCGCCGCCCGCGGCCAGGGCCGTCACGGGCGGTGCCATTGGGTGCAGGAGATGCGGCAGGGGCCGGTGGGCGTGGCGAACAGGGCGTCGATGAAAGGCTCGCTGTCGGCCGCGGCACGGGCCACGGCCACCTCGCCGGCCAGCCCGAGCCGGTCCATCAGCGCCTGCACCGGTGCCGGGTCGGCGTGGTGCAGCGTCAGGCCGATCAGGCGCACGCCGCTGGGCACCAGCGCAGCCGCCGGGTGCCGGCCTTCAGGCCATTCGATCAGGGCCGGCGCCAGCCCGTCCAGCGCCGCGCGCCCGAGCGGCGGCACGGTGATCCGCCAGTCCCAGGGGCCGCGGCTCATCGGCTGCACCGCGCCGGGATCGGCGGCATCACCACAGGCGGCGCGGGCGGCTTCGATGTCCTGGGTTCGAACCACCCACGCGCCCAGCCGCGGCGACGCGCCGGGGGCCAGGTCGTCCAGGCCGAACCAGCGCGGATGGTGCGGCGCCATCAGCGACGGGTCGGGCGCGATGACTTCGAGGTAGACCTCGTCCTGCAGCCGCAGCAGCCGGTTGTGCGTGCCCATGCGGCTGTGCTGCCCGCCCGGCCCGAGCGGCACGCCCAGCGCGCGGGTGAGCCACTGCTCGCCGCGCTCGAGGTCAGGCGCGGTGAAGACCAGGTGGTCGATGCGGGCCGTGTGCGGCACGGTGGCCATGGGCGAGTCTGAGTCGCGCTCAGCGCAGGTTGTAGAAGGCGCGGCGGCCGGGGTACTGGGCCACGTCGCCCAGGTCTTCCTCGATGCGCAGCAGCTGGTTGTACTTGGCGATGCGGTCGCTGCGGCTCATCGAGCCGGTCTTGATCTGGCCGGCGTTGGTGCCCACCGCGATGTCGGCGATGGTGCTGTCCTCGGTTTCGCCCGAACGGTGGCTGATGACGGCGGTGTAGCCCGCACGCTTGGCCATCTCGATGGCGGCGAAGGTCTCGGTGAGGGTGCCGATCTGGTTGATCTTGATGAGGATGGAGTTGGCCACGCCCATCTCGATGCCCTGCTGCAGGATCTTGGTGTTGGTGACGAAGAGGTCGTCGCCCACCAGCTGCACCTTCTTGCCCAGGCGATCGGTCAGCAGCTTCCAGCCGTCCCAGTCGCTCTCGTGCATGCCGTCCTCGATGCTGATGATGGGGTACTTGTCCACCCAGCTGGCCAGCGTGTCGGTCCATTCCAGCGGCGTCAGCACCTTGCCCTCGCCCTCGAGGTGGTACTGGCCGTCCTTGAAGAACTCGCTGGCCGCGCAGTCCAGGCCGATGGCGATCTGCTCGCCGGGCCGGTAGCCGGCGTTGGCCACCGCCTCGAGGATCAGCTGGATGGCCGCCTCGTGGCTCTCCACGCTGGGGGCGAAGCCGCCCTCGTCGCCCACGGCGGTGCTCATGCCACGCTGGTCGATGATCCGCTTCAGCGCATGGAACACCTCGGCGCCATAGCGCACCGCCTCGCGGAAGCTGGGCGCCCCCACCGGGATGATCATCAGCTCCTGCAGGTCGAGGTTGTTGTTCGCGTGGGCGCCGCCGTTGATCACGTTCATCATCGGCACGGGCAGCTGCAGCGCGCCCATGCCGCCGAAGTAGCGGTACAGCGGAATGCCCGATTCCTCGGCCGCCGCGCGGGCCACGGCCATGCTCACCGCGAGCATCGCGTTGGCGCCCAGGCGGCCCTTGTTGTCGGTGCCGTCCAGGTCGATCAGGGTCTTGTCCAGGAAGGCCTGCTCGGTGCTGTCCAGGCCGAGCACCGACTCGCTGATCTCGGTGTTGATGTGCTCGACCGCCTTGAGCACGCCCTTGCCCAGGTAGCGGGACTTGTCGCCGTCGCGCAGCTCGATGGCCTCGCGGCTGCCGGTGGACGCGCCGCTGGGCACGGCCGCACGGCCCATGGTGCCGCTTTCCAGCAGCACGTCGCATTCGACGGTGGGGTTGCCGCGGCTGTCGAGGATCTCTCGGCCGACGATGTCGACGATGGCGCTCATGGTGGATGGCTTTCGGGTGAAGGGAAGAGGATGGGGGAAGGGCGGGTGCGGTAGGGCCGTCAGGCGTGCTCAGGCGGGCGGCGCGTCCACGCCTTCGACCAGCACCATGTTGAAGCAGGCCGTGCTGCCCAGACGCAGCGCGCGCACCGCCTGGTAGGCCGGGCTGTCGTACATCGCCGAGGCGGCCTCGAAGCTTGGATAGCGCAGCACCGTCAGGCGCGGGGGTGTCCAGTCGCCCTCGAGCACGCGCATGCGGCCGCCGCGCACCAGGTACTGGCCGTGGAACTCGCGCACCACGGCGGGCGCTGCGGCCATGTAGGCCTGGAAGGCCGTGGGGTCGGTGACCTGGGATTCGACGACGATGAAGGCTTCGGCCATGGCAGGGTCGGGAGGGGCGGCGGCGACCGCCGCGCGAGGACCGGATTTCAGCAGGAGAAGTCGTTCTCCAGCAGCGGCTGCGCCTTCACCACGCGGTCGAGTGCGACGAGTTGCTCGAGCAGCGCACGCATGTGTCGCAGCGGCACCGCGTTCGGGCCGTCGGACAGCGCGTTCGCCGGGTCGGGATGGGTCTCCATGAAGAGGCCCGCGATGCCCACGGCCACCGCCGCGCGCGACAGCACCGGAACGAACTCGCGCTGGCCGCCGCTGGAGGCGCCCTGGCCGCCGGGCAGCTGCACGCTGTGGGTGGCGTCGAAGACCACCGGGGCGCCCGTCTCGCGCAGGATGGCCAGCGAGCGCATGTCGGACACGAGGTTGTTGTAGCCGAAGCTCGCGCCGCGCTCGCAGGCCATGAAGACGTCTTCGGGCAGGCCCTTCTCGCGGGCCGCCTCGCGCGCCTTGGCGATCACGTGCTGCATGTCGTGGGGCGCGAGGAACTGGCCCTTCTTGATGTTCACCGGCTTGCCGCTTTGCGCCACGGCGCGGATGAAGTCGGTCTGCCGGCACAGGAAGGCGGGCGTCTGCAGCACATCCACCACGGCCGCCACCTCGGCCACTTCGGCTTCGGTGTGCACGTCGGTGAGCAGCGGCACGCCGAGCTGGCGCTTCACGCCGGCGAGGATCTCCAGGCCGCGCTGCATGCCGGGTCCGCGAAAGCTCGTGCCGCTGGAGCGGTTGGCCTTGTCGTAGCTGCTCTTGAAGATGAAGGGGATGCCGAGCTCGGTGGTCATCTCCTGGAGCCGCCCGGCCACTTCCACCTGCAGCGTCTCGCTCTCCACCACGCAGGGGCCGGCGATCAGGAAGAAGGGCCTGTGCAGGCCGACTTCGAAGCCGCACAGCTTCATGCGGCCTCCTCGCGCGGCGCGGCTTCGAGCCGGTGGCGCTGGTGCTCGAGCGCGGCCCGCACGAAGCTGATGAACAGCGGGTGGCCCGCCCAGGGCGTGCTCTTGAACTCGGGGTGGAACTGCACGCCCACGAACCAGGGGTGCACCGTGCGCGGCAGCTCGACCACCTCGGTCAGGCGCTCGCGCTGGGTGATGGCCGAGATCACGAGGCCGGCTTCCTGCAGCCGCGCCAGGTAGTGCTCGTTGGCCTCGTAGCGGTGGCGGTGCCGCTCGGTGACGGTGGGGCCGTAGATCTCGTGGGCCAGCGTGCCGGGCTTGACGTCGGAGGTCTGCGCCCCCAGCCGCATGGTGCCGCCCAGGTCGCTTTGCGCGTCGCGCTTCTGGATGGAGCCGTCGGCGTCCTGCCATTCGTCGATGAGGGCGATGACCGGGTGGGCGGTGGTCGGCTCGAATTCGGTGCTGTTCGCACCTTCCAGCCCCGCCTTGTGGCGGGCGTACTCGATGGTGGCCACCTGCATGCCCAGGCAGATGCCCAGGTAGGGCAGGCCGCCTTCGCGGGCGAACTGCGCCGCGCAGATCTTGCCCTCCACGCCGCGCTTGCCGAAGCCGCCGGGCACCAGGATGGCGTCGAAGCGGGCGAGCTGCGACACGTTGCCCGGCTCGAGCGTCTCGCTGTCCACGTACTCGATGTTCACCCGGGCATGGTTGTGGATGCCCGCGTGGCGCAGCGCCTCGTTGAGCGACTTGTAGGAATCGGACAGGTCGGTGTACTTGCCGCACATGGCGATCGTCACTTCCTTGGACGGGTTCGCCACCTCCTGCACCAGGCGGTCCCAGCGGTCCAGGCTCGCGGGGCGGGTGAGCTGCTGCAGCTTCATGCAGATGAGCTCGTCCAGCCCCTGCTCGTGCAGCATGCGGGGCACCTTGTAGATGGTGTCCACGTCCCACATGGAGATCACGCCCTGCGTGGGCACGTTGGTGAAGAGCGAGATCTTGTCGCGCTCGTCCTCCGGGATGCGCCGGTCGGCCCGGCACAGCAGCGCGTCGGGCTGGATGCCGATCTCGCGCAGCTTCTGCACCGTGTGCTGGGTCGGCTTGGTCTTGAGCTCACCCGCCGCGGCGATCCACGGCACATAGGTCAGGTGCACGAAGGCGGTGGTGGCCGGCGGCATGCGCAGGCTCATCTGGCGGGCGGCCTCCAGGAAGGGCAGGGACTCGATGTCGCCCACCGTGCCGCCGATCTCCACGATGGCCACCTGGGCCGCGTCGGCCGTGCCGATGCCCGCACCGCGGCGGATGAAGTCCTGGATCTCGTTGGTGATGTGCGGGATGACCTGCACCGTCTTGCCCAGGTAGTCGCCGCGGCGCTCCTTCTCCAGCACCGACTTGTAGATCTGGCCGGTGGTGAAGTTGTTGCTGCGCTTCATCCGCGTGGTGATGAAGCGCTCGTAGTGGCCGAGGTCCAGGTCGGTCTCGGCACCGTCTTCGGTGACGAAGACCTCGCCGTGCTGGAAGGGGCTCATCGTCCCCGGGTCGACGTTGATGTAGGGGTCCAGCTTGATCAGCGTGACCTTCAGCCCGCGCGACTCGAGGATGGCAGCCAGAGACGCCGCCGCGATGCCCTTGCCAAGCGAGGACACCACGCCACCGGTCACAAACACGAACTTGGTCATGGCTTTCGGGCACCGCAGGACGCGGCGCCGGGGTGGGGCGCGACGACTCGCCGTCAACGGCGGTGGTCAGGGCCCGGGTGGTAAAAGCGGAGTATATCGGTGGGGGTGCGGCGCATCGAAGGCCTACACCCACCCGAGCACTGCATCGGCGGTCTCGTCGGGCCGCGACCGACCTGATCCGTCAGTCGACGGACGATAGGATCGCGGCCAAACATCAAGCGAAAAGGAGCGTTCCGTGGCGTTGCTGAGCGTGTCCGAGGCTGAACTGGCCGCTGTCTGCCGGCGACATCACATCCGCAGGCTGTCGCTGTTCGGCTCGCGCCTGAAGGGAACAGACCGACCCGACAGCGACGTCGACCTTCTCGTCGAGTTCGAGCCCAGCGCCAGCACCACGCTGTTCGACATGGCGCGCATCGAGATCGAGCTGTCAGCGCTGCTGGGCGGCCGCCGCGTGGATCTGCGCACAGCGGGCGACCTGAGCCGTCACTTTCGAGACGAAGTGCTGCGCACCGCGGAACCCCAGTATGTCGCCCTATGACGTCATTCGGCTGCGCCACATGATCGTGTTGTTGAGCCAGCTCGAGCAGGTGCAAGGTTTCGATTCGAAGCCCTCCGCTTCGAGCTGAGACCAGAAGGCATCAGCAGGGGCGGTTTCCCTGCGCCTTCGGGTTTTCCACGCCATCGAAGGCCTCCACCCACCCGAGCACCGCATCGGCGGTCTCGTCGGGCCGCTCCATCGGGAAGAGGTGGCTTCCTTCCACCCAGCCCATCCGCCCGTGGGCGAGGCGTCTCGTGGCGTCCAGCCCCACCTGCCGCACCTCGGCCGACTGCGTGCCGCCGAGAAAGGCCAGTGGGCAGCGCAGCGGGTGGCGGCGCAGCACCTGGGGAATGTGGTGGGGCAGGGTGTTGTAGATGCGGGTTTCGATGTCGCGGCGAAAGCCCAGCACGCGGACGGCTGGATCGTGCCCGGCCGGGTCGAAGCCGGTCTCGACGTAGTCGGCCAGAACCTCGGGGTGCCAGCGGGCGAACGCGGCCTTGCGCTGGAAATGGGCGAGCACGGCCGCCGCATCCGGCCATTCATGCCGCCGCCGCTGCGACACCTTGCCCGGCGACACGCGGCGGATGAGTCCGCTGGACTTGGCCAGGCGCAGCGTCTGGGCGCGCCAGCCGGCGATGATGGGTGAATCGAGCAGCACCACGCCGCGCACCGCGGCCGGCCGGTGGGCGGCGGCCAGCACGCTGAGGAAGCCGCCCAGCGAATGCCCGACCAGGTGCACCGGCCCGTCGCCGGCCAGGCCCTGCAGGCGTTCGCACAGCTCGTCGCGCAGGTGCGGCCAGTTGCCGGTGACCGGGCGGTCGGGGTGGTGGCCGATGCGTTCGATGGCCTCCACCCGCCAACCCGCTGCGCGCCAGCGGGCGAAGAGTCGTCGATAGGTGCCTGCGGGAAACCCGTTGGCGTGGCTGAAGACGAGGGTGCGCGGCCGCCGCTCGGGCGCCGTCATCAGATCAGCCGCTCCCCGGGGTGGGTGATCTTGCGCAGCGGCGCGTGGCGGGCATCCGGCACGCACAGCGGGTTGGCCGCCGCGCCCCCGTTCCACTGCGGGTCGTCGATGGACTCGAACACCTGACGCAGCCGCTGGCCCCAGGTGGCGCGGATCATGTGGAAGTAGGGGTTGTGCTCGTCGATGCACACCAGCCGGCTGCTCTGCAGTGCGTCGCGCTGGTAGACAGCCAGGTCCAGCGGCAGGCCCACCGACAGGTTGGACTTCAGCGTGCTGTCCATGGACACCAGCGCGCACTTGGCCGCTTCCTCCAGCGGCGTGTCCGGGGTGAGCACCCGGTCCAGGATGGGCTTGCCGTACTTGCTCTCGCCCACCTGGAAGAAAGGCGTCTCGCGCGTGGCCTCGATGAAGTTGCCCGCCGAGTAGACGAGGAAGAGCCGCATCGCCTCGCCCTTGACCTGGCCGCCGAAGATCATCGAGGCGTTGAAGTCCACGCCCGCGGCCTTCAGCGAAGGCCCGTCCTGTTCGTAGACGCGCCGCACTGCGCTGCCCAGCACCCGCACGGCGTCGAACAGGCTCTCGGCGTTCCAGATGGTGATGGGCGGCTTGTCGCCGTTGTCCAGCTTTTCCACCTGCAGCATCTCGCGCACCGACTGGCTGATGCTCAGGTTGCCCGCCGACAGCAGCACCATGAAGCGCTCGCCCGGCTGCTCGTAGACGATCATCTTGCGAAAGGTGCTGATGGCGTCCAGGCCGGCGTTGGTCCGCGAGTCGGACAGGAAGACGAGGCCGGCATCGAGCTTGATGCCCACGCAGTAGGTCATGGGGGTCCTTGCGGTGTTTCGGTGTCAGCTGCCGGCAGCCGCTTCGGCTAGCGCCTTCAGGTGGTAGAGGGCCTGCAGCGCGTCGCGCGGGCTGCAATGGTCGGGGTCGAGCGCGGCCAGCGCTTCGCGCAGCGGGTCGGGTCGCAGCGGGAGCGCTTCGTTCGCTTCGCCCTGTGGCTCTGCCGGGGCGAGGGCGAGGGCAGGGCTTGCGAAGAGGTCGATCTGCGCCTGGCCGGCCGACTGCCGCGCTTCCAGGGCTTCGAGCGCCGCGCGCGCCTGGCGCAGCACCGGCTGCGGCATGCCGGCCAGCCGCGCCACCTGCACCCCGTAGCTGCGGCTGGCCGGCCCCGGCTGCAGTTCGTGCAGGAAGACGATGTCGCCGCCCTCGCGCCGGCCCGACTCCACCGCGGCCACGTGCAGGTTGAAGGCCTGGGCATGCCGCTCGGGCAGCGAGGTCAGCTCGAAGTAGTGGGTGGCGAAGAGGGTGAAGCTGCGGTTGCGGTCGTGCAGGTGGGTGGCGATGGCGCCGGCCAGCGACAGCCCGTCGAAGGTGGACGTTCCCCGCCCGATCTCGTCCATCAGCACCAGCGAGTGTTCGGTGGCCGTGTGCAGGATGGCCGCGGCCTCGGTCATCTCCAGCATGAAGGTGGACTGCGCATTGGCCAGGTCGTCGGACGCGCCGATGCGGGTGTGGATGGCGTCGATGGGCCCGAGCCTGCAGGCCGCCGCCGGCACGAAGCTGCCGATGGAGGCGAGCAGCACGATCAGCGCGACCTGCCGCATGAAGGTGCTCTTGCCGCCCATGTTCGGGCCGGTGATGACCAGCAGCCGCCGGCGGGTGTCCAGCCGGCAGTCGTTGGGCATGAAGCGCAGCCCGCGCTCGGCCAGCCGCGCCTCGACCACCGGATGCCGGCCGGCCTCGATGTCGATGCAGGGTTCTCGGGTGAACTGCGGGCGGCACCAGCCGAGGGACTGCGCCCGCTCGGCCAGCGCGGCCACGGCGTCCAGTTCGGCCAGCGCGGTGGCAAGTGCCGAAAGCGCCGGGATGTGTGCCTGCAGGGCGTCCAGCAGCGCCTCGTACAGGCGCCGCTCGCAGGCGAGGGATCGCTCCTGCGCCGACAGCGCCTTGTCCTCGAAGGCCTTGAGTTCCGGCGTGATGAAGCGCTCGGCGTTCTTCATCGTCTGACGACGTCGGTAGTCGGCTGGCACCCGATCGAGCTGGCCCTGCGTGACCTCGATGAAGAAGCCGTGCACGCGGTTGAACTGCACCCTCAGGTTGGCGATGCCGGTGCGCTCGCGCTCGCGGGTTTCCATGTCGAGCAGGAAGCCATCGCAGTTCGCGCCGATGGCACGCAGCTCGTCGAGTTCGGCGTCGAAGCCGGCGGCGATCACGCCGCCGTCGCGCAGCAGCGCGGCGGGTTCGTCCGCCAGGGCTTTGCGCAGGCGGGCCGCCAGTGCAGGGGGCGCCTGCAGGTCGTTCGCCGGCCAGCCCGGGGGCAGCGTGGCGACCAGCGCGGGCAGGCCGTCCAGCGTCTGGCGCAGGCCGGCCAGCTCGCGCGGGCGCACCTGGCGCAGCGCGATGCGCGCGGTGATGCGCTCCACGTCGCTCAGGCCCCGCAGCGCGCCGCGCAGCGGCTCCACGCCGTGGGCGCCGAGCGCCTCGATGGCATCGTGCCGGCGGCTGGCCACGCCGCGGTCGCGCCGCGGCTGCAGCAGCCACTGGCGCAGGCGGCGGCTGCCCATGCCGGTGCGGCAGCTGTCCAGCAGCCTCAACACCGTGGGCTGGTCGGCGCCGCGCAGCGTCTGCACCAGCTCGAGGTTGCGCTGCGTGGCCGCGGCCAGCTCGATGAGGTCCTGCGCGTGCTCGACCGACAGGCTGCGCACATGCGCCAGATTGCGCCCTTGCGCGCGCTCGGCGAAGTCCAGCAGGGCCCCGGCCGCCGCATGGGCCAGCGTCAGGCCCTCGGCGCCGAAGCCGGCGAGGCTGGCCACGCCCAGCTGCTCGCGCAACTTGCGCTCGCCCAGCCCGGCCTCGAAGGCCCAGCCCGGGCAGGTCGTGAGGACGGCGACCGCGACGCCCTGGGCCGGATCGGCCAGGCGCTGCACCGCCTCGGGCACCGCATCGCGGTCCACCAGCACCTCGGCCGGGGCGAGCCGGGCCAGCCAGCCTGGCAGTTCCGCCGGGCGGCACTCGGCCAGCGTGAGTCGTCCGCTGGCCAGGCTCAGCCAGGCCAGGCCGTAAGCGGCGGGGCCGCAGGACAAAGCCCCAGCCCCGGCCCCTGCCCTGGACGCCCCGGGCGCTGCGCACACTGCCAGCAGCAAGGCCTCGGCCCGCTCGGGCAGCAGCTCGCCTTCGGTCAGGGTGCCGGGCGTGACCACCCTCACCACCCGGCGCTCCACCGGCCCCTTGCCGGCGCCCACCTCGCCCACCTGCTCGCAGATGGCCACCGACTCGCCCAGCCGGATCAGCCGGGCCAGGTAGTTGTCCACTGCGTGCACCGGCACGCCGGCCATGGCGATGGGCTCGCCCGCGGACTGCCCGCGCGTGGTCAGCGTGATGTCCAGCAGCGCATGCGCCCGCCGCGCGTCGTCGTGGAAGAGCTCGTAGAAATCGCCCATCCGGTAGAAGAGCAGCACCTGCGGGTGCTCGGCCTTGATGCGCAGGTACTGCGCCATCATGGGCGTGTGGGCGGACAGGTCCTTCTCGGGCATTCGCAGCTTCGGCGCGACGCGGTGGGGCCGCCCTCAGGCGGGAATCATCTTCATGATCTGCGCCGGCGTGGGCGCGGGCCAGCCGGCGTCGCGGCACACCCGCACGATGGCCTCGTTGGTGTCGAAGTACACCTGCCAGTAGTGGTCGGTGTGGCAGTAGGGCCGCACCGCGATGACCGCGCCCACCAGGTTGATGTCCAGCAGCGACACCTCCGGCGCCGGGTCGGTGGCCACGTTGGGAATCTGCGCCACCGCGGCCTTGAAGCGGGCGATGGCGTCCAGCGGGTCCACGCCGCTGGCCAGCTGCGCGGTTCGCTCGACGCGGCGGGTGGGCCGGGCCGAGTAGTTCATCACCGTGTCGCCGAACACCTTGCTGTTGCCCACCAGCGTCATCACGTTGTCGGGCGTGATCATCGTGGTGCCGAAGAGGCCGAGCTCGTGCACGGTGCCGGTCACGCCGCCGATGGTGACGAAGTCGCCGACCTTGAAGGGCCTGAGCACCAGCATGAAGGCGCCGGCGGCGAAGTTGCCCAGCATGCCGCTCCAGGCCGCGCCGATGGCCACGCCGGCGCCGGCCAGCATGGCCGCGAAGGAGGTCGTCTGTATGCCCGCGTAGCCGAGGATGCCCAGCACCAGCGCGATGTTCAGCGCGATGGCCACCACCGAGCCGAGGTACTTGGTCAGCGTGGGGTCCACATGGTTGCGGTTCATCGCCGCCTGCATCAGCGAGATGACCCGTCCGATCAGCCACCGGCCGATGATCCAGAACGCGATCGCCGCGAGCACCTTGACCGCCAGGTCGGCGATCGTGGTGTTCAGGAAGGCCTGGAAGGCCTGCAGGTTCGAAGAGAGGTCCATGGGTTTGCTCCTGGATGCACGCTGGGGGCGACCGGGCTGGCCGGCGCGTGGAGCCGCGGCGTCGGGCCGCGGGCGCCGAAGGCTATCCGGCCTGGCTGACAGGCGACAGGGCCAGCCCCTGCAGCAGCGCTTCGAAGGCCCGCACGCACAGCTCGGCGTCGTTCGCTGTGATGCCCTCCAGCGGGTTGTGGCTGATGCCCGCGTTCAGGCCGCGCATGAAGAGCATGGCCTGCGGCATCAGGTCGTGCAGCTTCATCGCGTCGTGGCCGGCACCGCTGGGCATGCGGTGCACCGGCAGGCCCAGGCTGGCCACGGCCGCTTCCCAGCGCCGCTGCCAGGCCGCATCGCTCGGTGCGGCCGAAGCCCGCATCGTCTCCTCCAGCCGGAAGCTCACCTGGCGCCGCTTGGCGATGGCCTCGAGCTGCGCCAGCACGTCGCGCACGCAGTCGTCGCGCGCCGCATCGGTGGTGGCCCGGATGTCCAGGCTGAAGCGGCAGCGGCCCGGCACCACGTTGATCGATCCGCCCGGCACCTCCAGCAAGCCCATCGTACCCACGACGTCGGGCACCTGGCGGGCGCGCTGTTCGAGCGCCAGCAGCAGTTCGGCAGCTGCCGCGGCGGCGTCGCGGCGGCGGTCCATCGGCGTGGTGCCGGCGTGGCAGGCCACGCCCTGGAACTCGCCGAGGAAGCGCACGCTGCCGTTGATGGAAGTGACCACGCCCAGCGGCAGGTCCAGGTCGTGCAGCACCGGGCCCTGCTCGATGTGCAGCTCCACGAAACCCAGGTAGCGCGCCGGGTCGCGCCGCAGCGCGCCGATGGCCTGCATCGTCGCCGGCAGGCCCGCCGCCCGCATGGCCTCGGCCATGGAGATGCCGTCGGCATCGCGCTGCTCCAGCCAGGCCGGGTCGAAGCTGCCGGTGAGCGCGCCGCTGCCGAGGAAGGTGGCCTTGTAGCGCTGGCCTTCTTCTTCCGCGAAGCCCACCACCTCGATGCCGAAGGGCAGGCGCTGGCCGCGGGCGTGCAGCTCGCGCACCACCGCCATCGGGCCGAGGATGCCCAGCCGACCGTCGTAACGGCCTGCATTGCGCACGGTGTCGTAGTGGCTTCCGGTGAGCAGGCGCCGCGCGTTCGGGTCGCGCCCGCCGCTGGCGTCGTGGTAGAGGCCCACCACGTTGCCCACGGCATCCAGCGTCACCTCGTCGAAACCGCTCTCGCGCATCCACGCCTGCAGCTGGGCGGCCACGGCGCGGTGGGCGTCGGTGAGGTAGGTCACGGTGAGCTGGCCCTGCTCGGCGTAGCCCGGGTCGCTGTGCGCGGCCAGGGCCTCGGCCCAGTCCCACACCCGCTGGCCCAGCCGCGGCACCTGGCCGAGCTTCTCGTCCAGCCGGATCTCCGCGATGCGGTGGATCTGGCGGATGCACTCGGCGAATTCCAGATCGGCCGGGTCCTGCAGCCGCCGTCTGAAGGCTTCGATGATCTGGCCGCGTTGGAGGCCCGTGCCGCGCGGCCCGCGCACCGCCAGGATGAAGGGCCAGCCGAAGCGGGCGTTGTAGTCGGCGTTCAGCCGCTGCAGCGTGGCGAATTCCTCGGGCGTGCAGTGGGTCAGGCCGGCGCGGCTTTGCTCGCCGGTGCTCTCGGCGGTGAGGGTCTGGTCCACCATCGCCCGGCCGGCCAGCTCGGGGTGGGCACGGATGAGCGCGAGCTGCGCGTCGCGCCCGGCCGCACGCAGCGCGTCCACCAGCGCCAGCTTCAGCGCGGCCAGGCTCGCGAACGGGCGCTGGCCGGCCGCGGCCGCGGCGATCCACGGCGAGTGTTCGTAGACGCCGTCCAGCGCCTGCACGAAGGCGTCCGGGCTCAGGGCGTTCAGTTCGTTCAGCGTGGTGGTGGTGGTGGCAGTGGTGGCGGACATCGCGGTCATTCCCAGACGAAGGCGGTGGTGGCGTCGAAGGGGTGGGCCTCGCGCCAGTGGCGGGCGATGTCGATGCGGCGCGTCACCCACACCCCTTCGTGCGCCTGCACATGGTCCAGGAAGCGCTGCAGCGCGCGCATCCGCCCCGGCCGCCCCAGCAGCCGGCAGTGCATGCCGATGCTCATCATCGAGGGGCGCTCGGCGCCGTCCGCGTAATGCACGTCGAAGGCGTCGCGCAGGTACTGGAAGAACTCGTCGCCGTGGCTGTAGCCCTGCGGCAGCGCGAAGCGCATGTCGTTGCAGTCCAGCGTGTAGGGCACGACCAGGTGCGGGGCCAGCGCGCCATCGGTGCGGCGCACCTGCAGCCAGAAGGGCAGGTCGTCGCCGTAGTAGTCGCTGTCGTAGGCGAAGCCGCCGTGGTCGGCCACCAGCCGTCGGGTGTTGGGGCTGTCGCGGCCGGTGTACCAGCCCAGGCCGTGCACATGCCCGTCCTGTCCGGGTGTGCCCCCGGTCAGGCGCTGCAGGATGGCCATGCCGCGGGCCATGTGCTCGCGCTCGGTGCCCTCGTCCATGCCCTGGTAGTGGATCCAGCGCCAGCCGTGGCAGGCGATCTCGTGGCCCAGTTCCACGAAGGCCGCGGTCACTTCGGGGCAGCGCTCGAGCGCCATCGAAACGCCGAACACCGTCAGCGGCAGGCCCCGCCGCTCGAACTCGCGCAGGATGCGCCACACCCCCACCCGGGAGCCGTATTCATAGACACCCTCCATGCTCAGGTGTCGAGCCGGGAAAGCCGGCGGGCTGGCCATCTCGGAGAGGAACTGCTCGCTGCCGGCGTCGCCGTGCAGCACCGAGTTCTCGCCGCCTTCCTCGTAGTTCAGCACGAACTGCACCGCCACCCGGGCACCCCCGGGCCAGCGCGGGTCCGGCGGGTTGCGTCCATGCCCGCACAGGTCGCGGGGGTAGCGGGTGGCCCCGGCGGGCGACGGCGTCGAGGTCGCGGCGGCAGGGGCGGTGGGGAGGCCAGCTTGGGCAGCTTGGGCAGGTCGGGCAGGCAGGCTCATCGTCAGCAGGCTTCGGGGCGAAGGCGAGGCGCGAAGTGTGCTGCAAGGCGCTGGCCGCCCTGCAGCGGCGAGGGCTTCAGAAGGGCGCGTCGTCGTCGTGCCGGACTGCGCCCCGGCGCCCGCTGGCGGAGGGCTCATCGGCAAGGTCGTCGCTGTCCTTGTCGAGGTCGTCGCCAAGGTCGTCGCCGTGGTCGTCGTCCAGGTCGTCGAACGCCTCGTCGCCGTCCTGCCCGTCCACAGCGGTGCGCGCCTCGCGGCTGGCCGGCTGGGGCCGCCCCTTGGATTCGAGGAATTCATCGACCGGCTGCGCTTCGGTCTCGTCGACGCTGGCCTGGCGTGCTTCCAGCGCTTCGAGCGCCTCGGCCGCTTCCTGGAAGCGGGTGTCCGGCGGCAGGGGCGCGGGCACCACCGCGTCGGGCCGGGCCCGCTTGCGGGCGGCGCTCGCCAAGGCCAGGGGCGCCGGAGCCTGCGCGGCGGCGTTCGCTTCGGCCACGGCCCGAGGAATGCGCACCGCCTTGCGCCGGACGGGCTCCTGGCCGGGCGTGCCCGCCGCGTCGCCCGCTTCAGGCTCCGAGCGGCCCGCCGCGTCGGCCCGGACCGCGCCAGCCAGCGCCGCTTCGGGCGTGTGCAGCGTGCCGCCCGAGGGCGCCGCCTTCACCACCGTGGGCTCGGCCACCACCGTGGTGAAGGGCGCCAGCATCTGCACCAGCTGCCCGTAGATGCGCGGGTTGCCGCACACCAGTTCGCGCTGGAAGAGGTAGTCCGGCTCGCCGGTGAAGTTGCCCACCAGCCCGCCCGCCTCGGTCACCATCAGGCTGCCGGCAGCCATGTCCCAGGGCGAAAGCCCGGTCTCGAAGAAGCCGTCGTACCAGCCGGCGGCCACGTAGCACAGGTCGAGCGCCGCCGCGCCGGGGCGCCGAAGGCCCGCACAGCTCTGCGCCACCTTCTCGAACATCTGCAGGTAGCGCTGGAAGTTGTCGCCGCGGCGGAAGGGAAAGCCGGTGCCGATGAGGGCATCGCCCATGCGCACGCGCTTGCTCACCCGCAGCCGGCGGTTGTTCAGGTAGGCGCCGCGGCCCTTGGAGGCGAAGAAGAGGTCGTTGCGCGCGGGGTCGTAGACGACGGCCTGCTGCACCTGCCCCTTGAAGGCCAGCGCGATGGACACCGCGTAGACCGGGAAGCCGTGGATGAAGTTGGTGGTGCCGTCCAGCGGGTCGATGATCCAGAGGAATTCGCTGTCGTTCTGCCCGTGCTCGCGGCCCGATTCCTCGGCGAGGATGCCGTGGCTGGGGTAGGCGGTGAGCAGCGTCTCGATGATGTGCTCCTCGCAGCGGCGGTCGACCTCGGTGACGAAGTCCCGCGGCCCCTTCACGCTGATGCCCACGCTCTCGATGTCGAGCGACGCCCGGTTGATGATGGATCCGGCGCCTCGTGCCGCCTTGATGGCGGTGTTGAGCATCGGGTGCAGGGCGTTCTGGGACATGCGCAATTCCGGATGGCAGGCCCGCGGCGGGGCCGGGGCGTCGGTGGCGGGGGCGTTGGCGGGGACAAAGAGCGGGGCGCTGCGGCCGGGCGCGCGCGCCGAAGGACAAGCTCAACGAGGACGGCCCGACAATGCACAGGGCAGTGGCGGCACTCGGACCGTTGCGTCCTTCGGGGAAACCCCAGAGTGTAGCCAGACCATGACCGACCCGACCCGTTTCATCCTCGTCCGCCCGCAGCATCCCGGCAACGTCGGCGCCGCCGCCCGCGCCTTGAAGGTGATGGGCTTTTCCGACCTGGTGCTGGTGGCCCCGCCCGATGCGGGGGTACTGCAGTCCGACGAGGCGCGCGCGCGGTCCAGCGGCGCGGTGGATGTGCTCGAGACCGCCCGCGTCGTGCCCACGCTGGCCGATGCGCTGGAGGGAATCAGCTTCGCCTGCGCCACCGCGATGACGCCGCGTGACTTCGGCCCGCCCACGGCCGCTCCGCGCGAGGGGCTGGCCCCGCTGGCGGCATCGCGCGATCGGCTGCGCCTGGGTTTCGTGTTCGGCGAGGAGCGCGTGGGCCTGTCCAACGAGGACGTCTACCGTTGCCACCTGGTGCTGAGCATTCCCACCGCACCGGGCTATGGGTCGCTGAACCTGGCGCAATCGGTCCAGCTGCTGGCCTATGAATGGCGGCTCGCGCTGGGGGGCTTCGCGGTGCAGCCGCGAACGCCGGATGAACGCCTGGCCGACGGCGCGGCGCTGCACGGCCTGTCCGAGCACTGGCGCGGCGTGCTCGAGCGCAGCGGCTTCCTCGACCCGGCCAGTCCGAAGAAGCTGATGGTCCGGCTGCAGCGCCTGCTGCTGCGGGCGCGCCCGACGAACACCGAAGTGCACATCCTGCGCGGCATGGCGCGCGCGCTCGACCCTCAGCAGGCTCACGGGGCGGTGGCTACACTGGCGAGCCCCTCGCCGGACTGCGCGTCCGAGGCAACGGGCCTGCCGCCTCAGCGCGTCCAGCCCTGAGCCCGGTTGCCGCCCTCACCATGTTCGACCGCCTCCGAGAAGACATCGACTGCATCCTGGAGCGCGATCCGGCTGCCCGGACACGCTTCGAGGTGCTCACCTGCTACCCCGGTCTGCATGCGGTGCTGCTGCACCGGCTGGCGCACCGCTTCTGGCGCGCCGGGTTCCGCTGGCTGGCCCGTTTCACCTCGAACCTCGGCCGCTTCCTCACTGGCGTGGAGATCCACCCGGGTGCCACCCTCGGCCGTCGGGTGTTCATCGACCACGGCATGGGCGTGGTGGTGGGCGAGACCGCCGAGATCGGCGACGGCTGCACCATCTATCAGGGCGTGACGCTGGGCGGCACCTCGCTCAGCCGGGGCGCCAAGCGCCACCCCACGCTGGGCCGCAACGTGATCGTCGGCGCGAATGCCCAGGTGCTCGGCGGCTTCACCGTGGGCGAGGGTGCGCGCATCGGCTCCGGCGCGGTGGTGGTCAAGCCGGTGCCCCCGGGTGCCACCGCCGTGGGCAACCCGGCCCGCATCGTCGGCGCGGGCTCGGAGACCGAGCGCGAGGCCGCCGCGGCCCGCATGGGCTTTTCCGCCTACGGCATCAGCCAGGGCGACGACCCGGTCGCACAGGCCATGAAGGGTTTGATCGACAACGCGGCCAGCCACGAGCACCAGATCGCGCTGCTGTGGGCCGCCATCGAGAAGCTGTCGCGCGCGTCGGCCTCGGTGCCCGACTGCGTGCCCTGCGACGCCCAGAAGGCCGAGGGTTTCGACGCCGACCGCCTGGAGCGGCTGGTCAAGTAGCCGCGCTGCCGGCCTCGGGCACCGCCCGCCGCGCCGACTTCGGCCGGAAGGCGGCGCACACGGCGGCGTCCGTCTCCAGGTAGGGGCCGCCCAGCAGGTCGATGCAGTAGGGCACGGCGGCGAAGATGCCGTGCACCGGCGGCGAGTGCCGGGGCAGACCCTCCAGCGTCTCGGCGATGGACTTGGGCTGGCCCGGCAGGTTGATGATCAGCGCAGCGGCGCGGATGACCGCCACCTGCCGCGACAGGATGGCCGTGGGCACGAAGTTCAGGCTGATCTGGCGCATCTGCTCGCCAAAGCCAGGCATCTCGCGGTCGGCCACCGCCAGCGTCGCCTCGGGGGTCACGTCGCGCAGCGCGGGCCCGGTGCCTCCGGTGGTGAGCACCAGGTGGCAGGCGCGCTCATCCACGAGTTCCCGCAGCGTCCGGGAGATGCCATCGGCCTCGTCGGGGATCAGCCGTGTTTCCCATTCGACCGGGTTGCGCAGCGCGCGCTCGAGCCAGGCCCGCAGCGCGGGAAGGCCCTGGTCGGCATAGACGCCCGCCGAGGCGCGGTCGCTGATGGACACCAGCCCGATGCGCACGGTGTCCAGGGGTAGGGATGCGGGGGCAGGGGTGCTCATGGCTGTCCGGCCGACTCGGCCTCGCGGATGAACTGGAAGAGTTCGCGGTAGGCGCGTCCCTTGCGGGGCTGGCCGCCCGACGAGCCGGGTCCGGTCGAGCCGGGCACGGGGCTTTCCTTGCGTGCATTGCGCACCAGCGTGCGCAGCTGCTGGGCATCGGCGGCGGGGTGCTGGCGCAGCCAGTCGGTCATCGCCTCGTCGCGGGCGATCAGTTCGGCCCGCCAGCGCTCGGCCTCGTGCAGCGCGAGCGCGTCCTGCGCCTGCCCGCGCTCGTGGGCCAGCACGGCCAGCCGGATGGGCTCGACGTCCAGCCCCCTCATCAGGCGGCCGATGAACTGCATCTGCCGGCGCCGGCCCTCGTGGCTGCGGGTGACGAGGAAGGCCTGCACGGCTTCGCGCAGCCGTTCGGGCAACTCGACCGCCGCGAGCCGGGAGGGCGGCAGCGCCACCAGCGCCTCGCCCAGGTCCTGCAGCGCATGGGAATCGCGCTTGCGCTGCGACTTGCTCGGACGGTCGTCGTCGTGGTCGTCCAGCGGCGCATCGTCGTCGCCGGGGCGTGCGGCCGCGGGGACGCCGGTGTCGTCTTCGGGGCCGCCGGGCGGGGTGGGGCGGTAGGGCGAGCGGGGCATGGCGCGGGGTCGGGTGGTGGCGGACAGCCCCGTATCATCGCTTGGCCGCTTCGGAAGACCCCTCCATGCCCCGTACCGCCTCCGTGTCCCGCCCTTCCTCCGCCCCGGCTTCTGCCCCTGCCGAGCCGGTTCGCGGCTTCGCCTTCGACCGCAAGACCTTCGAGCGGCTCGTCGACGAGGCGCTGGCCCATGCGCGAAAGCTCGGGGCGTCCGACGCCGCCGCCGAGGTCAGCGAGGCGGTGGGCCTTTCGGTGTCGGTTCGCAAGGGCGAGCTCGAGAACGTCGAGCGCAACCGGGACAAGTCGCTGGGCATCACCGTCTACCTCGGCCAGCGTCGGGGCAATGCCAGCACCTCCGACTTCTCCCCCGAGGCGCTGCGCCGCACCGTGCAGGCCGCCTACGACATCGCCCGCTTCACCGCCGAAGACCCCGCCGCAGGTCTGCCCGATGAACAGGACCTCGCCCTCGGCGAGGCCGCCACGCTCGACCTCGACCTCTTCCACCCCTGGGCCGTCACCGCCGAGGCGGCGGCCGAACTGGCGCTGCGTTGCGAAGCCGCGGCGCTGGCCACCGACCGCCGCATCACCAATTCCGAAGGGGCCGGCGTTTCGGCCCAGCAGTCGCACTTCTTCGCGGCGAACTCGCGGGGCTTCCGCGGCGGCTATGCCAGTTCGCGCCATGCGCTGTCGGTGGCTCCCATCGCATCCCTGCCCGGCCGTGGCGGCGACGACATGCAGCGCGACGCCTGGTACAGCTCGCAGCGCTCGGCCGATGCGCTCGCCGCGCCCGAAGCGGTGGGCCGCTATGCCGCCGAGCGGGCGCTGTCGCGGCTGAAGTCGCGCAAGCTCAGGACCTGCGAGGTACCGGTGCTGTTCGAGTCGACGCTGGCCACCGGGCTCATCGGCTCGCTGGTGGGGGCGGTCAGCGGCGGCTCGCTCTATCGCAAGGCGAGCTTCCTGCTCGACAGCCTGGGCCAGCCGGTGATGGCCGACCACCTCGACCTCTTCGAGGATCCCCACCTCGTGCGCGGCAAGGGCAGCGCCCCCTTCGACGACGAAGGTGTGGTCACCCGCGCCCGTCACGTCGTGCAGGCCGGGGTGCTGCAGGGCTATTTCCTGTCCAGCTATTCGGCGCGCAAGCTCGGCCTTCGCACCACCGGCCATGCAGGCGGCTCGCAGAACCTCACGCTGAGCAGCCGCCTCACCGCACCCACCGACGACCTGGACGCCATGCTGCGCAAGCTCGACCGCGGCCTCTTCGTCATCGAACTCATGGGGCAGGGCGTGAACACCGTCACCGGCGACTACTCCCGCGGCGCGGCGGGCTTCTGGGTGGAAGGTGGCCGGCTGCGCTATCCGGTGCACGAGATCACCATCGCCGGCAACCTGCGCGACATGCTGCGCGGCATCGTGGCCGTCGGGGCGGATGCCTACACCAGCGGCAGCCGCACCACAGGCTCGGTGCTGGTCGACCGGATGAAGGTGGCCGGCAACTGAGCTCAGGGCCCGGCCGGTCGACCGGAAGGGTAAGCACTCCTGCCGAGGGCTACGGCGCTGAATAGAATCCGCCGCCCCAAGCCCCCGGGCGCACTTTCTATTCCAGGAGAGCCATGACCCTCGAGCGTCGTTCCTTCATCCGCACGGCCGGCATCGCCGGTGTTCTTGCCGCAGGTGCTGCACCGGCTGTCCACGCACAGGGCGCCGCCCTGCGCTGGCGCCTCGCCTCTAGCTTCCCGAAGTCGCTGGACACCATCTTCGGCGCCGCCGAAATCATGGCCAAGAAGGTGGCCGAGATGACCAACAACCGCTGGGTCATCAGCATCGCCGCGCCGGGCGAGATCGTGCCCGCCTTCGGCGTGGTCGACGCCGTGCAGGCCGCCACCATCGAGATGGCGCACACCGCGCCCTACTACTTCTTCGGCAAGGACCCGACCTTCGCGATCGGCACGGCCATTCCCTTCGGCCTGAACTCGCGGCAGCTCACCGCCTGGTTCTTCGAAGGCAATGGCATGAAGCTCATGCGTGAGTTCTACGCCGACTACAACATGGTGAACTTCGTCGGCGGCAACACCGGCGCCCAGATGGGTGGCTGGTGGCGCAAGCCGATCAACTCGCTGGCCGACCTGAAGGGCCAGAAGTTCCGCGTCGGCGGTTTCGGCGGCCGGGTGATGGAGCGCCTGGGTGCGGTGCCGCAGAACATTCCGGGCGGCGAAATCTACCAGGCACTGGAGAAGGGCACCATCGACGCGGCCGAGTGGATCGGCCCGTACGACGACGAGAAGCTCGGCTTCGCCAAGGTCGCGCCGAACTATGCCTACCCGGGCTTCTGGGAAGGCGGCGCGCAGCTGGACTTCTTCATCAACGACAAGGCCTTCAACGGCCTGTCCGCCGAGTACAAGACCATCCTCGAGTGCGCTTGCACCTATGCGGCCACCGAGATGCAGGCCCGCTACGACGTGCGCAACCCGGCGGCACTCAAGCGCCTGGTGGGCGCGGGCGCCAAGCTCTTCCCCTTCCCGAAGGACCTGATGGACGCGGCCTTCAAGGAGTCGATGGCCCTGTACAGCGACCTGAGCGGCACCAACCCGCGCTGGAAGAAGGTGTACGACGACTACTCGGCCTACCGCCGCGACGCCAACCTGTGGTTCCGCTTCACCGAGGCCACCTTCGACGACTTCATGCAGAAGCAGCGTCTGTAAGCCGCGCCGCCGCCCGGCCCGTCACCGGGTCTGGCGTGAGGGCCAAGAAGAAACCCCGCCTGGGCGGGGTTTTTTTTCGCCCGCCCGGCGCAGGGCGTGTCCGGGGCGAGGCGGCGGGTGGTCGGCGCTGGCGGCGGTGTCGGCGCGGGAGGGTACGAGGCCCGACCCTTGCCGTCACCGCCCGCCGCAGGCTCACTTCTTCTCGGCGTCCTGCTTCAGCGCATCGAGCAGGCCCCGCATCGGGTCTTCGGCGGGGGTGCCGGAGGCCGGGGCCGAAGCGCCCGCTTCGCCCGCGCCCGCCGCGCCGGGGCTCATCTGCTGCAAGGCCTCGCGGCCGGACTGGATCTTCTCCAGCGCGGCGTCCGCATCGATGGTCTGCGCCTCCTGTGCCAGGTTGTCCGACACCAGCCCCGGAAAGGCGATGACCACCCCCACCATGATCAGCTGCAGGATGATGAAGGCGATCGAGCCCTTGTAGATCTGCGCGGTGGTGACCGCCGGGATCATCTCGCCGGTGACGCGGTCCTTGTAGTCCTTCTTGGCCGCCACGCTGCGCAGGTAGAACAGCGCGAAGCCGAAGGGCGGCGTGAGGAAGGAGGTCTGCAGGTTCATCGCGATGATCACGCCGAACCAGATCATGATCTGGTCGACCGGCACCCCCGGCATCAGCTCGGGCAGGATCTTCTCAGCCACCGGCGCGAGGATCGGCACCACGATGAAGGCGATCTCGAAGAAGTCGATGAACATGCCCAGGATGAACACCAGCACGTTCACGACGATGAGGAAGCCCATCGCGCCGCCCGGCAGGGCATCGAACAGGTGCTCGACCCAGATGTGGCCGTCGGCCGCGTTGAAGGTGAAGCTGAAGACGGTCGAGCCCACCAGGATGAAGAGCACGAAGGTGGCGAGCTTGGCCGTGCTGTCCAGGCCCTGCTTGAGCAGCTTGAAGTTCATGCGCCCCCGGCCGAAGGCCATCAGCAGCGCACCCACCGCGCCCATGGCCCCGCCTTCGGTGGGCGTGGCGATGCCCAGGAAGATGGTGCCCAGCACCAGGAAGATCAGCACCAGCGGCGGGATCAGCACGAAGGTCACCTGCTCGGCCAGGCGCGACAGCAGCCCCAGGCGCAGCACCTTGTTGGCGATGGCCAGGACCAGCGCGAGCAAGGAGGCCACGGTCATGGCGCTGATCAGCACCTCGTCGCCCGGCGCGGGCCGGTCGCCGCGGCCCACCAGCGGGTTCACGATGCCCTGGTGGACGGTGGTCCAGTACCAGCCCACCGCTGCGCAGATGGCCAGCAGCGCGATCAGGGACACATGGCCGCTCGCGCCATTGGTTTCCCGGTAGATGCGCGCCTCCTGCGGCAGCGCGGGCGCCCAGCTCGGCTTGACGATGGCCACGGCGATCACGAAGAGCAGGTACAGGCCCACGAGCAGCAGGCCCGGGATCAGCGCGCCGGCGTACATGTCGCCCACCGAGCGGCCGAGCTGGTCGGCCAGCACGATCAGCACCAGCGAGGGCGGAATGGCCTGCGCCAAGGTGCCCGACGCGGTGATGGTCCCGGTGGCCAGCGTGCGGTTGTAGCCGTAGCGCAGCATGATGGGCAGCGAGATCAGGCCCATCGAGATGACGGCCGCCGCCACCACGCCGGTGGTGGCCGCCAGCAGCGCCCCCACCAGGATGACCGCCACCGCCAGGCCGCCCCGCAGCGGACCGAACACCTGGCCCACCGTCTCGAGCAGGTCCTCGGCCATGCCGGAGCGCTCGAGGATGATGCCCATCAGGGTGAAGAAGGGGATGGCCAGCAGCGTGTCGTTCTGCATGATGCCGAACACCCGCAGCGGCAGCGCCTGAAACATGTTGGACGGGAAGAGCCCGACCTCCATGCCGATGAAGCCGAACATCAGGCCGGTGGCCGCCAGGCCGAAGGCCACCGGAATGCCGGTGAGCAGGAAGAAGAACAGCCCCGCGAACATCAGCGGGACGAAGTTGTTGGAAATGAACTCGATCATCAACGCGCTCCCGTGGCCGGCGCGCGGGCAGCCGCACGCTGCTCCGCTTCGATCTTGGCGGCCAGTTCCTCGGCGAGGATCTCCTCCTCGGACTTGTCGTGCTCGACGCTGAAGGGCTCGGCGCGGTGGCCGGTGAGGAAGGCCACCCGCTTGATGCCTTCGGAGAAGGCTTGGGTGGCCAGGATGGCGAAACCCACCGGAATGAGCATCAGCACCGGCCAGCGGATCAGGCCGCCCGCGTTCTGGCTCATCTCACCGGATGCGAGTGCGCGGGCGAACACCGGCCAGGACATCTGGATCAGGATGATCGACAGCGGGATGGTGAAGACGAGGATGCCCAGCAGGTCGATGATCGCGTTGGTGCGCTTGGACAGCCGCGAGGAGATGAAGTCGATGCGCACATGGGCATTGCGCAGGAACACATAGCCCGAGCCGAGCATGAACACCGCCGCGAAGAGGTACCACTGGATTTCCAGCGAGGCGTTCGAGCCGAGGTCGAAGGCCTTGCGCAGGATGGCGTTGCCGGCGCTGATGACCACGGTGGCGAGGATCAGCCACATGATGATCTTGCCGATCCACTCGTTGATGGTGTCGATCAGGGCCGACAGGCCCAGCAGGGATTTCATCTTGACGCTCCTGGGGGTACCTGGCGCGGGGTGGCGCGCCACGGCGACGACTGCCAACCGGCCGGATGGGCCGATCGGCGGGATTTCTCGGTGTACCGGGGGCGGTTGCGGCCGTCAGGTCAGCCCTGGAGGGCTTTCTTGACGGCAGCGGAGACAGCAGCCATGTCGGCCTTGCCGCCCAGCCGGAGTTTCGCAGCGGCCATCACCTTGCCAAGTGCGGACGGACCCTCGGCCCCCAGCTCGACGACCAGCGCCTCGACCTCCGCGCGGATGGCCTGCTCGTCCAGCCGGGCCGGGAGATAGCCGTTCAGCACGGCCAGTTCAGCGGTTTCCTTGTCGACCAGATCGGTGCGGCCGGCGGCGCCGAACTGCGCGATGGAGTCCTTGCGCTGCTTCACCAGCTTGTCGAGCACGGCCACCACCGCCGCATCGTCCAGTTCGATGCGCTCGTCCACCTCGCGCTGCTTGATCGCGGCCAGCAGGCCGCGGATGGTCAGCAGCCGGTCGGCGTCCTTGGCCCGCATGGCCGCCTTCATGTCGTCCTGGATGCGCAGTTTGATCGTCATGGGGGCGGAGGAGGGCGTGCGGTGGGGGGGGCGGTGCAGACACAAAAAAACCCGCGTCAGGCGCGGGCTTGTGGCTGAGCGTGAAGGCTCAGAACAGCTTCTTGGGCAGCTGCATGCTGCGAACACGCTTGAAGTGGCGCTTCACGGCGGCCGCCTTCTTGCGCTTGCGCTCGGCCGTGGGCTTCTCGTAGAACTCACGGGCGCGCAGGTCTGTCAAGAGGCCAAGCTTCTCGATCGTCCGCTTGAAGCGGCGCAGTGCCACATCGAAGGGCTCGTTCTCTTTGACGCGAATGGTGGTCATTGATCGGTTTTGATCGGTTGAGGGTGGTGCGAAAAGCCTTGGAGTATAGCCCAGTGCGTAGCGCATCTTGCAAGCCCCGGGCACACCCAGCCCCAAACCCCAACGAACTGCCCGCCCCGACCCGACCCGACCACCGCCCGCCGGGCGACGACGCAGCCAGCCCCCGAAGCGCCTTGCGCGGCCTCAGCGCGGCGCGAAACGGGCCGGGCGCCGCTCGAGGAAGGCCTGCACGGCCTCGCGGCTGTCCGCCGAGCGTCCGAGCTCGTCCTGGACGCGCGCCTCATGGGCCAGCGCCTCGGCCATGTCCACCTGCCCGCCCTTGTCCAGCGCCAGGCGCGTCTGCACCAGCGCCGCGGTGGGCAGTGCGGCCAGGCGGTCGGCCAGCGCCGCCGCGGTGGCCTGCAGCTGCTCGTCGTCGCAGACCTGCCACACCAGGCCCATGGCCGCCGCCTGCTCGGCCGGGAGGCGGTCCCCGAGCATCGCCAGGCCCAGCGCCCGGCCCCGCCCGGCCAGCCGCGGCAGCAGCCAGGTGCCGCCGCAGTCCGGAATCAGTCCGATCTTGGAGAAGGCCTGAAGGAAGCTCGCCGAGCGGGCCGCGACCACCAGGTCGCAGTTGAGGGCGAAGTTCGCGCCGGCACCCGCGGCCACGCCGTTGACCGCCGCCACCAGGGGCGTGGGGAATTGACGCAGCTTCATCACCAGCGGCGCGTAGCGTTCCTCGATCAACCGTCCGATGGACGTGCCTTCGGCCGGGCCGCCGGCCGGTGCGGCCATCGCCGGGTCGGACAGGTCCTGGCCGGCGCAGAAGCCCCGCCCGGCCCCGGTGATCACCACGCAGCGCACGCTGCGGTCGGCCGCGGCGTCGTCCAGTGCCTGCATCAACGCGGCGTGCAGCTCGCCGTTGAAGCTGTTCAGCGCCTGGGGCCGGTTCAGCGTCAGGGTGCGCACGGCGTCGCGCTGAGCCACGAGCAAAGGCGGGGGGGCGGCATCGGAAGGGCTCATCACGGGTCCAGTCAGCAAGGCGGGTCGGTCGGTCGATTATCTTCAGCGCCGACCAACCGCTCAAAGGAGCCGCCCCGTGCCCTGCTACCGACTCGACGACTGGATTCCGGTGGTGCACCCCGAAGCCTATGTGCACCCGACGGCCGTGCTGATCGGCGATGTGGTCATCGGCCCGCGCTGCTATGTAGGGCCGGTGGCGAGCCTGCGGGGCGATTTCGGCCGCATCGTGCTCGAGGCCGGATCCAACGTCCAGGACACCTGCGTGATGCATGGCTTCCCCGGGGCCGACACGCGGGTCGAGGAGGACGGCCATGTCGGTCACGGTGCGGTGCTGCACGGCTGCGTGGTCGGGCGCAATGCGCTGATCGGCATGAATGCAGTGGTGATGGACAAGGCCCGCATCGGTGCGGATGCCTTCGTCGCCGCATCGAGCTTCGTCAAGGCGGGCTTCGAGGTGCCCGACGGCCACCTCGTTGCCGGCGTGCCGGCCCGGGTGCTGCGGCCCCTGACGCCCGAGGAACTCCAGTGGAAGCGCTCGGGCACCCGCGCCTACCAGCAGCTGGCCGAGCGGTCCCAGCGCATGGTGCCGGTCGAGCCGCTGCGCGAGCTGCCGGCCGACCGCCCGCGCGCTGCAGCCGACGCCGAGGTGCGTCCGCTGCTCGAGCGCCGCGCGACCCCGTGACGCCCGATTTCCGGGGGGACCTTGCCCGCGGTGGCGGCTCGATAATCGAGCCGGTGAATGCCTCCCCCATTGCCAACGCGTCGACCTCCTCCGGGCCAGCCGACGACACCGCCGTCTCGGGCAACGCATGGCCGCCGGGCCTGGAGGCGCTGGCCGAGCCCCTGCTTCGACAGCATGCGCAGTTGGGCGCCCATCCGCTGGCCCTGAAGGACGCCAGCACGGGTGTCTACCTGCATGTGAACCCGCCGATGGCCGCGCTCTTCGGCCGCCGCGTGGCCGAGGTGGTGGGTCGCACCGACGCTCAGCTGCTGTCCGCGCCCCGGGCCGCCGCCTTGCGGGCGGCCGACCAGACCGCGCTGGCGCAGCATCCCCAGCCCTCCCAGACGCGCCACCGTTTCGAATGGCGCGGCGAGCGGCGTCACTTCGATGCGCTGCGCGTGGTGGTGTCGCCCGCCGGCGGCGGCGAGCCGCGCATCGTCGCCTCGCTGTGGACCGACCGCTCGGCTGCCGACGAGCAGGAGCGCACCCTGGCGCTGCTGCGCAGCCAGATCGAACAGGAACAGCGCCTGGTCGACCGCCTGCGCAACGACTCCTCGCTGCCTGCGTCGACCCACCGGCCCTTCGATGCCACCTTCGCCACGCTGCTGCGCCGCGAGTTCGACCTGTCCGCCCGCGAGCGGCGCGAGTTCGTTCTGATGTTCGTTGAGCTGGACGACCCGCCCCCCGGCGAACCACCACCCACCGCCGAACAGACCGAAGCGCTGCAGGCGGCCGTCGAGCGCCTGGTGCTGGCCAACACCCGGGCGATGGATTCCGCCTGCCGCTGCGGCCCGCGCTGCACGGCCGTGCTGTGGTCAGGCGTCGGGCTGGCCGTCGCCTATGGCCGTGCCGAGGCGCTGCGCCAGCAGTGCGCGCGCTACGCCGTCAGCGAGCAGGGCCAGTCGCTGGGGCTGTCGGTGTCCATCGGCCTGGCGGGCTATCCGCACACCACCGCCGATCGCCCGGCCCTCGTCGAGCGCGCCGAGCAGGCGCTGATGCGCGCCCGCGCCCGCGGTCCGGGCCAGGTGGCGCTGGCCGCGGTGCCGTTTCCCCGGCCGGCCGGGCTGCATTTCAGTGGCTCAGGGTTCGCCAGAGCATCCAGCCCGCCAGCACCGCCAGCAGCAGGCTGAACGAGCGCTCCAGCCGGCGACGGTCCAGTGCGTGGGCCAGGCGCGCGCCCCACGGCGCGGCCAGCATCGCGCCCACCGCCGTGGCCCCCAGGGCTGGCAGGTGCACATAACCCACCAGCGCCGAATGTCCGGCCAGCAGCGGGTCCTTCATGCCGGTGGCCGCATAGGCGAGCGCACCGGTCACCGCGACCGGCAGGCCCAGGGCGGCCGAGCTGCCGATGGCCGCATGGATGGGCACCTGCTGGCGTCGCAGCAGGGGCACCGAGATGAAGGCGCCCCCCGCGCCGACCAGCGCCCCCGCCGAACCGATGGCAAAGCCGCCGAAAAGCCGTGGCAGCAGCCCCGCCCGGGAGGCCGGCACCGTCTCCTCGGGCGGGGCGCCGGTGGCCTTCGCCGCGCCGGCCGCCGACCCGCGCCACAGGCGCTGGGCCGAGAACAGGACGAAGCCGCAGAAGGCCAGCACCAGCAGGTCAGAGGGCAGGCGGTGGGCCACCTGCGCCGCCGCGATGGAGCCCACCATGATGCCCGGCGCCAGCCAGGCCACCCAGTCCCAGCGCACGGCGCCGCGTCGGTGGTGGGCCCGCATGGAGGCGATGGCGGTGAAGCCGATGATGGCCAGCGAGGTGCCGATGGCGATCTTCACGCCGGTGTCGTGGGAAAAGCCGCTGGCCCGGCCGATGATGAGCGTGAGACCCGGCACCAGCACGATGCCCCCGCCGATGCCCAGCAGGCCGGCAAGCAGCCCGCTCAGCAGGCCGAGCGACACGCAGAGGAAGACGAAGACCGGGAGGTCCGCAGCAGCAGGCATGGGTTTGAGTGGGGGGTGTCCGCCGCGAACCGTGGGCCGCATTCCTGAACCCAGGGGATTCAGGTGGGCGAGGTCAGCCCGGCTTCGGGTTCGTCTGACGCGAGACGATCACACCCACCGGGCGATGTTCCAAGCCCTGGCTCGCGAGAGCATCGGTTCAAGGAACTAAAAGCCCACGCGGACGCGACGGACGGGCCCAATATACGCGCATCGCCCGAAGCGCCGGGCGATGGGCCGCGCGGCATTTCAGATCAGTTGGCCATCCTCGCCGATGGCCTGGTCGATGCGGGCGATGGCGTCGGCCAGTGCCTGCGGTTCGACGACCACCGCATCGGCCGCCAGCACCGGCCGCTCGGCGAGCTGATAGGCCAGGTTCAGCGCCGAGAGCACGGCGATGCGCTCACGCGCGCGCACCCGCCCCGCGTCGCGGATGGCGGTCATCTCGCGGTCCACCTGGGACACGGCCTGCATCAAGGCGGGCTCGCCGCCGTCGGGACAGGCCAGCACATAGCTCTGGCCCAGGATGGTGACCTCGATCTGCTTCACGGTGTGGGCGCTCCGGCGGGCGGTTCGGCGGGCGGATTCGCGGGTTCAGGTGCGGCGGGTTCAGGTGCGGCGGGTTCACGCGCAGCGCCCGACTCGGAAAGCTCCTGCCGTTCGCTGGGGATGCGGTCGAGCAAGGCGTCGATGCGGCCCCGCGCGGCGGCCAGACGCGAGCGCAGGCTGTCGCGTTCGAGCGTCAGCGCCTGCACCTGGGATTCGAGCAGGCTCTGTCGGCGCTGGGCCTCCTCGTAGCGCAGCAAAAGCCGGTCGAGGCGGTCGAGCAGGGCTGCAAAGGACGCCATGGGGGCAAGGGATCCCGCCGGGGCCATGCCCCAGGGCGGTGACGAGGTGACTGAAGGGCGCGATTCTAGGTCGCCCCGATGTCCGCTCCTACTGCAGCGGCAGCACCCGGGTCAGTCGCGCCGCCGGGTCCCGAGGCTCGAACAGGGCGCCGGGCTGGGTGTCCAGGCTGCGGCCGCTGCTGGCGGTGATCAGGCTCAAGGCGGCCCGCGGCCCGATGGCCCGCAGCAGCTGCAGCTGCCGCCCGTTCCACGTCTGGATGGAGCCCACCTGCTCGCAGCTGAAGATGCCGATGGGGACTCCGTTGATCGAGTAGCCGACGTCCAGCACCGAGCGCACATCCAGCGGCTCGAGGTAGTCGGCGCGGAAACACCGGGTGGCGGGGTGGTTCCAGGCATCCGGTGCGTTGACCCAGCCATCGCGGCCGAGCGCGTCGAAGTAGGCCGCATCGGCAGGTCCGCTCATGTCGTCGGCGTGGACCGCACGGTCGAGCACCGCGTCGTGCATGGCCAGGCAGCGCAGCCGCCGATGCACCGGCGGATCGGCGAACACCCACACCCCCGCACGCGAGCAGCCGATGACCCGGGCCAGCGTGCGCGTGAAGGACAAGAGGAACTGTTCGCCGTCGATCTCGCCGCGGTCGAGTTGCCGCGAGATGAGATGCAGCGCACCCGCGGTGCTGCTCATGGGGTTTGACTCTAGGCCCCGCGTGCGCGGGTGGCCACTGGAAATGAAGGCCTGCAGGACGCCATTTCGCAGCGCTGCGCTTGCGAGGTGCAGGCCGCCTCAGCGCACCCGCGAGGGATCGCCTGCTGCCTGTCGGAACGCATCGCAGTACGCGGCCACCGGACAGGCCAGGCAACGCGGTGCCCGGGCGGTGCACACATAGCGCCCATGCAGGATGAGCCAGTGGTGGGCGCCCACGCGATAGGGCTCGGGCACGCGCTGCTCCAGCCCCTGCTCGACGCTGGCCGGCGTGGAGCCCGGCGCCAGCCCGGTGCGGTTGGACACGCGGAACACGTGGGTGTCCACCGGCTGCGTGGGTTCCCCGAAGGCCACGTTGAGCACCACGTTGGCCGTCTTGCGACCCACGCCGGGCAGGGCCTGCAGCGCCTCGCGCGAGCGGGGCACCCGTCCGCCGTGCTCGGCCAGCAGGATCTCGCAGGTCTTGAGCAGGTTCTTCGCCTTGTTGCGGTACAGGCCTATGGTGCGCAGGTGCTCGGTGAGGGCGGGCAGCCCCAGCGCGACGATGCGCTGCGGCGTGTTGGCCACGGCGAACAGGCGTCGCGTGGCCTTGTTCACGCCCACGTCGGTGGACTGGGCCGACAGCAGCACCGCGGCGAGCAGCTCGAACACGCTCGCGTACTCGAGTTCGGTCTGGGGATGGGGGTTGGCGCCTTGCAGCGTGGCGAAGAAGGCATCCGCGGCTTCGGGGCTCATGGCGCCAGGCGCTCACGCAGCCAGCTGGCATCGGGCTGCAGCCGGTATTGCAGGCGGTCGTGCAGCCGGCTCTTGCGGCCTTGCCAGAACTCCCAGCGGTCGGGCACCAGGCGCCAGCCGCCCCAGTGCGGCGGGCGCGGCGGGTTCATCAGGAACTGGGCGCCGTAACGCGCCGCATTGGCCACCAGCACCGCCCGCGAGGCGATGACCTCGCTCTGGGGCGACGCCCAGGCACCGATGCGGGAGTCCAGGGGTCGGCTGGCGAAATAGGCGTCGGCCTCCTCGTCCGACACGCGTTCGACGCGCCCCTCGATGCGCACCACGCGTTCGAGCTCGACCCAGTGGAACTGCAGCGCGGCGACCGGGTGTGCGCTCAGTTCGCGGCCCTTGCGGCTGTGGTGGTTGGTGTACCAGACGATGCCCCGCGCATCGCAGCCCTTGATCAGCACGATGCGGGTGGAGGGACGACCGTCGGGCCCGACGGTGGCCAGCGTCATCGCGTTGGGCTCGGGCAGCGCGGCGGCGATGGCCTCATCGAGCCAGCGTCCGAACTGGCGCATCGGGTCGCCTTCGGCCACGGACTCGTCCAGTTCGCCGAGTTCATAGCTCTTCCTGAGGTCGGGGAGGTTCATCCAGTCAGGATAGCAACGGGGCCCCGGGCCGCCCCGCGCGGGGTCAAAGGACAATGCGGGCGAGCCGGGCCATCCATCCGGCCAGGGGGAGGGGCGGTGGACTGGTATCTCGCGGCCATGCGCCGCAGCTTCGATTTCGCGGGCCGTGCCCACCGCCGGGAGTTCGGCTGGTTCATCGCCTGCGTGCTGCTGTTCTCCGCGGTGGTGAGCGCGGTGTGGGACATCGCCGGGCGCAACGCCGCATCGGTCGCGTCGGCACTGTTCACGCTGGTGCACCTGCTGCCCTTCCTGGCCGCCACGTCCCGGCGCCTGCACGACACCGGTCGAAGCGGCTGGTGGCAGCTGCTGTTCTTCGTGCCCGGCCTGGGTCTGCTGGCCCTGCTGGTGATCATGCTGCTGCCGGGCCAGGCCTTCGCCAATCGCTTCGGTCCGCCCTCCGCGGCCCAGCCGCTGGAGCCCTAGGGCTTGCCCGGACAGTGATGCTCCTAGTGGCCCTCGGGGCGTCGCGCTGGAATCCTTCAGCGTCGTCGCACGCGCAGTCTGGCGTGCGCACATCGCATCGAAGGGAAGCGGATGGGGCCCATGCCCGTGATCGTGGTGGTGGCGGCGGGACGGGGCAGGCAGTACCAGGGGGTCCAGCACAAGCTGCTTGAACCCCTGGGTGGCTCCACCGTGCTGGGTGCCACGCTGCAGCAGGCGCTGGCCAGCGGTCTGCCCCTGGTGGTCGTCACCACGGGCCGGCTGATGGGCGCGGCCACGCGGGTCGTGGCCCAGCGCGACGTGGTGGAGGTGCCCGACGCGGGCGGCAATGGCCACGGCGAGTCGGCGCTGAACATCGGCAGGCTGGTGGCGCTGGGCGTATCGGCCCGGCCCCAGGCCTCGGGCTGGCTGGTGCTGCCGGCCGACCTCGCCCTGGTTCGCCCGTCCACGCTGCTGGCCGTCGCGCAGGCGCTGCGCGACCACCCGGTCACCTATGCCCAGCACCGCGGACGCCGCGGGCATCCGGTGGGCTTCTCCGCGGAGCTCTATTCCGAACTCATCGGCCTGAGCGGCGATGAAGGCGCACGGCGCATCGTCGCGCGCTACCCGGCTCAGGCGGTGGCGGTGGACGATCCGGGCGCGCTGCTGGGCGTGGACACCGAGGCCGACCTGGACGCGCTGCGATTGGCCTTCGAGCGGGGCGCCGCCACCGATCCCGAACTGCGCTGAGCGCAGGCCACGGGCCCGCGGCAGCGGCCCCTCAGACGGTCAGGCCGCCGCGGCGAGCCAGCCGCATCAGCCTTTCGATCTCCCGGTCGTGGATGCCCCGTTCGCGCAGGCATCGCGCCGTCTCCACCAGGTAGTCGAGGGTGGTGCCGAAGCGGCCCCGCGCTTCGCCCAGCAGCGCCAGCATCTGCGCCTCGTCCATCGTGCCGGCCCAGGCGGGGCTGCGGCGGCTCAAGGTGAAGGCCAGCGCCCGCACCGGCCCTTGCGCGGTCCGGCATTCCAGCCAGCGCGGGTCGTAGACGCCATTGGGCATCTCGCGGTCCCACAGGCGCCGCAGTTCGGCTTCCGCGCGGTGCCGGTCCACCCGGTAGACCATGCCGCGGCAGGAGCCGCCCGACAGCAGCGCGAACACCAGCCCGGGCCGTTGCGGCGTGCCGCGGTTCACCCGCGAGTGCATCTGCAGGCTGCGGTGCCAGCCATGCACGCGGGCGGCGCGGTGTTCATCGCAGGCGAACTCGGGGCGCCAGATCAGCGAGGCATAGCCGAACAGCCAGAGGTCAGGGCCCAGGCGGCCGTGTCGGCATCCCACGTGCCACTCCTGCAGCGTGTGTTCGAGCATGGGCAGTGGGTCGCGCCAGGCCGGGTGGGGCTCTGCGCTGGCGGACGATCCCGCCCGCGACGCCCCGGTCAATGCGCCGTGGGCGGGGCCCGTCCGGTCATCCGGGTCGGCGCGGTCGGGGCTGGCAGGAGCCGGATCTTGGCGGGCCATCGGGATCTGTCGGAAGCCGGGCAGGGCATGCCCGGGGCCGATTGTCTCGCGCCCCCAGGCCCCACGTCAGGCGGCCGACGGTCGTATGCCCTAGACCTTGACCCGCGATCGCCAAGTCTTGACGATGTAATCAAGTTACAGGTAAATTGACCCATGAGTTACAGACAGGCAAGCCCGAATTTCGGTCCAGGCTTCGCTGCCCCTTCGCCGCCGTGCCGGTGGCGATGCTTCCCCGCCAGCGCCGTGCGCCAGGAGATCACCCCATGAAGCCGGTCGTCCAAGAGGTCACCCAGCGCATCGTCGAACGCAGCGCGGCCACCCGAAGCGCCTACCTCGCCCGGCTCGACCGTCTGGCCGGCCGGCGCCGGGGCAGCGACCGCATGGGTTGCGCCAACGTGGCGCATGCCTTCGCGGCGCTGCCGGCGCCGGACAAGCTGCGCATCGTGGCCGAGCGCTCGCCCCACCTGGGCATCGTCACCGCCTACAACGACATGCTGTCGGCCCACCAGCCCTACGAGCGATTCCCCGACCTCATCCGCGACGAAGCGGCCCGCCTGGGTGCCACGGTCCAGGTGGCCGGCGGGGTTCCCGCCATGTGCGACGGCGTCACCCAGGGCCTGCCGGGCATGGAGCTCAGCCTGTTCTCGCGCGACACCATCGCCATGGGAACGGCCATCGCGCTGAGCCACGACGTCTTCGACGCCGCGCTGATGCTCGGCGTGTGCGACAAGATCGTGCCGGGGCTGCTGATCGGCGCACTCCACTTCGGCCACCTGCCCACGGTCTTCGTGCCGGCGGGGCCGATGTCCACGGGGCTGTCCAACACCGAGAAGACCCAGGTCCGCGAGCAGCATGCGCAAGGCCGGGTGGGACGCGAAGAGCTGCTCCAGGCCGAGAGCGCCGCCTACCACGGGCCGGGCACCTGCACCTTCTACGGCACGGCCAACAGCAACCAGATGCTGCTGGAAGCCATGGGACTGCATGTGCCGGGAACGGCCTTCGTGCACCCGCATGCGCAGATGCGCGAGGCGCTGACCCGCGACGCGGTGCGGCGTGCGGTGGCGCTGTCGCGCGGCGAGCGTTTCCTGCCCATTGGCCGCCTGGTGGACGAGCGCAGCATCGTCAACGCGATGCTCGCGCTGCTGGCCACCGGTGGGTCGACCAACCACCTGATCCACTGGGTGGCGGTGGCCCGCTCGGCCGGCATCCTCATCGACTGGACCGATTTCGCCGAGCTGTCGCACGGCACGCCGCTGATCGCCCGGGTCTATCCGAACGGCGTGGCCGACGTGAACCAGTTCCAGGCCGCCGGCGGCCCGGGCTGGATCATCCGCGAGCTGCTGGCCGGGGGCTGGATGCATGCGGATGTCGCCACCGTGGATGCCGAGGGCCTTGCGGCCTATGCCCGGGTGCCGGCGCTCGATGCCGACCGTCGCCTCGAGTGGCAGGCCCTGCCCGAGGTCTCGCCGGACGACAGCATCGTGCGGCCGCACGACGCGCCCTTCAGCCCCACCGGCGGCCTTCAGCTGCTCACCGGACCCATCGGCCGTGCGGTGATCAAGGTGTCCGCCGTTCCCGAGGACCGGCAGGTCATCGAAGCCCCGGCGCGCATCTTCCACACCCAGGAGGCGATGCTGGAGGCTTTCAAGGCGGGCAGCCTCGAATGCGATTTCGTCGCCGTGGTCCGCTTCCAGGGGCCGATGGCCAATGGCATGCCCGAGCTGCACAAGCTGACGCCGGCCCTGGGCGTGCTGCAAGGGCGGGGCTTTCGCGTGGCGCTCGTCACCGACGGGCGCATGAGCGGTGCATCGGGCAAGGTGCCTGCGGCCATCCATGTGAGCCCCGAGGCCCTGGCCGGCGGGGCGATCGCACGCCTGCGCGATGGCGACCTGATCCGGCTGGATGCGCGTGCGGGCACGCTCGACCTGCTGGTCGATGCCGCCGAGTGGGCCGCGCGCACGCCCGCCACCCTGGACGACGCGCAGCGCGAAGAGAACGGCCATGGGCTGGGCCGGGAGCTCTTCGCCGGCCTGCGGCGCAATGTGCGCAGTGCCGAGGAAGGCGCCGTCACCTGGCTTTGACGGCCTTCGCCGAGGCGCCGTGCGCCGGCCCCCATCACCCTTCTTGAACTGCCTTCGGGCTGGAGACTCGCTTGGACACCCTGGAACTCACCCGCCACGGCCCGGTCATTCCGGTGATCGTCGTCGACCGCCTGGAGCAGGCGGTGCCGATGGCCGAAGCGCTGCTCGCCGGTGGCGTGCGCGTGCTGGAGGTGACGATGCGCACGCCGGTGGCCCTGGCGGCCATCGAGGCCATTGCGCGCCACCTGCCCGAGGCCATCGTCGGCGCGGGCACCCTGCGCAGCGCAGCCGATGCGGTGTCGGCCTCCAACGCCGGCAGCCGCTTCGCGGTGAGCCCGGGCTACACCGCAGCCCTGGGACAGGCCTGCCGGGCGGTGTCGCTGCCGCTGCTGCCGGGCGTGGCCACCGCGGGCGAGGTCATGGCGGCCTGTGACGACGGTCTGCGTTTCCTCAAGCTCTTCCCGGCCGTCGCCGTGGGCGGCGTGCCCTTGCTCAAGGGCCTGGCCGGCCCCTTCCCGGACGTGGCCTTCTGCCCCACCGGCGGGCTGACGGCGGCCACGGCGCCGCAGTTCCTGGCGCTGCCCAATGTGCCGGTGTGCGGCGGGTCGTGGTTGACGCCGGCCGATGCCATGGCCCGAGGCGACTGGGCGCTGATCACGCAACTGGCGCGCGAGGCGGCGGCGCTGGGAGCGGCCGCCGGCTGAAGGGGCGGCGCAGGTGGTGGCGATCAGGCGGGCGCGACGGTGTAGTTCAGCGCACGCCGGCCGCCGTCCACGTAGACGATCTCGCCGGTGAGGTAGGAACTCGCGTCGCACAGCAGCCAGGCCACGGCGTCGGCCACCTCGGAGGGCTCGCCCAGGCGCCGCAGCGGCGTGCGGCCCAGGATGCGCTCGCGGGCCTCGGCGCTGCCGAGCACCGCACGGGCGGCCAGTTCGGTGGCGATGGTGCCGGGGGCCACCGCATTCACCCGGATGCCCAGGTCGGCCAGCGACAGCGCCATCACCCGGGTGAGCTGGTCCACGCCACCCTTGCTGGCGTTGTAGCTGGCGATGGACGGAATGGCCATCACCCCGTTGACCGAACTCATGTTGACGATCGCACCGCGGCCTGCACGCCGGGCGCCCGGGCCTTCCGCGGCGAGCGGCTGCGCGGCCATCACCCGGGCGACGGCCTGGCCCACCAGGAAGCTGCCCTTGAGGTTGACGGCGATCACCGCGTCCCAGTCGGCTTCGCTCAGGCTCAGGAAATCGGCGGCCCGGAAGATGCCCGCGTTGTTCACCAGGCCGTCCAGCCCGCCGAGCGCGGCCACCGCGGCGCTGGTGGCCGCCTGCACCTGGGCGGCGGAGGCGACGTCGCAGCGGCGGAAGGTGGCCGGCACGCCCTGGCTGCGCAGCTGGGCGGCCAGCGCCTCGCCGGCGTCCTGGTCGATGTCCCAGAGTTCCAGCCGGGCGCCCTCGGCCGCCAGCCGCCGCGCGCAGGCCGCGCCTATGCCCTGCGCGGCGCCGGTGATGACGATGCGCCGGCCGCTCAGTCCGTAGCGGATGTCGGTGTTCATGCCCGCGCCTCCCGGTCCAGCCAGACGCCCAGGCCCTGGGCGTTCAATTCCACGTCCAGTGCCAGCAGCGCGCGGGCGGCGGCGTCGTCCAGTTCGCAGCCGTTGGCCCGCACCCGTCGCAGCATCAGCGCGGCCAGGCCCTCGCAGAGGGCCGCATGGCGGGCCTCGGGCGCGGCGTCGCGCTCGGCGCTTCGGGCCATGTCGACCAGCTCGTCGAGCTGCTCCAGGAACTCCGCCCCCAGGCGCTGCACCAGGGCGGCATCCGGCCCGATGCGGCTGAAATGCGTCAGGTACAGGCACTCGGGCTGCAGCGCGAGCAGCCGGCCGATGGACTGCTTGAGCGCGTCGGGCTCGAACTGCACCGGCGTGGTGGTGGGCAGCAGCCAGGGTCCGCGCGCGGTGTCGAACTCGCGGTAGCTCAGGCCGAAGGTGTCGCCGGTGAACCAGCCGCGGCTGGTCTCGTCCCAGATGCAGTGGTGATGCCGCGCATGGCCCGGGGTGTCCAGCAGCAGCAGGCGTCGCCCGTGCCAGTCCAGCCACTGCCCGTCCGAGGAGGTGTTGATGCGGTCGGGCGCGATGGGCAGGATGCGGCCATAGGAGCGCGCCATCTCGGCCGCGCCGTAGACGGCCGTGGCACCGGCCACCAGGGCCGAAGGGTCAGCCATGTGGCGCGCGCCGCGGGGGTGGATCAGCAGCCGCGCAGCCGGCAGTTCCTGCATCAGGAGCCCCGCGCCACCGGCATGGTCGAGGTGGACGTGGGTGGGAATCACCCAGTCCACCGCGTCGCGTGCGATGCCCAGCACCTCGAGCGCTTCGAGCAGGCGCACAACGCCGGGGTTCGTGCCGGTGTCGATGAAGAGCGCGCGGCCCTGGTGCACCATCAGGTAGGCGGCGTCGAAGGCGTCGCGGTGAAAGCCGGTGTCCACCGCGTGGATGCCGTGTCCCAGGGGCAGCAGCCAGCTGGGCAGGGGCCTTGCCGGGGTGGCGGGGGCCTGGGGTTCTGATGAGGAGGTTTTCATGGTCGATCGTTTGGCGACTCTCGAGGATCAAGGGCCGGGACGGGGTGTCCCTGCCAGGGGACGCTTCGGTTCCGGCGTGCGCTGGGTGGCACCGGGCCTGCTGGCACTGGCACTGGTGCTCGGCGCCTGCAGCGGCTACGCGCCGCCGGCCGGCGTCGTGGGCCAGACCGCGGCGGAGGTGGAGCGTGCCATGGGCGCGGCCACTGGCCGCTACACCCTGCCGGACGGGAGCACACGGCTGGAGTTTGCCCGCGGACCCTTCGGCCTGCACACCTGGATGCTCGACCTCGGCCCCGACGGCCGCGTGCGCCGCAGCGATCAGGTGCTGACCGAGCGCCAGTTCGCCACGCTGCGCGACGGCGACAGCGCCGACTCGGTGCTGCAGCGCATTGGCCGGCCCGCCGAGGTGCGCGGCGGCGGCCTGCAGGGCGGGGAGGTGTGGAGCTGGCGCTTCGACAACGGCAACAATTGCCTGTGGTTCCAGGTGTCGATGATCGATGGCCGGGTGCGCCAGCCGGCCTATGGCATCGACCCGCGCTGCGACGCCGGTGCCAGCGACCGCAGCTGAAGGCCCGACTCCATGTCCATGTCCACGTCCACGTCCATCACCCTTCACGGCATTCCCAACTGCGACACCGTCCGCCGCGCCCGCGGGTGGCTGGCCGAGCGCGGCGTGGTGGCCCGCTTCCACGACTTCCGCCGCGACGGCACCGACGCCGCCTGGCTGCAGGCGGCCTGCGACACGCTGGGCTGGCAGGCCCTGGTGAACACGCGCGGCACGACCTGGCGCGGCCTGGACGAGGCCACCCGTGCCGCGGTGGTCGACAGCGCCAGCGCCTGCGCGCTGATGCAGGCCCACCCGGGCCTGATCCGCCGCCCGATCGTGCAGTGGTCCGATGGCGCGCTGACCGTGGGCTTCGACCCGGACGACTGGGCCCGGCGCACCGGCTGACCCTGCGCTTCAGCCGATCTGCACCGGCAGCCGCGAGAAGCCGCGGAAACGCACCCGGCGGTCGCGCACCGCCGGGCCGGCGAGCGAAAGCTTCGGAAAGCGCTGAACCAGCCGCCCGATGGCCACCCGCGCTTCCAGCCGGGCCACGTTCATGCCGGCACAGGCATGGGCCGAATGGCCGAAGGCCAGGTGGGCATTGGGCTTGCGCGCCAGGTCCAGGCGGTCCGGGTCGGGGAAGACGGATGGGTCGCGGTTGGCTGCGCCCACGGCGAGCGTGATGAAGGTGCCGGGCGGCAGGGTCGCGCCGCGCAGCTCGATCGGCGCATCGCTCAGGCGGTTGTTCAGCTGCAGCGGGCTTTCGAAGCGCAGCAGTTCCTCGACCGCGGTGCCCAGCAGCCCCGGGTCGGCCTGCAGCTGCTGAAGCGCCTCGCGGTGGGTCAGCAGTGCGTGCACGCCGTTGCCGATGAGGTTGGTGGTCGTCTCGTGCCCGGCGTTGAGCAGGAAGATGCAGTTGTGCAGCAGCTCGGTCTCGGTGAAGGCGCCGTCGGGGCTGCCGTCTCCCTGCAGCAGCCGGGTCAGCACATCGGCCTCGGGATCTCCGGGGTGTCGCCTGCGGTGCGCGATCAGACCGCGGAGCAGTTCGCTGAAGTCGGTGACCGCCGCGTGGCCTTCGGCCAGCGTGGCCGCCGAGGGGGCGGGTTCGAGCGCCGACAGGATGGCCAGCGACCAGGCCCGAAGCGGGGTTCGGTCTGGCGCCGGCACATCCAGCAGGTTGCCGATCACTTCGACCGGAATGCCCGCGGCGAAGTCTTCGATCAGGTCCGCCGTGCCTCCGGGACGCTGCGCCAGCCTGTCCAGCAGGCCGTCCACCAGCGCGACGACCCCTGCTTCCATGCGGGCGATGGCGCGCTGGTTCAGCGCGCCCATCATCAGCCGGCGAACCCGGGTGTGCAGCGGCGGGTCGTTGAAGACGAGGCTGGAGGTGTGGTGCTCGTACAGCGGCGTGCCCACGCCGAACTTGGGTCCGAACTCGCGCCGCTTGTCCGAGCGCGCCGCCGGGTGCCGGTAGACGGCGACGATGTCTTCATGCCGGGTGAGCAGGCAGGCGTCGCTCGCCAACGGGTGCACCGGGGCGTGGCGGCGCAGTTCGGCATACCAGGGGTAGGGGTCGTCGATGAAGCCGGCGGGCGGCTGGCGCAGCTGGAAGGCGTCGATCCACGACGGGCGCTGCGGCGCCGGCGACGCACTCTCGGGCGGGAGGTTGCTCATCGGTCCAGTGTGCCGTCGCGGCGCAGGCGGTGCATCGGGGTCGCTGCTGCTAAGCTTCCTCGACCCTTTCGGCCTGCGGCCCTTGCGGCCCGCTTCACTTCCATGTTCACCGGCATCGTCCAGGGCACCGCCGAGGTGCTCGCCCTCACCGACCGCACCGGCCTTCGCACGCTGGAACTCGGCTTCGCGCCGGGCTTCGACGACGGCCTCGAACTCGGCGCGAGCGTGTCGGTGGACGGCGTGTGCCTGACGGTCTGCGAGCGCCCCGGCCCTGACCGCGCCTGCTTCGACGTGATGCAGCAAAGCCTGGCGCTCACCACGCTCGGGGCGCTGCGCGGTGGCTCGCGGGTGAACGTGGAGCGTGCAGCGCGCGACGGTGCCGAGATCGGCGGGCACCCCCTGTCCGGCCATGTCGATGCCACGGGTGTGATCGTCGAGGTCCGACAGCCCGAGAACAACCGGGTGTTGCGCGTGCAGGTGCCCGAAAGCCACCGCCGCTACGTGTTCGCCAAGGGCTACATCGCGCTGGATGGCGCAAGCCTCACCGTGGCCGAGGTCGACCGTCGCGCCGGCTGGTTCGAGGTGTGGCTCATCCCCGAGACGCTGCGCCTGACCACTTTCGGCGACCGGCGGGCCGGCGACCGCATCAACATCGAGATCGAGCGCAGCACCCAGGTGGTGGTGGACACCGTGCGCGAGGCGCTGGACGAGCGACTCGGCCCGCTGATGCCCGCGCTCGAGCGGCTGCTGGCCCAGGCCGGCAGCTCGGTGGACGATCTGGCGAGCGGCTTGCCGGCCTCGGTGAAGCCGGCCGGCACGGTGCCGCCCGGCCCGGCGGCCTGAGGCCCGGGTGCCCCCCTCCCTCCGGCTTCGCCCCCCCCCCGCCCAAGGCTGCGCGTCCCCTCCCATGCCCACACCGCTGTCCGTCCTCGACCTCGCCCCCATCGCCGAGGGCCGCGACGCCGCTGCCGCGCTGGCGCACTCGCTCGAACTCGCGCAACACGCCGAATCCCTGGGCTATCGGCGCTACTGGATGGCCGAGCACCACAACATGGACGGCGTGGCCTCGTCGGCCACCGCGGTGATGCTGGCCCATGTGGCCGCGCACACGCGCAGCATCCGCGTCGGATCGGGCGGCGTGATGCTGCCCAACCACGCGCCGCTGGTGGTGGCCGAGCAGTTCGGCACGCTCGCCACGCTGCACCCGGGCCGCATCGACCTCGGCCTCGGCCGCGCCCCCGGCACCGACCGGCTGACCATGCGCGCGCTGCGCCGGCAGGCCGCCTTCGAGGACGAAGACGCCTTCCCGCGCGATGTGCTGGAGCTGCAGGGCTACCTCTCCGACGCCCGGGCCGACGCGCCGGTGCGGGCCATCCCCGGCCGCGGCACCCGGGTGCCCATCTGGCTGCTGGGCTCGAGCACCTACAGCGCCCAGCTGGCTGCGATGCTGGGCATGCCCTTCGCCTTCGCCTCGCACTTCGCGCCCGACCTGCTCGAGCAGGCGCTGGCGCTCTACCGGGCGAACTACCGCCCGTCGGCCGAATGGCCAGAGCCCTGGGCGATGGTGGGCATCAATGCGGTGGTGGCCGACACCGACGAGGCAGCCGCCTGGCACTTCAGCTCGCTGCAACTGCGCTTTCTGGGCATGCAGCGCGGCCAGCGCGGGCCGCTGCCCCGCCCGATCGCCCCCGAGCACCTTGAAGGCCTGTGGAGCCCGCAGGAGCGTTCGGGCGTGCAGCGCATGCTCGCCGCCAGCGTGGTGGGCTCGCCGGCCACCGTGTCCCGGCAGCTCGGCGCGCTGCAGCAGCGATGCGCCGCCGACGAATGGATCGTGGCCTGTGCCGTGCACGACCCGGCCGCCCGGCTGCGCTCCTATGCGCTGCTGGCGCAGGTGGTGCAGGGGGTGCAGTCGGCAGCGGCGGCATCGCAGGCTCCACCGCTGGAGGCCGTCCACAGCGGTTGAGGCCAGGCGTCGCAGCGGACAGAAAAAAGGGCCTGTCGATGACTCGACAGACCCTGGACTGACACCGGACGCCGCCCGCAGGCGACGCCCGCGTCCGCGGGCGGAAAGCCTCAGGCCGCCAGCAGCTGGCGCAGCACGAAGGGCAGGATGCCGCCGTGCTTGTAGTAGTCCACCTCGATCGGGGTGTCGATGCGCAGGGTCACGGCCACTTCGCGCTTCTTGCCGTCAGCGGAGGTGATCACCAGCGTGGCGTCGCTTTGCGGCTTGATCTCGGCGGCGAGCTTCACGTCCACCGTCTCGCTGCCGTTCAGCCCCAGCGTCTCCCAGCTGTCGCCGGCCTTGAACTGCAGCGGCAGCACGCCCATGCCCACCAGGTTGGAGCGGTGGATGCGCTCGAAGCTGCGCGCCACCACGGCCTTGATGCCCAGCAGCTGCGTGCCCTTGGCCGCCCAGTCGCGGCTGGAGCCGGTGCCGTACTCCTCGCCGGCGAAGATGATGGTGGGCACGCCCGCGGCCATGTACTTCATGGCGGCGTCGTAGATGGCCATCTTGCTGCCCTGGGCCTCGCCTTCGCCCTGGAACAGGGTGTAGCCGCCTTCCTCGCGCGAGCCGTCCGGCTTGGCCGGCAGCATCAGGTTCTTGATGCGCACGTTGGCGAAGGTGCCGCGCATCATCACGTCGTGGTTGCCGCGGCGCGAGCCGTAGCTGTTGAAGTCGGCCTTCATCACGCCGTTGTCCAGCAGGAACTGGCCCGCCGGCGTGGTCTCCTTGAAGGAGCCGGCCGGGGAGATGTGGTCGGTGGTGATGCTGTCGCCGAAGAGACCCATCACCTTGGCACCGGTGACGCCGGCCTCGGTGACCGCAGGCTCCATGGTGAAGTCGGCGAAGAAGGGCGGCTCGGCGATGTAGGTGCTCTTGGGCCAGGAGTAGACGTTGCCCTTGACGCCCTTGATCTTCTCCCAGAGCTTGCCCGGGTCGCTCTTGACCTTGTCGTAGTTCTCCTTGAACGCGCGGCCGTTCATGGCGAACTTCATCAGGCGGGCCACTTCGTCGCTGGTCGGCCAGATGTCGCCCAGGTAGACGTCGCGGCCGCCCGTGCCCTTGCCCACCGGCTCGCTCATCAGGTCGCGGGTGACGTTGCCGGCGATGGCGTAGGCCACCACCAGCGGCGGGCTGGCCAGGAAGTTGGCCTTCAGGTTGGGGTGGATGCGGGCCTCGAAGTTGCGGTTGCCCGACAGCACCGCGGCGCACACCAGGTCGTTCTTCTGGATGGCCTCGTTGATCTCGGGCGTGAGGTCGCCGGCGTTGCCGATGCAGGTGGTGCAGCCATAGGCCGCCACATTGAATCCGAGCTTTTCCAGGTAGGGCAGCAGGCCCGCCTTCTCCAGGTACTCGGTGACGATGCGCGAGCCGGGGGCCAGCGAGGTCTTCACATGCTTCTTCACCCGCAGGCCGGATTCCACCGCCTTCTTGGCCAGCAGGCCGGCAGCCAGCAGCACGCCCGGGTTGGAGGTGTTGGTGCAGGAGGTGATGGCGGCGATGAGCACGTCGCCGTTGCGCAGCGTCAGGCCGTCGGTGGTGGTGAAGGCCTGGTTGAGCTTCTCGGCCGGCTGGTTGAAGCCGTTCTCCGCCGGCGGCTTGCTGTAGAGGCTGGCGAACTGGCTCTTCACGTTGCCGAGCTCGATGCGGTCCTGCGGGCGCTTGGGGCCGGACAGGCTGGGGGCCACCGTGCCCAGGTCGAGCGTGACCACCGAGGTGTAGTCGATGTCGCCGGCGCGCGGCACGCCGAACATCTTCTGCGCCTTCCAGTAGGCCTCGAAGGCCTCGATCTCGGCCTTGCTGCGGCCGGTGCCCTTGAAGTAGTCGATGGTCTTGTCGTCCACCGGGAAGAAGCCCATGGTCGCGCCGTACTCGGGCGCCATGTTGGCGATGGTGGCGCGGTCGGGCAGGGCCAGCGAGGCGGTGCCTTCGCCGAAGAACTCGACGAACTTGCCCACCACCTTGTGCTTGCGCAGGATCTCGGTGACGGTGAGCACCAGGTCGGTGGCGGTGACGCCTTCACGCAGGCGGCCGGTGAGCTCGAAGCCCACGACATCGGGGGTGAGGAAGTACACCGGCTGGCCGAGCATGCCGGCCTCGGCCTCGATGCCGCCCACGCCCCAGCCCACCACGCCGATGCCGTTGATCATCGTGGTGTGGCTGTCGGTGCCCACCAGGGAGTCGGGGTAGTAGACCTTGTCTTCGCGCTTGTGTACGCCGCGCGCCAGGTACTCGAGGTTGACCTGGTGGACGATGCCGAAGCCCGGGGGCACGACGCCGAAGGTGTCGAAGGCGTCCATGCCCCACTTCATGAACTCGTAGCGCTCGCGGTTGCGCTCGAACTCGAGCTTCATGTTCAGGTCGAGCGCCTTCTTGTTGCCGAAGTGGTCGATCATCACCGAGTGGTCCACCACCAGGTCGACCGGCACCAGCGGCTCGATGGCCTTGGGGTCGCGGCCCATGCGCTCGGCGACGTTGCGCATCGCGGCCAGGTCGGCCAGCAGCGGCACGCCGGTGAAGTCCTGCAGCACCACGCGGGCCACGGTGAAGGGAATCTCGTCGGTGCGCTCGGCCGTGGGCTTCCAGTTGGCGAGCTGCTCGACGTGCTCGGGCGCCACCTTCTTGCCGTCGCAGTTGCGCAGCACCGACTCCAGCACGATGCGGATGGACACCGGCAGCCGCGACACGTTGGGGAACTGCTTGGCCAGCGCCGGCAGCGAGAAGAACTGACCCTCCTTGCCGGAGGCGGTCGTGAAGGTCTTGAGGGTCTTCGCGAAGGCGTGCTTCTTCGGGACTGCGGATGCCATGGTGGTGCGGCCTCTTGTTGGGGTGGTGAGAAACGGAGCCGCGAGATTATCCGTGGCAGCGCCCGGTCGACGGCAACTTCGGATGCTGGCACGCCAGCCTTGCACTCGCTTGACCGTCAGGAAACCACGCCGGCGGCGCCCCTGCCGACCCGAGGGGCGCAAAAAAGCCGCCCGAAGGCGGCTGGATGCCGGGCCCGGGGCCAGACGCTCAGGGCGTGACCGGGCAGGCGCCGGCGCCGGTCGGGCCGGTGGAGGTGATCAGCCCGCGCAGGAAGCTCACCGTGGGCGTGTCGTCCGGGCCGAGCGTGTTGCGCGTCCAGGTGCAGCCGTAGGTGGGTGCCGCCACGGTGGCGGCGGTGAGCACATCGTCGCCGGCCGGGCGGGCGCCCCCCTGCTCCCAGGCCACCATGTCGCGGAAGGCTTCCACCTGCTCGGCCACGGTGAAGTCGCAGTGGCTTGCGCCGCGGATGGCGCGCTGCACCAGCCACTGCCCGTTGCCCTTGGCCTCCACCCGCTGGCGGTAGACCTGCTGCATGCTGAAGGGCACGAAGAGGTCGCCCAGGGTGTGCAGCGACACCACCGGAATGCGGAATTCACCGTTCACCTTGGGCACCCAGCGCAGGCCGTCGCGGCGCAGCCGGTTGGCGTCCGCGGCGGGCGTGATGTCCAGTGCGCTGGCGTTCAGCGCGGTGCTGCCCGCGGCGTCGTTGTCGATGCGGTAGGTGATGCCGGTGGTGTCCAGCACATTGGCCAGCAGCACGCCGTCCAGCGTGCCGTCGCTGCCGAAGGTGCCGTAGGCCGACGGGAAGCTGCCGCCGTAGGCGATGCCCTGGTTGAACAGCGGCCGCTCGCCGCCGGTGATGTTCTTCACCACCGACAGGTAGCGCAGGCCGTTGGCGGTGGGCGTGATCGGCGCATTGGCCGCGCCCACGATGCCCGGGAAGCTCGAGAAGAGGTTGGAGGTGACCAGGGTGCGGATGTCGGCGAAGCGGTTCGTCGGGTAGGCCGGAACCCCGGCCAGCGCCTGCGCGCTGACCTGCATGGCGGCGAACTGGTTGAAGAGCTCGGTGTCGCCCATCACGCCGCACAGCGGCACGGCGCCGGCGTAGTTCACCTTGTTGCGGGCGGTGGCGGCGGCCTCGGCCTCGATGGCGGCGCCGGCGATGTGCCCGCCCATCGAGTGACCCATGATGTAGGTGCGCGTGGGGGCGGCCAGTGGCCGGCTGTTGCGCGTGGCGATGTCGTTGAAGGCCAGGGCCAGCGCGTTGGTGTCTTCCACCCCGGCGCGGACATCGTAGTAGTTGCGGCTGTAGCTCGAGGCGGCCCAGGCATAGCCCTGCTGGATCAGCCAGCGGCGGATGGTGGGGTCGCTGACCGTCAGGTTGGGAATCGTGCCCCGGAACCCGTGCGCATACATCACCAGCCGGCCGTTCCAGTTCGCGGGCACCTCCACCCGGTAGGCCGCGCCGTTGAGCACGCCGGCCCAGCGGCTGGTGCTCGACATCGCCACCGTGTCGCCGGGCGCCGCGGCCATGGCGGCGAAGGTGGTAGCCGTGGCGTCGGCCGGCGTGAAGGTGCGGGTGTCCTGCGGGCGGGTGTCTTCGGCGACCGGTGCCGGCGGATCGTCCGAGCCCCCGCCGCAGGCGACCAGCAAGGCGCTTGCCGCGAGCGCTGCGGTGAGCAGGCGTAGGGAGGACGGTACCGCGCTCGCGCGGTGGGCTGTGGAAGGCATGCGGGTCTCCTTTGTGGGATGTCCCGAGCGGCAAGGGTGGTGCCCGCCCGGTGCCGCGGCATCAAGGCCGCGCTTGCATCATCGTCCGCCGCAGGGCCGCTGGGACCGGGGCTTTCCTCCTCGGGACTCACCCCGTCACTTTTGTGACACCCGCCGGCGCCGTGCTGAATCCGCCATGCAAAAGGCCGCCCGCAGGCGGCCTTGGCATGCAGCGGCCCAGGGCCGCTCGCGTCACGGGCTCAGGACGGCGCGACCACCGCGGCGGCCTGGCGCACCTTGACCTGCTCGGCGTGCACGCACTCGTCGACCAGGCGCTGGCCGATCTTGGTGTCCATCAGCATGGACTTGCTGCCGATCTGGATCATCAGCGTGCGGCCGGTGACGTCTTCCAGCCGCAGCGCGCCGGTGGACGAGAGCACTGGCTTCATCACGTGGGTTCGGCCCTTGAAGGCCACGTTGACGTAGCCGCCGGTCTCCGGGTTGAGGCTGACCTTGAGCGATTGGTCGAACTCGCAGGCGTAGTCGCCGTAGTGGGCGAGTTGCGCGGCCTCTAGCTGCTCCGGCGTGGCCGGCGGCAGCGGGCGGGGCGCGGCCGGCCGCGGCTGCGCCTGGGCCGGTCGCGCGGTGGCGGGGCGTGCGGCAGGAGCGGCAGCGGGGGCCGGGCTTGCGGCGCGGGCCGGGGCCGCGGGCGCGGCGGTCTGGGCCAGCACCGAGCCGCTCACCAGGGCGACCAGCGTGCCGGCGAGCAGCAGGATTCGGGGGGTCATCATCAACTCCGCAGGGGTGTCAGGATGGGTGGATTCTGCCGTCCGGCCACCGCGCCGGATGTGTCCAAAGACGCGCGGATTTGCATCCGCATGTTCGTGCGGTCCGCACGCTGGTCCGAACGGGCCGCTCAGGGCGACGCCGGCCGGGAGGCCGCAGGGGAGAAGAAGGCGTCGCGCACGGCGTCGCTCAAGGGTTGGCCGGTTCGGTGGGCCTTGTCCAGCACGTGCCAGAAGTAGCGGTAGCTCGCGCGGTCGTGCAGCGTGTCGCGGTGCGAGATGGGTGCCCACCGGGCCGCCCACGCGTCCAGCAGCACTTCACTGGCAAGGTCTACCTCGCGCGCGCTCGGCGCGAAACCTTCGACGATGACCGGCACCTGGGCCGGGTGGATGCTCCACATGCGGGTATACCCGAACTCGCCGGCTGCCCGTGCGACGGCTTCGGCCAGTGCACGGGTGTTGCGGAACTCGGTGACCACGCAATGCGAGGGCGTCTTGCCGAAGCCGTGCGCCGCCGCCGCGATGGCCAGCTTGGCGCGCCGCACCAGCGGATGCTCGAACTGGCCTTCGACCCCCATGGCCGACTGGGGAATGGCGCCGCGGTGGGCCGAGACGAAATCCATCAGGCCGAAGGAGAGCGACTCCACCCGCGGCTGCGCGGCAATGGCCTCGACCTCGCGCAGCGCGCCGTGGGTCTCCACCAGCACATGCACCGGAATGTCGCGCCCGATGCCGTGCACCCGGGCCGCGTGGTCGATCTCGTCGACCGCCCGCTGCACATCGGCCAGGCCCTCCGGCTTGGGCACCATCAGGTAGGCCAGGCGATGGCCGCACCGGCGCACCAGCAGGTCGATTTCCGCAGCGAAGGCCGGGTGGCCGACCGGGTGCACCCGCGCGCCGACGCGCCCGTGGCGGTTGTCGGCGCTGGCCACCAGTTCGGCGATCAGGTGGGCGTGTTCGGTCTCGCCACCCACGGGCGCTCCGTCCTCGGCGTCCAGCGTGACGTCGAAGATCGGGCCGAGCTCGGCCTGAAGCGCCAGCGCCTTGCGCATGCGCGGCTCGACCCCGGCGTAGTGGTCGCACACCGGCAGCGGCAGTGCAGCCGGCTCGCCGGGTTCGAACAGCGCCTCGCGCGGGTGCGGGACCGGTTCGGCCATCGCGGACGGGACGCTGGTCAGAGCAGGTGCTTGACGCCGTCCTGCTCGCCGGTGAGTTCGGCCAGGGTCTTGTCGATGCAGCCCTGGCTGAAGGCGTCGATGGGCAGGCCTTCGACGATCTTGTAGCGGCCGCCTTCGCAGGTGACGGGGTAGCCGAACATCACATCCTTGGGGATGCCGTACTCGCCGTTGCTGGGCACGCCCATGGTCACCCATTCGCCGCCGGTGCCCAGGGCCCAGTCGCGCATGTGGTCGATGGCGGCATTGGCGGCGCTGGCGGCGCTGGACACGCCGCGCGCGGCGATGATGGCCGCGCCCCGCTTGCCCACCGTGGGCAGGAAGGTGTCGGCGTTCCAGACCTGGTCGTTGATCATGTCCTTGACCGAGGTGCCGTCGATGGTGGCGAAGCGGTAGTCGGCGTACATCGTGGGGCTGTGGTTGCCCCACACCGCCAGCTTGCGGATGGCCGCCACCGGCTTGCCGGTCTTCGCGGCGATCTGGCTCAGCGCGCGGTTGTGGTCCAGCCGCAGCATGGCGGTGAAGTTCTCGCGCGGCAGGCCCGGCGCGCTCTTCATCGCGATGTAGGCGTTGGTGTTGGCCGGGTTGCCCACCACCAGCACCTTGACGTCGCGGCTGGCCGACGCGTCCAGCGCCTTGCCCTGGGCGGTGAAGATCTGGGCGTTGGCCGCCAGCAGGTCGGCGCGCTCCATGCCCGGGCCGCGCGGGCGGGCACCCACCAGCAGCGCGTAGTCGGTGTCCTTGAAGGCGGAGACCGGGTCGCTGTGCGCTTCCATGCCGGCCAGCAGCGGGAAGGCGCAGTCGTCCAGTTCCATCATCACGCCCTTGAGCGCGTTCTGGGCCTTCTCGTCGGGAATCTCCAGCAGCTGCAGGATGACCGGCTGGTCCTTGCCGAGCATCTCGCCGGAGGCGATGCGAAACAGCAGGGCATAGCCGATCTGGCCAGCGGCGCCGGTGACGGCGACACGAACGGGGGTCTTGCTCATGGTGGGACTCCGGAGGACGGGAGGAAGGAAAAGAGTGGGAAAGGCGTGGGCGCCCGGCTTGCGGAACCGGTGCGCACGACCCAGCCCCGAAGTGTAGGCAGCGCAGCCTGTCTGCACCCTGTCGCCGCGGGGCGGGGTCGAACGCCACGCGCCCGACGCGCGGGGCCAACCTCTGGTATCTTATATAAGAGTCGTACCCCGCTGTCCCGCCCCGCCCCTGCGCTTTGCCCGTGACGAACGTACCCGCCGCTGCCGCCGACGCCGCCCTGCGCGACGTTGCCGAGGCTGCGCCTGCGTTCAGCCCGCTGTACCGTCAGATCCAGGCCCTGCTCACCCGCAGCCTGCAGGCCGGCGAGTGGCGCCCGGGCGAGGCCATCCCGAGCGAAGTCGACCTGGCCGCCCGCTTCAAGGTCAGCCAGGGCACCGTGCGCAAGGCCATCGACGCGCTCGCCGACGACAACCTGCTGGTGCGGCGCCAGGGCAAGGGCACCTTCGTGGCCACCCACGGCGAGCAGCACATCCAGTTCCGCTTCCTGCGGCTCACCGCGGACGACGGCAGCCGCACAGGTGCGGCCCGCCGTTTCATCGACTGCCGCCGGGTGCGCGCGAGCGCCGAGGTGGCGCGTGCACTGGGGCTGCGCTCGGGCGACATGGTCGTGCAGGTGCAGCGGCTGCTGTCCTTCCGTGGCCGACCGGTGGTCTTCGACGACATCTGGCTGCCGGGTGGTCCGTTCAAGGGGCTGACCGCCGAGCGCCTGAGCGGCTACGAAGGGCCGATGTACCAGCTGTTCGAGGCCGAATTCGGCGTGCGCATGATCCGCGCCGAGGAGAAGATCCGGGCGGTGGCCGCCGAAGCCGTCGCCGCACGCTGGCTGGAGGTGGCCGAAGGCTCGCCGCTGCTGAGCGTGGAGCGCCTGTCGCTGAGCTACGGCGAACGCCCGGTCGAATGGCGCCGGGGTCTCTACGACACCCGGCATCACCACTACCGAAACGAATTGAACTGATGCGAAACCATCACCCAGGTTGAAGCGGCGCGACCACGGCGGACGTGGGCGACCTGAACGGACTGCAGTCCGCACCAGGGTGTCCGTCCCTCGTCAGCATGGTGCGTTGCAATAAACTCCCTGGGCTTTACCTGAAGTCAACGAGGATCCGGCATGGCAGCACAAGCAGAGAAGTCAAGAGCGCATCGCCCCGAGTTTCGAAACATCCACATCTCCCAGATCGTCGCCTACCGGCTTCCCGCAGCCGGCATCGTGTCCATCCTGCACCGGGTCAGCGGTGCGCTGATGTTCCTGCTGCTGCCCTTCATCATCTGGATGTTTGACACCAGCGTCACCTCGGAAATCAGCTACGGCAGCTTCACCAGCGTGTTCAGCGCCGGGGCAGGCTTCGTGCCCGGCTGGTTCTTCAAGCTGGTGGCGCTGGCCCTGATCTGGGCCTACCTGCACCACTTCATCGCCGGCATGCGCCACCTGTGGATGGATGCCACCCACGCGGTCACCGGCTCCTTCGGCCGCTCGTCGGCGGTGTTCACGCTGGTCGCCAGCGTGCTGCTGACGCTGGCCCTGGGCTGGCGGCTTTTCTTCTGAGGCGCCTTCACCCGCGTCCGTCCGCACCCGCCGGCCCGTGCCGCGGGTGGCTTTGCTAAACGCCCCGACGGGGCATCCGAGGTTTCCTTCCATGGCACAGAACTACGGTTCCAAGCGCATCGTCGTGGGTGCGCACTACGGCTTGCGCGACTGGCTCAGCCAGCGCGTCACCGCCGCTTTGATGGCGCTGTTCACCCTGGCCCTCATCGTGCAGGTGCTGCTGCCCGGCGAGATGGGCTACGACAAGTGGGCCGGCATCTTCTCGACCCAGTGGATGAAGGTGCTGACCTTCATCGTGATCATCGCGCTGGCCATCCATGCCTGGGTGGGCGTGCGCGACATCTGGATGGATTACGTGAAGCCGGTGGCCGTCCGGCTGGTGTTGCAGGTGTTCACCCTGGCGTGGCTCGTGGGCTGCGCGGGGTGGTCGATCCAGGTTCTGTGGAGGCTCTGATGTCGTCGTTTGTCTCGTCTGCTGTCACGAAGCGCAAGTTCGATGTGGTGATCGTCGGGGCCGGCGGCTCCGGCATGCGGGCCTCGCTGCAGCTCGCCCGCGCCGGCCTGAACGTGGCCGTGCTGTCCAAGGTCTTCCCCACCCGCTCGCACACGGTGGCCGCGCAAGGCGGCATCGGTGCGAGCCTGGGGAACATGTCCGAGGACAACTGGCACTACCACTTCTTCGACACGGTGAAGGGGTCGGACTGGCTGGGCGACCAGGACGCCATCGAGTTCATGTGCCGCGAGGCACCGAAGGTGGTGTACGAGCTCGAGCACTTCGGCATGCCCTTCGACCGCAACCCGGACGGCACCATCTACCAGCGCCCCTTCGGCGGCCACACCGCCAACTACGGCGAGAAGCCGGTGCAGCGCGCCTGCGCCGCAGCCGACCGCACCGGCCACGCGATGCTGCACACGCTCTACCAGCAGAACGTGAAGGCCCGCACCAACTTCTTCGTCGAATGGATGGCGCTCGACCTGGTGCGTGACGCCGAAGGCGACGTGGTGGGCGTGACCGCCATCGAGATGGAAACCGGCGACGTCCACATCCTGGAGGCCAAGACCACGCTGCTGGCCACCGGCGGCGCCGGCCGTATCTTCGCGGCCTCCACCAACGCCTTCATCAACACCGGCGACGGCCTGGGCATGGCCGCACGGGCGGGCATTCCGCTGGAGGACATGGAGTTCTGGCAGTTCCACCCGACCGGCGTGGCCGGCGCGGGCGTGCTGCTCACCGAAGGCTGCCGAGGCGAGGGCGCCATCCTGCGCAACAGCAACGGCGAGCGCTTCATGGAGCGCTATGCGCCCACGCTGAAGGACCTCGCGCCGCGCGACTTCATCTCCCGCTGCATGGACCAGGAGATCAAGGAAGGGCGGGGCTGCGGTCCGAACAAGGACTACGTGGTGCTCGACATGACCCACCTGGGCGCCGAGACCATCATGAAGCGGCTGCCCTCGGTGTTCGAGATCGGCCACAACTTCGCCAACGTGGACATCACCAAGGAGCCGATCCCGGTGGTGCCCACCATCCACTACCAGATGGGCGGCATCCCGACCAACATCCACGGGCAGGTGGTGGTGCCGAAGAACGGCAACCCCAACAGCATCGTCGGCGGCCTGTATGCCGTGGGCGAATGCGCCTGCGTGAGCGTGCACGGCGCCAACCGGCTGGGCACCAACTCGCTGCTCGACCTGCTGGTGTTCGGCCGCGCGGCGGGCAACCACATCGTCGACTCGGCGCTGAAGACCAAGTCCAACAAGCCGCTGCCGGCCGACGCGGCCGACTACACCCTGTCGCGCCTGAACCGGCTGGAGTCGAGCACCTCGGGCGAGTACGCGCAGGTGGTGGCCAACGACCTGCGCCGCGACATGCAGCAGCACGCCGGCGTGTTCCGCACCCAGGCCTCGATGGACCAGGGCGTGGCCAAGATCGGCCAGATCGCCGAACGGGTGAAGAACATCCACCTGGCCGACAAGAGCAAGGTGTTCAACACCGCCCGAATCGAGGCGCTGGAGGTGGAGAACCTGATCGAGTCGGCCCGCTCGACCATCGTGTCGGCCGCCGCCCGCAAGGAAAGCCGCGGCGCCCATTCGGTGGACGACTATGCGGACACGCCCGAGCATCCGAACGGCCGCAACGATGCCGTGTGGATGAAGCACACCCTGTGGTACTCCGACGGCGACCGCCTGGACTACAAGCCGGTCAACCTCAAGCCGCTGACGGCCGAATCGATTCCGCCCAAGGTCCGCAGCTTCTGATCCGCCCCTGCTGATTCCCCCGGCCATCCCGCCGCACCGAACCCGACGAACCGCACCCCTGGAGCGAAGTTCATGACCAAGCGTGCTTTCCAGATCTACCGCTACGACCCCGACACCGATGCCAAGCCGCGCATGCAGACGATCGAGGTCGAACTCGACGGCAGCGAGCGCATGCTGCTCGACGCGCTGAACAAGTTGAAGCAGGTCGACCCGACGCTGAGCTTCCGCCGCTCCTGCCGCGAAGGCGTCTGCGGCTCGGACGCGATGAACATCAACGGCAAGAATGGTCTGGCCTGCCTGACCAACATGCGCACGCTGCCGGGCACCATCGTGCTCAAGCCGCTGCCGGGCCTGCCGGTCATCCGCGACCTGATCGTGGACATGACGCAGTTCTTCAAGCAGTACCACTCGATCAAGCCCTACCTCGTCAACGAGACGCAGCCGCCCGAAAAGGAGCGCCTGCAGTCGCCCGAGGAACGCGACGAGCTCAACGGCCTGTACGAGTGCATCCTGTGCGCGAGCTGCTCCACCAGCTGCCCGAGCTTCTGGTGGAACCCGGACAAGTTCGTCGGCCCGGCCGGCCTGCTGCAGGCCTACCGCTTCATCGCCGACAGCCGCGACCAGGGCACGGCCGAACGCCTGGACAACCTGGAAGACCCGTACCGGCTCTTCCGCTGCCACACCATCATGAACTGCGTGGACGTGTGCCCCAAGGGCCTGAACCCGACCAAGGCCATCGGCAAGATCAAGGAGCTGATGGTCCGACGCGCGGTCTGAGCACCGCGGTGCAGCGGCCTGCGGGCCGCGCCGCGTTCAGCCCCTTGCAAGCACGCCCATGGACAGTCCGATGGACCCCCGAGCGCTCGGTCGCCTGCAGTGGCGCTGCCGGCGCGGCCTGCTCGAGAACGATCTCTTCGTCGAGCGTTTCTTCGCCCGCCACGGCAGCGCACTCACCCAGCGGCAGGCGTTGGCGCTCGAGGCCCTGATGGCCCTGGCCGACAACGACCTGCTCGACCTCTTCCTGCGCCGCACCGAACCGTCCGACGAACTTGACCGCCCCGATGTGCACGCCCTGCTGGCCCTGATCCGCGCACCGCTGCCGAGCCCCGTTTCCCTTCCTACGAACGAAACCCCCTGAAGGAGCGCCCATGACGCCATCCGAAGTCAAAGCCACGCTGTCGTTCTCGGACGGCAGCCCGAGCATGGAGCTGCCCATCTACAAGGGCACCATCGGCCCGGACGTCATCGACATCCGCAAGCTCTACGGCCAGACGGGCAAGTTCACCTACGACCCGGGCTTCCTGTCCACGGCGTCGTGCAATTCCAAGATCACCTACATCGACGGTGACAAGGGCGAGCTGCTCTACCGCGGCTACCCCATCGAGCAGCTGGCCACGCAGTGCGACTTCCTCGAGACCTGCCACCTGCTGCTGTACGGAGAGCTGCCGGACGAGCCGAAGAAGACGAGCTTCGTCAAGCTCGTGACCAATCACACGATGGTCAACGAGCAGATGCAGTTCTTCCTGCGCGGCTTCCGCCGCGACGCCCACCCGATGGCGGTGATGACCGGCCTGGTGGGAGCGCTGTCGGCCTTCTATCACGACAGCACCGACATCAACAACGCGCAGCACCGCGAGATCGCGGCCATCCGCCTGATCGCCAAGATGCCCACGCTCGTGGCCATGGCCTACAAGTACGGCATCGGCCAGCCCTTCATCTACCCGAAGAACTCGCTGGGCTATTCGGCGAACTTCATGCGGATGATGTTCGCCACGCCGTGCGAGGACTACGAGCCCAACGACGTGCTGGTGCGCGCGATGGACCGCATCTTCATCCTGCACGCCGACCACGAGCAGAACGCCTCCACCTCCACCGTCCGCCTGTGCGGCTCATCGGGCACCAACCCCTTCGCGGCCATCGCGGCCGGCGTGGCCTGCCTGTGGGGCCCGGCCCACGGCGGCGCCAACGAGGCGGCGCTGAACATGCTCGAGGACATCCAGCGCCAGGGCGGCGTCGAGAAGATCGGCGAGTTCATCAAGCAGGTGAAGGACAAGAACTCCAACGTCAAGCTGATGGGTTTCGGCCACCGGGTCTACAAGAACTACGACCCGCGCGCCAAGCTGATGCGCGAGACCTGCCACGAGGTGCTCAACGCGCTGGGCCTGCACAACGACCCGCTGTTCAAGCTGGCCATGGCGCTGGAGAAGATCGCGCTGGAAGACGACTACTTCGTCTCCCGCAAGCTCTACCCGAACGTCGATTTCTACTCCGGCATCGTGCAGCGCGCCATCGGCATCCCGGTGAGCCTGTTCACCGCCATCTTCGCGCTCGCCCGCACGGTGGGCTGGATCGCCCAGCTCAACGAGATGATCGGCGACCCGGAGTACAAGATCGGCCGTCCGCGCCAGCTCTTCAACGGCTCGATCAAGCGCGACGTGCTGCCCATCGCGCAGCGCTGAATCACGACGCTGCGCCCGCCTGCCCCGCCGGGGCTGGCGGCATCGACGGCCAGTCTTCCCCGGGGGAAGCTGGCCGTTTGTCATGGGGCGTCGGTGTCGGCGCGGGGCGGCATTGCGTGCTGCCCGCAGCCCGTTCAGCGCGTCAGCCCCCGTCGGGCCGCGTAGCTCAGGCTGTCCACCACCGCCACCAGCAGCAGCATCGCGCCCAGGATGGTGGCCGTCTTGCCCATCTGGAACAGGCCCATGTGGAAGCTGAGCATCTGGCCCAGCCCGCCGGCGCCCACCACGCCCAGCACCGAGGCGGCGCGGATGTTGTTCTCCCAGCGGTACAGGGTGTAGCTGGCCAGCTGCGGCAGCACCTGCGGCAGCGTCGCGTACAGCAGCACCCGGCCTTCGGGCACGCCATGGACCCGCAGCGCCTCGGCCGGGCCGGCCGGCGCGTTCTCCAGCGATTCGGCAAACAGGCGCCCGAGCACGCCGGTGGTGTGCAGCGCCAGCGCCAGCGTGCCGGCCAGCGGGCCCAGGCCCGCGCTGATGAGCAGCAAGGCGGCCCAGACCAGTTCGGGAATCGAGCGCAGCGCGTTCAGCAGCCAGCGCGCCGGCACCCGCAGCAAGGCGCGGTCGCCCGCATGCAGCCGGCTTGCGGGCAGCGCCAGCAGCAGCCCGGCCACCGCCGCCAGCAGCGTGCCCAGGGCCGACATTGCCAGGGTTTCGCCGGCGGCCCGCAGCACGCGGGGCCAGAAGGCGGGCGACAGGTCGGGCGGGAAGAACTCGCCGAAGAAGCGGCCCATGCTGGCGCCGGCCTCGGGCGAGAAGAAGGCCGCCCACTGCAGGTCGAGGCTCCAGAAGCTCAGGCCCACGAAGACGGCCAGGCCCAGGGCGACGAGCCAGGCCTGCGCGCGGCCCGCGTCGCGTGGCGTCGGGCTCATCCCAGCGCCTCCCGGGCCTTGGCGCTGGCGCGGTCGGCCAGCGCCACCAGGGCCATGAAGACCAGCAGCATGGTGGCGACCTCGCCGCCATGGAACATCTTCATGGAGTTGTCCATCTGCTGGCCCAGCCCCCCGGCGCCCACGAAGCCCAGCACCACCGAAGAACGGATGGCGCACTCCCAGCGGTAGATGGTGTAGCTCGTCAGTTCGGACGCGTTCTGCGGCAGCAGCGCGTGGAAGAAGGCCTGCAGCCGCCCGCTGCCGTTGCGCAGCAGCGCCGTGGTGGGGTGCGGGTCGCTGCTTTCGAGGATCTCGGCATAGACCTTGCCGAGCATGCCGCCGTAGGTCAGCGCGATGGCCAGCACACCGGCCGTCGGCCCCAGGCCCACCACCCGCACGAACACCAGCGCCCACACCAGTTCGGGCACCGAGCGCAGCGCGATGAGCAGCCAGCGCAGCAGCTGGCGCACCGCGAAGGGCAGCGAGGCCATGCGGCCTGGCAGCGCCGAGATGGACAGTGCGCGGACGCTGGCCAGCGCGAGCGGAACGGCCAACAGCAGCGCCAGCGCGACGCCCGCGGTGGCGATGGCCACGGTGCGCCAGGTCTCGCGCGCCACCAGCAGCAGGAAGTCGGTGCCACCGGCGGGCGGGAAGAAGCTGCCGATGAACTGCGCGCTGCTGCGCAGGCTGGCCGGCTCGAAGAGCCGCCAGAGGCGGAACTCGGTGGCGCTGAGCAGGGGCCACATCAGCAGCAGACCCAGCAGCGTCCAGGTCACCCGGCCGCGCCAGGCGGGGTCGCGGTGCACAGGCGCCGCCACGGCCTTGGCGTGGGCGTTCCCGCCGGTCCCGCTCATCGGCAGGTCATGGCGCTGCGAGGCGCGGGGGTGGTGGGGACTGCTGGGGCCTGCGCCGCCCCGGCGCCCGGCAGCCCGGCTAGCTCGTGCTCATGGCGCAGGTAGAGCTGGGCCAGGCGCTGCGGCGTGACCTCGCCTGCCGGCAGGTCGAAGGCGAGCGCACCGTCGCGCAGTCCGATGATGCGCGGGAAGCGCTCGAGCGCGACGTTCACCTGGTGCAGCGTGGCCACCAGCGTCGCGCCCCGTCGCCGTGCTTCCTGGGTGAGGGTGTCGATGGCCAGCTGCGAGCGGGTCGGGTCCAGCGCGGACAGGGGCTCGTCGATCAGCCACAGCCCCGCGGCCGAGCACAGCACTCGGGCCAGCCCCACCCGCTGGCGTTCGCCACCGGACAGCCTGTCCACCCGGTCGAAGAGCTTGTCGGCCAGGTCAAAACGCTGCAGCGCCGCGTGGGCCTCGTCCACGCCCACCGGCTGCACCCAGCTGCGCAGGCTGGTCAGCAGGCTGCGCTGCGGCAGCGCGCCGGCCAGCACCGCGGTGACCACCCGTTGGCGCGGCGGCAGCGGCGGCGTCTGCGGCGCGAGGAAGAGACGCCCGCGCAGCGCGCGCAGCGCCGAGGCCGACAGGCTCCACGGGTCGGCACCGTCCAGCCCCACGGCGCCCGAGGCCGGTCGCAGCGCGGCGGCCGCCACCTGCAGCATCGTCGTCTTGCCGGCGCCCGACGGCCCGATCACCGCCACCTGCTCGCCCGACTCGATGCGCAGATCGAGCGAGCGCAGCGCCGCCGGCGCGTCCGCCCGGGCGGCGGGGTGTCGGGCGCTGGTGGACGAGAAGACCAGTCTCATCGGCCGTCCGCGGGCATCAGAGCAGGCCGGCGCTGCGCGCCGCGGCTTCGATGCCCTGGTAGTTCTCCACCCGCGTCGGGATGTAGCGCGTCGCGCGGTTCAGCGTGAGGATCTCCTTGCCCTCGGGCGTGGCGGGGTCGAGGTCGAGCAGCGCCTTCTGGATGCGGACGCGCAGGTCGGCGGGCATGTCCGCGTGCACCGACCAGTTGTAGTTGAAGAAGGTGGGCGTGGTGAAGAAGACGTCCACCGCCTTGGTGTCCACCCGGTTCTCGGCGACGAACTTGCGCCACACGGTGATGTCCAGCGCCGCCGCCTCCACCCGGCCGCTGACCACCGAGGCGATGGTCGCGTCGTGCGCGCCGCTGTAGGCGATGCGGCGGAAGTCGCGGTCCGGGTCCAGGCCGGCCTGCAGCAGGAAGCTGCGCGGCATCAGGTGGCCCGAGGTGCTGCTCTGCGAGCCGAAGGAGACCTGCCGGCCCTTCAGGTCCTGCAGGCTGCGGATGCCCGAGTCGGTCTTGGCGATGAACACCGACTGGAAGCGGGTGTCCTCCTCGCGCTGCGCGATGGGCACGATCTTGCCGCCGCTTCGGATCTGTGCCTGCACGAAGGTGAAGCCGCCGAACCACACCAGGTCCACCCGCTTGTTCACCAGCGCCTCGACCGCGGCGGGGTAGTCGCTGACCGGCGTGAACTCCACCTTCATGCCCAGCTTGGCCTCGAGGTAGCGGGCCACCGGCGTGAACTTGCGCACCTGCTCGGTGGCCACCTCCTCGGGGATGGTGGTCACGCGCAGCACCGGCTGTGCGGCCAGCGGCAGCGAGACGATGGAGGCCAGCATCAGCAGGCCGGTGGCCAGCCAGGCGCGGCGGCCGGAGCGGCCCGCGGCACGGGCTGAGTTCGTCGGCAGGACGTCGGGGAGGGTCAGGGATGACATGGAAGCTCCGAGGGGCGAGGGGCTGGGGACGAGGGCGAGGGCAGGGGCGAGGGCACGGGCGAGGGCGTGGAGGGTCAACCGGCAGGCAAAGGAACGAAGGGCGAAATGAAGGGCGTCGGCAACAGGGGCGCCGGATGCGGGGAGGGCCGCCAGCGGGCGATCTGGCGGGAAGGGATCGCCGCAGCACGAGGCGGCGCCAGCGCCGATACCATGCGCCCGCCGACGCCCGATGGCCACTGCACAGGGCATGACCATAACGCGCCGCAGCCCGGCAGGTCGGGCAAGGGCTGCGCTGCCCCGACCGCCGTGCGGGCCATGGGCCCACCCAACCGCCTTGACGACCCCATGCCCCAGTTCATTTCGCTGCACCACGAAGACTCGGCGGCCGTGCGCCGGGAGCTGGCGGCCGGCCTGTGCGAACGCCCGCCCCGGGTTTCGCCGAAGTACCTCTACGACGCACTGGGCTCGCGCCTTTTCGAGGCCATCACCGAACTGCCCGAGTACACCCCCACGCGGGCGGAACGCAGCATCGTCGACACCCACCTGGGCGACATCGCCGCGGCCATCGGCACCGGCGGCACGCTCGTCGATCTGGGAGCGGGCAACTGCGCCAAGGCGGCCCGCCTCTTCGACGCCCTGCAGCCGCGCCGCTACGTGGCCGTGGACATCGCCGTCGACTTCCTGCGCGACGCCTTGCTGGCCCTCGAGTTCCGGCACCCTGAGGTCGAGCTCGTCGGGCTGGGAATGGATTTCTCGGCCGGGCTGGTGCTGCCCACCGAGCTGGGCGAGGGGCCCTTCACCGTGCTCTACCCGGGCTCGAGCATCGGCAACTTCACGCCCGACGAGGCCTTGGCCTTCCTGCGCTCCGTCCGCCTGGCCTGCCGGGGCGGCGGGCTGCTGATCGGCGTGGACCGCGTGCGCGATGCAACGAGCCTGCAACTCGCCTACGACGATCCGCTGCAGGTCACGGCCGCCTTCAACCGCAACCTGCTGCGCCGCCTGAACCAGCTGCTCGGCACCGACGCCCGCCTGGAGGACTTCCGTCACCTGGCCGTCTACGACGTGCAGCGCTCGCGCATCGAGATGCACCTGGAGGCCCTGCGGGACCTCACCTTGTCCTGGCCTGGGGGCAGCTGCCCGATGGCGGCGGGCGAACGCATCCACACCGAGAACTCCTGCAAGTACGAGCCGGCCGATTTCCAGGCGCTGCTCGAGGCGGCGGGCTTCCAGGACGTGCAGGGCTGGACGGATGCGCAGCGCAGCTTCTCGGTCTTCCACGCTCGGGCCGCCGAGGGCTGACCCATGCAGCGCATCGCCCTGGTCACCCCGGCGCTGGCCGAGGACAACAACGGCAACTGGCAGACCGCCGCGCGCTGGGCGCGGCTGCTGCGTGGCCGCTACCGGGTGCAGATCCTGCGGGCCTGGTCGGGCGAGCCCGCTGATGCGCTGCTGGCCTTGCATGCGCGCCGCTCGGCCGAGTCGATCGACGCCTGGCACCGCGCCCGCCCGGGCTCGCCGCTGGTGCTGGCGATGACCGGAACCGACCTCTACCGCGACCTGCCGGCGGGCGATGCCCAGACGATCCGTTCGTTGGCCCAGGCCCACCGCATCCTGGTGCTCAACGAACGCGCCGCGGCAGCATTGCCCCCGCCGGCCGCGGCACGGGCGGTTACCTGCCTGCAGTCGGTGACGGCCCGGGCGCCAGTGGCCAAGCCGAAGCGACACCTGCGGGTGCTGGTGGTGGGTCATCTGCGGCTGGAGAAGGGCCCGGACTGGGTGTTCGAGACGGTGCGCCAGCTGGCCTCGCGGCCGGACATCCGGGTCGACCACATCGGCGCTGCACTCGACCCCGAGCTCGGCGCGCAGGCGGCCGCGCTGGCTGCCGAGCAGCCGGCCACCTACCGCTGGCTGGGCGAACGAAGCCATGCCGAGGTGCGCCGGCGCATCCAGCACGCCCACCTGCTGCTGCACCCCAGCCGCATGGAGGGCGGCGCGCACGTCGTCATCGAGGCCATCCGCAGCGGCACGCCGGTGGTGGGCACCGGCATCGACGGCAACCTGGGGCTGCTCGGCGCCGACTACCCAGCCCTGGTGGAGCCGGGGCACGTGGCCGCGCTGGCCGCCTGGGTGCTGCGCTGCCGCGACGAGCCCGGAACCCTGCAGCGGCTGACCGACCTGTGCAACGCCCGAAGCCTGCGCTTCACGCCGGAGCGGGAACGCGCGGTGCTGCGCGCCGTGTTCGACGGCCTGCTCGACAAGACCCTGGACGCCGGGCCGCCCTGCGAGCGGCTAAGCTCATCGAACCCGCGCCCCGATGCGCATTCCGGACCACACCCATGACCGTCGCCACCGCTGGCCGCCCCCCCGGTGAACCCCGCCTGACCTCGCTTTCCCACGGGGGCGGGTGCGGCTGCAAGATCGCCCCCGGCGTGCTCAGCGAGATCCTCAAGGGCACCGCGGCCATGCCGCTGCCGCCCGAACTGCTGGTGGGCATCGAGACCGCCGACGACGCCGCCGTCTATCGCCTCAACGACGAGCAGGCGCTGGTGGCCACCACCGACTTCTTCATGCCCATCGTCGACGACCCGTTCGACTTCGGCCGCATCGCTGCGACCAACGCGATCAGCGACGTCTACGCGATGGGGGGGCGCCCCATCCTCGCGCTGGCCCTGGTGGGCATGCCCATCGGCGTGCTGTCCACCGGCACCATCGGCCGCATCCTCGAAGGGGGCCAGTCGGTCTGCCGCGCCGCGGGCATTCCCATCGCGGGCGGCCACACCATCGACTCGGTCGAAGCCATCTATGGCCTGGTGGCGCTCGGCCTGGTGCACCCCGACCGGATCAAGCGCAATGCCGACGCCCGGGTGGGCGATCGGCTGGTGCTGGGCAAGCCCATCGGCGTGGGTGTGATGTCCGCGGCACTCAAGAAGGAAAGGCTCGGTGCCGAGGGCTACGACCGCATGATCGCGGCCACGACCCGGCTGAACACGCCCGGGCCCGACCTGGCCGCGCTGAACGGCGTGCACGCGCTGACCGATGTCACCGGCTTCGGCCTGGCCGGGCATGCGCTCGAGGTGGCCCGTGGCGCCCGGGCCGACGTGTTCATCGACTGGACGAAGGTGCCGCTGCTCGAGGGCGCGCAGGGCCTGGCCGAACAGGGCTTCGTCACCGGCGCGTCCGGCCGCAATTGGGAAGGGTATGGCACCGATGTCCGCCTGCCCGAAGGCTTCGCCCCGAGTGCGCAGGCGCTGCTGACCGACCCGCAGACCAGCGGCGGCCTGCTGGTGAGCTGCAGCCCGCAGGCGGTGCCGGCGGTGCTGGAGGTGTTCCGCCGCCATGGCTTCGACACGGCCGCGGAGATCGGCAGCATCGAGGCGTCCGACGCCGACAGGCCGCGGCTGCGGGTGCGCTGAGTCCGGGTCGCAGCGGCTGGGCGGAGCGCGCCGCCGCTGGCGGGCCACCCGCTCAGCCCGCCGCGCCGGGCGCAGCCGCCTCCAGTCCGCTTTCGAAATGCTCGCGCATGCGGGCGCTTGCCAAGCGGGCGTCGCGCGCGTCGAGCGCGGCCATCAGCTGCCGGTGCTCGGCGAGCGATTCCTCCACCCGCCCCGCCTTGAGCAGGGAATGCTGGCGGTTGAGCTTCATCACCTTGCGCAGGTCGGCCACGATCTGCAGCCGCCACCGGTTGCCAGCGATCTCCAGCAGGCGGCGGTGGAAGCGTTCGTTCACCTGGAAGAAGGCGTCGCGCTGGGCGGTGAGCGACTCCAGCTGCGCATGCAGGCCCGCCAGCTCGGCCCGCTGCGCCTCGTCCGCCCGCTCGGCCGCTTCGCCGGCGGCTTGGCTCTCCAGCAGCGCCAGCAGCTGGTAGACCTCGGTGACGTCGGTCGTGGACATCTCGGTGACGTAGGCGCCGCGGCGCACCTTCATCGTCACCAGGCCTTCGGCGGCCAGCACCTTCAGGGCCTCGCGCATGGGCGTGCGGCTGATGCCCCAGGCTTCGCACAGGGCGAGCTCGTCGATCCACGAGCCAGGCTCGAGTGCGCGCGCGAAGATGGATTCGCGCAGCCGGTCAGCGACGTCCTGGTACAGCGCCCGGGGCGCCAGCAGGCGCTCGGGCACCGATGGCGGGGCAGCGGCGGGGGCTGCGGTGGAGGCTGCGGAGGCGAGGAGGGAAGCCTTGATCGTCACGGTGGCGTGCAAGCGATCTGAATTCTTAATTATTGATCGCTTCGCGGGTCGCTGACGATGCGCCTTGCGGGCGCCGCCAACCCAGGATGGGACGAACGGCTTTGGCGGCGCCGGGAAGGCCGCTCACAATCCGCGTCGTTCGCCTCGCCGTTCGGCCGCGGGCCGCGCCACCTGGAAGCTCAGGGGTGCGCGCCGTCGGCCGCAACCCCAGCGGGGCGTCTTCCACCTTCCGCGATCCGCATGACGGTCGACGAAACACCGCCCCAGGCTGCCCCCGATCACGAGGATTCCCCTGAAGCCGTCCTGCGGCTGGAGGCCTTGCAGTTGCGGCAGGCCTTCGAACGGCAGCGCAGCAGCGTGCTGTGGACGCTGGGCGCCACGCTGGTCTTCCTCGTGCCGCTGATGCCTTTCTGGTCGCTGGCCCGCGGCGCCTTCTGGCTCTTCCTGCTGATGGCCGTGCTGGCGGTTCGCGCCCTGGCGGCCAGCGCCTATTCGCGCAGCGCCGCCGACCCTGCTCGCACCGCCCACTGGCAGCGCGCCTTCATCGCCGGCGCGGTGGCTGCCGGGCTGTCGTGGTCGGCCGGGCCGCTGCTGCTGATGCAGCAGGTCGACGCGCCGCAGACGTTGCTGCTGGCGATGATGCCGCTGGCGGTCAGTTCGATTGCCGCCTCGCAGATGGCGGCCGTGCTGCCGGCGGCCATGGCCTTCGTCGCCACGGCGCTGTGGCCCACTGCCGTGATGCTGCTGATGCGGGGCGACGCCGCCCACCAGGCTGCCGCGCTCGTCGTCGCCAGCGCCTCCATCGTGCTGATGCTCACCAGCCGCAGCTCCAACCGCATCCAGGTGTCGCTGCTGCGGGCCGAGGCCCGGCTGGGTGCGGCGCTGCAGGAGGCCCGGCGGACGGCCCGCGAACAGGTGCGGGTCTCGGCCGAGCGCGAGATCGAGCTGGAGCGGCTGTCGTCCATCGTCGCCGGGACCGGCGCGGGCATCGCCGAACTGCATGTTCCCGAAGGCCGGCTGCGGGTCAACGAGCGCTTCGCTTCGATGCTCGGCCGCGAGGTGCAGGCTCTGCAGGCGCTGGACCCGGCCTCCTTCGGGCAGCTCTTCCACGAGCAGGACCTGCAGGAGCTGGGTGTCCGCTACCAGGCGCTGATGGAAGGGCAGGCGACCGAGATCGAGACCGAGCTGCGGCTGCGCCACGCGCAGGGGCATTGGGTGTGGTGCCAGCTGCGGGCACGGGTGCTGGCGCGCGACCCGCAGGGCCATGCGCAGCTGGTGAGCGGCACCTATGTGGACGTGACCGGACGGCGCGAGGCCGAGCAGCGCTGGCGGTCGCGGGCCGAGCTTTCCGCCGACTGGTTCTGGGAGACCGATCCGTCCTTCCGGGTGACCTTGCTGTCCGATGGCGTGCGCCACGGGCTGCCCCTTGCGCGCGAGCAGCTCATCGGTCGTCGCCTGGCTTCGGTCCGAGCGCTGCGGCCATTGGACGACGACTGGTCCGGCCTTGCGGCGCAGCTGAACGCACGCCTGCCCTTCAGCGGCTATGCACTGGCCATCGAGCCCGGACGGGGCGAACGGCAGGTGGTCGAGCTCGAAGGCCGCCCGCGCTTCGATGCCCGCGGCGAGTTCCTTGGCTACGAGGGCGTGGGCCGCGACGTCACCGAGCGCCGCCGGGCCACCGAATCGCTGAGGGAAAGCCTGCTGCTGGTCGACGGCCTGTTCGAGGCCATGCCCATTCCGGTGCTGATGAAGGACCAGACCGGTCGCTATCTGCGGGCCAACCGGGCTTATCGGGAAATGATGGCCACCCAGGGCCGGGATGTGGTCCATGTCCGGGACATCCATGACCGCGACGCGTCCCTGCTGCACCAGTCGGTCGACGAAGAACTGCTGCGCACGGCCGGAGTACGGCGCTACGAGGTTCGCCAGACGCTGGACAACGGCCACGTGATCCACGGCATGGTCCACAAGGCTTCGCTGGTGGGTGCCGACGGCGGCATCCGCGGTCTGGTGGCTACCCTCATCGACATCAGCGACGAGCGCGCCGCCGCCGCGGCACTGCAGGCTGCGCGCGACGCCGCCGAGCAGGCCAGCCGTGCCAAGAGCGCCTTCCTGGCGACGATGAGCCATGAGCTGCGCACGCCCTTGAACGCGGTGATCGGCGCGGCGCAGCTGCTGCGCACGACGCCGGCCGGCTCCCGGGACCGCGACGAGCTGATCGCCGCGATCGAGAACAGCGGGCTGTCGCTGCTCGGGCAGATCGAAAGCGTGATGGACCTGTCGCGCATCGAGGCGGCCGAGCTTCGCCTGGCCCGCGAGCCCTTCGACCTGGCCGCCTGCGTGCACGGCATCATGGCCACGGCCGGCGTCACCGCGCGCCAGCGCGGCCTTCGCCTGGAGGCCGTGCTGGCCCCCGGCCTTGCGCCGCATCGCCTGGGCGACCCCGCCCGCCTGCGGCAGGTGCTGCTCAACCTGGTGGGCAACGCGCTGAAGTTCACGCCGCAGGGCGAGGTGGTGCTCGAGGTCGATGTGCCCGACCCGGCCTGCGTGGAGGGTCTGCCGGCGGCAGGCGCGGCGGGCGACCTGCTGCGCTTCCGGGTGCGCGACACCGGCATCGGCATCGATGCCGAACTGCAGCAGGTGATCTTCGAGCCCTTCCGCCAGGTCGAGGCCGGCGCCACGCGCCGCTACACCGGCAGCGGGCTGGGGCTGGCCATCGTGCGCGAGCTGGTGCGGGCGATGCAGGGCCGGGTCTCGGTGCGCAGCGAGCCGGGCCGGGGCAGCGAGTTCGAATGCGTGGTGCCGCTGCCGGTGGTGGTGGTGGCCGCGGCCGGTCCTTCAGGCGCGGCGCCGCTTCTGCCGCCCCGGCAGGCCACCGCGGCGCCGCACGCCCAAGCGGCGCCGAGACCGGCGCCGCACGCCCAAGCGGCGCCGAGACCGGCGCCGCGGGTGCTGCTGGTCGAGGACGACCCGACCAACCAGCTCATCACCACCGCCATGCTGGGGCGCCGGGGCTGCGAGGTGGTGGTGGCCGACGACGGCCGCACCGCGCTGCAGCGGCTGGCCAGCGAGCGCTTCGACCTCGTCCTGATGGACTGGCAGATGCCGGACCTGGACGGCCTGGAGACGACACGCCGCATCCGGGCCGGCGAGGCCGGTGCCCATGCGGCTGCACTGCCCATCGTGGCCGTCACCGCCAACGCCTTCATCGAGGACAGGGCGGCGTGCCTGGCTGCCGGCATGGACGATTTCGTGTCCAAGCCGCTGAGCCTGGAGCTTCTGCTTGACACGGTGGACCGGTGGCTGGCGCCGTCCCAGGCCGCCCGGCTGAAGGCAAGCGAAGCCGGGACCGGCTGAACGCGCCGCGACCGCACGGCCCGGCGCCCGGCGCGCCTGGGGGGTGTTCCGCCGGCCGAAGTCGATTCATAATTATGAATGACGACACTGCACGCCCTGTTCCGGAGCCCCCAATGAGCGAAGCCGCGCCGACCCCGACCCCCCTCGATGCCTGGGCCCGCGCGGCCGCGAAATCGGCGCCCGGCGGCGACCTGGAGCGCCTGAATTGGCGCACGCCCGAGGGACTGGTGGTCAAGCCGCTCTACACCGCCGCCGACACCGCCGGCCTGCCGAACACCGACACGCTGCCGGGCTTCGAGCCCTATCTGCGCGGCCCGCAGGCCACGATGTATGCGGTGCGGCCCTGGACCATCCGCCAGTACGCAGGCTTTTCCACCGCCGAGGACAGCAACCGCTTCTACCGCGCGGCGCTGGCCGCGGGCGGGCAGGGCGTGAGCGTGGCCTTCGACCTCGCCACCCACCGCGGCTACGACAGCGACCACCCTCGGGTGACCGGCGACGTGGGCAAGGCGGGCGTTGCCATCGACAGCGTGGAGGACATGAAGATCCTCTTCGACGGCATCCCGCTGGACAAGGTGAGCGTGAGCATGACGATGAACGGCGCCGTGCTGCCGGTGCTGGCCGGCTACATAGTGGCCGCCGAGGAGCAGGGCGTGCGCCAGGACCAGCTGGCCGGGACCATCCAGAACGACATCCTCAAGGAGTTCATGGTCCGCAACACCTACATCTATCCGCCCGAGCCCTCGATGCGGATCATCGCGGACATCATCGAGTACACGGCCCGGCACATGCCGAAGTTCAACTCGATCAGCATCTCCGGCTATCACATGCAGGAGGCCGGGGCGAACCAGGCACTCGAGCTGGCCTTCACGCTGGCCGACGGACAGGAGTACGTGAAGACGGCGCTGGCGCGCGGGCTGGACGTGGACGAGTTCGCCGGGCGGCTGAGCTTCTTCTGGGCGATCGGGATGAACTTCTATCTCGAGATCGCCAAGATGCGGGCGGCCCGCCTGCTGTGGTGCCGCATCATGAAGGGCTTCGGTGCGAAGTCCCCGAAGAGCCTCATGCTGCGCACCCACTGCCAGACGAGCGGCTGGAGCCTCACCGAGCAGGACCCCTACAACAACATCGTGCGCACCACCATCGAGGCCATGGCCGCGGTGTTCGGCGGCACGCAGTCCCTGCACACCAACAGCTTCGACGAGGCCATCGCGCTGCCCACCGAGTTCAGCGCCCGCATTGCCCGCAACACGCAGCTGATCCTCCAGGAGGAGACCCACATCACCAGCGTGGTCGACCCCTGGGCCGGCAGCTACATGATGGAAAAGCTCACCCAGGACATGGCCGACGCCGCCTGGAAGATCATCGAGGAGGTCGAGGCCCAGGGCGGCATGACCCGTGCGGTGGCCAGCGGCTGGGCCAAGCTCAAGATCGAGGCCAGCGCCGCGGAGAAGCAGGCCCGCATCGACTCGGGCGTGGACGTCATCGTCGGCGTCAACAAGTACCGCAGCAAGACGCAGGACAAGGTCGACGTGCTGGAGGTGGACAACCACAAGGTGCGCGAGGGGCAGATCGAGCGCCTGGCGAAGATCCGTGCCAGCCGTGATGCGGCCCGGGTGCAGGCAGCGCTGGCCGCGCTGCGCGATGCGGCCGCGGCCATCCACGCAGGCGGCACCGCCGGCGCCGGTGCGGGCAACCTGCTGGCGCTGTCGGTCGAGACGGTGCGCGCGCGGGCCACCGTGGGCGAGATCAGCGACGCACTGGAGACGGCCTTCGGCCGCCACCGCGCCGACATCCAGAAGGTCAGCGGCGTCTATGCCGCGGCCTACGACAGCGCCGAGGGCTGGGCTGCGCTGCAGGCGGAGATCGCCGCCTTCGGCGACGCCCAGGGCCGCCGCCCGCGGGTGATGATCGCCAAGCTCGGCCAGGACGGCCACGACCGTGGCGCCAAGGTGGTGGCCACGGCCTTCGCCGACCTCGGCTTCGACGTGGACATCGGCCCGCTCTTCCAGACGCCCGAGGAATGCGCCCGCCAGGCCATCGAGAACGACGTCCACGCGGTGGGCGTGTCCACGCTGGCGGCCGGCCACAAGACGCTGGTGCCCGCCATCATCCAGGCGCTGAAGGACCAGGGGGCCGACGACATCATCGTCTTCGTCGGCGGGGTCATTCCGCAGCAGGACTACGACTTCCTCTACCAGGCCGGCGTCAAGGGCATCTACGGCCCCGGCACCCCCATTCCGGCGAGCGCCAAGGACGTGCTCGAGCAGATCAAGTCCGCGGTCGCGGCGTGAGCCTCGCCGACACGGCCGAAGCCGGGGTGCAGCGCATGCCCGCGCTGCCCTCGCTGCTGGCCGCCCTCACCGGCCCGGCGGGCCCGGCGCAGCGGCGCGCGCTGGCCAAGGCCATCACGCTGCTCGAATCGAGCCGTGCCGACCACCGGCTGCTGGCCGACGCGCTGCTCGATGCCGTGCTGCCGCGCAGCGGTGCGGCGCTGCGCGTGGGCATCAGCGGCGTGCCCGGCGTGGGCAAGAGCACCTTCGTCGAATCGCTCGGGCTGATGCTGCTCGAGCGCGGCCACCGGGTGGCGGTGCTGGCGGTGGACCCGAGCTCGCAGCTGTCCGGCGGCTCCATCCTGGGCGACAAGACCCGAATGGAGCGGCTGTCGGTGCGCGAGGAGGCCTTCATCCGGCCGAGCCCGGCCGGCCACACGCTGGGCGGCGTGGCCGAGAAGACCCGTGAGGCGCTGCTGGTGTGCGAGGCCGCGGGCCACGACATCGTGCTGGTGGAAACCGTGGGCGTGGGCCAGAGCGAGACGGCGGTGGCTGGCATGACCGACTGCTTCGTGCTGATGCAGCTGCCCAATGCCGGCGACGAGCTGCAGGCCATCAAGCGCGGCGTGATGGAGCTCGCCGACCTGGTGGTCATCAACAAGGCCGACCTCGACCGCGACGCGGCCACCCGCGCCCAGGCGCAGATCACCGGTTCGCTGCGCATCGCCGGACAGCAGGGCCGCGGCGATCCGTTGCGCCTGGCCGAGCGCTGGACGCCGCTGGTGATGCCGGTCTCCGCGCTCGACGGCCAAGGCCTCGCCGACTTCTGGGCGGCGGTGCAGCGCTTCGCGGCCCAGCAGCAGCGAACCGGCGCCCATGCCGAGCGCCGGCGCCGCCAGAACGAGGCCTGGATGGACGAGCGCATCACCGCCGGGCTGATGCAGCGTTTCCAGGCTGCCGCGGCGGTGCGCGCCGAGCTTCCGGCGCTGCGCGCGGCCGTGCTTGACGGCCGCATGGTGGCCTCGGTGGCTGCACGGCGCGCGCTTGATCTCTACGCCGCGGCCGGCCCGCCCGCCGCTGCGTCGCCTCCGCCTTGAGGCCCTCATCCCGCCCTCCGAACGCAGCTTCCACCCCTGGCCCTCGCGGCCGTCCGTAGTCAGAAAGAACGACATGCACGACATCCTCGAACAGCTCGAGAAGAAGCGCGCCGCAGCCCGCCTGGGCGGTGGTCAGAAGCGCATCGACGCCCAGCACGCCAAGGGCAAGCTCACCGCGCGTGAACGCCTCGAGATGCTGCTCGACCAGGACAGCTTCGAGGAATGGGACATGTTCGTCGAGCACCGCTGCGCGGACTTCGGCATGGCCGACAACAAGATCCCCGGCGACGGCGTGGTCACCGGCTACGGCATGATCAACGGCCGCCTGGTCTTCGTCTTCAGCCAGGACTTCACCGTCTTCGGCGGCGCCTTGTCCGAGGCGCATGCGGAGAAGATCTGCAAGCTGATGGACCAGGCGATGAAGGTGGGCGCACCGGTGATCGGCCTGAACGACTCGGGAGGGGCGCGCATCCAGGAGGGCGTGGCCTCGCTGGGCGGCTATGCCGAGGTCTTCCAGCGCAACGTGATGGCCTCCGGGGTGGTGCCGCAGATCAGCCTGATCATGGGCCCGTGCGCGGGTGGCGCGGTGTATTCACCGGCCATGACCGACTTCATCTTCATGGTGCGCGACAGCTCCTACATGTTCGTCACCGGCCCCGAGGTGGTCAAGACGGTGACGCACGAGGAGGTCACGGCCGAGGAACTGGGCGGCGCTTCCACCCACACCACCCGCAGCGGCGTGGCCGACCTCGCCTTCGACAACGACGTCGAGGCCATCCTGATGCTGCGGCGCTTCTTCAACTACCTGCCGCTGTCCAACCGCGAGAAGCCGCCGCTGCGCCCGAGCGGCGATGAGCCGGCTCGGCTGGACCTGTCGCTGGACACGCTGGTGCCGGACAACCCCAACCAGCCCTACGACATGAAGGAGCTCATCCTGAAGGTCGTGGACGACGGCGACTTCTTCGAGCTGCAGCCCGAGTACGCGCAGAACATTCTCATCGGCTTCGCCCGCATGGCCGGGCGCAGCGTGGGCATCGTGGCCAACAACCCCATGGTGCTGGCCGGCTGCCTGGACATCCGCAGCAGCATCAAGGCGGCGCGCTTCGTGCGCTTCTGCGATGCCTTCAACATCCCGGTGGTCACCTTCGTGGACGTGCCCGGCTTCATGCCCGGCACCTCGCAGGAGTACGGCGGCATCATCAAGCACGGGGCCAAGCTGCTGTATGCCTACGCCGAGTGCACGGTGCCCAAGGTCACGGTCATCACCCGCAAGGCCTATGGCGGCGCCTACGACGTGATGAGCTCCAAGCACCTCAGAGGCGATGTGAACTTCGCCTGGCCGAACGCGGAGATCGCGGTGATGGGCGCCAAGGGGGCGGTGGAGATCATCTTTCGCGAGGACAAGGCCGACCCGGCCAAGCTCGCCGCCCGCGAGGCCGAATACAAGGCCCGCTTCGCCAACCCCTTCGTGGCCGGCGCGCGCGGCTACATCGACGACGTGATCCAGCCGCACGAGACCCGCCGGCGCATCTGCCGGTCGCTGGCGATGCTGGCGGACAAGAAGCTCGAGAACCCCTGGCGCAAGCACGGCAACATCCCGCTCTGAAAGGCCCCCCCCGGAGGCGATCGCAGATCGCCTCCCCCCCAGGGGGGCGCCGCGGGTGGACCGGCGGAGCCGGATCCACCGCGGCCGCTTGAGGCGGTGGTGCTGGATTGAACGATTCGAGGTGAAACCATGTTCAAGAAGATATTGATTGCGAACCGGGGCGAGATCGCCTGCCGGGTGATCCAGACGGCGCGCCGGCTGGGCGTGGCGACGGTGGCGGTGTATTCGGACGCCGACCGCGATGCGAGGCATGTGGAGCTCGCCGACGAGGCGGTGCGCATCGGGCCGCCGCCCAGCCGCGAGAGCTACCTGCGGGGTGAGGCGATCATCGCGGCGGCCAAGGCCACCGGCGCCGAGGCCATCCACCCCGGCTACGGCTTCCTCAGCGAGAACGAGGACTTCGCCCGTGCGGTGGAAGAGCAGGGCCTGGTCTTCATCGGCCCCAAGCACGCGAGCATCGCGGCGATGGGCGACAAGATCGCGTCCAAGAAGCTCGCCAACGCGGCGCGGGTGAACACCATTCCGGGCTGGAACGACGCCATCGAGACGCCCGAGCGGGCGGTGGAGATCGCGCGCGACATCGGCTACCCGGTGATGATCAAGGCGAGCGCCGGCGGCGGTGGCAAGGGTCTTCGGGTGGCCTTCGACGACAAGGAAGCCTTCGAGGGCTTCTCGTCCTGCCGCAACGAGGCACGCAACAGCTTCGGCGACGACCGCGTCTTCATCGAGAAGTTCGTCGAGGAGCCGCGCCACATCGAGATCCAGGTGCTCGGCGACGCCCACGGCAACGTGGTCTACCTCCATGAGCGCGAGTGCTCGATCCAGCGCCGCCACCAGAAGGTGATCGAGGAGGCGCCTTCTCCCTTCATCAGCGACGAGACCCGCCGCGCGATGGGCGAGCAGGCGGTGGCGCTGGCCCGCGCGGTGAACTACCAGAGCGCCGGCACGGTGGAGTTCGTCGTCGGCCGCGACCAGTCCTTCTACTTCCTGGAGATGAACACCCGGCTGCAGGTGGAGCACCCGGTCACCGAGTGCATCACCGGCCTCGACCTGGTGGAGTGGATGCTGCGCGTGGCCGCGGGCGAACCGCTCGGCTTCGCGCAGGCCGACATCCCGCGCATCGGCTGGGCGATGGAGTGCCGCATCAATGCGGAAGACCCCTTCCGCGGCTTCCTGCCGTCCACCGGCCGGCTGGTGAGCTACCGGCCGCCGGTGGCCTCCATGGTGGCGGCGCAGCCGGTGCCGGGCCGCGAGTGGACCGACGCGCACGGCGGCGTGCGGGTGGACACCGGCGTCTACGAGGGCGGCCAGATCCCGATGTTCTACGACTCGATGATCGCCAAGCTCATCGTGCACGGCCGCGACCGGGCCGACGCCATCCGGCGCATGCGCGAGGCGCTGAACGCCTTCGTCGTGCGCGGCATCTCCAGCAACATCCCCTTCCAGGCCGCGCTGCTCGCGCACCCTGACTTCGCCGCCGGCCGCTTCAACACCGGCTTCATCGCGCAGCACTACGCGGGTGGTTTCCGGGCCGAGGACGTGACCCACGACGACCCGGCCTTCCTGGTGGCGCTGGCCGCCTTCGTGCGCCGCAAGGCCCGCGAGCGGGCGGCCGGCATCAGCGGACAGGTGGCCGGGCACGAGGCCCGCCGCGCCGCCGACTGGGTGGTGGTGGTGCTGGGCGAAGAGGGGCGCCACCAGCACCACCCGGTGCGCATCGAGACCTTCGAGGCCGAGGCCGGCCGGGCGGTGATCCACGTGGGCAGCCAGCGCTACGACATCACCACCCCCACCCGGCTGGGCGACATCCTGATGCAGGGCGTGTGCAACGGCCAGCCCTTCGCCGCGCAGATCGAACGCGGCTCGGCCAAGCGGCCGCTCGCGCTGCGGGTGCAGCACAACGGCACGCAGATCGACGCGCTGGTGCTGCTGCCGCGGGTGGCCGAACTGCTGCGGCTGATGCCCTACAAGGCACCGCCCGACACCAGCCGCCAGCTGCTGTCGCCCATGCCCGGGCTGCTGGTGGACGTGGCGGTCAAGCCGGGTCAATCGGTGCAGGCCGGCGAGCGGCTCGCGGTGATCGAGGCGATGAAGATGGAGAACATCCTCGTCGCCCAGCGCGACGGCGTGGTCGGCGAGGTGATGGCCAAGAAGGGCGACAGCCTGTCGGTCGACCAGCCCATCCTGTCCTTCCAGTGACGAGCCCGGGGAGCCACGACATGGACAAGCCCTTTCGCATCCTCGGCCTGCAGCAGGTGGCCATCGGCGGGCCCAGCAAGGCCCGGCTGCGCGCCTTGTGGGTGGACATGCTCGGCCTGACCGTCAAGGGCCAGTTCAGGAGCGAGCGCGAGAACGTGGACGAGGACATCTGCGCGCTCGGCCAGGGCCCGCTGGCCGTCGAGGTCGACCTGATGGAGCCCATCGACCCGGCCGGCAAGCCGGCCGTTCACACCACCCCGCTCAACCACATCGGGCTGTGGGTGGATGACCTGCCGGCCGCCGTTGAGTGGATGACCGCCCAGGGCGTGCGTTTCGCGCCGGGCGGCATCCGCCGCGGCGCCGCCGGCCACGACATCTGCTTCATCCACCCGCGATCGAGCGACGAATTCCCGCTGGCCGGCGAGGGCGTGCTGATCGAACTGGTCCAGGCACCGGCCGAGGTGCTCGCCGCGCTGGGCTGAGCGAAGGGCTGCAAAGCGGTCGGCCGGGCCCGACCGGCTGGGCACGTCCGCTGCCGGTGCGGCCCCAGGCGGCAGGCGTTTGGCTGACGCGAAACTTGCGATGGCCGCCCTGGGCGCGCAGAATCCGGAGCTGTCCATCATTTGTCCTGGACAGAAATACCGGCTGGATTCCCCTGCTGTTCCGGGCTTCCGGTGCGCCGCGTACCGCTACGGTGAGGCCCATGACGATGCTGCCCGACTACCAGCCGCCCAACGCCCAGCGCGCCAGCCTGGCCGTGGGCGTGTCCCCTTTGATCGTGCTGGTCACCTTCACCCTGCTCGTCAGCAAGGTGATCGCGCCGGACACCGCCTTCGCCCTCTTCGGCGCCTGCACCGTGTGGGTGATCCACGAGATGAGCGCCTTCCAGCGCCTGCTCGATGGCTACAACCGCCGATACGTGAGCGCGCACCTGGAGTGGCGCAGTTCGGAGGCGCTGCTGGCGATGGTCGGCGCCAGCGACGTCCACCCGCAGACCCGTGCCTTCGTGCAGGGCTTCATTGCCGCCGACCGGCAGTTCCTGCGGGACGGACAGGCCGCTCGCCTGGGCTGAGCGTCGCACGGGCGTCCGCACGCGGTCGAGCATCGGCCGGCACCATGCGGGCAAGGTCGGCGTTCTCGCGCACTTCCTCGCGCACTTCCTCGCGCACTTTGCGCTCTTCGTTCGCTTCGCCCGCCTCGCCGCCTTCCCCCTCCTTGCCCGCTTCGCCCTCCCGCCAGGGCCAGGAGCGAAGCCGCTGCCCGTAGCGCCGGGCCTCTTCGTCGATTTCACCGGGGCTCAGGCGGTGCGCGCCGTGGATCACCAGCGGCTTGAGGAAGCGCATGCCGCACAGCTGGGCGGTCTGCTCGTAGGGCGGCAGGAAGGCGTCGAAGGCCCGGCGGTTGTAGCCCGTGGCTTGGTAGGACTCGGTCGGCCCGCCGGTGCTGGTCACCAGCCACAGCGCCTTGCCCTGCAGTGCCTGGCCACCCGGACCATAGGCCCAGCCGAAGCCCAGCACCTCGTCTGCCCAGAGCTTCATCAGCGGGGGCATGCCGTACCAGTGCAGCGGGTGCTGCCAGACGACGAGCGAGGCGCGGGCGAGCGCCGCGCGTTCGGCTGGCACGTCGATCAGGTAATCCGGGTGGAGGGCGTAGAGGTCGCGCACCTCGATGTCGGCCGCGTCCGCTGCGCCATCGTCCCGGTGCGCGCGCGCCGCGGCCAGCATCAGCGCCCGGTTGACCCGGGAATGCTCCATCTGCGGGTGGGCCACCAGCACCAGCACCGCGCCGGCGGCGGGGCCGGCAGGGGCGTGGGCAGGGGTAGGGGCAGGGGCAGTGCGGATCAGGTCTTGGGTCATCGCCGACCACAATAACCCAGCCGCCCGCCAGCCTGGAAGCCGCCGAATGAACCCAAGCGCCCCGCCGTCCAACCCGCCCTTGCAGCTGATCGAGCACCTGGATTCACTGGCTGAACGCGTCGGCCAGCCGCTGGGCACGAGCGAGTGGATCCTCGTCGACCAGGCCCGCATCGACCGCTTCGCTGAGGCCACCGGCGACGAGCAGTGGATCCATGTGGATGCCCAGCGGGCCGCGCAGGGGCCTTTCGGCGGCACGATCGCCCACGGCTTCCTCACCCTGAGCCTGCTGCCTCGGATGTTCGAGACGGCCTTCCGCATCGGCGATGTGCAGATGGGGGTGAACTACGGACTGAACCGGGTGCGCTTTCCGGCCCCCCTGCCCTCGGGCTCGAGGGTGCGAGGCCACTTCCGCCTGCTGGCCTACGAGGTGCTGGCTGACGGCGCGCAGCTGACGGTGGAGGTCACCATCGAGCGGGAAGGATCGGCCAAGCCGGTGTGCGTGGCCGAGAGCCTGGGAAGGCAATACCGGTCGGCTGCCTGACCGTCGGGGAGGGCGCCGGGGCGGTGGAGCCTGCTCGCGCGCCGCCCCGGGCTTCGGGGGGTGCAGGGACCGCAAGCGGGGGCTGGGCGGCCGGCCGATGAGGCGTGAGAGTGGGGGCCTGTTTCGTCGCCCCGGTTCCCGCCATGAACATCCTGCTGATCGACGACCACCCGCTGATCCTCCAGGCGCTGCACAACCTGGTTCCTGAACTGCAGAGCGGTGCGCGGGTGACCGGCGCCGGAAGCGCCCGCTCCGCCCGCGACTGGCTGGCCGGGCCTGACCGCTTCGATCTGCTGCTGCTCGACCTGAACCTGCCCGATGCGGACGGCTTCGAGCTGCTGCGGCAACTGCGCGCCGAACACCCCGGCCTGCCGGTGGTGGTGGTGTCGGCCTCGGAGCGGGCGAGCGACGTGATCCGGGCGATCGACCTGGGCGCGATGGGCTTCGTGCCCAAGCGTTCGCCCCCGCAGACGCTGCTGCAGGCGCTGCGGCTGGTGCTCGAGGGCGGCATCTACGTGCCCGACATGACGCCCGCGGCCGGCTTCCCGGCGGCGCGCGAGCAGGCGCTGCGCGACGGCTTTCCATCTGGCGCTGCGCCGGATGCTGCCCACAGTGCAGCCTCCCCCGCCGTCAGCCGCCTGGGGCTGACGCCCCGGCAGCGTGACGTGCTGGCCTGCCTGCTCAAGGGCCGTCCGAACAAGCTCATCGCCCGAGAACTCAACCTCTCGGTCGAGACGGTGAAGGACCATGTGGCCGCGGTGCTGCGGGCCCTGGGCGTGAGCAGCCGCACCCAGGCGGTCATCGCGGTGAGCGAGATGGCGCGCCGGGACGAAACCGGCCTGGGCTGGCGCACCGTCGTGCGCTGAGCCGGGGGCCTTGCCGCTTCGCACTCCGCAGGGCGCGCCCCTCCATGACCGCCGCCCTGTATGCGCCCAGCGCCGTCGCGACGGGGCGCGACGGGTCTCTCGTCGAGGAGGTGCGAAGCGCCTTCGACTACCTGCCGGCCACGCTGGCGGGCAACGTCGCCGGTGTGGCGGTGGTGGGCCTGCTGTTCGGCGCCGTCGCGCCGGCATCGGTGCTGCTGCCCTGGCTGCTGGGGTTCTTCGCCCTGCTGCTGGCGCGCGCGCTGCTGGGCTGGCGCTTCAGGCAGGCGCGGCGGTCCGGCGCACTGCCCAGGGGCGACAGCCGCCGCTGGCGCCGCTGGCGGCTGGCCTGGAACGCCGGCACGCTCGCCTCGGGCGCGCTGTGGGGCGCCACGGCCTGGCTCTTCTTCGAACTGGGCGACGGCAACCAGCGCGTGGGCTTGATCGTCACCGTCTACACCTTCTGCATCGCGGCCGTGCCGGTGCTGGCCACACAGCCGCGGGTCTACCTGGCGTTCGCGGCCCTGTGCTTCGTGCCCATGATGGCCCGGCTGCTGCTCGACGGGCAGCACCACAGCCTGGAGCTGGCCAGCATCCTGCTGTTGATCTTCACCCTGACCACTGCGCTGGCCCGCAACTTCCGCACGGCGCTGCGCCGCGTGATCGACCTCAAGCTCAGGGCGGATGTCCTGGCCGAAGGGCTGGACCGCGAACGCGCCGCGGCCGACGCGGCCCGCCAGTCGGCCGAGGCGGCCAACCGCGCCAAGACGCAGTTCTTCGCGGCGGCCAGCCACGACCTTCGACAGCCGCTGCATGCGATGGGCCTGTTCGCCGAGGCGCTTCGCCTGCGCCGCCACGACGAGCCCACGCTGTCGCTGGTGAACAGCATCAACGCCTCGGTCCATGCGCTGGAGACGCTGTTCAGCGAGCTCATGGACATCACCCGCATCGACGCCGGCGGGGTCGTCGCCGAGCCGCGCGCCTTCGCGGTGGGCGATCTGTGGCGGCGGCTGGAGCTGCACCACCGGCCCGATGCCTTCGAGAAGGGCCTGGACCTGCGCTTCAGGGGCCATCAGCGCGTGCTTCACGCGGACCCCCTGCTGGTGGAACGGGTCCTGCGCAACCTGCTCACCAACGCCATCCGCTACACCGACGACGGCGGCGTGCTGGTGGCCGCGCGGCAGCGGGGCACCCGGGTGTGGCTGGAGGTGCACGACACCGGGCGCGGCATCGCCGATGCCGATCGGGAACGCATCTGGGAGGAGTTCTTCCAGGTCGGCCAGGCGCCTGGTGCCACGCCGGGCAGCGAGCGGCGGGGGCTGGGCCTGGGGCTGGCCATCGTGCGCCGCCTGGCTTCGCTGATGGACGCGCCGCTGGCCTTGCGCAGCCGGCCTGGAAAGGGCAGCGTCTTCTCCATCGGGCTGCCATCCGGTCGGCTCGCGCCCCAGCCCTCGCCCGACGCCACGGCGGCTGCCGGGTCGGGCCCCGCGCCGTCCCTGGCCGGGCGCCACATCGTCGTCGTGGAAGACGACGCCGCCGTGCTCGGCGGCCTGCAGGTGCTGTTGCAGGGGTGGGGTGCGCAGGTGCAGGCGCTCGCCTCGGCCGCCGAAGCCGATGCCTGGCTGGCGGGTGCTTCGGCAAGGGCCGACCTGGCGCTCGTCGACTACCGGCTGGAGCGGGGCCGCGACGGCCTGCAGGTGCTCGACGCGATGCGCGAGCGGCTGGGGCCGGGCCTGCCGGCCATCGTGGTGACCGGCAGTTCGATGGGCCGTCTGGAAGACGAAGCGCTGTCGCGCGGTTTCCACCTGCTGCTCAAGCCGGTGGCACCGGCACGGCTGCGCACGCTCGTGGGCTTCAAGCTGGCGGCTCAGGCCGGCTGATAGGTCAGGCGGACGTAGATCGGCGCGAAGGCCTCTGCCTGGGTGAGCTCCAGCAGGCGCTCACGGGCCAGCTCCAGCATCGCGATGAAGGTGACCACCACGTGCTGAGGGCCGCGGTGGGTGTCGAACAGTTCGTCGAACTCGACAAAGCGACGGCCCTGCAGGCGCCTGAGGACGTGGCTCATGGTCTCGCGCACCGACAGCTGCTCGCGGCGGATGGTGTGGTGCTCGGTGAGGCGGGCGCGCTTGAGGATGTCCGCCCAGGCACTGCGCAGCTCATCGGCCGACACCTCGGGGAAGCGCGGCTCCAGCGACTGCTCCACCGTGATCTGCAGACGCAGGAAGTCGCGTCCGAGCACCGGCGCGGCGTCCAGGCGGGCTGCGGCCAGCTTCATCTGCTCGTACTCGAGCAGGCGTCGCACCAGCTCGGCCCGCGGGTCTTCGGGCTCGGCGCCTTCCGGGCTCGGTCGGGCCGGCAGCAGCATGCGCGACTTGATCTCGATGAGCATGGCCGCCATCAGCAGGTATTCGCTGGCGAGCTCCAGGTTGCGGCTGCGGATCTGGTCGACGTAGCTCAGGTACTGGCGGGTCACATCCGCCAGCGGAATGTCCAGGATGTTGAAGTTCTGCCGCCGGATGAGATAAAGCAGCAGGTCCAGCGGGCCCTCGAAGGCCTCCAGGAAGACCTCCAGCGCATCGGGCGGGATGTAGAGGTCCTGGGGCAGCGAGAACAGGGGCTCGCCGTAGAGCCGGGCCACCGCCAGGTGGTCCACCACCACCGGCTGCATCGGTGGCGCATCGCCGGCCGCGTCCGGCGGCACCGCGGCCAGGGCGGTGGTGTCCACCATCAGTCGTCGCGGGGTGCGGTCTGGTAGACGTAGGGCTGCTGGGCCACGCGGGAGGCCTGGTAGTCGGCCTGGGCCTTGCGGTCCACCGGCTTGTCCCACAGCAGCGCACGGCCGGCGCGCTGCTCCGCCTCGAGCGAGGGCTTGCGCGCCTTGAGCTCGTCGATGAAGTTGGAGATGTCGGACTTGTAGGGCTTCCAGAACAGCGGCATGGCGGGGGCAGGGGCTCGGTACAGCGGGACAGGGGCGGCGTGGGCCGCGGCGGAGGCGCCTGCAGGCCCGCGCGGGCGCGGCGCTACAGTGAACCCCCGGATTTTAGGAGATGCACCTTGCCGAAGCTGTCATCTGCTGGCGGCGCTGACCACGGCGCCGGCCCCGTCCGAAGGCTCTGGCGTGCGATCGGCCTGGCCCTGCCGGGCGCGGGCCTCGTCCTGGGCCTGGCGGCCTGCGACACCCAGCGCATCGCCGAACTAGAGGAAGGCGTGTCCACCGAAGCCGATGTCCGCCAGCGCTTCGGCGAGCCTGCCGCCGTCTACCAGGACGTCGATGGCGGCCGCACGCTCGAGTTCCCGCGCCAGCCCGAAGGGCAGGTGAACTACATGATCAGCGTGGGCCCCGACGGCCGCATGAGTGCGCTGCGGCAGGTGTTGCGCCCCGACCAGTTCGCCCGGGTGCAAAGCGGCCTGGACAAGGCTTCGGTGCGGCGGCTGCTCGGACGTCCGGCCCAGACCCGTCCTTACCCACTGCGCCAGGAGGAGGCCTGGGAGTGGCGCTTCCACGCCGATCACGAGAACCGGCTGTTCGTCGTGACCTTCGATGCGAACGGACAGGTGCGGCGCACCGAGACCTTGATCGATCCGCGCGGCACCGAGGCGGGCGGCGGGCGCTGAAGGGTGGCCGCAGAAGGTTGGTCGCTGAAGGGGGGCGCCGTCGCGCCCGACGCAGGCTCGGCATTGCGTTTCATCAAAAACCGGGCCCTGCTGTGTCACGATTTCGTCATGCGCGAGATCGAGCTGAAGTTCCGAATTCCCCCTGACCGACTGGCCACGCTTCGAAAGGCCGTCCACACCTCCAGTGCCCGCCGCGAGTCGCTGCAGGCCGCCTACTACGACACCGAGGACCGGGCGCTGGCCCGGCAGGCGGTGGCCCTGCGCATCCGCCGCGAGGGCCGTCGGTGGGTCCAGACGGCCAAGGCCGCGGGCGCCGACACGATGACCCGGCTGGAGCACGAGGTCGACCTGGGGCTGCGTCGCCCGCCGCCCGATGCCTTGCCCGACCCGGCCTTGCATGCCGCCCATCCCGAACTGCACGCGGCGCTGCAGGCCGCGCTGGCCTCGGCGGGCGGGCCCCTGCGCGCGCTCTACCGCACCCACATCGAACGCACCCGCCGCGTCGTGCGGGTGGCCGGTGCCCGGGTCGAGCTGGCCCTGGACGAAGGCGAGATCGAGTCGGGCACCGCGTCGCTGCCGGTCTGCGAGATCGAATTCGAGCTGCTCTCGGGTTCTCCCGCGGCACTGCTCGGGCTGGCCCGCCATTGGGCTCGGCGCCACCACCTGTGGCTCGACCCCCGCAGCAAGGCCGAGCGCGGCGATCACCTGGCCCGTGGGGCGCCGCCCGTCAGCGCGGCCCGGGTCGGTCCGGTTCGCCTGCAGGCCGGGCAGTCACCCCGTGAAGCGCTGGCCGTCGGGCTGCAAGGCACGCTCGGCGCGTGGCTCGCCAACGCCGCCTTGCTGGCCGACGCCGAGGGCCAGCGCAGCGATTGCGTGCACCAGCTGCGCGTGGCCCTGCGACGCACCCGTGTTCTGCTGTCGATGTTCGGCGATGCCCTGGCGCCGCCCGCGGCCCCCGGTTCCGACGCGCTGGAGCCGCCGCTGCAGGATGCGGTGGCCGCCGCCTTCCGCGAGCTTGGCCGTTACCGCGACCAGGATGTGCTGGACAGCCTGATCGGCGGTCCGCTGCACGCGGGCGGCTATGCTCTTCCGCCCTTGACCACCGACGCCCCGCTCGATGCGGTGTCGGCCTCCGTGCGGTCGATCGCCTTCACCGACACGACGCTGCGCCTGTTGCAGGCCATCGTCCAGGCGGCCGAACCCGCCCAGGACCCGACGCCCGCTGCGCCGGCGGGTGCACCGGCGGCGGCGCCCGACGGGCCCTCGCTGCGCCGCTGGGCGCGCCGCGCGCTGCAGCGCGAGTGGAAGCGGTTCGTGCGGGGCGCGCGGCACTTCGCGGCGCTGGAGGCCGATGAGCAGCACCAGGTGCGCAAGCGCGCCAAGCGCCTGCGCTATGCGCTGGACTTCACCCGCGGCCTCTTTCCCGAGCGTCGGGTCGAGCGCTTCCTCGACGCGCTGGCCGCTGCCCAGGACGCGCTGGGCACCTACACCGACGTGCTGATGGGCCAGGACCACCTGCGGCGCCGGCCGATGGACGATGCAGCCGCAGCCTTCGCGCGCGGCTGGCTGTCGGCACGGCGGGAGGTCACGCTCAAGGCCTGCGAACGCCCGCTCAAGCGGCTGCTGAAGGTGACGCCGCCCTGGGACTGAGCGCGTCCAGGGTCGCCAGCGCCTGGGCCGGATCCGGGTGCAGGTGCCCCGGGCCGAGGTGGCGCTCGAAGCCGGCACGCTCCAGCAGAGACAGCGGCTGCGGCTGAAGCCCGGCCAGATGCAGCTCGCAGCCTCGACCGGCGAGCGTCTGCTGCAGTTGCTCGAGGGCCTCAACGCCGGAGGTGTCCAGCACCGCCAGGCCCGAGCAGTCCAGCAGCAGCGCCCGCGTGCCCGGTGCGATCTCGCCCTCCAGCCTTTCGAGCTTGTCCACCGCCCCGAAGAAGAGCGCCCCGGTGAGCCGAGCCACCTGCACGCCCGGTGCGCCAGCGGCGCTGTCGGCCAGCTCCGCCCGGAAGGCCTGGCCCATGCGCAGGATGAAGAAGAGGCAGGCGAGCAGCAGGCCGACTTCCACCGCCACGGTGAGGTCGAACACCACCGTCAGCCCGAAGGTGCCCAGCAGCACGGTGCGATAGGGCAGCCTGAAGTGCCGCAGCCGCACGAACTCGCGCCACTCGCCCATGTTCCAGGCCACGAAGAGCAGGATGCCGGCCAGCGCGGCCAGCGGCACATGCAGGGCCAGGGGCGCGGCCAGGCCCACGACGGCCAGCAGCACCAGCGCGTGCACCATGCCGGCCACCGGCGTGGCCGCGCCCGAGCGGATGTTGGTCACCGTGCGGGCGATGGTGCCGGTGGCCGGGATGCCACCGAACATCGGGGCCACCAGGTTGGCCACACCCTGGGCCATCAGCTCCTGGTTGGGATCGTGGCGTCGCGGAGGCGGCTGGCCTTGCTCGGCGGCGCGTTGCGCGAGGAGCTTGTCGGCCACCCGGGCACACAGCAGCGATTCGATCGCCCCCAGCAGCGCCAGCGTCAGCGCCGGGATGAGCAGCTGCCGGGCGCTGTCCCAGCTGAAGGGCGGCAGGTCCAGCTGCGGCAGGCTTTGCGGAATGCCGCCGAAGCGACTGCCGATGGTCTCCACCGGCAGCCCCAGCCAGGCGGTCGCCGCGGTGGCGCCGACCAGCGCGATCACCGTGCCGGGCAGCAGGCTGGCCATCCGGCGCAGCCTTTGCGGCCAGGGCCACGGACGACCCTGCACGCGCTCGGGCATGCGGTAGGACTTGGGCCAGACGACCACCACCGCCAGGCAGGCCCCGCCCACCGCCAGGGCCACCGGGTTGAAGGTTGGCAACGCCGCCTGCAGCGCCTGCAGCTGGCCGACGAAATCGGCTGGCAGCCGCTCGATGCGAAGGCCCAGCAGGTCCTTCAGCTGCGACAGCGCGATCAGCACCGCGATGCCGTTGGTGAATCCGATGACGATGCCCACCGGGATGAAGCGCACCAGCGCACCCAGGCGCAGCAAGCCCATCGCGAACAGCATCACGCCGGCCATGGCCGTGCAGATGAGCAGGTGGGTCAGCCCGTAGCGCTGGACGATGCCGTAGACCACGACGATGAAGGCACCCGCCGGGCCGCCGATCTGCACCGGGCTGCCGCCGAGGGCGGAGATGAGCAAGCCGGCCACGATGGCCGTGATCAGGCCCTGCTCGGGCTTGACGCCGCTGGCGATGGCAAAGGCCATGGCCAGCGGAAGCGCCACGACGCCCACGGTCAGTCCGGCCGCCAGGTCGCGCAGTAAGGTCGCGCGGTCGTAGCCCGAAAGGCTTTGCAGCAGGCGCGGGCGGAAGGGCGCCCATTCGACGGGACCCAGACGGCGCGGCCCCGATCGCGCGGGCGGGGGCTCGGGCCGTTCGATCCTCATGCGCCGCATCGTGCGCGGCGAAGCTGAACCGGGGCTGATCCAGGCGGGCGTCGCTGTCCGGCGTTCAGCGCACCCGCATGCCCGGTTGCGCGCCCGGCCAGGGCTCAAGCACGAACACGCCCGGCGCGACCTTCTCGTCCGCGTGGCTGGCCGCCAGCACCATGCCTTCGCTGACGCCGAACTTCATCTTCCGGGGCGCGAGGTTGGCCACCACCACCGTCAGCTTGCCCACCAGCTGCTCGGGCTGGTAGGCCGACGCGATGCCCGAGAACACGTTGCGGTGCCGGCCCTCGCCGACATCCAGTGTGAGCCGCAGCAGCTTGGTGCTGCCGGCCACCGCCTCGCAGGCCACGATGCGCGCGATGCGCAGGTCCACGCGGGTGAATTCGTCGATGCCGATGCCCGCGGCCAGTGCCTCGCCGCCCGGCAGCGGCGCCTCGCCCGAGGCGGCCTGCGGCTCGATGGCGGCGGCGGGCAGGGTGGCCGGGGTTGGCGCGGATGCCGGCGCCGGCGGCGTCAGCAGCGCCTCCACCTGCCCGGCGTCCACCCGCTGCATCAGGTGCTGGTAGGCACCGATGGTGTGCGCGCCCAGCGAACGGCGGGCCGAAGCGAAGTCCAGCGGCTCGACCCGCAGGAATTCCTCGACCCGCGCGGCCAGTGCCGGCAGCACCGGCTTGAGGCCGATGGTGAGCAGCCGGAAGGCTTCGATGCACACGCTGCACACGTCGTGCAGTGCCGCGTCCATGCCGTCCTGGCGGGCGAGTTCCCAGGGCTTGTGCTGGTCCACATAGGCGTTCACCCGGTCGGCCAGGGCCATCAGCTCGCGCAGCGCCCGGGCGAAGTCGCGCTCGCCATAGTGCGCGGCGATGCCGTCCATCTGGCCGCGCATCGCATCGAGCAGTGCCCGGCCTTCAACGCCCAGGTCGGCCGACAGCCGAGCGCCGAAACGCTTGGCCAGGAAGCCCGCGGCCCGGCTGGCGATGTTGACGTACTTGCCTACCAGATCGCTGTTGACGCGGGCGACGAAGTCCTCGGGGTTGAAGTCGATGTCCTCGACCCGCGGGTTCAGCTTGGTGGCCAGGTAGTAGCGCAGCCACTCCGGGTTCAGGCCGAGCTCGAGGTAGCGCAGCGGGCTGATGCCGGTGCCGCGGCTCTTGCTCATCTTCTCGGCATTCACCGTGACGAAGCCGTGCACATGCACCCGGTCGGGCACCTTGCGGCCGCTGAACTTCAGCATGGCCGGCCAGAAGAGGGTGTGGAAGTAGGTGATGTCCTTGCCGATGAAGTGCACCTGCTCGGTGGACGGGTCGGCCAGGAAGGTCTCGAAGTCCCGGGCCTCGCCGCGCGAGCGCGCACCGCCCGAGTCGAACCAGGCCTTCAGCGAGGCCAGGTAGCCGATGGGCGCATCCAGCCAGACGTAGAAGTACTTGCCCGGTGCATCCGGGATCTCGATGCCGAAGTAGGGCGCATCGCGGCTGATGTCCCAGTCGGCCAGGCCATGCTCGCTCACCGTCTGCCCGGCCTCGTCGCGGCGCGGCTCGAACCACTCGCGGATCTTGTTGGCCACCTCCGGCTGCAGGCGGCCGTCGCCGGTCCACTCGCGCAGGAAGGCCACGCAGCGCGGGTCGGACAGCCGGAAGAAGTGGTGCTCGCTCGAGCGCAGCTGCGGTGTGGCACCCGAGAGCGCCGAGTACGGGTTCTTCAGCTCGGTGGGCGAATAGACCGCGCCGCACACCTCGCAGGAGTCGCCGTACTGGTCCTTGGCGCCGCACTTCGGGCACTCGCCCTTGATGTAGCGGTCGGGCAGGAACATGCCCTTGACCGGGTCGAAGAACTGTTCGACCGAGCGGATGGCGACGAGCCCGGACTCGCGCAGCGCTCGGTAGATGGACTGCGCGAGCGCGTGGTTCTCCGGCGCGTCGGTCGAGTGCCAGTGGTCGAAGGCGATGTGAAAGCCGTCCAGGTAGGCCTTGCGTCCCGCGGCGATGGCGGCCACGAAGGCCTGCGGCGTCTGGCCGGCCTTCTCGGCGGCGATCATGATGGGTGCGCCATGGGCGTCGTCGGCGCAGACGAAGTGCACCGCGGCGCCTTGCAGGCGCTGGGCCCGCACCCAGATGTCGGCCTGGATGTACTCCATCATGTGCCCGATGTGGAAGGGCGCATTGGCGTAGGGCAGGGCGGTGGTGACGAAGAGCTGGCGGGGCATGGCGGGCTGACGGGGCGGGCAGGGGTGCCGCGCGGACGGCTGCAGGGGCGAACAGTGTAGGCGGCGCCCACCGGTGGGCGGCCCTGCGCAGCCCGGCCGCTAGACTCGACGCACCACGGGCCGACGCCCCACCGCCTCCACCTCCATCCCGCCATGCCCCTGACTGAAACCGCGCTGCTCGAAGCCCTGAAGTCCGTCGTCGACCCCAACACCGGCAGCGGCCTCGTCGCCGCTCGGCAACTTCGGGTGCTGTCGCTGGGCGTGCGCTCGGCCCGGCTGGCGCTCGAGCTCGGCTACCCGGCCCGCAGCCAGCACGCGGCGCTGCGCGACGCGCTGGTGCAGGCGGCGCGGCAGACCGGCGAACTCGACGAAGTCGAGGTCGACATCGCCACCCGCATCGCCGCCCATGCGGTGCAGCGCGGCGTGCAGCTGCTGCCGGGGGTGAAGAACATCGTGGCGGTGGCCTCGGGCAAGGGCGGCGTGGGCAAGAGCACCACCGCGGCCAACCTGGCGCTGGCGCTGGCGGCCGAAGGCGCCCGCGTGGGCATCCTCGATGCCGACATCTACGGCCCCAGCCAGCCGCTGCTCATGGGCCTGTCCGGTCGGCCCGACAGCAGCGACGGCAAGACCATGGAGCCGCTGCAGAACTACGGCGTGCAGGTCAACTCCATCGGCTTCCTGGTGGCCGAGGACCAGGCCATGGTGTGGCGTGGCCCCATGGCCACCCAGGCGCTGGAGCAGCTGCTGCGCCAGACGAACTGGAAGGACCTGGACTATCTGATCGTGGACATGCCGCCTGGCACCGGCGACATCGCGCTCACGCTCAGCCAGCGGGTGCCGCTGACCGGAGCGGTCATCGTGACCACGCCCCAGGACATCGCGCTCATCGACGCCAAGAAGGGCGTTCGCATGTTCGAGAAGGTGGGCGTGCCCATCCTGGGCATCGTGGAGAACATGGCCGTGCACGTCTGCGAGCGCTGTGGCCATGTCGAGCATGTGTTCGGCGAGGGCGGCGGCCAGCGCATGGCCACCGACTTCGGCGTGGACTACCTCGGCGCGCTGCCGCTGAACCTGCGCATCCGCGAAGACGCCGATGCCGGCCGCCCGACGGTGGTGGCCCAGCCGCTGGGCGAGATCGCCGCGCTCTACCGGGCGGTGGCCAGCCGGGTGGCGGTGAAGATCGCACAGCGCAGCAAGGACTTCTCCACCCGATTTCCCACCATCACGGTGAGCAAGGACACCTGAGGCCGGGTTCGGCCCGGCCCCGGCGGACCTCAGCGGCCGCCGCTGGCGCTCGGCCCGGGGTGCAGGTTGCGCAGGTAGGTCGGGCCGGCGGCGCGCACGATGTCCTCGCTCAGGCGGCGCGCCAGCCCGAGCGCGAACAGCAGTTCGCCCACGAGGAACATCGGACCGACCAGCAGGCCGGCGAGATCGTCGACGAAGGCGGGCTTGCGGCCTTCGTAGAAGTGCCCGATGAACTGGATCACCCAGCCCGCGGCGAAGGCGCCGAAGCCCCAGGCGAGCCAGCCCCAGCCGGCGCCCTCGGTGAGGTGGATGGCCAGGGCCATCAGCAGGCCATTGGCCAGCGCGGTGAGCGAGCCCAGCAGCAGGTTGCCCCGGGTGAGGTACCACAGCGTGGACGCGGCCCACACCAGCGCGATGGGGGTGAGGCTCCATTCGCCCAGGCGAAGTTCAGGGCGGGACAGCAGGGCGCTCAGGCCGAAGACGATCAGCGGCACGCCCACGAAGTGGGTGGCGATGTTGCGGCGGTCCCGGTGGTAGCGGGCGTACTGCACCATGAGCTCGGTGGCGCTGCGGAAGTTGCGATTCATGCGTTCGCCCTTCGAGGTGGGGGCCGGGTGGGTCATGCCGATGACGGCACGATGACGGACATCGTAGCGGCTGCGCCGGGGCGGGGGTTCCGCCCTCCCTAGAATCCGGGCGCTGAAACGGGAAAACTCGCCATGAGCATCAAGAGCGACCGCTGGATCCGCCGCATGGCCGAGCAGCACGGAATGATCGACCCCTTCGAGCCCGGGCAGGTGCGCCACACCACCGACGCCTCGGGCGAGACGCGCCGCATCGTCAGCTACGGCACCAGCAGCTACGGATACGACATCCGCTGCGCGCCCGAGTTCAAGGTGTTCACCAACATCTACAGCACGGTGGTGGACCCGAAGAATTTCGACGAGCGCAGCTTCGTGGACATCGAGTCGGACGTCTGCATCATTCCGCCCAACAGCTTCGCGCTCGCCCGCACCGTCGAGTACTTCCGCATTCCGCGCAACGTGCTGACCATCTGCCTGGGCAAGAGCACCTACGCGCGCTGCGGCATCATCGTCAACGTCACGCCCTTCGAGCCCGAGTGGGAGGGCTACGTCACGCTCGAGTTCAGCAACACCACGCCGCTGCCGGCCAAGATCTACGCGGGCGAAGGCTGCGCCCAGGTGCTGTTCTTCGAGAGCGACGAGGTCTGCGAAACCAGCTACCGGGACCGCGGCGGCAAGTACCAGGGCCAGCGCGGCGTCACGCTGCCCAAGACCTGAGCCGTCCTCTCATCCCGCCCTCCCGGGGGCCTGCACCGTGCCTGCGGGCACCAGGAGCTGCACCATGAAATGGGAAGGCAACCGCCGCAGCGACAACGTCGAGGATGCCCGGGCTTCGGGCGGCCGGGCGGGCGGCCCGCGCCTCGGCGGCCGGGGCGTGGGCCTGGGCACCATCGTCATCGCGCTGCTGGCCGGATGGGCCTTCGGCATCAACCCGCTGACGGTGCTCAGCGTGCTGGGTGGCGGCGAGCCGGCCCTCACCCAAAGCGCGCCCGGCCCGGCCACCGCGCCACCGGCGGGCGACCGCATGGCCGCCTTCGTCTCCACCGTTCTTGCCGACACCGAGGATGTCTGGCGCGAGCAGTTCCGCCAGATGGGCGCGCAATACCAGGAGCCGCGGCTGCGGCTCTTCCGCGGCTCCGAGCCCACCGCCTGCGGCACCGGCCAGTCGGCCATGGGGCCCTTCTACTTCCCGGCCGACCGCAAGGTCTACATCGACCTGTCCTTCTACGACCAGCTCGCCCGCGGCATGGGTGCGCCGGGCGAGTTCGCCCAGGCCTACGTCATTGCGCACGAGGTGGGTCACCATGTGCAGAACCTGATGGGCATCACCGCCAAGGTCGAGGCCCTGAGGGGCCGCGTGTCGCAGGCCGAGCAGAACCTGATGAGCGTGCGCCTGGAACTTCAGGCCGACTGCTTCGCCGGCGTGTGGGCCTTCCATGCCAACCGCCAGCGCCGCATCCTGGAGCCGGGCGACGTGGAAGCGGGCCTGAATGCGGCCGCGCAGATCGGCGACGACACCTTGCAGCGCAAGGCCCGGGGCAGCGTGGTGCCCGAGAGCTTCACCCACGGCACCAGCCGGCAGCGCCAGAACTGGCTTCGCAAGGGCCTGGAAAGCGGCGACCTGCGCCAGTGCAACACCTTCGACGCCCGCTCGCTCTGAGCGGGGGCTCGCTCCCCGGCTCCGGCGTGCGTCCCTCGGCCCTTCAGTGCAGCGTGTCGCTGCCGGGCTGGGTGGTGCCCGGTTCGGCTTTGCGGAAGGCCTTGGGGCGCAGCACATTGCCTTCTCGCTCCACTTCGGGCGGCGTGCCGCCCGCCGAGCCGGGGCGGGCACCGGCGCGCTCCCGCGCACGGGCGATCAGCTGCCGGGCTTCGTCTTCGGCGGATTGCCGCAGGCGCTGGTCGGCTTCGCGGCGCACGGCATCGAGCCGGTCGCGTCGGCGGCGCTCGCGTGAGCGCTGCCATGCGTGCCAGACGCGCAGCGGGTAGCGCTGCCAGGCGCGACGCAGGGCGCCGTCGAAGCGCTCGCGGCGTCGCTCGCCCAGGGCCAACCTCAGCAGCAGCACCGCGCACAGCGCGATGACGCCACCGGCCACGATCATCTCTCCGACTTGCATGCGTCACCCCTTGAGGAGTCTGGCGGCCCGCCGAACCGGGCGCCCCCGTGGCGCTGGGGCGAGCACGCCTCGTGCCAGCATCGCCAGGTCGGCGCTTGCGCGCCTGTCCGAGCCATTATGCGGAGCATCCGGGTGAGCGGCCACCCTGGCGCGCGCGCAGCGGCGCCGCAGGCCGGGGTGCACGGGCCCCTTAGCTGCTGGCGCGAACGACGAGCTCGTAGCCCACATCCAGCGCACGCGGGGTGACCGGCTCGCCGCGCAGCAGCGCCAGCAGCCGTTGCGCCGCCTGCCGGCCGATGTCCGCGCGCGGCGTGCGCACCGTGGTCAGCGGGGGCAGCGTCTGGTCCGAACCCGGCAGGTCGTTGAAGCCGACGACGGCCACCTGCTGCGGAACCTGCACCTGCAGGCGAAGCGCCTGCAGCAAGGCGCCGTGGGCGAGGTCGTCGTTGTTGAAGAAGATGGCGTCCACCTCGGGTGCCTCGCTGCGGATGCGGGCGAACATGTCGCCGCCCAGCGCCATCGAGGACGGCGACGGGTCCAGCCACTCCAGTGCCGGCTCGTGCAGTCCCTCGCGCTGCAGGCGCAGGCGCCAGCCTTCCAGACGCTGCAGGGTGCGGGCGTCGAGCTGCGCGGCAGCGAAGGCGATGCGCCGCCGCCCGCGCTGCAGCAGGTGTTCGGTCAGCGCCGCTGCGGCGTCGGCCTGGGAGAAGCCCACGCAGTGGCGGCCCGGCGCGGTGCCGGTGTCGCCGCCGGTGCCTGCCGGCTCGAGTTCCATCAGGTGCACGCAGGGAATCTCGCTGGCCGCCAGCAGCTGCCGGGTGCCCTGGCTGTGTTGCCAGCCGGTGATCAGCAGGCCAGCGGGGCGGTGCAGCAGCAGCTCGCGCAGCAGCTGCTCCTCCTCGGCCGCGTCGTAGTGGGTGATGCCCACCAGCGTCTGGTAGCCCGCCGCCCGCAGCGTGCCCTGGGCCGCCTCGAGCAGGTCCACGAACAGCTGGTTGCTCAGCAGCGGCACCAGCACCACCACCTGGGAACTTCGCCGCGAGGCGAGGGCCCGCGCCGCTGGATCCGGCACATAGCCCAGCTTGTGCGCCGACAGCCGAACCCGCTCGACCAGCGCAGGGTCCACCGCACGCTCGCCGCGCAGCGCGCGCGATACGGTGATGGGGCTCACGCCTGCGTCGCGCGCCACGTCGGCCAGGGTGGTGCGTCCGGTGGCCCGGGGGCGAAGCGGTGAATCGGACATAGGGTTATGCCTGAGCAGGGGGCCGGGTGGCGGTGGGCTAGGATAGCGCTATCCAGACACCTGTGCCGAGCGCCCCATCCGCCTCATCGACGAGCGCCGGTGGCGCCAACATCGGCACCGGGCCTGACCGTGGCGAAAGCCGTCCCTGAGCGGCATTCGCCCTTTTTCTGACCCTTGTTGGATAGCGCTGTCCAAGTGACACAGCCCTCCCGTCCTCGACTAGCCCCACCCGACCTCGCCGACGGGGGCACGCCCTTGCCGGTGCGGGTGGTGGTCATGGGCGTCGCCGGTTGCGGCAAATCCAGCGTGGGGGCGGCCCTGGCCCAGGTGCTGGGCCTGCCGCTGATCGAAGGCGACGACCACCACAGCGCGGCCAACAAGGCCCGGATGAGCCAGGGCATCGCGCTCACCGACGCCGACCGCGCCGGCTGGCTGCACACGCTGGGCGGGCGGCTGCAGGATCATGCGGCGTCGGGCGCGGTGCTGACCTGCTCGGCGCTCAAGCGGGGCTACCGCGACCGGCTGCGCAGCGTCGCGCCGGACCTGCGCTTCGTCTTCCTCGACCTGGACCGGGAGGCCGCGCGGGAACGTGTCGAGCGCCGTCCCGGCCATTTCTTCTCGTCCGACCTGGTGGACAACCAGTTCGCCACGCTGGAGTCGCCGGTGGGCGAGGCCGATGTCCTGCGCCTGGACGCCACCCGATCGCTGGCCGAACTGCAGGCGCTGGCCAGCGCCTGGCTGGTCGCGTCGCGCCCGGCGTCGTCCCTCGAAGGAGACCATCGATGAAGCCCCCCACCCGCCCCGCGCGGCCGGCTGGACCGCCGGCTGAACAGCCGGTCGATGCGGCCGCTTCATTTCCGCAAAGGCTCGCCAACGTGGCCATGGCGCTGTGCCTGGCGGTGATGGCGCTGGCGGTCTTCGTCAACGTGGTGCTGCGCTACGGTTTTGGCAGCGGCATCGCGGCCAGCGAGGAGCTCTCGCGCCTGCTCTTCGTGTGGATGGTGTTCATCGGTGCGGCGGCGGCCTATCCGCTGGGCCAGCACATGGCCTTCACCAGCCTGCTGATGCTCACGCGGCGGCGCCCCTTGCTCTTCGCCGTCCTGAGCCTGCTGGTGCGCGGGGGGGTGATCGCCGGCGCGGGCCTGGTCGCCTGGGGGGCCTGGCAGCAGGTGCTGGTGGGCATGGGCAGCCGCTCGGTGGTGCTGGGCTATCCCACCGCCCTGCTGCCGCTGCCCGCCTTCCTGTGCTGCGTGGCCATTGCGCTGATGGCTGCCTGGGAACTGCTGAGCCGACGTCCGCTGGACCTGGGCCACGGCGCCGACGTCGAATGAGCGGAGCAAGCCGATGACACCCGAAGCGCAGGCCTTCCTCGTCTTCTCCCTGGGCATGCTGGTGCTGATGGGGCTGGGCATGAACATGGCGCTGGCCCTGGTGCTCACCGGCGCCGGCATGGCATTCGTGCTCGACTTCTGGGACACGCAGCTGCTGGCGCAGAACCTGGTGGCCGGCGTGGACAGCTTCCCGCTGCTGGCCGTGCCCTTTTTCATCCTGGCTGGCGAGCTGATGAACTCGGGCGGCATCAGCCGCAGGATCATCGAGATGGCCCAGGCCTGGGTGGGCCACATCCGCGGTGGGCTCGGCTTCGTGGCCATCGGCGCGGCGGTGCTGATGGCCAGCATGAGCGGCTCGGCGCTGGCCGACACCGCCGCCCTGGCCACCATCCTGCTGCCGATGATGCGCCAGCATGGCTACCCGATGCACACCAGTGCGGGGCTCATCGCCTCGGGCGGCATCATCGCGCCCATCATTCCGCCGTCCATGCCCTTCGTCATCTACGGCGTGACGACCAACACCTCGATCTCCGCGCTCTTCGTCGCGGGCATCGTGCCCGGGCTCATCATGGGCTTGGGGCTCATCGTGGCCTGGAAGCTGGTGCTGCGCGACATGAGCCTGCCCGAAGGCGTGCCGCTGCCCCTGCGCGAGCGCCTGCGCGCCACCGGCCGTGCCGGCTGGGCGCTGCTGATGCCCGTCATCATCATCGGCGGCATGAAGACGGGCGTGTTCACCCCCACCGAGGCCGCGGTGGTGGCCGCCTTCTATGCGCTGACGGTGTCGCTCTTCATCCACCGCGAGATGAAGCTCACCGAGCTGCACGGCGTGCTGGTGCGTGCGGCACGCACCACGGCCATCGTGATGTTCCTGTGCGCCGGTGCCCAGGTGGCCAGCTACATGATCACGCTGGCCGACCTGCCGTCCACGCTGTCGGGCTGGCTCGGGCCGCTGGTGGAGCACCCCCGGCTGCTGATGGTGGTGATGATGCTGGTGCTGGTGCTCATCGGCACCGCGCTGGACCTCACGCCCACCATCCTCATCTTCGCGCCGGTGATGCTGCCCATCGCGGTGAAGGCCGGCATCGACCCGGTCTATTTCGGCCTGATGTTCGTGCTCAACGGCGCCATCGGCCTGATCACGCCGCCGGTGGGCACGGTGCTCAACGTGGTGGCCGGCGTCGGCCGGCTGTCCATGCACCAGGTGATCAAGGGCGTGAACCCCTTCCTCATCACCTACCTGCTGATCCTCGCCCTGTTCATCGCCTTCCCGCAGATCGTCACCGCGCCGGTGGCGTGGATGCGCTGAGCCCGCGGCCCCCGGGCCGAAACCTTCCCCGACATGCCCTCAACCGGAGACTCTCCATGAAGACCCTTCGTCGCACCGTTCTCGCCACCGCCGCCGCCCTGATGCTCGGCACCGTGGGCAGCGCCTTCGCGCAGGACATCAAGCCCCGCCTCATCCGCTTCGGCTATGGCCTGGCCGAACAGAGCAACCAGGGCCGCGCGGTGAAGATGTTCGCCGAGCAGGTGGAAAAGGCCTCGGGCGGGAAGATGCGCGTGCGTGCCATCGGCGCGGCCGCACTCGGCCCGGACACGCAGATGCAGCAGGCCCTCATCGGTGGCGCCCAGGAGATGATGGTCGGCTCCACCGCCACGCTGGTGGGCATCACCAAGGAGATGGCGCTGTGGGACACGCCCTTCCTCTTCAACAATGCCAAGGAAGCCGACGCCGTGCTGGACGGCCCGGTGGGCCAGAAGGTGATGGACAAGCTGCAGGACAAGGGCCTGGTGGGCCTCGTCTACTGGGAGAACGGCTTTCGCAACCTGACCAACACCAAGCGGCCGGTCACCCGGGTGGAGGACCTGGAGGGCATCAAGCTGCGCGTGATGCAGAACCCGGTCTACCTCGACAGCTTCAAGCTGATGGGCGCCAACGCGATTCCGCTGCCCTTCAGCGAGCTGTTCACGGCGCTGGAGACCAAGACGGTGGACGGCCAGGAAAACCCCTTCAACACCATCCTGTCCAGCAAGTTCTTCGAGGTGCAGAAATACCTCACCGTGACCAACCACGTCTATAGCCCCTGGATCGTGCTGGTCAGCAAGAAGTGGTGGGACGGCCTGTCCAAGGACGAGCAGAAGGTGCTGCTGGACGCCGCCCGCGCGAGCCGCGAGTTCGAGCGCCGCGACACCCGCGAGGAAGCCGGCCGCGCGCTGGCCGAGCTGAAGACCAAGGGCATGCAGATCAACGAACTGCCGCCAGCCGAGGTGGCCCGCATGCGCGACAAGCTCACCCGGGTGAACGCGATGATCGCCACCAACGTGGGCATGGAGCTGTGGCAGGAGACCCAGACCACGCTGACCCGCCTGCGCAGCGGGAAGTGAACTCAGGGCCCCGCGGCGATCGTCGCGGGGTCAGGGGGTCGGGGTCGAGGGCGGGGGCCGGATCTCGGGCGCCTCGTCGCTTGCGGCTTCCCCAGTCGATTCGGCCTGCAGGGCCTTGCGCCGACGGGTTTCGGCCTGTGCCCGCTTGACGTCGCGCAGCTGCCACCAGCCGAAGGCCAGCGCGCCGCCGCCCACCAGCACGAGCTCGATCAGGATGACCGGCAGCGCGCTGCTCACCGGCTGACGCGTGGCGTGCCCGATGCAGCCGCTTCGCGGTGGCGTTGCTCGACCTGCTCGAGCAGGTCGATGACCCACAGCGTGCGCTGGTAGAAGTTGCCGTGCGGGCTGAGCCGGGCCCGGGGCCGCGAGGCCGCGACACCCGCCTCCACCAGGTAGGCGATGGCGGGCAGGGGCTCCAGGCGGCGGTGGCGGCTGGCCGGTTCGAGCACCGCCGCGCCCAGCGCACGGGCCATCAGCACGAGCTTGCGCCGGCCGCCCACCACGGCGCGGCGGCTGACCGAATCGAGGCCCGCGCGCTTGACCTCCGAGCCGATCTCGGCATAGACGAGCCGGGCGGCCTGTATGGCCGGCCTGCAGTCGCGCGGCAGGGCGCCCACGCCGTGCTCGGCCCGGGCATAGAGCCCGTCGGCCGCATCGAGCAGACGCTGCACCACCGAGGCGATGCGTGAATCGAAGACGGGCTGGCCCAGCCAGGCGTCGGCGTCCACGCCGGCCTCGCGCAGCCAGGCGCGGGGCAGGTAGAGCCGGCCGTTGCGGGCGTCCTCGCCGACATCGCGCGCGATGTTGGTCAGCTGCATCGCACAGCCGAGCTCGCAGGCGCGGGCCAGAGCCTGCGGGCTTCGGGTGTCCATCACCAGCGCCATCATCGCGCCCACGGTGCCGGCCACGCGGGCGCAGTAGTCGAGCAGCTGCTCCAGCGTCTCGTAGCGGCGCCCGGCAGCGTCCCACTCGAAGCCTTCGATCAGGGCGGCCGGCAGCGTGCGCGGAATGGCGAAGCGCTCGACCACGCAGGCCATCGCCTCGTCGGCGTCGTCGGCGTCGGGCCGTCCGGCGTAGATGCGGTCCAGGCGTTCGAGCAGGCGCGGAACGGCGCTGCCGTCGCCGGGGTGCAGGTCCACCGCGTCGTCGGCCACTCGGCAGAAGGCGTAGAGCGCTACCGCCGGCGCGCGAACCCGCACCGGCAGCACCCGCGACGCGGCGAAGAAGCTCTTGGAGCCGCCGCGCATCAGCCGCTCGCAGGCGACCAGGTCGAAGCTGCGCGGTGCCTGTGTCGTGGACGTCGTGGACATCGAGGACGGTGCGGACACCGCCGGTCGGGTGGCCACCGTCATCGCCGGGCCTCCATCGCGGCGACCGCGTCGGGAATCACCGAGTCGAGCACCTTCGCCCCCATCAGCACGCCCGGCACGCCGGCGCCCGGGTGGGTGCTGGCGCCCACCATGTACAGGCCGGGCACGTCCTCGCTCTGGTTGTGCGGGCGGAACCAGGCGCTTTGCAGCATCACCGGTTCGAGCCCGAAGGCCGCGCCCTTGTAGGACAGCAGCCGGTCCTGGAAATCCAGCGGCGTCATCACCCGTGAGCTCACCACCTGCTCGTCCAGGCCCGGCAGCACCGTCTCGCTCAGGCGGCGCGCGATGGCCTGGCGATAGGCGCCGGCCTGCTGCGTCCAGTCGGTGCCGCTGTCCAGGTGGGGCACCGGCGACAGCGCATAGAAGGTGTCGCAGCCGGGCGGGGCCATGTCCGGGTCGGTGGCGGTGGGCCGGTGCAGGTAGAGGCTGAAATCGTCGGCCAGGCGGTGGCGGTGGAAGATGTCATCCAGCAGCCCCTCGTAGCGCGGGCCGAGCACCATCATGTGGTGGGGCACGTCCTCGTAGCGCCGCTTGGTGCCGAAGTACCAGACGAACAGGCTCATCGAGTAGCGCGCCCGGTCGAGCTTGCGGTCGGTCCACACCGTGCGGTGCTCGGGTGCCACCAGCGTGCGGTAGGTGTAGGCGGTGTCGGCATTGCTCACCACGATGTCCGAACGCAACCGTTCGCCGTCGGCCAGCTCCACGCCCCGGGCCCGCCCGCGTTCGATGGTGATGCGCCGCACCTCGGCCCCGTAGCGGATCTGTCCGCCCAGGCGACGCAGCAGCGCCACCATGGCGGTGACGATGGCGCCAGTGCCGCCCATGGCCCAGTGCACGCCGTGGCGCCGCTCCAGCGCGTTGATGAGGCTGTACACCGCGGTCACCGCGAAGGGGTTGCCTCCGATGAGCAGCGACTGCAGGCTGAACACCTGGCGCAGCTTGGGGTGCTTCATGTGGTGGGCCACCAGGCTGTGCAGGCTGCGCCAGCCGCGCATCTTCACCAGGCCGGGAATGGCGGCCACCAGATCGCCGAGCGTCTCGTAGGCGATGGCGCCCAGCTTCAGGAAGCCTTCCTGGTAGCACAGCTCGGCCTCGGCGACGAAGGCGTCGTAGCCGCAGAGGTCGTCCGGGCTGATGGCGGCGATCTGCGCGCGCATCGCCTGCGGCTCGTTGCTGTAGTCGAAGTGGGTGCCGTCATCGAAGCGCACGCGGTAGAACGGGTCCAGCGCCTTGAGCTTCACGTCGGCGTGGAAATCGCGCCCGGCCAGCGCCCACAGTTCCTCCAGCATGAAGGGGGCGGTGACGATGGTCGGGCCGGCATCGAAGGTGAAGCCGTCCTGCCGCCACACATAGGCGCGGCCGCCCGGGCCGTCCAGCTTCTCCAGCACCGTCACGTCGTAGCCGCGCACGCTCAGGCGGATGGCCGTGGCCAGGCCACCGAAGCCGCTGCCGATGACCAGCGCCTGCGCCCTGCGGTCGTCGGTGCGGCTCGCGGAGCCCGCGCCCGTGGTGTCGGACGGCGTGGAAGGACGGCTTCCCCGGGGCTCGACGATGCGTGCCGCGCCCGGGAATTCCGTTCTCATGGGGTCTGTCCTGCCGGTGGGCCGTTCGGGCCGTTGACCGTCGCCGAGGGGAGGCTTCGGGGTGGGGTTGTGGCCGTGGGCGCGTCGGCGGTGCTGCCATGGCGGGGGCGCATGGCCCAGCGCCACAGCCAGGTGCTGGGCAGCGGCAGCACCAGCAGCCAGTGCTCCAGCACCGCCAGGCCCAGCAGCGCGGCGGTCAGCAGCAAGCCGGTGGACAGGTGTGCGGGCAGCCCGGGCTGCAGCGCCTCGTGCAGCAGCCAGCCCACGCCCACCGTGCCCCCGCTGACCGACAGCGGGAACAGCGCGTTGAAGGGCCGGCGCCGGAAATAGCTGCCCAGGTAGGCCAGGTGTGGCGGCAGCCAGTCCTCGTTGGTGTTGCGCACCCCCAGGAAGAGGTTGAGCTTGGCACTCGTGCGCATGACCCACAGCACGAGGAAGGTCCAGGCGGCCACCGGGTTGGGGGCGTCCCAGGTGAGCGCGAACACCGAGATGGCCAGCAGCGCGATGGCCAGCTCATGCCAGGCGATGGCCGACACCGCCTGCGAGAAGCGCGCCACGCCCCGCGCGCCGGGTCGGGCTGCCTGCTTGGATGGCCCGGTGATCCAGCCGGTGAGGAAGCTCAGCTCGATCCAGGCCCACACCAGCAACGCGCACAGGAAGGCCGCGCAGGCGCTGGTGACGGTGGCGTGCTGGGCTGTGCGGGTGAGGCAGACCATGGCGGCCAGGCCCAGCAGCGTCAGGCCGCCCAGGCTCATGCGGAAGGTTCGCCGTGGCAGGCCGTCCAGCAGCAGCACCACGCCGGTGGACAGCCACCAGACGAAGACCGCCAGGCCCAGGGGCCACAGCAGGTCAAGCATGGACAGGGCCTGCATGCGGACGGCTCACCAGACGGGCGCCATGCGCACCGTGGCCGGCAGGTCGTGCCGCTTGACCGGCAGCAGGTAGAGCCGGGCGAACACGCCCGCTGCTGCCACGCTCCACCAGCCGCGCTGCACCCAGCCCACCAGCCCGCCGCGCGCCTTGGCGGCGTCCACCTTCTGCATCACCTGGAACAAGCGGTCCATGCCCGAACGGAAGGCGGGCAGGTCGATGTCCAGCGTGACCGGGTAGACCTGGCGGCTGATCTCGTTGGTGACGCGGAACACCTCGTAGTCGTAGGCGGTGGGCGCCAGGCCCATGGCCGCCTTCAGCTCGGGCCGGGCGTGGTCGCGCACGTACATGGTGGCGTACACGGCCAGCAGGAAGAAGCGGATCCAGTACACGTTGCCGCCGCGCAGCAGGTGCGGATTGGCCCGCAGGATCAGCGCGAAGGACTCGCCATGGCGGTACTCGTCGTTGCACCAGCGCTCGAACCACCGGAAGATGGGGTGGAAGCGCAGCTCGGGGTGGCGCTCCAGCTGGCGGAAGATGGTGATGTAGCGGGCGTAGCCGATCTTCTCGGACAGGTACACCGAGTAGAAGATGTACTTGGGCTTGAAGTAGGTGTAGGCCTTGGTGCGCTTGAGGCCGCCCAGGTCCACGCCCAGGCCGTAGTCCTTCAGCGCCGCGTTGATGAAGCCGGCATGCCGGCTCTCGTCGCGCGCCATGTACTCCATCAGCTGCTTGATGTCCGGGTTGTCCACCGACTTCTTGATCTCGTTGTAGAGCACGCAGCCGGAGAACTCGCTGGTGACCGAGCTGATCAGGAAGTCCATGAACTCCTTGTTCAGCTCGGGCGGCAGCGGCTTGATCTCGCTGGCGAAGGCCTCGTCGCGCTGGAAGTGGTCGTGGTTGTTGTCGCCCTCGTACTCGGCCATCATCGCGTCCCACTCGGCGCGCACCGGCGTCACGTCGATGCGGTTCATCGCGTCGTAGTCGGTGGTGTAGAAGCGCGGGCTGAGCAGGTTGCTCACCTCGGCCTTGCGGGTGGCTTCCTCCGAGGTGTTCTTCGGGCGCAGCGCGGCGGGGTCGGGGCGTTGGGTGGTGGTCGTCATGCGGTACTCCGGTTTCAGTCCTGAAGCAGGCGGACGAACACCGCGGCGTTCGTCGGCCCGAAGGATTCAAGGTCGATGCGGGTGCCGGCCACCGGGTCGGCCAGCGTGAGCCGGCCGTCGGCGCGGGCGATGAGCTCGAAGGGCTGCGTGCGGTTGCCGCCGGAGCGGATGCGTTCGCGGGCCATGGCGCGCATCGCGCCGCGCAGGAAGCCCTGCTCGCCGGAAAGCTCCGCCACGGTGCTCCCGCGCAGGTGGTCGATGATGGCCACGCTGCCATCGGGCCGGTCCTCGAAGCGCAGGGCACGGGTCTTGACGGCGGGCGCGTCGGGTTCCCTGACCTGCTCGCCGCCCAGGCGCACGACGGCCACCGCGCCCAGCGTGCCCAGCAGCACGGTGCCGATGAGCACCACCGCCCAGCGGGGCAGGGCGACGCCGAAGCTGGTGGTTCGATCGGCGCTGTGGGGGGTGGAAAGGGTGCTGCTCATGGGGGTCCTGCGGTGCTGCTGGTGTGGTGTCGGCCGTGAGGGGGCTGGGCGGCTTCAGGCGGTGGCCATGCGGCCGCCCGACCGGGGCTCGGCGTCCGCCGCCTTGGCGCCGCCGGCCGCTGCCGTTGCCGCCGCGTTCGCAGGGCCTTCGGCGCGCAGCGGCTCCACCGGCACGCCGGTGACGGCCTGCCAAGCGGCGCTGACCTGTGCGGCCACCGCCATCGCGTCGGGCACGCTGCGCAGCATCGGGTGGGGCTGGCTGACCTTCCAGGGGCGGGCGTGCGGCCACAGCTGGAGATAGGGAATGCGCACCCGGCCGACCAGTGCCAGCGGGATGTCGCCGGTGCCGCGGGCGGCGCCCTTGTCCAGCCGCAGCCCCGCGGAGGCGATGCACTGCAGCGGCAGGTTGAAGGTCATCGTCAGCACGATGCCCACGCGCAGCACGATGCGCTTGTCGGTCAGGGTGTAGACGGTGGTGCGCGCGCTCAGCCAGGCCAGCGTGAGAACCAGGCCGAGCGCCGTGCCGGACAGGCCCAGCGTCCAGGCCATGGACTTGGCCATGTCCAGGCCGCTGCCGCCGCTGCTCGCCAGGTGCACCGTCTGCCACAGCACGAGCAGCGCGAAGTACAGCATCAGCCCGCGCGAATGGAAGGCGCGCCGAGCCAGCATGCGCCAGTCGGGCGAGCCCTGCCACAGCACCCGCTCGTTGGCCGGCAGCGCCTCGGGCAGACCGTGCTGCGGTTCGAACTCGTGCTCGTGCCCGTTGTGGGCCACCTTGATCAGCTTCATTGCAGGCGCTCCGTACTGCGATTTCGGAAGGCGGTGGGCCGGCGCCCGAGGGTTCGGCCGGCCGGCGTTCTCATCAGACCAGCGGCTCGGCGCGTTCCGGCGTCGCGTAGAGCGTGCCGGCACCGAAGTAGGCGCTGATCACCTCTTCCTCGAGCAGCGTGATGCGCTCGGGGTGGCGGGTGGCCGGCGTGGCGGCGATCTGCCGCGCCAGCAGGGCCTTCACGTCGACGCGGTCGCGGCGGATGCGGGCGAAGGGCACCGGCAGCAGCACGCGGCGCGGGCCGCTCGCCGAAGGCGACTCCACTTCGAGGTAGCGCACCATGGCTTCCATCTGGTCGTACCAGACGTCCACCACCCGGCCGGCGGACTCGCCGTCGTCGCCGATCACCGTGAGGCCGCGCGGATCGGTGTCCTTGGGCGACACCGCATAGGCGGGCAGGGTGCGCAACGGGACGATCTTGGGCGATCCGTCGTGCATCGCGTCGGGCACGTCCGCGCGCATCGCATAGGCGCCCGGGCCGACGCCGGCGGTCAGCGGGTCGCCCGTGGGTTCGATGGGCGAGCCGATGTAGCCGTGGGCCGGCGTGCTGCGGAACTGCTGCGGCGGCTCCACGCCGGGCTTGAGCACGGTGCTGCCGTCGTGCATCTTGTAGGCCACCGGGTCCGGCGTGGGCCAGCCCTTGATGGTGCCGCGGCCGCCTTCGGTCTCCATCGGATAGCCCTCGCGGTGGCTCTCGCGCTGGAGGTAGTAGATGAGGCCGAAGAAGAAGATCCAGAACAGATACAGCACGATCTGGGCGACGTCCACATAGCCGGTGATGGCTCCAGTTCCCATGGTTTTCTCCTCTTGGGCGGGTCTCAGCCGGGAAACTCGGCCAGACCGAATTTCTCGGTGTTGCGGGGGGATGACGCCTGGGCAAGCGGCTTGCGGTGAGCACTGCGCACCAGGGGGCCGAGCGCAATGAGCGCCGCGAACAGCAGGTACAACTCCAGGTGGTAGACCACGCTGTAGCCGGTGGCCGGATGGGCCAGGGCAACACCGAGATCACCGTGTACGGCAAGGGTCGAGACAAGGTCGCGGATGGCGCCGCCGGCGGCCACCGAGACGCCCGCGGCGGTGGCCTGCATCGCGCCCCAGGCGCCCAGCGCCAGGCCGATGCGCTCGGGCGTTTCCATGTTCATCGCCGCGCTCAGCGTGCCCACCGCGAAGAGTCCGCCGCCGAAGCCGATGAGGAAGGCCCCGGCCCGGAAGACGGTGGCCGATTCCAGGGGCGCGGCGAAGATCACCAGCGCGAAGGCAGGCAGGCCCAGCACCAGACCGGCGGCCGACACGCGGATGGGGTCGCTGCCCCGGGCCAGCAGGCGGGCGGCCCCTGCGAAGGCCAGCAGCGCGCCCAGCGCCATCAGCCCGGTCAGCGAGGAGGTGGCGCCCACGCCCAGGTGCAGGATCTCGCCCCCGTAGGGCTCCAGCACGATGTCCTGCATGTTGAAGGCGGCAGTTCCAAGGCCGGTGGCCAGCAGGAAGCGGCGCGCACCGGGCAGCGCGATGAAGGCCTTCCAGCTGCTGCGGAAGTCGGGGTCGTCGGCGCTGGGGCCGCGGGTGCGCGAGGGGTTGCGGGCCTCCTGCTTCCACAGGGCCACGACGTTGAGCAGCACGGTGACGGCCGCCGCCCCCTGCACCACCTGGATCAGCCGCTTGGGGCTGAAGTCGGCCAGCAGCAGGCCGAAGACCAGGCCGCTTCCCACCATGCCCAGCAGCAGCATCACGTACATCAGCGCCACCACCCGCGGGCGGGTCGCCTCGGGTGCGAGGTCGGTGGCCAGCGCGAGCCCGGCGGTCTGCACGGTCTGCAGCCCTGCGCCCACCAGCAGGAAGGCCAGCGCCGCGGCGGCCGTGCCCACCCAGGCCGGCACCTCCAGAAGCCCGGCATGGCTCTCGCCCAGCACCAGCAGCGCGAAGGGCATGATGGCCAGCCCGCCGAACTGCAGGATGGTGCCCATCCACAGATAGGGCACGCGGCGCCAGCCCAGCACCGAGCGGTGCTGGTCGGAACGGTGACCGATCACCGCGCGGAAGGGCGCGGCCAGGATGGGCAGCGCCACCATCGCGGAGACCAGCCACGCGGCCACACCCATCTCGACGATGAGCACGCGGTTGAGCGTGCCCACGATGAGCGCCATGGCCATGCCCACGGCCACCTGGAAGAGCGACAGCCGCAGCAGCCGCGACAGCGGCAACTCGGCGCTCGCCGCGTCGGCGAACGGCAGCAACTGCGCGCTGACGTTCAGCCAGCGCTCGTGGCTGACCCGCCGGCGCAGGGGGCCCGGCAGGTGTCGTGTCAGCCACGCGGTGCGGATCATGGTGCGAGCAGCTCCATCGCCTGGGAGGTGTAGAAGCCGCTGGCCACCCGTTCGGTGCGGCCGGCTCGCCAGGCCTGCGTGTCGCCGTGGCTGGCCAGGCGGCTGCGCAGGTCCTGCTCGGCCACCGGCACGATGGACGGTGCACGGTCGCCGCGCGGAAAGAGCGAACCCACCGCGTGCATCGTGGCCAGCAGCGGCGTGCGCGGCGCGAAGGTGAAGAGCACCGCGCGGCGGCAGCGCGGCACCAGTGCGGCCAGCGCCCGCACCGCGTCCTGCGGGCTGTAGTGGATCAGCGAGTCCATGCCTACCACGTAGTCGAACTCGCCATGGGCGGCGTCGAGCATGTCGCCGCTGGCGAAGCGCACGCTGCCGCCGGCGGACCGCCCGGGCTGCAGTGCCTCGGGCAGGCGCTGCTGGGCCAGGGCCACCAGCGTGGGCGACAGGTCGATGGCCAGCACCTCGGCGCCGCGCTCGGCCGCCTCGGCGGCCAGCGCGCCGGTGCCGCAGCCGGCATCGAGCAGGCGCATCCCCTGCAGGTCATGGGGCAGCCAGCCCAGCAAGGTGCTGCGCATGCGCTCGCGTCCGGCCCGCACGGTGGCACGGATGCCGCTGACCGGCGCGTCCGACGTCAGCCGCGCCCAGGCATCGGCCGCGGTGCGGTCGAAATAGTGGGCGATCTCGCCGCGCCGGCGCTGATAGTCCTGGCGCGCACCGGCGGAGGTGAAGCGGGAGGTGGTCATGGCAGGCGCGGGTCAGTCAAAGCCGAGCAGGTCGAAGATGTCGCGGTCCTTCATGGGCACCGCCGGCATCGGGTCGACGCCCGCCCACAGGCGGGCGGCCAGCCGGATGTACTCCTGCTGCACCGCCAGCACTTCGGGGTCGTCGCCCATCTCGAAGAGCGTGGCCTTCTTCAGCCGGCTGCGCCGGATGGCGTCCAGGTCGGGGAAGCGGGCGAGGTTGCTCAGGCCGGTGGCCAGGTTGAACTTGTCGATCTGGTCGGTGGCGTTGCTGCGGTTGGCGATGACGCCACCGAGGCGGACGTTGTAGTTCTTCGCCTTCGCGCCGATGGCCTGCACGATGCGGTTCATCGCAAAGATGCTGTCGAAGTCGTTGGCGGTGACAATGAGTGCGCGGTCGGCGTGCTGCAGCGGGGCGGCGAAGCCGCCGCACACCACGTCGCCGAGCACGTCGAAGATCACCACATCGGTTTCCTCGAGCAGGTGGTGCTCCTTGAGCAGCTTGACCGTCTGGCCCACCACATAGCCGCCGCAGCCGGTGCCGGCCGGCGGGCCACCGGCCTCCACGCACATCACGCCGCCGTAGCCTTCGTAGACGAAGTCCTCGACGCGCAGCTCCTCGGCGTGGAAGTTCACGCTCTCCAGCACGTCGATCACCGTGGGCATCAGCTTCTTGGTGAGCGTGAAGGTGCTGTCGTGCTTGGGGTCGCAGCCGATCTGCAGCACCCGCTTTCCGAGCTTGGTGAAGGCCACCGACAGGTTGGAGCTGGTGGTGCTCTTGCCGATGCCGCCCTTGCCGTAGACGGCGAAGACCTTGGCCGTGCCGATCTTCACCGACGGGTCGAGTTCGACCTGCAGGCTGCCGTCTCCGTCCTCGCGCGGGTCGCGCCGGCGCGAGACCGTGGGGAAGGGGAGGGTCGTGGTTTCCATCATGCTGCTGCTTTCTCGACAAAGACGCCCTCGAGCCGGTCCTCGAGTTCTTCGCCGGCGCGCCGCAGCGCCTCCAGCATGGACTCATCCGGGTGCCAGTACTGCCGCTCGTGGGCTTCCAGCAAACGATTGGCCACGCGCACGGAGGCGGTGGGGTTCAAGCGGGCCAGGCGCTCGCGCATGGCCGGGTCGAGCATGAAGGTCTGGGTGAGCTGCTGGTAGACCCAGGGCTGCACCTGGCCGGTGGTGGCCGACCAGCCCAGCGTGTTGGTCAGGTGCACCTCGATCTGGCGCACCCCCTCGTAGCCGTGCTCGAGCATGCCCTCGTACCACTTGGGGTTGAGCATGCGGGTGCGGGTTTCCAGCGCCACCTGCTCGGACAGGCTGCGCACCGTGCCCTCGCCGTGGGTCTGGTCGCCGATGTAGACCGGCGCCACCTCGGTGGCCTGTCCGCCGCCGGCTTCGCGCTTGGCGCGCTGCACCGCGCGGCTGATGCCGCCCAGGGTGTCGAAATAGGTGTCCACCGTGGTGACGCCCAGTTCCACCGAGTCGAGGTTCTGGTAGGCCAGCTGCACGCCGGCCAGCACCGACTGCAGCAGCGCGGGCTGCTGCAGCGGCTTGCCGGCGCGGCCATAGGCGAAGCCCTTGCGGCGGGTGTAGGTCTCGGCCAGTTCGTCGGCATCGTCCCAGCGGCCGTTGTCGATCAGCGAGCCTACGTTGGCACCGTAGGCGCCGTCGGCATTGCCGAACACGCGCAGCGCGGCGGTCTCCAGGTCGCAGCCGTGCTCGCGCTGGTGCGCCAGCGCGTGCTTGCGGATGAAGTTCAGCGACTCGGGCTCGTCGGCGCTCGCGGCCTGGAACGCGGCGTCGGCCAGCAGCTTGATCTGCAGCGGCAGCAGGTCGCGGAAGATGCCCGACAGCGTGATCACCACGTCCACCCGCGGCCGGCCGAGCGACTCCAGTGCGATGAGCTCGGCCCCGGCCAGGCGGCCGTAGCTGTCGAAGCGGGGGCGCGCGCCCATCAGCGCCAGCGCCTGGGCGATGGGGCCGCCTTCGCTCTTGAGGTTGTCGGTGCCCCACAGCACCAGCGCGATGGACTCGGGGAAGGCGTGGCCGTCGGCCTGGTGGCGCTGCAGCAGCCGCTCGGCCTGGCGCGCGCCGTCCTGCACCGCGAAGGCGCTGGGAATGCGGAAGGGGTCGAAGCCGTGCAGGTTGCGCCCGGTGGGCAGGATGCGGGTGTTGTGCAGCAGGTCGCCGCCCGGTGCGGGCCGCAGGTAGCCGCCATCCAGCGCGTGCAGCAGCCCGGGCAGCTCGGTGTCCTGCATCAGCAGGCGGTTGGCATGGGCGAGATCGCTCAGCCAGGCGATGCGGCCATCGGTGGCGGCTTCGCCGCTGCCCAGCAGCACATCCTCCGGCGCGTCGCCGCGCAGCAGCGCGTCGAGCAGCGTCTGGCGCAGGGCTTCGCTGGCCGGCCAGGCCTGCCCGTCGGCCTCGACCGGCGCCGGCGTGGCCCGGGCCACCGAGGCCATCAGTTCGGCGCGCTGGCTGTCGCTGGGCACGCGGCCCACCACATGCAGTCCGTGCGGGATGAGGGCGGTTTCCAGCTCGACCACATCGGCCATCAGGGCCTGCACGCGGGCGTCGTCGCTCAAAGGCAGGCCGCGTGACTGCGCCTGGCGCTCCGCGGCGCGCAGCGCGGGGGCGCCCTGCAGGTCCAGCGCCGCGGCCTGGGTGGCGATCAGCGCGGCCAGCGCGGCGCGCTCGGCCGACTGCGGCTCCAGGCCGCGGTAGCGCTCGATGGAATCCTTCAGGTCGGCCAGGCCCTTGTAGACGCCGGCCTGCGACACCGGCGGCGTCAGGTAGCTGATCAGCGTGGCATTGGCCCGCCGCTTGGCGATGGTGCCTTCGCTCGGGTTGTTCGACGCGTACAGGTAGAAGTTGGGCAGGTCGCCGATCAGGCGGTCGGGCCAGCAGTCGCCGCTCATGCCGGCTTGCTTGCCGGGCATGAATTCCAGCGAACCGTGGGTACCGAAGTGCAGCACCGCGTCGGCGCGAAAGTCTTCGCGCAGCCAGCGGTAGAAGGCGCTGAAGGCATGGGTGGGGGCGAAGCCGCGCTCGAACAGCAGGCGCATCGGGTCGCCTTCGTAGCCCGGCCCCGGCTGCACGCCGACGAAGAGGTTGCCGAAGCGTTCGCCCAGCACGAAGAGCGAGGAACCGTCGGTCAGCTGGCGACCCGGCGCTGGGCCCCACTGGGCCTCGATCTCCTTCAGCCAGCGTTCGCGCCGGACGTGCTCGTTGGCGGAGATGCGCGCGTGCACGTTGGCATCCGCACCCAGCCGCTCGGCGTTGCCGTGGATGATGGCCTCGCGCAGCGCATCCACGCTGGCGGGCATCTCCACCGTGTAGCCGGCCGCCTTCATCGCGGCCATGGTGTTGTAGAGCGACTCGAACACCCCGAGGAAGGCCGCGGTGCCGGTGTTGCCTGCGTTGGGCGGGAAGTTGAACAGCACCGCGGCGACCTTGCGCTGCGCGCGCTCGCTGCGCTTGAGGTCCACCAGCCGGCCGATGCGCGCGGCGATGGCGTCGGCGCGCTCGGTGCAGCTCTGCATGTCGTGCGAGCCGGTGCCGGCGTCGAAGGTGCAGTGCCGCTCGCAGCCGTCGCAGGCCTGCCCGGCCGAGTCGGTGCGGCCGCCGAAGATCATCGGCGCGATGCAGCCGTCCAGTTCGGGCAGCGCCATCATCATGGTGCTTTCCACCGGCAGCAGCCCGCGATGGGAACGGCCCCACTGCTCCAGCGTCTGGAACTCCACCGGCATGACCGACAGGTAGGGCACGTCCAGGCGAGCGAGGATGGCCTCGGCGGCCGGCGCATCGTTGTAGGCCGGGCCGCCCACCAGCGAGAAGCCGGTCAGCGAGACCATCGCATCGATCTGCGGCTGGCCGTCCTGCAGGAAATAGCGCTCGATGGCGGGCCGAGCGTCCAGCCCGGAGGCGAAGCAGGGCAGCACCTGCAGGCCGCGGGCCTCCAGGGCGGTGATCACGCCGTCGTAGTGGCTGGTGTTGCCCGCCAGCAGGTAGGAACGCAGCAGCAGCAGCCCCACCCGGCCCCGGCTGCCGGTGGTGGCCACGCGCGGCATCAGGGACAGCGCCTCGCCCATGCGGCCACTGCCCGGCGCCTGCATGCGCGGGTGGTACAGGCCCACTTCCGGATACTCGACCGGCGCCTGCGGCCTGGCCAGCGCGCGCAGGCCCTTGCGCGGGCCGTCGGCATAGCGTTCCACCAGCAGGCGCACCAGCCCCGAGACGTTCTCCTGGGAACCGGCGAGCCAGTACTGCAGCACGAGGAAATAGGCCCTGACGTCCTGGGCCGTGCCGGGCACGAAGCGCAGCAGCTGCGGCAGGCGTCGCAGCATCTTCATCTGGCGCTCGCCGGCGCTGGCGCCGCCCGGCTTGGTGTCGCCCGGCTCCTTCTTCATCACCTTCTCGCGCAGCTTCTTGAGCAGCGCCATCGCCGGGCTGCTGTTCGAGCCGTCCATGGAGAAGCGGCCCATGCGCGTGAGGCGCGTCACCTCGCCGGCGGACATCGCGCAGACCATGGCGTCGCAGTGCTCGCGCCGGGCCTGCAGCGCGGCCAGCACCGGCTGGAAGTGGTCTTCCATGAACAGCATCGTGACGATCACGATGTCGCCGCGGCCGATGTCGGCGATGCAGCGCTCCAGCGCCGCGGGGTGGTCGCCCCATTCGCTGGCCGCATGGGCGCTCAGCGTCACGCCGCTCAGGCTGCGGGCGAACTCGCGGCGCGTGCGCTCCACCGCGCTCAGCAGATGGCTGTCCATCGTCACGAGCACCACCCGCATCGCGGGCGTGCCCTCTGCGGCCTGGCGGCCGTCAGTGACTGAAATGGGCTTTGGCATCGTAGAGGGTCTCGACGGTGATCGTCGACACGCCACGGGCGAGCGCGAAACGTTCGGTGTTGCGGCGCGCCTTGCCCCGCACGAAGAAGGGAATCTTGCGCAGCTCCAGTTCGGCTTCGGCCGACCAGGTGGCCAGCGTCGGCACGGTGGTCTGAGGGGCGGTCGGCGCGGAGGTGGCCAAGGGCGTGGAAGGCGTCGTCGGCTCCTGGGCTGGCTTGGGCGGCGTTGCGGCCAGGGGGCTGGCCGCAGTGGCCTCGACCGCTTCGGCGCTGCGGGGCAGCACGGCTGCGGGGACTACGGTCTCGGCCGGATCAGGCCGGCGCGGTGCATCGGCGCCGCCGCTGCGCGGCAGGTGCGACGGCGCTGCGCCTTCGTGGAACTCGAAGTCGCCGCGGAACATGCCCAGCAGGTGTTCCTCCAGCCCCATCATCAGCGGGTGGACCCAGGTGTCGAAGAGCACGTTGGCGCCCTCGAAGCCCATCTGCGGCGAGTAGCGCGCGGGAAAGTCCTGCACGTGCACCGGCGAGGAGATCACCGCGCAGGGTATGCCCAGCCGCTTGGCGATGTGCCGCTCCATCTGCGTGCCCAGCACCAGTTCGGGCTGCAGCTCGGCCACCCGGGCCTCCACCTCGAGATAGTCGTCGGTGATCAGGGCCTGCACGCCGTAGAGCTCGGCCGCGGCGCGCATCTCGCGGGCGAACTCGCGGCTGTAGCTGCCCAGGCCCACCACCTCGAAACCCAGTTCGGTGGCGGCCACCCGTGCGGCGGCGATGGCGTGGGTGGCATCGCCAAAGATGAAGACGCGCTTGCCGGTGAGGTAGGTGGAGTCGACGCTGCGGCTGTACCAGGGGGCCCGGCAGGGCGACGGGTTGGCGCCGTCCACCCCGTCGCGGTCGGCGCTGGCCAGCACCGCCTGCGTGACGATGGGGTCGATGGCGGCCAGCGCGGCCACCTCCTGGATGAACTCGCGCGTCGCGCCGTAGCCGATGGGGATGGTCCGCGTGAAGGGCAGCGACAGGTTGCGCTGCATCCAGCCGGCGGCCTGCGCGGCGATCTCCGGATAGAGCACCACGTTGAAGTCGGCGTCGCCCAGGCGACGGATGTCCTGCGGGGAAGCGCCCAGCGGGGCCACGACGTTGATCTCGATGCCCAGCGCGGCCAGCAGCCGGGTGATCTCGCGCACGTCGTCCCGGTGGCGGAAGCCCAGTGCCGTCGGCCCCAGCAGGTTGCAGCTCGGGCGGCGCAGCCGCGTGGGCTGGGCCGGGTCGGCCTCGCGGTGTCGGGGCTCGCGGCCCACCAGCTGGCGCACCAGCTGATAGAAGGTTTCCGAGGCGCCCCAGTTCTCCTTCTTCTGGTAGCTGGGGAGTTCGAGCGGCACCACCGGGATGGGCAGGTCCAGCGCCTTGGCCAGCCCGCCCGGGTCGTCCTGGATCAGCTCGGCGGTGCACGACGAGCCCACCAGCATGGCCTGCGGCTGGAAGCGCTCGAAGGCCTCGCGGGCGGCGGTCTTGAAGATCTCGGCCGTGTCCGTGCCCAGGTCACGGGCCTGGAAGGTCGTGTAGGTGACCGGCGGCCGCGCGCCGCGGCGCTCGATCATGGTGAACAGCAGGTCGGCGTAGGTGTCGCCCTGCGGCGCGTGGAGCACGTAATGGACCTCGCGCATCGCGGTGGCGATGCGCATCGCGCCCACGTGGGGCGGGCCTTCGTAGGTCCAGACGGTCAACTGCATGGCGGGCTTTCGCGAGGACCGGGCCTAGACGGCGAGCTTGAGGCGGCGGACCAGGGGCCGGGAGAACAGGCCCGCGAGATCGCCGGCCTGGTCATAGCCCTGGATGGGGGTGAACACGAGTTCGATGGACCATTTGGTCGTCAGCCCCTCGGACTCGAGCGGGTTGGCCAGGCCCAGGCCGCACACGGTGATGTCGGGTCGGGCGGCCAGGCAGCGGTCGAGCTGACGGTCCACGTCCTGGCCCTCGCTCAGCGCGGTGTCGCGCGGCAGCAGGGCGAGCTCATCGGCCAGGTGCTGGCGGTGCAGGTAGGGCGTGCCCACTTCGACCAGCTGCATGCCCAGCTCGCGCGAGAGGAAGCGTGCCAGCGGCAGCTCGAGCTGCGAGTCGGGGAAGAAGAAGATGCGCTTGCCCGACAGCTGCGCCTTGTGGCGCGCCAGGGACTTGTTCGCGCGTTCGCGCCCCGCTGCAGTGACCCGTTCGAAGGTGCTCAGCTCGATGTTGAAGGCATCGGCCGCCGCAAGCAGCCACCGCGTGGTGCCTTCCGAACCCAGAGGGAAGGGCGCAGCCAGCCGCGTGGCCCCACGCGCTTCCAGCGCGCGGGCGGTGTCGGCGAGGAAGGGCTGCGCGAGCAGGAAGCGGGTGTTCGGCCCGACCCGGGGGAGCGCGGTGGAGCGCCGCGGCGGGAAGAAGGCCGCGGCGATGCCGAGGTCGGCGAAGTGGCGTGCGAACTGGTCTTCGACGACGTCGGCGAGCGTGCCGACGACGAGCAGCTCGGCCTCGGCCGTGGCCGGCGACGGCGGCAGCGACGGCACCAGCGCGGCCAGGCAGGCGTCCTCGCCTTGCGTGAAGGTGGTCTCGATGCCGCTGCCCGAGTAGTTCAGCACCCGAACCGACGGGGTGAAGCGACCGGACAGGCGCTGCGCAGCGCGGGAGAGATCGAGCTTGATGACCTCCGACGGGCAGGAGCCCACCAGGAAGAGCAGCTTGATGTCGGGCCGCCGCTCGAGCAGGCGGGCCACGACCCGGTCGAGTTCCTCGTTGGCATCGGCCAGGCCGGCGAGGTCGCGCTCGTCGATGACCGCGGTCGCGAAGCGGGGCTCGGCGAAGATCATCACGCCGGCGGCCGACTGCATCAGGTGCGCGCAGGTGCGCGAACCCACGATGAGGAAGAAGGCGTCCTGGATCTTGCGGTGCAGCCAGATGATGCCGGTGAGGCCGCAGAAGACCTCGCGCTGGCCGCGTTCGCGCAGCACCGGGGCGGTGGCGCAGCCGGTTTCGCCCACCGGGTGCAGGCTGATGACGGGGGCGTTCATGGGCGGGCTCCTCCGGCCAGTGCGGACGGTGCGCTGTCGCGGTCGCGGGCGCGGGCCTCGTCCCGGCGGGCCAGGCGCAGCTTCCAGAGGAACTGCGCCGCGTTGACCACATAGGCGGCATAGGCGGCCAGCGCCAGCAGCATCTGGCCGCGCGCGCCCAGGTGACCGCCGAGCAGGGCCAGCACATAGGCGGTGTGAAGGCCGATCACCGCGAAGCTGAACACGTCTTCCCAGAAGAAGGGTTCGGCGAACAGGTACTGGCCGAAGACCGCCTTCTCCCACAGGCAGCCGGTGACCATGATGGTGTAGAGCAGGCCCGTCTTGACCACGACCGAGGCGGCAGCGGCGGTGTGGCCCTCGCCGGTGGCCAGGAAGCGCAGCACCAGCACCAGGCTGATCAGGAAGACCCCGAACTGCAGCGGCGCGAGCAGACCCTGGACGAGCGTCCAGCGGGTGTCGTCCCGCCGGCGGCGTTGCTCGGGGGTGTAGAGGGGTTTGGCCATTGACGGCAATCTAGGGCCGTGCCCGCCAAGTGTCAACAGGGATTGACGTCAATGAAAGCTGACATTAAGTTCGAGCCTTCCGAAATCGGCGCCGCCCGCCAACACAGGGTTTCCCCCGGGAAAACCCCTTGACGATCTGGGGTTTGTGCGCTGACCATCGGGTCAAACGCGTCCTGCTTGATTCGGCAGGGGGCGTCCGAGGTCGTCGTACCCCATTGAGAGCGAATCGAAGCCACGTCCGTCCGGCCGCTGGTTTTCCGGTCCCAAAGCCCGGGCACTCTCCGTTTCTGGAAGAGGAGTCGCTGAAGATGGATCGCATGCCGCCGGAGGGCTCCAGGCCCTCGGGGCTGAGTTGGGCCGAGGACCAACTCATTCCCACCGATTGCCGACAGGGCTCTATCGCTTTCGAGGAGGCGCTCAGGGCGGCCTCCGCCAGCACCCGTTCGCGCGCCGTGCCGCCGGTGAACGTGCCGTCGCCCGAGGAGCGGCTGGCGCGGCTGGTGCGCACCATCGAGGCCGACATCATTCCGCGCCTGATGGACGCCCACCGGGTGCCCGAGGCGGTGGCGCAGGGCGCCATCCCCGGGGTCGACGGCGCGCCCGACACGGCGCCTGCCGCGCTGCGAGGCGCCGCGTCGACGCTGCGCCAGCTCCGCCCCCAGCTGACGGCTGCCCGCTTCGCCGCGATGGCGCTGCAGGCCGACGACGCCGAACTCTTCGGCTGCATCGATGCGCTCGTGGCCGAAGGCTGCGCGATCGAGTCGCTCTACATGGATCTGCTCGCGCCCACGGCTCGCCACCTGGGTCAGCTGTGGGTGGACGACCGCTGCCACTTCGCCGACGTGACCATCGCCACCGGCCGGCTCCAGCAGTTGCTGCGCCGGCTGAGTCCGCTGTTCGGGCAGTCGCGCATGGCCCCGCCGGACGGTCGACGGGTGCTGCTGCTGCCCGCGCCTGGGGAACAACATACGCTGGGCCTGGCCATGGTGGCCGACTATTTCGCTCGGGCTGGTTGGCTGGTGTCCGCGGGCGGTACCCTTGTCGACAGTGAACCTGCCCCCAGCTACTCGCCAAGAACCAGTGCCCGGGATGAGGCCACGCAGGCTTTCGTCCAGGAAACGCTCCGCTCGGTGCGACGGGATTGGTTCGACGTGATCGGCATCAGCCTGGGCAGTGCCCGTGCGGTGGATGATCTGCGCCGGTTCATCACGGCCCTGAGGCAGGCCTCGAGAAATCGGGGCCTCGGCATCCTGGTGGGAGGTCCGCTGTTTGCCCTGCATCCCGAAGCGGTCCGGGAGGTGGGAGCCGATGCCACCGCTGCCGATGGGCAGAGCGCACCGGTCGTGGCCGAGCAGTTGCTGTCCCAGCGGGTTTCCCGCCTTCGCTGAAGCGCCACCCTGCAGAGCACCGCTGACATCGACATCCGAAGCGCGCAGGAGGAAATCCTTCCCGATCAGCAGTTCCCCTCAACCCCACCGGTTTGAAGCAGTCTCCGGTGTTGTGCAACGACACATGGACGACCAGACGGTAGATCGCGAGACCTCGGCCCCCCGGCCCGACCCGGGCCTGCCCTTCGCCCGAGCGGCGGCGGCGCTCGAGGGCATGGCCGTGGCCGACCTCAGGGCCCTGCTGGCTGCACCGGCCGACCTGGCCCTGCTGCTGGACGGCGAGGGCGTGGTGCGCGACGTGGCAGTGTCCGAAGACGCGGGACTGCGCGAAATCGGCAGCCGCTGGGTCGGCCTGCGCTGGGCCGACGTGGTCGCCGAGGAAAGCCGCGAGAAGATCGCCACGCTGTTGCGGGCCACCTGGAAGCCTTCGCCGTGGGCCGCCGGCAGCGAGCTGCCACCGCCGGCCTGGCGGCATGTGAACTTCCTGGGCCCTGCCGACGAGGACATTCCCCTGTCGGTGTGCACCGTCGCGCTGGCGCCGCCGCTGGCCGCTGCCAGCGGGCGCGGGCCTGGCGCCATCCGCCTGGTGGCCTTCGCCCGCGACATGCGGCCGCTGGCTGCGATGCAGCAGCGTCTGGTCGAGGCGCAGCAGTCCATGGAGCGCGACTACCTGCGCTTTCGCCACGCCGAGACCCGATACCGCCACCTCTTCCAGGTGTCCGCCGAAGGCATGCTGGTGGTCGACGCGGCGAGCACCCGCATCGTGGAGGCCAACCCGGCCGCCGCCGGCCTGCTCGTCGTCAGCTCCGGTTCGCCGCCCGCGGGTGCCGCCGCGGCCGGCCTGGACCGGCTCGTCGGTGCCGTCTTCCCGGTCGGTCTGGACAGCGCCCACCACGATGCCATCGCCGCGCTGCTGGTCACCGCCCGCGCGGCGGGCCGTGCGGAGGACATCCGCTGCGAACTCACCGACGGTCGTGGCGAGGTGAGCGTCTCGGCCACGATGTTCCGCCAGGACAGCGCGGCCTTCTTCCTGGTGCGCCTGTCCCGGGCGCAGGCACCGGTGGGCGCTGCCGAGCTGCTGAACACCAACGCGATGCTGCTCAAGCTCGCGCAGAGCGCGCCCGACTGCCTGGTCGTCACCGACCTGGACGGGCGGGTGCTGTCGGCCAATGCCGCCTTCGTCGAGCTGGTGCAACTGGCCACCGAGGAGCAGGTGCGGGGCGAGTCGCTCGACCGCTGGCTGGGTCGCACCGGCGTCGACCTGAGCGTGCTCATCAGCAACCTGCGCCAGCGCGGTTCGGTGAGGCTCTTCGCCACGACGCTTCGCGGCTCCTATGGCGCGGCCACCGAGGTGGAGATCTCGGCCACGCTGGTGCCGCATGGCAAGGAAGCCTTCCTGGGCTTCACCATCCGGGACGTCGGCCGGCGCCTGAGTTCGGATGCGCGCAGCCGCCGAGAGCTGCCGCGTTCGGTGGGGCAGCTCACCGAACTGGTCGGCCGCGTGCCGCTCAAGGACATCGTCGGCGAGACCACCGACCTCATCGAGCAGCTGTGCATCGAGGCGGCGCTGGAGCTCACCCGCGACAACCGGGCCTCGGCGGCCGAGATGCTGGGCCTGTCGCGGCAAAGCCTCTATGTGAAGCTCAGGCGCTTCGGGCTGGGCGACCTGGGCGCCGACGGCGACGGGAAGACCGTGCCCTGAAGCCGCACTGTCCAGTTTTATGGACATTGCTTGCCGATAAAGATGTAAATCCAAATTGACAACCCCGGACGGCGGGGGGACGATCGCCGCATGGCACGTCCGAAGTTGTCCGCCGTCGCGGAGTTGCTCAAGCCGATCACCTGGTTTCCGCCGATGTGGGCTTTCGGCTGCGGCGTGGTCGCGTCGGGCATGCCGCTGGCCGACCGCTGGCCGCTGATCCTCGCCGGCATCATCCTCGCGGGCCCCATGGTGTGTGCCACCAGCCAGGCGGTGAACGACTGGTTCGATCGCCACGTGGACGCCATCAACGAGCCGCAACGCCCGATTCCGTCCGGGCGCATGCCGGGCCGGTGGGGGCTGGGCATCGCCATCCTGTGGACGCTGCTGTCGCTGGCGCTGTCCACCGTTCTCGGCGTCTGGGGCCTGGCCGCTGCTGGCCTCGGGCTGCTGCTGGCCTGGCTGTACAGCGCGCCGCCCGTGCGGCTCAAGCGCAATGGCTGGTGGGGCAACCTCGCCTGCGCGGTGAGCTACGAGGGCCTGGCCTGGATCACCGGCGGCATCGTCATGGCGCTGGGCGCCTTTCCCGATGCGCGCTCGGTGGGCCTGGCGCTGCTCTACAGCGCCGGTGCCCACGGCATCATGACGCTGAACGACTTCAAGTCGGTCGCCGGCGACCGTCAGATGGGCATCGGCTCCCTGCCGGTGCGCCTGGGCGTGGACCGCGCGGCGCGGGTGGCCTGCTGGGCCATGGCGGTGCCCCAGGCGGTGGTCATCGCGCTGCTGCTGCACTGGGGGCAGCCGGGTCATGCGGCCGGCGTGGCCGGGTTGCTGGTGGCGCAGGCGGTCCTGATGGCCTGGTTCTGCGCCCGGCCGGTCCAGCGGGCGCTGGCCTACAGCGGCTTCGGCGTTCCGCTCTATGTGTCCGGCATGCTGGTGAGCGCCTTCGCGCTGCGCAGCGCCGGGGCCGGGGCCGGCGCATGAAGGTCGACCTGAACGGCGGGCTGCAGCCCTTCGGCTGGTTGGCCGTGGTGCGCCTGGGTCTGGTGCAGGCCTGCCTGGGCGCGGTGGTGGTGATGACCACCTCCACGCTCAACCGGGTGATGGTGATTGAACTCGCGCTGCCCGCGCTGGTGCCCGGGCTGCTGGTTGCCCTGCACTACGTTTTGCAGCTCGCCCGGCCACGCATGGGCCACGGCTCCGACGTGGGCGGGCGTCGGACACCCTGGATCCTCGGCGGGCAGATCGTGCTCGCCACCGGCGGCGTGGTGGCCGCCGTGGCCACCGCCTGGATGGGCACGGCGCGCGGCCCCGGGTTGGCGCTGGCGGTGCTGGGTTTCGCGCTGATCGGTCTGGGCGTGAGTGCCTGCGGAACCTCGCTGCTGGTGCTGCTGGCCAAGCGGGTGCCGCCCCAGCGCCGTGCCGCGTCGGCCACCATCGTGTGGGTGATGATGATTGCCGGCTTCGCCGTCACCGCCGGCGTGGCCGGTCGACTGCTCGACCCCTACTCGCCCACCCGGCTGGTCGCGGTGATGGCCGTGGTGTGCGGTGTCGCAGTGGTGGTCACGGTGCTGGCGCTGTGGCGGCTGGAGGGGCGCGCCCCGGTGTCGGCGGCCGACTCGGCGCCCGACCTCGCCCTGATGGCGCTTCGGGCGGCGCCTGCCGATGCGGATGCGTTCGCAACGCCCCCGAAGCCGAGCTTCCGGGAGGCCCTCGCGCAGGTCTGGCAGGAAGCCGATGCCCGGCGCTTCACCGTGTTCGTCTTCCTGTCCATGCTCGCCTACAGCGCGCAGGACCTGATCCTCGAGCCTTTCGCCGGCGCGGTGTTCGGCTTCACCCCCGGGCAGAGCACGTCGCTGGCGGGCTTGCAGCACGCCGGCGTGCTCGTGGGCATGCTGATGGCCGGGCTCGCCGGCAACCGCGTGGCGGGTCGCAGCTTCGGCAGCCTGAAGGTCTGGACGGTCGGGGGCTGCCTGGCCTCGGCGGTGGCCATGGCGTCGCTGGTGGCCGGCGGCCTGGTGGGCCCGCCCTATCCATTCACCGCCACCGTGTTCGCGCTGGGGGTGGCCAACGGTGCCTTCTCCATCGCCGCGATCGGTTCGATGATGCGACTGGCCGCCCAGGGCGGCAAAGGCCGTGAAGGCGTCCGCATGGGCCTGTGGGGCGCGGCGCAGGCCATCGCCTTCGGCTTCGGCGGGCTGCTGGGCACCGCTGCGAGCGATGCCGCCCATGCGCTCTTCGGTTCGCCGGCGTCCGCCTATGCGGCGGTCTTCGCTGCCGAAGGCCTGCTCTTCGTCGTCGCGGCCATCGTGGCCCTGCGCATCGACGTACCCCGCTCGCCGGCGGCTGCGGCGTCTCGCACCGGCGCCGCCCATCTGCCGACGGCGCGTGTTCCTGCCGCCCGGTGACGCGCGGCTTGCAGCTTCACAACCAAGGCCTGCCATGCTTTCTCGCCAAGCCCCCGCTCCGCAAGCCGTCAGCCCGGCGTCGGCGCTGCCTTCCATGGAATCCTTCGACGTGGTCGTGGTGGGGGGCGGTCCGGCCGGTGCCACCGCCGCGCAGGACCTCGCGCGCCGGGGGCGCCGCGTGCTGCTGCTGGACCGGGAGGGCCGCATCAAGCCTTGCGGCGGCGCCATTCCGCCGCAGGCCATGCGCGACTTCGACATTCCCGAGGCGATGCTGGTGGCCAAGGCCCGGTGTGCCCGCATGGTCTCGCCCACCGACCGGCGGGTGGACATCCCCATCGAGGGCGGCTATGTGGGCCTGGTGGACCGCGAGCATTTCGACGAGTGGCTGCGCGAGCGCGCGCGCGCCGCGGGCGCCGAGCGTCGAAGCGGACGCTTCGAGCAGATCGAGCGCGATGACGAGGGCGCCCTCGTCCAGTACCGCGGGCGCGACAGCGTCACCGGTGAGGAAGGTCCGGCGGTGCGGGTGCGCGCACGGATGATCATCGGTGCGGACGGTGCGCGTTCGGAGGTCGCTCGCCAGGCCATTCCCGGCTCGGCGCGCACGCCCTTCGTCTTCGCCTATCACGAGATCCTGCGCAGCCCGGATCCGGGCACGGCAGGGTGGGACCCGGCCCGCTGCGACGTCATCTACCGCGGCAGCGTCTCGCCCGATTTCTACGGCTGGGTCTTTCCCCACGGCGACACCGTCAGCGTGGGCACCGGCAGCGCCGACAAGGGCTTCTCGCTGCGCAATGCCACCGCGCGCCTGCGCCGTGACAGCGGCCTGGAGGGCCTGGAGACGGTGCGCCGCGAGGGCGCGCCCATCCCCCTGAAGCCGCTGCCCCGGTGGGACAACGGCCGCGATGTGGTGCTGGCCGGCGATGCGGCCGGCGTGGTGGCGCCGGCCTCCGGCGAAGGCATCTTCTATGCGATGACCGGCGGGCGCCTGGCGGCCGATGCGGTGGAAGCGGCGCTGGCCACTGGCCGCGCGGGGGCATTGGCCAGCGCGCGCAAGCGCTTCATGCGCGACCACGGCAAGGTGTTCTGGGTGCTCGGCCTGATGCAGCGCTTCTGGTATTCGAGCGACAAGCGCCGCGAGCGCTTCGTTGCCATCTGCGCCGACAAGGACGTGCAGACGCTCACCTTCGACGCCTACATGAACAAGCGCCTGGTGCGCGCCCGCCCGATGGCGCATGTGCGCATCTTCTTCAAGGACATGGCGCATCTGCTCGGCCTGGTGAAGGTCTAGCGTGACGGTCAGCCCGCAGCCGCGAGAGCGCGCATGAACCTCACTGCCCTGGTGGACCTGGCGCTGGCCATCACGGCGGTCGAGGCCCTGATCGTCTACGCCTGGTGGCAGCTCAGCCGGGAGGGGCCCGCGCCGCTGGACTGGATGCCCAACCTGGCCGCTGGCGTGCTGCTGATGGTGGCGCTGCGACTGGTGTCGGTGGATGCCTCGCTGGCCTGGGTGGTGCTGTGCCTGAGCAGCTCGGGCGTGGCCCACGGTTTCGACCTGGTCAGGCGCTGGCCGCGCCGGCGAGCCGCCCGGGCACCGCTGCGCGCGCCGACTTCCTAGAATTCGGGGTTGTCCTCAGCGGCCCGTTGCCCCGGGCCTGCGCCGTGAAGCTTCCCCTCGCCCCCGTGTTTGCCCGTCGCCTGCAGCCAGGCGCGCTGTTTCTCGCTGCGCTCCTCAGCGCCGCCATGCCTGTGAGCCACGCGCAGGAAGTGGCTGCGCCACCGGCTGCTTCGTCCGCTTCGGGTGCGGCTTCAGGTTCGGGTTCCGGTGCGGGTGCGGGTGCGGGCGGGGCGCAGCAGTCCGTCCTGGCGCCGCCGGAACCTGCGGCTGCGGCGGCGTCGACTTCCGCGGCTGCGTCCGCTCCTGCTGCTGCGTCCGCTCCTGCCGCTGCGTCCGCTCCCGCGGCGTTGGCAGCGCCCGCCCCAGCCCCGGCGCTGCCCTTACCGCCCGCGTCCGGGCCTGCTCCGGCCCCCGCTCCAGCCCCAGCCTCTTCGCCGCCGCCGCCGTTCCCCGCGCCCAGCGCGACCACCGCCCCGCGACCCGAACCGGTCAGGCCCCCTGCGGTGACGCCTCCGCCTCGCACCTCGTCCGCCCCTGCCGCCCCTGCCGCAGCGCGTCCGGCCGCCGCGCCTTCGGTTGCACCGCCTTCGGTTGCACCGCCATCCGCTGCCGCTCGACCGTCCGCACCAGCCGCCGCGGCCGCTGCTTCCTCGGCCCCCACCGCCACCACCGCGCCCGCGACCCCATCCACCCCGGCGCCGCCCCCCTCGACCGCGCGCCTTCCCGCGGTCCAGCCCGGGCCGCTGGCAGCCCGGCCTGCGGCAGTGGCGGCCCCGCCCATCTTCGTCCTCAATTCGCTGGACGCCACCGTCAGCGTCATCGAGCCGCGCGGCTGGACCGAGCTTCGCCGCATCCCGGTGGGCAAGGAGCCCCATCACCTCTACCTGACGCCGGACGAGAAGTCGGTGATGGTGGCCAACGCGCTGAGCGACAGCATCACGATGATCGACCCGCTCACCGGCGCGGTTCAACGCACGCTGGAGGGCATCGTCGACCCCTACCACCTGCGCTTCTCGCCGGACATGAAGTGGTTCGTCACCGCCGCCAACCGCCTGAACCACATCGACATCTACCGCTGGGAGCCGCAGTCGGTGGACAAGCCGCTTCGGCTGGTGCGGCGCATCGAGGCGGCGCGCACGCCCAGCCACATCTGGATCGACAGCAAGAGCACGGTGGCCTATGTCACGCTGCAGGACAGCGACGAGCTGATCGCCATCGACCTGGCCACGCAGACGCCGCGGTGGGAGATCCGCGTGGGCAAGACGCCGGCCGACGTCTACGTGACGCCCGACGACCGGCTGCTCTTCATCGGCCTGACCGGCGACCGCTTCGTCGAGGTCTATGACGTGTCGGGGCGCGAGCCCCGTCTGCTGCGGCGCGTCGAGACGGGCGAGGGGGCCCATGCCTTCCGCGCCCGCGGCGACGGCCGCCACATCTTCGTCAGCAACCGCGTGGCCAACACCATCAGCCTGCTGGACACGGTGACGCTGGCGGTGGTGGCGCAGTTCCCCGCGCCAGGCGGCCCCGACTGCATGGACCTGATGGCCGACGGCCGCACGCTGCTGGTCACCTCGCGGTGGTCGCGCCGGCTCACCGTCATCGACACCGAGACGCGGCAGGTGGTGCGGCAGGTGCCGGTGGGCCGCTCGCCGCACGGCGTGTGGAGCCTGGACCACGCGTCGAGGCAATGAGCGCCACCTGCGCGCGGGGTCGGCTCCGCACAGCGGCCCTGTCCGCCGCCCTGTTGCTGGCCTTCGGGACGGCTTGCGCAGCCCCGTCTGCCGCCTGCCCGGGCACCCCGGCCGACCGCCCGGTCTACCTCACCTTCGACACCGGCCACATGGGCGTGGCCCCGCTGGTGGGGGAGGTGCTGGCGCGGCAGGGCGTGCGGGCCACCTTCTTCCTGGCCAGCGAACGCACGCTCGACGGCGGCACCAGCCTGGACGAGCGCTGGGCGCCCTGGTGGCGGCAGCGCGCGCAGGAAGGTCATCTCTTCGGGTCGCACACCTGGGACCACGACGTCTGGCAGGCCGACACCCCGGCGGGCTTTCGCACCCGCCCCACCCAGGGCCCCGCCGCCGGCCGTGCGCGCGTGCTCGATGCCGCAGCCCTGTGCCGCGAGCTGAACCGGCCCGCCGAACGCTGGCAGGCGATGACGGGCAGCGCGCTTGCGCCGATCTGGCGCGCCCCGGGCGGGCGCACCTCGCCGGCGTTGCTGGCGGCTGCGCAGGCCTGTGGCTACCGGCATGTGCCCTGGACCACAGCGGGTTTTCTCGGCGATGAACTGCCCAGCGACCGCCATCCGAACGCGGCGCTGCTGCGCCAGGCGCTCGAGCGGGTGCGCAGCGGGGACATCCTGCTGGCGCACCTGGGCATCTGGTCGCGCCAGGACCCCTGGGCCCCGGCGGTGCTCGAGCCGCTGATCGTCGGCCTGCGCGAGCGCGGCCTGTGCTTCGCCACGCTGCGCGATCATCCCGATTACCGTTCCCACCTCGCCACGCGTTGAATCGGCTGCTTCACCCCACCGCCGCGCCATGAGTCCCAGCGATTTCCTCGCCCCCTTCACCCAGGCCTTCGGGCAGCTCCAGCAGGCGCTGTTCGAGGCGGTCGTGCAGCCCTTGCTGTTCAGCATCGGCCTGGGCAGGCACCTGGAAGTCGCCTTCGACGGCACCGGCTGGCTGCTGGTGGGCCTGCTGCAGCTCGCGGTGATGGTGGGCGTCTTCGCCGCGCTCGAGCGCTGGCGTCCGGCCGAGCCGGCAGCCGGCACGCCCGACGAACGCCGGGCCATCCGCACCGATGTGGTCTACACCCTGATCCACAAGCTCGGCCTGGTGCGCATCGGGCTCTTCTTCTCGCTGGACCCGCTGTTCGACCTCGCCTTCGGCAAGCTGCGCCTGGTCGGCTTCGACGGCTGGCAGCTCGACCGGCTGTGGCCAGGCGTCACCGACATCGCGCTGGTGAGCTTCCTGATCTACCTGCTCGTCTTCGATTTCGTCGATTACCTGCTGCACCGCGGCCAGCACCGCTACGCGTGGTGGTGGAAGCTGCACGCGCTGCACCACAGCCAGCGGCGCATGACGCTGTGGACCGACAACCGCAACCACCTGATCGACGACGTGCTGCGCGCCGCGGCGATGGTCACGGTGGCCCAGCTGATCGGCGTGGGGCCCGGGCAGTTCGTGGCCATCGTGGCGGTGACGCAGCTGCTGGAGAGCCTGTCGCATGCCAATGTGCGCCTGTCCTTCGGGCGCTGGGGCGAGCGGCTGCTGGTGAGCCCGCGCTTTCACCGCCTGCACCACGGCATCGGCGTGGGCCACGAGAGCGCGGGGCCGGGCAGCCTGGGCGGGCACAACTTCGCCGTGCTCTTCCCGCTGTGGGACCACCTGTTCGGCACGGCCCGCACCGAGGGCGACATCGAGCCCACCGGCATCCGCGACCAGCTGCCCGGCGGGGCGGGCGATCAGCCTGGGCTGGCGCGGCGGCCCGATGGCGGGCGTGACTATGGCGAGGGCTTCTGGCAGCAGCAATGGCTGGGGCTGCTGCGCCTGGCCGGGCGCGCCTGACGGTCAAGCCCATGCGCGAGCTCCTAGATGCCTTCTGGCGCGCCGCGGCCTATTGCCTGCACCCGCGGGTGATCGCCCTGTCGGTGCTGCCGCTGCTGCTGATGGTGGCGGCGGCCGTCGGCCTGGGCTGGTTCTTCTGGGAAGGCGCGGTGGACGGTGTGCGTCAGGCCGCCGAAGCCTGGCAGCTGAGCGCCGCACTCTTCCTGTGGCTGGACAGCGTGGGCCTGAGCGGGCTGCGCACGGCCATCGCGCCGCTGGTGGTGGTGTTCATCGCCACGCCGGTGATCGTGGTCGGCGCGCTCGTCGTCGTGGCCTCGCTGATGACACCGGCCGTGCTGTCGCTGGTGGCCGAGCGCCGTTTCCCGGCCCTGGAGCGGCGGCGCGGCGGCTCTTTCTGGACCGGGCTGCTGGGGGCGCTGGGGGCCTCGGTGCTGGCGCTGCTGGCCATTGCGGTGTCGGTGCCGCTGTGGTTCATTCCGCCCTTGGTGCTCATCCTGCCGCCGCTGATCTGGGGCTGGCTCACCTACCGCGTGATGAGCTACGACGTGCTGGCCGACCACGCCAGCCGCGAGGAGCGCCGAGAACTGATCCGGCGCCACCGGGGCAGCTTGCTGGCCATGGGCGTGCTCACCGGCTACCTGGGTGCGGCGCCCTCGGTGGTCTGGGCCTCAGGCGTTTTCTTCCTCGCCCTGGCGCCGGTGCTGGTGCCGGTGGCGATCTGGATCTACACGCTGGTGTTCGCCTTCGCGGCCTTGTGGTTCGCGCATTTCTCGCTGGCTGCGCTGCAGCGGCTTCGTGCCGAGCAGGCTTCGGGCGCCGCCGTGGAGGTCCTGCCGGCGCGGGCCGGGTGGCGCGCCCACGATGCACCGGTCGCCGCTGCGAACGCGGAACCCGCCCCCGCGCCTTCCGCCGGCGCCCCGCTTGCCCCGCCGGCGCGCCTGCCCGACCTGCGCGAGTTCGGCCGCGGCCCGGGCGCCGGCAGCCCCTCCCCAGACCCCCGACTGCCCCCACCCCCATGACCATCGGCCTCATCATCGTCGGCGACGAAATCCTCTCGGGCAAGCGCGCCGACAAGCATTTCAGCCGCGTCGTCGAGCTGCTCGGCGAGCGCGGCTTGTCGCTCAGCTGGGCGCGCTACGTGGGCGACGACCCCGAGCGCATCACCGCCGACCTGCGCGATGCCTTCGCCGCCGCCGAGCGCGGCGAGGTGGTGTTCTCCTGCGGCGGCATCGGCGCCACGCCGGACGATCACACCCGGCCCTGCGCGGCGCGAGCGCTCGGCCGCGAACTGGCGCTGCATCCGCAGGCCCGCGAGCTCATCGTCGAGCGCATGCGCGACGTCGCCGCCGAACAGGGCCTGCCCTTCGAGCCCGACCGTGCCGACAACCGCCACCGGCTGAACATGGGTGTGTTCCCGGTCGGCTCCGAGATCATTCCCAACCCCTACAACAAGATCCCCGGTTTCGCGCTGCGCCAGGGCGGGCCGGACGGCGGCGGCGTGTTCTTCGTGCCGGGCTTTCCGGTCATGGCCTGGCCGATGATCGCCTGGGTGCTGGACACCCACTACGCCCATCGCCAGCAGCGCCAGCCCCGGGAGGAGCGTTCGGTGATCGTGCTCGGTGCGATGGAGGCCACGCTGACGCCGCTGATGGAAGCGGTGGAGGCCGCCCACCCCGGCGTGAAGGTGTTCAGCCTTCCGAGCGTCGACCACCCGCAGTGGGGTCGCCACATCGAGCTGGGCGTCAAGGGGCCCACGCCCCTGGTGCCGCCGGCCTATGTGCAGTTGCTCAAGGGCCTGCAGGGCCATGACGTCCAGCTTGGCCCCGAACTGGTGCGCACGCAGTCCTGAAAGCCTCGCTGCGGGGCGTTGACTGGTTTTTTGATCCGTGACGCACCTTTAAGGTGCGTTCCTGGCGCCCCCGCGGGATAGCCCGGGCGCCCGCGCCCGCAAGCCGTGCGTCGGCGAAGACACCGCTCACCGGGCTGGCGCACGCAGCGCCTGAAACCGGCATGGATCCTGCTAAATTGCCGCGTCCGTCCGGGGGCGTGTAGCTCGCTTCCACGGTTCCCCGCTTGCGGTCCCCGCATTCCAGTCCTCGCATTCAGCCCCCCTCAGGAGATCCTTTGATGGCCAAGACCGTCGCCGACGTGATGAAGATGGTGAAGGAGAGCGAAGTCAAGTTCGTCGACTTCCGCTTCACCGACACCCGCGGCAAGGAGCAGCACGTTTCCGTTCCCGTCTCCGCGTTCGACGAAGACAAGTTCACCTCGGGCCACGCCTTCGACGGCTCCTCGATCGCCGGCTGGAAGGGCATCGAGGCCTCCGACATGCTGCTGATGCCGGACCCGACCACCGCCAACATCGACCCCTTCTTCGAAGAGCCCACGCTGCTGCTCACCTGCGACGTGCTCGACCCGACCGACGGCAAGCCCTACGAGCGCGACCCGCGCTCGCTCGCCCGTCGCGCCGAGGCCTATCTGAAGGCCTCCGGCCTGGGCGACACCGCCTACTTCGGCCCCGAGCCCGAGTTCTTCATCTTCGACAGCGTCCGCTGGAACGTGGACATGTCCGGCTCCTTCTCCAAGATCGAGGCCGAGGAAGCCGCCTGGAACACCGGCAAGGAATACGAGCACGGCAACAACGGCTACCGGCCCACCGTCAAGGGCGGCTACTTCCCGGTGCCCCCGGTGGACAGCGGCCAGGACCTGCGCTCGGAGATGTGCCTGATCCTCGAATCGCTGGGCATCCCGGTCGAGGTCCACCACCATGAGGTGGCCAACGCCGGCCAGATGGAGATCGGCACCAAGTTCAGCTCGCTGGTGCAGCGCGCGGACTGGCTGCAGCTGCAGAAGTACGTGATCCAGAACGTCGCCCATGCCTACGGCAAGACGGCCACCTTCATGCCCAAGCCCATCGTGGGCGACAACGGCAGCGGCATGCACGTGCACCAGTCGGT
>JAIYCR010000042.1 GCA_027487905.1 Rubrivivax sp. | reverse complement strand
TCGCGGTTCTTGCCGATGCGGAAACCCGGCCAGTTGGTGGTGTCCATGGCGGCGCCGGCGGCGCGGGCGCGCATCGGCGAGCCGATCTCGATCTGCTGGTTGTAGCGCGCCGCGCCCGCCCCGCCCAGGCCGTTGGCCACCGCGACAAGCTGGTCGCCCAGCGGGTTGTCGGTCAGGCTGTGGCCGGAGATGAACACCCGTGCCGACGCACGGGCCGAGCCCCACAGGGGGAGCGGAGCGGGCGCGGCAGCGGGCGCTGGAGCGGGCGCTGGAGCGGGCGCCTGGGCCGGGGCAGGAGCCGGAGCCGGGGCCGGAGCCGGAGCGGGAACGGGAGCGGGAACGAAAACGGGAGCAGGAGCAGGAGCAGGAGCAGGAGCAGGAGCAGGAGCGGGTGCGGGTGCGGGTGCAGGTGCAGGTGCAGGTGCAGGTGCAGGTGCAGGTGCAGGTGCAGGTGCAGGTGCAGGTGCAGGAACCGGAACCGGAACCGGAACCGGAACCGCAACCGGAACCGGAACCTGGACGGGAACCTGGGCAGGTGCCGGAGCGGGTGTCGGTGTCGGTGTCGGTGTCGGTGTCGGTGTCGGTGTCGGCGCGCCCACAGGAGCCGGAGCCGGAGCCGGAGCCGGAGCCGGAGCCACCGGCGCCACGGACGGGCCCGTCAGTTCAGACCGGTGAAGGTCCCGGCGGGCCAGCACCGCCGCGCCCACCAGGCCGCCGGCTTGCGCGCCGGTGGGGCTTTGCGCTTGCAGTCGTACTGCGTTGCGGCCCGAGGCCAGGCTCAGCGACACCGGCGGCGCCTCGGCCCAGGCAGGGCCCGCGCCCGTGGGCTGCAGTTCCAGCCGGTGCACCAGTTCCTGGTTGACCACCACGCCGACCGACAGCGGCTGGTCCTGTGCATGGGCGTACTGCAGGCGCATCTCGAAGTCGGCCGGTCCGGCCGAGTCCAGCGCGAATTCCATCCACGCACCGGTGGCGGCCAGCCGGGCGCCATCGCCCGTTCGCTCGGCGCCGCCACCCAGTGCCGCCAGCGGCGGCGCCACCCGGGTCGCGCCCTCGGAGGACAAGGCCACCGGCGTTGCCGACGACGCACTGGCTCGGTCGGCGGGCATGGCCGTGGGTGTTGCGGGCGCGGCCGACGCAGCCGGCAGCAGGGCCACCCCCGCAGCGCCAGGCGGGTTCGAGGCGGTTGGCGGGGCGCCGCCGCCCCCGCAGGCCGCCAGCATCGCAGCGACCATGCTCGACACCACCCAGCCCGGGCGGAAAGGCCGCTCGGGCAGACAAAGCCCCGCCCCGCGCCGGGATCGGACCAGGTCGGACCGATCGGGCCCCAAGGCAGCTGTGCCCGAGGGGCAGGGCGCGCCGGCCAGCGGCGTCGAAAGGCGGTGCGGGGTGGTGGAGGTCTTCACCCATCCCACTCTAGGAATCGCAGTCGGGCTCGATCCCCCGATGAGCACGGCCCTTGCCGGCCATTCCGCCGGCCCTAATCCCTAGGGTCGCACCCGATAGGGATTTCCCATATCATCAATGCGCTCAATCAATCAACCGCGGTTCATAGATAGCTAATATCTCTACATCGCTTCCTTCCCAACCCTTTCCTCAACCCCACGGAGTCATCCATGTCCCTGATCAACACCCAAGTCCCCGCCTTCAAGACCCAGGCCTTCCACAACGGCAAGTTCGTCGAAGTCAGCGAGCAGAGCCTGAAGGGCAAGTGGTCGGTGCTGGTGTTCATGCCCGCGGCCTTCACCTTCAACTGCCCGACCGAAGTCGAGGACGCGGCCGACAACTACGAGGCTTTCCAGAAGCTGGAAACCGAGGTCTACATCGTCACCACCGACACCCACTTCGCGCACAAGGTGTGGCACGAGACCTCGCCCGCCGTGGGCAAGGCGAAGTTCCCCCTGGTCGGTGACCCGACCCACGCGCTGACCCGCGCCTTCGGCGTGCACATCGAGGAAGAGGGCCTGGCGCTGCGCGGCACCTTCGTGATCAACCCCGAGGGTGTGATCAAGACCGCCGAAGTGCACGACAACGCCATCGCCCGCGACATGAAGGAGACGCTGCGCAAGGTCAAGGCTGCCCAGTACGTGGCCAAGAACCCCGGCCAGGTCTGCCCGGCCAAGTGGAACGACGGCGCCAAGACGCTGACGCCTTCGCTGGACCTCGTCGGGAAGATCTGACCCCCCCCGGAGCGCCTGCGGCGCTCCCCCCCCAGGGGGGGCGCCGCGGGTGGACCGGCGAAGCCGGCTCCACCGCGGCCGCTTGAGGCTCGCGGGCCCGCCTTCGGCGACGCCCGCTCCGTTCACCTGATTTCCTGTTCATTTCGGAGTTTCCATGCTGGACGCCACCATCCAACAACAGCTTGCCGCTTATCTGCAGCGCATCACCCGTCCGGTCGTGCTGGTTGCCAGCCTGGACGACAGCGGGGCTGCGGGGGAGATGCGCGAGCTGATCGAGCAGATCGCCGCGCTGCATCCGTCGATGGTGTCGGCCCGCTTCGACGGCACGGCCGAGCGCCGGCCGTCGTTCCAGATCACCGCTGCGGACGCCGACCTGGGCGTGTCGTTCGCAGCCCTTCCTATGGGCCATGAGTTCACCTCGCTGGTGCTGGCGCTGCTGCAGGCGGGCGGCTACCCGCCCAAGGTCGAGCAGGAGCTCATCGACCAGGTGCGTGCACTCGATCCGCCAGAGGACCTCGTCTTCGAGACCTGGATGAGCCTGACCTGCCACAACTGCCCGGACGTCGTCCAGGCGCTGAACCTGATGGCTGTGCTCAACCCGCGCATCCGCCACACCGCCATCGACGGCGGCCTCTTCCAGGCCGAGGTCGAGGCGCGGCAGATCCTGGCCGTGCCCCTGGTCTTCCTCAACGGCCAGCCCTTCAGCTCCGGCCGGATGGAGCTTGCCGAGATCCTCGCCAAGGTGGACACGGGTGCCGCCGAGCGCGCCGCGCAGAAGCTGTCGCAGCAGGAGCCCTTCGACGTGCTGATCGTCGGTGGCGGCCCGGCCGGCGCGGCCGCGGCGGTCTACGCCGCCCGCAAGGGCATCCGCACCGGCGTGGTGGCCGAGCGCTTCGGCGGCCAGACGCTGGACACGCTGGGCATCGAGAACTACATCTCGGTGCTCGAGACGCAAGGCCCGAAGTTCGCCGCCGCGCTGGAGGCCCATGCCGCCCAGTACGGCGTGGACATCATGCGCATGCAGCGCGCCGCCGCGCTCATCCCGGCCACCGAACCCGGCGGCCTGGTGAAGGTGAAGCTGGAGAACGGCGCCGAGCTGGCCGCCAAGACCATGATCCTGGCCACCGGCGCGCGCTGGCGCGAGCTGGGCGTGCCCGGCGAGCAGCAGTACCGCAACAAGGGCGTGGCGTACTGCCCGCACTGCGACGGCCCGCTCTTCAAGGGCAAGCGCACGGCGGTGGTGGGCGGGGGCAACTCGGGCGTCGAAGCCGCCATCGACCTGGCCGGCGTGGTCGGCCATGTCACCCTCATCGAGTTCGGTGACGCGCTGCGCGCCGACGCGGTGCTGGTGGCCAAGCTGCGCAGCCTGCCCAACGTCACCATCCTCACCAGCGCGCAGACGACCGAGATCACCGGCACCAAGGGCCAGGTCGACGGCCTCGTCTACACCGACCGCCGCAACGGCCAGAGCCACCGCATCGAGCTCGAAGGCGTCTTCGTGCAGATCGGCCTGGTGCCCAACACCGAGTTCCTCAAGGGAACCGTGGCGCTGAGCCGCCACGGCGAGATCGAGGTCGATGCCAAGGGCGCCACTTCGGTGCCGGGCGTGTTCGCCGCGGGCGATGCCACCACCGTGCCCTTCAAGCAGATCGTCATCGCCGCCGGCGACGGCGCGAAGGCGGCTCTTGGCGCCTTCGATCACCTGATGCGCATGGCGCCGGTCGCGGCGCGCGAGCCGGCCGAAGCACTGGGCTGATCGACTCCTCGCCCGGGGGCGGGCCGATCACTGCAGCCGAACCCGCATCCGACCGGGGGTGATCCCCGCGTCGGATCGGGCCGGCAGCGGCACCGTGTGGGCCACCTCCAGCAGCGCGCGCAGGCTGGCGCAGGTGTGCGCATCGCCGTGGCGGATGGTCTGCACCAGGGCGATCTCCGCCTCCTCGGCGGTGTCCAGCAGCGCCTGGGGATGGCCTTGGTGGTGCCACCACAGGGCGCGCACGCCCCGCCACCACCAATGCTCGGGCGACATCGGCCCGCACAGGCGCAGCGCGAGTTCCAGGCCCATGTCGCTCAGGGCCTCGAGTTCGGGATGCGCCTCGTCACGCTGCACCAGCGTGCCGTGCAGCGCCTGCAGCGCTTCCAGCGCGTCGAAGGACTCCGCCCCGCGCTCGCTGCGGGTCACGTCCAGCGCTTCGCGCCGAAGCTGCAGGGCGTCGGCGTCGCGGCCATCCAGGCTGGCCAGGTCGGCCAGCCAGCGGGCCTCGTCCACCGGGTCCAGCGGCAGCGGGGCCTGTCGGGCCAGCCAGCGCCGAAGCGGTGCGGTGCGCCGGCGGGCTCGCGCCAGGGGCGTGCTGGCGGCCGGCGTGGTGGCCAGCCGGTGCAGCAGCACCCGCCAGGTGGCGGCCGAATCGGCGGGCAGACCGGGTCGGGCGCACAGCACCAGGGCGTCCAGCACCGGTGTCCACAGCCCGTCCTGGGACCACAGCTGTGCAGCGGACAGGCGCAGGCGGCTGGCCGCGGCTTCGGCACGGGCCCGGTCCTGGGTCTGATCCCCGGACAGCGCATCGCCCGGTGCACGGCGCCGACCCGGCGGATGCAGGCGCTGGGCCAGCAGCATGCAGGCACCGGCCATGCGCTGGCGCTCGGCTGGGGTGCGCGGCAGGCGGCTCAGCGCCAGCCAGGCGTCCAGCACCGCTCGCCGGGGCGCATCGAAGGCGAGCGCCGGAGTGTTCGCGGCAGGCCCGGGCGGCCCGATTCCTGCGGCCAAGCCCTGCGGCACCGCCCGACGCAGGGCCTCCAACCGGCTGGGTGGGGCGGCGGCCCCGGGCGTGCCCAGGTTTCGCAGGTCCAGCGCCGGCGCTGCGGCCAGGCCGACGCTGAGCTCCATCAAGGACGCGTGCAGGCCGTCGCTCAGCGGGCCGAGTGAACGAACCCGGTGGGCAAAGGCCAGCAGCCAGTCCACCGCGCCGGCGTCGGCCTGCGCCAGCGCCGGGGCCAGGACGGGCTCCACCGCCTCGAACACCGTCTGCCATCCGGCCGGCGTGGCCTCGTCCAGCACGGTGATCCAGGCCGAAGCCGTGGCGAGCGCCCAGGGCAGGAGATCGCGGTTCAGCGCCGCCCGCCGCCCCGGGGCTGAGCCTTCCAGCGCCTGGCCACAGGCGGCCAGCGCCAACGCGGCCCGCTCACGCGCCGGCTCCGCCCGCACGCTCAGCTGCGCGTCGATCAAGGCCCAGGCGCAGGCCACCACCGCCAGCTGCCACGCCGCTTCCTCGGGCAGCGCGGCGTCGGCCCAGGCCAGCAGGTCGCGCTCGGCCAGGCGAAGCTCGCCCTCGGCCACGCGGTGCGCGCCCTGGGCCACCAGGTTCACGGCCAGCCGCGCGCGGGCCAGGCCATGGCGACGGGCATCGCCCGCCTGGGCCGTCTGCTGCAGCCAGTGCCGGCGAACCGCCTCGGCGTCCGCGGCGAGGCCGTCGAGTTCGGCCAGATAGGCGTCGCCAAGGTCGGCCAGATGCGCAAGGGGGAGATCGAGGGCCTTCACGGAGGGTGGGGTTGGATCAAGCGGCCTGGGGCCGGCGACCGCTCGTTCGGTGGCGTGCGGTCGGCGCGGGGCTCTCCCGGTTGTCGGCAGGCGCACGGCGGAACTTGACCGGCGGACGGCGGGCGCGGGCGGCGCAGGCCGCGTGGGCGGCCCGGCGGCCCGGGCCGTTCGGAACGCCACTTGCCCCCTGCCTTCGATGGACCCCACCTCCGGCCACGCCCATCCGCGCCCCATGCTCCAGCGCGCCGACTGGATCTGCCTGAACGGCGCCTGGCGCTTCCGCCACGACGACGAGCAGCGGCTTCGGCGCCCCGACGAGGTGGACGGCTGGCCGATGACCATCACCGTGCCCTATCCGCCGGAGTCGCAGGCCAGCGGCATCGGCGACCGCGGCTTCCACCGCTGCTGCTGGTACCAGCGCGATGTCGATCTGCTGCCCGCCGATGACCAGGTGCTGCTGCGCTTCGGCGCGGTCGACTACAGCGCCCGGGTGTGGGTCAACGGGCGGCTCGCGGTGACGCACGAGGGCGGCCACACGCCCTTCTCGGCCGACATCACCGACCTGCTCGAGGCCTCGGGACGCCAGGTCATCACCGTCCAGGCGGTGGACGACCCGCGCGAGCTCACCAAGCCGCGCGGCAAGCAGGACTGGCAGCTCGAGCCGCATTCCATCTGGTACCCGCGCACCACGGGCATCTGGCAGACGGTGTGGCTGGAGCGGGTGAACCGCGTCTACATCGACAAGATCCGCTGGACGCCGCACGTGGAAAGCTTCGCCATCGGCTTCGAGGCGCGCATCGTCGGCGACGTTCTGGGCGCCGGGGGGGAAGACCTCTACGTGGAGGTCGAGCTGCGCCACGGCGAGCGGGTGCTGGCGCAGGACCGCTACCGGGTGCTCGACGGCGAGGTCGACCGCATCATCGTGCTGTCCGACCCCGGCATCGACGATTTCCGCAACGAGCTGCTGTGGAGTCCCGAGCGGCCCACGCTGCTGCAGGCCCGCATCCGGCTGCTGCGCCAGCACCAGGTGCTCGACGCCTGCGACAGCTACACCGCGCTGCGCTCGGTGAGCATCCTGCGCGACCGCTTCATGCTCAACGGCCGGCCCTACCTGCTGCGCCTGGTGCTCGACCAGGGCTACTGGCCGCAGACCCTGCTGGCCTCGCCCGGCGACGACGCGCTGCGTCGCGACGTCGAACTGGCCAAGGCCATGGGCTTCAACGGCGTTCGCAAGCACCAGAAGATCGAGGACCCGCGCTACCTCTACTGGGCCGACCGGCTGGGCCTTCTGGTGTGGGAGGAGATGCCCAGCGCCTACCGCTTCACCCGCACGGCCATCCGGCGCACCGTGCGCGAATGGACCGAGGCCATCGAGCGCGACTACAGCCACCCCTGCGTGATCGTGTGGGTGCCCTTCAACGAGAGCTGGGGCGTGCCCGAGCTCACCGCCATGCGCACACAGCGCCATGCGGTGGAGGCGCTCTACCACCTCACCCGCACGCTGGACGCCACGCGCCCGGTGATCGGCAACGACGGCTGGGAGTCGAGCGCCACCGACATCATCGGCATCCACGACTACGACCCGGACATCGAGCACATCCGCACCCGCTACGGCGGCGAGATGAAGCCCGACCAGCTGTTCGACCGACGGCGTCCGGGCGGCCGCATCCTGACGCTGGACGGCTATCCGCACCGCGGCCAGCCCATCATGCTGACCGAGTTCGGCGGCATCGCCTGGGCCCCGTCGCCTGAGCGTGAACCGGGCGTGCCGGCCGTCTGGGGCTACAGCGCCGCCACCGGCGACGAGGACTTCGCCCAGCGCTACGAGGCGCTGCTGCACACGGTGATCCACACCGCACTCTTCAGCGGCTTTTGCTACACGCAGTTCGCCGACACCTTCCAGGAGGCCAACGGCCTGCTCACCGCAGACCGCAGGCCGAAGATTCCGCTGGAGCGCATCCGCCGCGCCACCACCGAGTCGCGCACCGCCATTCCGGGCGGGGTCTGAACGGCCGTTGCAGCCCGAGCGATGCACCGCATCGAACGCACCAAGCCCGATGGCCGCAGGCTGCTGCTGTATGCCCGCGCGCCGCTCGACGCGGCGGGCGACGCGCCCAGCCCCTTTGCCGAGCCGCTGCGCGGCGCGCCGCACCTTCGCTGGCACCCGCTGCGCGGCGAGTGGGTCACCTATGCTGCCCACCGCCAGGACCGCACCTTCCTGCCGCCGCCCGAGTACGACCCGCTCGCCCCCACCCGCGATGCCGCCCACCCGACCGAGCTGCCCGGTGGCGATTGGGAGGTGGCCGTCTTCGACAACCGCTTCCCGGCGCTGGCGGCCCGCGGCGACGCCCCGCCGCCCGCCGGGCTGAGCATCCCGGTGGCGCCGGGCGGCGGCCACTGCGAGGTGGTGGTCTTCACCCAGGACGCGCAGCAGGCCCTGACCACGCTGCCGCTGCACCGCTTCGAGCTGCTGCTGGCGGTGCTGGCCGACCGCTGCGCGGACTTGAGCCGCCGCGCGGACGTGGCCTATGTGCTGCCCTTCGAGAACCGCGGTGCCGAAGTGGGCGTGACGCTGCACCACCCGCACGGGCAGATCTACGCCTATCCGGTGCTGCCGCCGGTGCCGGCCACGATGGCCCGCGTGGCCGCCGAGCACCACCGCACCCACGGCTGCGGGCCGCTTGCCGCCCTCATCGAAGCCGAGCGGCGCGACGGTGCGCGGGTGCTCTATGCGGGTGAGCACGCCATTGCCTTCGTGCCGCCCTGCGCCCGCTACCCCTACGAGGCCTGGGTGGCGCCGATCGAGGAGGCCCGGACCTTCGAAGACCTCTCGCCCGCGCAGCGCGCCGACCTCGCGCGGGCCTGGAAGACGGTGCTGATGAAGTACGACGGACTGTGGGCCAGGCCCATGCCCTATCTGATGGGCTGGTACCCGGCACCGGTGCGCGACGCCGCGCCCGGCTGGCACCTGCATGCCCAGTTCCACCCCGTGCTGCGCAGCCGCGAACGGCTCAAGTTCCTGGCCGGCACCGAGATCTTCGCCGGCCTCTTCGCGATGGACGTGCTGCCCGAAGCCACGGCGGCGCAGCTGCAGGCCGTCGCGGCGGTGCTGTGAGTGCGGCCCTGGCCTGCCGGTCGCCCCTGTTTCGTCCATCCCGTTCATCGTCGACCCTGGAGACGCCATGCCCGAAGCCGACCTGCTCGCCACCGCGGCCGCGGCCGACTTCCACCGCAGCTTCGGCACCGCACCCGAGGCCATCGGCCATGCGCCCGGCCGGGTGAACCTGCTGGGCGAGCACACCGACTACAACGACGGCTTCGTGCTGCCCATCGCCATCGCCCAGCGCACGGTGGTGGGCCTCGGCAGGGCGAAGGGAGGCTGCCACGAACTGCAGGCCGCCGACCTGGGCGAGCGCACCCGCTTCACCGACGAGGCGCTTCCCGAATCAGCTTCCGCACGCTTTGCCTTCGGCTGCCTGCGCGAGGCCGGCCAGTGGCAGGGCCGGCGCGTCCCGCCGCTGAACATCCACCTGCACTCCACCGTGCCGATGGGCGTGGGCCTGTCGTCCAGCGCGGCGCTGAACGTGGCCCTGCTGCGCGCGCTGCGCATGCTGCTGCAGGCGCCGTGGGACGATGTGGAGATCGCGCAGCGGGCCCAGCGCGTGGAACGGATGGAGGCGGGCGTGAACTGCGGAATCATGGACCCGATGGCCTGCAGCCTGGCCGGCACCGATCGCGCGCTCTTCCTCGACACCCGAAGCCTCGAACGCCGCTTCGTGCCCCTGCCACCGGGCGGCGCGCTGCTGGTGCTGGACTCCGGCGTCGCACGGCAACTCGCCGGCAGCGGCTACAACCAGCGCCGTGCCGAATGCGAGGCCGCGGCGAAGGCGCTGGGCGTGGAGGCACTGCGCGACATCGAAGACCCCGCCGCAGTCGAGCACCTGAGCGAGCCGCTGCGCCGCCGCGCCCGCCACGTGATCACCGAGAACGCCCGCGTGCTGGCGGCGGCTAACGGCCCGGTCACCGCCTGGCAGTTCGGCGGCTGGATGAACCAGTCGCACGCGAGCCTGCGCGACGACTTCGAGGTGACGGTGCCGGCGCTGGACCGGCTGGCCGAGCGGCTGCAGGCGCATCCGGCGGTCTACGGGGCGCGGATGACCGGAGCGGGGTTCGGTGGGGCCTGTGTGGCGTTGGTGGAGGCCGGGGAGGTGGAGCGGGTGGCGGTGGAGGTGGTGGCGCGGTGCGGGCGCGAGGGGATGGGCGTGCGGCGCCTGGTGCCGGCCTAGCCCAGGCCCCTTCCCTGGGTTCGCCCCGACGATGCGGTGTCAATGCCCTCGCGCGGGCCTGGGTCCTCGCCATGGCGCTCCGCGCGCAAGTGGCGGCGCAGCAGCTTGCCGGTCGTCGAGCGAGGAAGCTCGGCCACCAGGTGGATCTGCTCGGGCTGCTTGATGCGGCTCAGCCGCAGGCGGCACCGATCGGCGATGTCCAGGGTCAGGCGGGCCCGGTCGGAGGCGTCGCGGCGGGGAACGACGAAGGCGACGGGTCGCTCGCCGAAACGTTCGTCCGGCCATCCGACGACGGCGCAGTCCCAGACGCCGCTCACCTGCCGGATCACCGCCTCGACCTCCTGCGGGTAGACGTTCACGCCGCCTGAGATGATCATGTCGTCAAGGCGGTCGGTCAGGTAGAGCCAACCTTCGGCGTCGACGTGTCCAAGGTCGCCGAAGGTCTGCAGGCCACCGGCCAGCGTACGGGAAGCCGTCTTCTCAGGCGCACGGTGATAGGCGAATGGCGGTGTGCCGGAAAAGCACACGAGCCCGGTCTGTCCGGCCGGGAGTTCGCACCCCTGGTCGTCCACCACATGCAGGCGCCCCTTGCGGGCTCGACCGACCGAGCCGGGATGGGCAAGCGCTTCGTGCGAGTCGATGAGCGTGAGCCCGATGCCCTCGGTGCCGGAGTAGTACTCCAGCAGGATCGGCCCCCACCAGTCGATCATCTCGCGCTTCAGTTCAGCGGGGCAGGGTGCGGCGCCGTGGATGGCGAGTCGGTGCGCGGGGGCGTGGTGACGGGCGCGCCGCTCGGGCGAGAGGTCCAGCAGACGCTGGAACATCGACGGCACCCATTGGCTGTGGGTGATGCCCTCGGCCTCGAGGGTGCCGAGGGCTTGTTCGGCATCGAACCGGTCCATCAGGTGAACCGTTCCGCCGCCGGCGGTCACGGCCAGCGCCGTACGAAGCGGGGCGGCGTGGTGCAGCGGCGCGGTGGACAGGTAGCGGACATCCGGCCCGTCGAGATCAAACAAGTCGAGCAGGTCGCCGGCAAAGGGAGGTGGTCCTCGGTACCCCGGTGCCAGCAGAGGGCGGATCACGCCCTTGGGAGAACCCGTCGTTCCCGAGGTGTACATCATCAGGGCACCGGGGGCCTCGTCGGGGATGGGCCCGGGCGTCGCATTCACGAGGTCCGGTTCCAGCGGCGTGTGTCCCGGAAGGTCCCCGCCCAGCGACAGCCAGGTCGCTGCATGTTCAGGGCCCAGCTCGTCGATGAGTGCCAGGGCCAGCGACCGCGCGGACGGGCCGAGCTGTCCGTCGCCGATCACGGCCTTCGCGTTGCTGTCGCGAACGAGGTAGGCCAGTTCGGTGACGGTCAGCGTCGTGGCCATCGGCGTGAGGTAGGCGCCGCACCGCCAGGCCGCCCAGCCCAGGGCCAGCGTGTCGCACCGATTGCCCATCCGCATCGCGACATGGTCGCCCCGCCTCACGCCGTGGGCGCGCAGCGCGGCGGCCAACCGATTGGCCCGTGACTCGAGGTCGGCATAGGACACCCGGTCTCGCCCCTGGACCACCGCAACGTGGTGTGGCCGCATCCGGGCGTGGTGCCGCAGGTCTCGGGGCACTGGGGCCTCGCCGGGCTCGGTCAGGGCCGCGCCGGCCACCGTCGCGCTCGCGGGTTTCTCGTCCGCGGACACGGCATCCCGATCAGCCGACGCTGCGCTGCGTCTTCTCCTTCTCGGCCTTGGCCCGCACCGTGGCCTTGGCCTCAGCCCAGTCGTCGGGCGTCAGCCGACCCAGTGCGGCGAAGGTCGAGGGTGCAGCGAGGTGGTGGCCACCGTCGATCGCGATGTTCTGGCCGGTGAGGTATTCGCACCCGTCGGACTGCAGGAAGGTCAGCAGGTTGCAGAGTTCAGGCATGCGTCCGAAGCGTCCCATGGGCACCTCGTCGGAGGAGGCCGCACCGACGTTCGCCTTGGGGATGGGCGCGAGCTTCTCCCAGGCGCTTTCGGTCGGGAACGGGCCGGGTGCCACTGCGTTGACCCGGATGTTGTGGCGTCCCCACTCGACGGCGAGCGACATCGTCATCGCATGCACCGCCGTCTTGCTCATCACCGACGGCAGCACATAGGCCGAGCCGGTCCAAACCCAGGTGACCAGCATGCTCACGACCGATCCGGGCAGACCCTGGGCGATCCAGCGTCGACCGCAGGCGAGGGTGGTGTAGAGCGCTCCGTCCATCACGGTGGACCGCACCGCGGCGAAGCCGCGCGGGGAGATGTCGATCGAAGGCGAAATGAAATTGGCGGCGGCGTTGTTGACCAGGCCCGTCAGCGGGCCGCCTTGCCAGATGCGCTCCACCATGGCCTCGATCTGGTCGGCCTCACGGATGTCGCAGACGTGGTGCTCGATGGCGCCCCCGTGCGCGGCACTGGCCCTGAGCTCCTCCACCGTGGCGGCGAGCACCGCCTCGCGGCGGCCGCAGATGTGAACGGATGCGCCCTGGCTGACGAAGGCCCGCGCGAGTTCCTTGCCCAGGCCAGTGCCACCGCCGGTGATCAGGATCCGCTTGCCTGCCAGTGCGTCGGGTCGGAAAGGTGTGGTCTGCATGGGGAATCTCCTGGGCCTTCGAGGCGGTTCGGGCGGTGGGGCCGGCTTCAGGCCGCCCGCAGCGCGGCCATCGACTTGGCGACATCCACGGCAGGCTTGTACTGGGCGAACATGTGCCGGCCGATGATGTGCTTCATGACTTCGATCGAGCCACCGGCGATCTTGACGATGCGAGCGTCCGCGTAGGCGCGGGCGATCGGGTACTCCCACATGTAGCCCCAGCCTCCGAAGAGCTGCAGGCACTCGTCAACGACCTTGCAGTGCAGATTGGACAGGTGCATCTTGGCGATGGCGGCATCCACCGCGTCCAGCTCGCCGGCCATGAAGTTGGCGATGCACTGATCGGTGAAGACGCGCCCGACCGTGGCCTCGGCCTTGAGCTCGGCCAGCTTGAACTGGGTGTTCTGGAAGTCGGAGATGGTCTTGCCGAAGGCCTTGCGCTGCGCGGTGTACTCCACCGTCCACTCGATCACCGTCTCGGCGACGGTCGCCGAGCGGATCGCCTGGGCCAGGCGCTCCTGGGCGAGCTTGGTCATCATGAGCTCGAAGCCGCGGCCCTCCTCGCCGAGCATCGCGGACGCGGGCACCCGCACTTCATCGAAGAACAGCTCGGAGGTGTCCTGCGCCTTCAGCCCCAGCTTGTCCAGGTTGCGGCCGCGCCGGAAGCCCGGAAGGCTGGTGTCCACGAGGAACAGCGTGACACCCTTGGCGCCGGCCGTGCTGTCGGTCTTGGTGGCCAGCACGATCACGTCGCAGAGCTGTCCGTTGGAGATGAACACCTTCTGCCCGGAGATCAGGTAGTCATCGCCATCGCGCACCGCGCGCGTGCGGATGGCTTTGAGGTCGCTGCCCGCATGGGGCTCGGTCATGCCGAGAGATCCGATCGACTCTCCCCGGACCATCCGGGGCAGCCAGTGACGCTTCTGCTGCTCGGTGCCGAAGGTGGCGATGTAGGTCGCCACCAGATCGCAATGGATCATGAATCCGGGGCCGGTGAACCCGGCCCGGGCCATCTCCTCGAACACGACGACGTCGAACAGATAGTCGGCACCGGCTCCGCCATAGGCTTCCGGGACGGTGCAGCACAGCATGCCGGCTTCGCCCGCCTTGAGCCACAGATCCCGCGGGACCATGCCGTCTCGCTCCCACTGTTCGTGGTGCGGAGCGATCTCCGCGTCGATGAATCGACGTACCGTGTCGCGGAACGCCTCGTGGTCTGCCGTGAAGAGGGTGCGCTTGAACACGTGGGAACTCCTGTGTACGGATCCGCAGGATGGGATCAGTAGGACTTGGGAAGGTCGAGCACCTTCTCCGCGATGAAGCAGAGGATGAGTTGCTCGGTGACCGGTGCGATGCGGGTGACCGTCACCTCGCGAAGCAGACGCTCGACGTGGTATTCCTTGGCGTAGCCGAAGCCGCCATGGGTCAGCACCGCCTGCAGGCAGGCGTCGTGGCCCGCCCGTGCGCCCAGGAACTTGGCGGTGTTGGCTTCGGCGCCACAAGGTTTGTGCTGGTCATACAGCCAGGCGCCTTTCATCACCATCGCCCAGGCGGCTTCCAGCGCCATCCAGCGTTCGGCCAGCGGGTGCTGTATGCCCTGGTTCTGTCCGATGGGGCGGTCGAACACGATGCGGTCGCGCGCGTATTGGGTCGCCCGCCGCAAGGCGTCCTGGCCGATGCCGATGGCCTCGGCGGCCACCAGCAGGCGCTCCGGGTTGAGGCTGTGCAGGATGTAGGAGAAGCCCTTGCCTTCCTCGCCGATGCGGTCGCCGTCCGGAATGAACAGGTCGTCGATGAAGATCGCGTTCGAGTCGACCGCCTTGCGGCCCATCTTGGGGATGCGGCGCACCTCGATCTTGCTGCGGTCGAGGTCGGTGTAGAAGATCGTGATGCCGTCGGTGGGGCGTGCGCAGTCCTCCAGCCGGGTCGTGCGGGTGAGCAGCATGATCTTGTTGGCCACCTGCGCGGTGGAGGTCCACACCTTCTGCCCGTGCACCCGATAGCCACCCGGAACCTTCTGCGCGAAGGTCTTGATCGCCGTGGTGTTCAGGCCCGCATCGGGCTCGGTGAATCCGAAGGCGCACTGGTCCAGGCCTTCGACGAGACGGGGAATCCAGCGTTGCTTCTGTTCGGCCGTGCCGAACACGACGATCGGGTGGGGGCCGAAGAGGTTGATGTGCACGGTCGAGGCCGCGGCCATGCCCCCGCCGTGGCTGGCGATCTCGTGCATCATCACCGAGGCCTCGGCGACGCCCAGCCCGGCGCCTCCGTACTCGGGCGGCATCGTGATGCCAAGCCAGCCCGCTTCGGCCATGGCCCGGTGGAACTCACGCGGGAACTCGCCGTCTTCGTCCCGGGCGAGCCAGTACTCGTCGTCGAAGCGCTTGACGACGGCGGCGACGCCATCGCGGATGGCGACATGATCGTCAGGGATGGAGAAGTCCATGGGAATTCCGTTGATCAGGTGTCCAGGCCGAGCGTCCGGCGCGCCTGGAGCAGGTGGGGGCGGTCGACCATGACGCCGTCCACGCCGACGGTGCCGGCATCGGGGGCCAGGGCGAAGGCTTCGACGATGCGCTGGGCCTGTTCGATCTCCGCCGCGCTGGGCGCATAGGCTTCGTTGATCGTCTCGACCTGGTCGGGATGGATGGCGATGCGGCCCTTGAAGCCGCGGCGCCGGGATGCACGGCAGGCAGATGCGAGGCCGGCCGCGTCTCGGAAGTCGGCGTGCAGCGTGTCGACCGCGGGAACGCCCGCCGCCGCGGCCGCCGTCAGGCACATCGACATCGCCCAGACATACAGGGGTGAGAGGCTTCCGTCCTCCTCCCGGTTGGATACGGCGCCGATCGCGGCCGACAGGTCTTCGGCACCCCAGGTCACTGCGGCCAGACGCGGCAGCGGCTGGGCGAAACCGCCAAGATTCAGCATCGCAGCGGGTGTCTCGGTGGCCACCGGAAGGATGCGCACCGACCCTGGCTGCAGCCCTGCACGGGCTTCCAGCGCGTCGATGCGTTGCGCCAGCAGTCGGACGCAGTCAGCGCCTCGGATCTTGGGCAGCACGATGCCGGCGAGGCCGGGCTGGACCACGGCGGCCAGGTCGGCCAGCGACCCATCGGTGTCCAGCGGGTTGATCCTCACGTACAGCCGGGGACCGCCAGGGGGGCGTCCGGCACCGACATGCGCGGCGGCCATCTCGCGCGCGATCGACTTGCGCGACTCGGCGACGGCGTCCTCGAGGTCGAGGATCAGCACGTCGGCGCCACATCCGGCCGCCCGGGCCAGCTTGCGCTCGCTGTCCGCCGGGACGAAGAGCCAGGATCGAGGGGTCATCGGCATGGGGGGCGGCCCGTCTGGTGGCGCTCGAACGTCACGACGGCCGGCGCAGCATCAGCGCCTGGCGGGTGCAGATGCACACCTCGTCGCCGCGCTGGTTGAAGCCCTGGTGCCGCAAGGTGACGATGCCGGCCGTGGGCCGGGAACGGCTGTCACGGACTTCGACGACGGTCGTACGGGAGCGCAGGGTGTCGCCGGCGAAGACCGGCTTGGGGAAGCGGGTGTCCGTCATGCCCAGGTTGGCCACCGTCGTGCCCAGCGTGGTGTCCTGCACCGACAGGCCGATCACCAGGCCCAGGGTGAAGATGCTGTTCACCAAGGGCTGGCCGAATTCGGTCGTCCGGCAGTACTCTGCGTCGATGTGGATGGCCGCCGGGTTGTAGGTGGCGTTGCAGAACCACATGTTGTCCGCCTCGGTGACGGTGCGCCGGATCTCGTGGTCGAAGACCTGACCTTCAGCGAACTGCTCGAACCATCGTCCCGCCATGCGTGTTTTCCCTCTGATCACCGATTGGCATCGCCATGTGGATGCACATGGTACGCATGTGTACTATAGCCAAAGTCATGACCCCGCAACTTCGGTCGAACCCGCAAGCCCCCATGGATCGCACCCCTTCCCACCCGCCGTCTTCGAGCGATGGCCTGCCGCAGGACCACCGGCAGGTGCTGCTGGTGCGACGGCCGTCCGGCATCCCGTCGGCAGCGGACTTCGAGGTCGTCCGCCGGCCGATGCCCCGCCCGGGCCCGGGCGAGGTCCTGGTGCGCAACGCCTGGCTGTCGGTGGAGCCGGCCATGCGGGGATGGGTGAGCGCGGTCGCCAACTACTCGCAGCCCGTGCCCCTCGGCGCGGTGATGCGCTCGTTCGCCGCAGGCCATGTGGTCGCCTCCGATGACGGTGCCTGGCCGGTGGGCACCCCGGTCACCGGCCTGCTGGGCTGGCAGGAGTACGCCGTGGTGCGGCCGGAGGTCCTGCGTCGGGTCGAGGACGCGGACCTGCCCTTGTCGACCGCGCTGGGCGTCCTGGGCATCAACGGCGTCACCGCCCACTACGGCCTGCTGGAAGTCGGCTGCCCGCGGCCCGGGGAGACGGTGGTCGTGTCCACCGCCGCCGGCGGTGTCGGATCGGCCGTGGGCCAGATCGCCCGCATGCAGGGCTGCCGAACCGTCGGCATCACCGGGGGCGAGGTGAAACGGCAGCTGTGCCTCAAGCGCTACGGCTACGACGCGGCGCTCGACTACCGGGCCGCGAGCTTCGAGTCCGATCTCGCGCGTGAACTGGCGGGCGGCGTGAACGTCTACTTCGACAACACCGCAGGCCGCATCAGCGACCTGGTGTGGCCGCACCTGGCCGTTGGTGCGCGCATCGTGGTCTGCGGCACCGCCGGCGTGGCGAGCTGGGATCCCTGGCCGCAAGGGCCGCGCCTGGAGCGGCACCTGCTCGTCAAGCGCGCGCGGGTGCAGGGCTTCGTGATCTTCGACCACGATGATCATGGCCCCGTCGCGCGGCGGGACCTGGCCGCCTGGATCCGCGACGGGCGGCTGGTCTACGACGAGGACGTCCTGGAAGGCATCGAGCAGGCGCCCGGCGCCATCGAGGGCCTGTATCGGGGTGAGAACCTGGGCAAGCGGCTGATCCGCGTCGCCGGTTGACGCAGCCGCGTCAAGCGCCGTCGCGCCGGGGCATCCCGGGCAATTCGAGCGGCCGGTCGCCCTCGGTGTCCGGCAGCAGCGGCCCTCTGCGGAACACGCCGCTCGCCCGCAGCGCCAGCGTGTCGTCCGCGTGCACCAGCGCCTGGCTGAACAGCAGATTGCGGGTGACCTTGAGCACGTCGGTGCATCCATGGACCCAGCTGCCCATCGGCGCCGCGGCCATGTAGTCCAGCTGCAGGCTGATCGTCGGCAGGAACTGTCTCGGAATGTCGGCCTGGACATGGGCGGCCGCCGACAGCAGCACGTCGGCGAAGGTGGCCAGCATGCCGCCGTGGCAGGCACCTCCCGGGTTGCCCTGCTGGGCCCTCACCCGGAAGCCCAGCCGCAGCCTGCCGTCCTGCCAGCGGGCGTACAGGCCGCCGCTGTGAAGGGTGAACTGGCCGCCGATCGGGGCGGCAACCCATCCGTCGGGGGGATGATCGTCGGGGTGGTGAAGGTTCAAAGGCGCGTCCTCATCCGTTGCCAGGCATCGACCAGGGCGGGGCGGTGCAGGGGGTCGGCCACCTCGATGAGCGCCTGGGCGCGCTCGTCGAGCGAGCGGTCGCGCAGGAGCGCCACGCCGTGCTCGGTGACCACGGCGTCGGCAAGGTGACGCGGCAAGGTCACCAGCCCGTTCTCGCCGATCGACGGAACGATGCGCGGCACCTGTCCGCGGCGCGCGGTCGATGGCAGGCAGATGACCAGGCGACCGCCGCGGGAGAGTTGCGCGCCGAGCGCGAAGGCCGGCAGACCGCCGGCACCGGCCTGGATCTGCCCGCTGGTGCGTTCCGCATTGACCTGGCCGAAAAGGTCGACCTCGATCGCACCGTTGACCGCCACGAAGCGATCGATGCCGGCCAGCACGCCGGGTGCATGGGTCTGCTCGACATCGACCAATCGCAGCCGGTCACCGAGCCCCAAGGCGAACTCGCGCAGACCCGCGTTCCCCAGCAGAACGCCGGTCGTCAGCACAGCGTCCCGATCGAGCGCGCCGCAGTCCCACAACGTGCGAACAGCGGCACTGACCATCCCGCCATGGAAACGCAGGCGCCGGTGACCCGTCAGCGCCTGCGCCACCGCGGCGGGGACCGTGCCGACGCCGAACTGCAGGGTGTCGCCGTCCTGCACCAGCGCGGCCACATGGCCGGCGATTCGGGTTTCGGTGTCGCCGCCCGCCGGCTCCTCCCAGTCGTGCAGGGGATCGGCGGCCTCGATGAAGCCGTCCAGGTCGGAGAAGCGGATCCGCAGGCTGCCGGCGATGCGGGGAAGCTTGGGGTTGAGGTGCGCCACCCTGCGCCGCGCCCGGGGCCACACGAGCGGAAGGAAGTCGCTGGCCACGCCCAGGTCGCACCAACCTTCGGAGTCGGGCGGCGTGAGGTGCGCGATGGCCAGATCGACGGGCGGACCCTCCCGCAGTTGACGCGCGATCGCGAGGTAGTCGCTTGCAAAGAGCTTCGCGCGCCCGGAGCTGAGGCTCGCCCGCAGGGACGGCGACATGAAGAAAGCCTCGACCTGCGCCTCGGGATGCACCGCAGCGATGTCCAGCCGGTCGATGCCGGGAAAGCGCACGCCGGTGAAGACGACGCCCGCCGCACGCTGCGGATCGCCGGCCAGCTCGGCTGCCAGGCGCGGTGATTCAGCGGACAAGGCGGGCAGCCACACCCGCTCGCCGGTTCTCAGCGCGTCCACGAGGCGAGGCAGTCGGTGCGGCGTGGAGCCCATGGGCGCTGACGCAGGTCAGGACTGGCCGAGCAGGACGGTCGCCCGGCCGGTCGCCACTTCGCGGCCGTCCGAGCGGAACACCTGGACGGTGTAGTGGGCCTGCCCCTGCTCCTGCCGGTCGAGCCTGGCCTGCAAGCGCAAGGTGTCGCCCAGCATCGCGGTGCCGGTGAAACGGGTCTGCAGGTGACGCACGCGCTCGGCGCCGAAGGCCTGGGTGAACAGACGAGCGGCACAGGCCATGGTCAACATGCCGTGCACCAACGGCCGCTCGAAGCCGGCGAGCCGCGCAAGGTCCGCGTCCAGATGCAGGGGGTTGTGATCGCCCGACGACGCCGCGAAGAGGGCGAGGTCGATCGCCCGCACCGGGCCGAAGGCCAGCGTGAGCTCAAGCGGCAGGGCGGCTGGGAGCGTCATGCCGCCGGCGCCGGATGGCGGGCCAGGATGGTCTGCCGGCTGTGCCCGACCGTCCGCCCACCGACGCGGTAGTCGGTGTCCACCACCACCAAGGTCATTGCGCCGTTTTTCTTGTCCTGGATGCTCGCCACATGCCGGCTGATCTCCACCGGGTCGCCCACGTGGACGGGCGCCTGCAGATCGAATGCCTGTTCTGCATGCAGCACGCCGGTCAGGGGAACGCCCATCCGCTCGAGCAGCCGCGCGCTCGAGAAGTGCTCGCCTTCGAGCGCCTTCAGGAAGGTGGGCGGAACCGGACAGGCCCTGTAGCCGGCCGCGGCGGCCGCCTCGGCATCCCAGTGGATCGGGTCGGTTTCGCCGATGGCCTGGCAGAAGAGCTTCACCCGCCAGGCGTCGACGGCCACGGTGGTCGGCGCCGTTCGAAAGCCGACGTGGGCCTGCAGGGCGGTCACGAGCCGCCCTCGGCCATCAGAGGGCCGCCCGTCCAGGGCCTGCAGACGCCGGCGAGGCAGGCCGCCACGTCCAGGAACACCGGATCGCCGATGACGCCGCGGTTGAGTGCCAGCCGCGCGATCTGCGCCTGCTGCTGCGGCGGCTTGCCGGCCATCTGGGCCAGCACCGACAAGGGGCCGGCGGTCGGCCAGGCCATGCACCGCAGGCGCGCCGCGAGCTGCGCGGTCATTGCCAAGGCGTCGCCCTGAGCGCCCACCACCTCGATCACCCGTCCGTAATCACCCGCCGGACCCAGCACCGCCAGCGGCAGCGGTCCTTCGGCTGCCGGTTCTTCGAGCACCCGCAGCGCGATCCGGTGCGTGCGGCCCCTTGCATCGACGAGATCCAGGGTGTCGTCCGGAATGCCGGCGTCGCTGACAGGCGCTTGCCGCATCCGGGCGAAGGCCTGCGCCCAGGCCTGCCGCGCGCCGCTGATCGCGCCGACGCTGGCCTTCTCGATGCGGGTACCGGCCGGGGCCGCCAGTTCCTTCTCGGCCCTCAGCCGCTCCAGGAAGAGCGTGCGGATCATCCGTCCGGCTACCGGGCTGACCATCAGCCGGATGAACTCGTTCATCTCGGTTGCAGTGGCGGCCGGCAGGTCCAGGCGAGCACCCTTGAGCACGCTGTCGACGATGGCGCTGTAGGCGGGAACCTGCTCGAAGTGCTCATCGTCCACGCCGTGCCGGCGGGCGAGATCGCGTGCGGCCTGGGGGCTCCAGGACGGAACGCCCGCGGCGTCCAGATGGCGGAACTTCAGGGCCGGGTCGTAGAGCTGCCCCACCCTGTCGGACGCCCGTGCGAGGGCCTCTGGCAACAGCCGTTCGTGTGGAACCGCCGCGGCGAACAGGCCACGGGCCACGGCGGTGGCCGGGTCGATGGAACGACCGCTCAGCAACAGCGCCACGCCTTCTTCGAATCCGATGAAGCGGGGCAGGCGCTGGGTGCCACCCGCCCCCGGCAGCAGACCCCACCGGACCTCCGGAAGCCCGAGCTGAACCCGTGGATCGTCGACGACGAGGCGTTCGCGGCAGGCCATGGCCAGTTCCAGGCCTCCACCCAGCGCAATGCCGTTCACCGCAGCGACATAGGGCTTGGCGCTCTGCTCGAGCCGCACGAACTGGCGTCCGAGGCGGCCGCACAGCTTGAACAGCGCTGCATGCGATGCCGTTCGCCCCTGCTCGGTGTACCCGCGCACCATGACCAGGTCGGCGCCGGCCAGGAAGCTCGGCTTGCCCGAGGTGAGCACGACGGCACCCACGGCCGGGTCGGCATCGACCCTGTCCATCAACGCGTCCAAGGCATCCATCAGCTCGTCCGAGAACACGTTCATCACGCGATCGGGCATGTCGATGGCGGCCACGAGCACGCCGCCGGCGTGCAGGTCGGTCCGGATCAGTGGTTCCACGAGCGGCTTCCCCGGTCGACGTTCAGGAGACGAACTTCTTGAAGTCGGGCTTGCGGCGCTCGTTGAAGGCGCGCACTCCTTCCTTGGATTCCTCGGTCTGGTAATAGTGCTTGACCGTCTGGATGCCCTGGAAGCTGATCCCGCGGATGTGCTCGGTATCCGCTGCGAAGGAGCGCTTGATGATCGTCAGCGCCGTCGGGCTCATCTCGTTGATCTCCTGGCACCACTGCGCGACTTCGGCGTCCAGCTGGTCGTGCGGCACCACCTTGTTCACCAGGCCCATGCGCTCGGCCTCGTGGGCGCTGTAACGCCGGCACAGGAACCAGATCTCGCGGGCCTTCTTCTCGCCGACGATGCGGGCGAGGTAGGCCGTGCCCCAGCCAGGGTCGGCCGAACCGACCTTCGGGCCCACCTGCCCGAAGACCGCCTTCTCGCTGGCGATGGTCAGGTCGCAGAGGGTGGCGAAGACGTTGCCGCCTCCGATGGCGAAGCCCTGCACCTTCGCGATGGTCACCTTGCGCAGGTCGCGCAGCGCCGTCTGCATTTCCTCGATGGGCATGCCCACCGTGCCGCGCGGCCCGTACAGGCCGTCCTCGGACAGGTGGACCTTCTGGTCGCCGCCGGTGCAGAAGGCCTTGTCACCGGCCCCGGACAGCACCATCACGTTGGCGCTCTTCTCCTCGTCGGCGCGGCGCAGCGCGTCGATGAGCTCCTCGAGGGTCTGGTTGCGGAAGGCGTTGTACACCTCCGGCCGGTTGATCGTGATGTGCACGACGCCGTCACGCACGTCGTAGAGGATGTCCTTGTAGTCCTTGCCCATGGTGGGTCTCCTTGCTGGTGGATCAGCCGTGCATCGAAAGGCCGCCGGACACGCTGATGGTCTGGCCGGTCATGAAGGCCGCGTCCTCGCTCGCCAGGAAGGCGACGAGACCGGGATAGTCATCGGGCTGGCCGATGCGGCCCAGCGGCACGCCCCTGACCATCGCGTCGCGGATCTTCTGACCCTGCTCTCCGGTACCGACGAAGGCGGTCATCGCGGGGGTGTCCGTCGGGCCCGGGCAGACGGTATTGATCGTCACGTTGCTGCGCGCGAGTTCCCGGGCGAGTGCCTTGCTGAAGGCGATGGTGGCGCCCTTGCAGCCCGAGTACACGACCTCGCCGCTGCTGCCCACGCGACCGGCATCGGACGCGATCTGGATGATCCGGCCCGACTTGCGGGCGTTCATGCCCTGCGCGACCGCATGGGTCATGTGCAGCGGCCCGAACCAGTTGATCGCGGTCACCTTCTGCCAGAAGGCCGGGTCGGTCTTGAGGAAGGGCATGGGCGTGTCCCATCCGGCGTTGTTCACCAGGATGTCGGTGCCGGCTCCGGCTTGCTGTTCGAAGCTGGCCACCGCGGCGGTCACGGCGGCGTAGTCGGTGATGTCGCAGCTCACCGGCAGCGCCTTGCCGCCGGCGGCCTCGATCGCTGCAGTCGTCTCTGCGGCACCGGCGGCGTTGATGTCGAACACGCCGACGACGCAGCCTTCGGCGGCCAGCCGGGTGGCGATGGCGCGGCCGATGCCGCTGCCCGCGCCGGTGACGATGGCGGTCTTGCCGCTGAGTCCTCGCATGGG
>JAIYCR010000101.1 GCA_027487905.1 Rubrivivax sp. | reverse complement strand
GGCCATCGAGACCCTGCAGGAGACGGCCAAGGGCGAGCAGCGCGAGGGCTTCGACATCCGCGTCTACGACGCAGAGTCGGGCGAGGACAAGAGCGTCACGGCGATGAGCGGCGGCGAGAAGGTCTGGATCAACGAGTGCTTGGTGCGGGCCGTGGCGCTGTATTTGGCGCAGAACACCGGCCGGCGCTACGACACCCTGTTCTCCGACGAAGCCGACGGACCGCTGGACCTGGAGCGCAAGCGCATGTTCATGGCGATGAAGCGGCGTGTGCTGGAACTGGGTGGCTACGCGCGGGAACTCTTCGTGTCGCAGACTCCGGAGCTGACAGCGATGGCGGATGCGGTGATCGATCTCGAGTCGATGACTGCGCCTGGATGCTTGGCCTGATCGTCTGGTTCCCCACCGCAGCACATGCAACACAGCGAAGCGTTCCTGTCTGCGGGCGTTCGCCGCGCATGAACCAAGTGGCCGCTCTCCCCCCTATCGGATGGCGCAGGTTCAGGCGTTGTACCGGCGCATGACGGCGGTGGCTAGCGGCTGCATGGCGGCCAGTGACTGAGCCTCGCCATCCCCGGGCCGTGGTCTCCGGGCAGCGACCCGGGGTCGCCGACGATCTGCACTAGACCGGAGGCGCGCCTGGACGCATCCCGATGGACGGAGCGACATGCTTGCCGTCCTGCGGTTGTTCGGCCATCGGTCGCGATGGCGGAGCGGCCTCAGCGGCAGTGCCCGCAGCAGGAGCCGCCTTGGGATGCAGGGTCAACCTGTGCCGCCTCAGCCCGAACCGGCGTGTAGCCCGCCTCGGCGATGGCGTCCTGCATCTGCTGCGCATCGGCCTCGGTCGGCTCGACCAGCACCAGATGCTTTGGCAGGTCGATCGTGACCTTGACTCCCCGGTCCGCTGACTTCAGCGCCTTGGTGATCGTGCTGGCGCAGTGGCCGCAGGTCATGTCCTGGACTTCGAATGCAATCATGGGGTGCTCCTTCTGCTGGTTGGGATGCCTGACTTTCAGGCTTGCCCTCGTGGGAAGGTCAAGCCAGCCATCCACAAGACCTCACCTGCAGGTCGGGATCGACAGCGCAGCCGGTTGACATTCCCATCATGGGAAGGCTGAAGCTCCTGCGGCATCAACCGACTGCGGACCCGATACGGTCCGGAAGGACCGATCCCATGAACACCCTCGCAAGCGCAACGCCCACGCTGGACTTCAAACTGCCGATCGAAGGCATGACCTGCGCGTCCTGTGTATTGCGCGTCGAGAAGGCGCTCGCGACGCTGCCCGGCGTGGAGAGTGCCGCCGTCAACCTGGCCACCGAGCAAGCGACGGTCCGCGCCAGGGACGGGGTGGCGGGCAACGCCCTGGTGTCTGCTGTGACCGCAGCCGTGCGCCGGGCCGGCTACGACGTGCCGACGCATCGTGTCGAGCTGCAAGTCGACGGGATGACCTGCGCCTCCTGCGTCGCGCGGGTCGAGAAGGCGTTGCTGAAGGTGCCGGGCGTGACGACCGCGTCGGTGAACCTCGCCACCGAGAAGGCCAGCGTCGGGGCGCTGGGCAGTGTGTCCTTCGCTACGCTCGCTGCGGCGATCGACAAGGCCGGCTACGCGGCCAGTCCGGTGGTGGACGCCGCAGCACCCAAGCCAGCGCGCCGCCTGCCTGAGTGGTGGCCCGTGGCAGTGGCCTCGGTGCTGACGCTGCCGCTGGTGCTGCCGATGCTGCTGCAGCTGTTCGGCATTCACTGGATGCCAGACGGCTGGGTGCAGCTGGTACTGGCCACGCCGGTGCAGTTCTGGCTCGGTGCGCGCTTCTACCGTGCCGGCTGGAAGGCGCTGAAGGCCCGTGCCGGCAACATGGACCTGCTGGTCGCGCTGGGCACCAGCGCGGCCTACGGGCTGTCGGTCTACTTGCTGTTCAAGCACTCAGCGCACGGCATGCCGCACCTCTACTTCGAGGCCTCGGCGGCCGTCATCACGCTGGTGCTGCTGGGCAAGTGGCTCGAGGCGCGCGCCAAGCGGCAAACGGCGGATGCGATCCGTGCGCTGAACGCGCTGCGTCCGACGGTCGCCCGCGTGCTGGTCGAGGGGGCCGAGATCTCGACACCGGTCGAGCAGGTGGCGGTGGGTGACATCGTCGTGATCCGCCCGGGCGAGCGTGTGCCCGTCGATGGCCAGGTCATCGACGGCCGCAGCCACGTCAACGAGTCGCTGATCACCGGGGAGAGCCTGCCGGTGGCCAAGGCCGTGGGTGAAACGGTCACCGGCGGTTCAGTCAACGAGGAAGGTGTGCTGCAGGTGCGCACCGGCGCGATCGGCGCCGAGACCACGCTGGCCCGCATCATCCGCATGGTCGAGTCGGCCCAGGCGGCCAAGGCCCCGATCCAGCGCATCGTCGACCGCGTCAGCGCGGTCTTCGTGCCTGTGGTGCTGGGCATCGCCGTGCTGACCTTCGCCGGCTGGCTGGCCTGGACCGGCGACTGGGAGCAGGCGCTGATCAGCGCGGTGGCAGTGCTCGTGATCGCTTGCCCCTGTGCGTTGGGTCTCGCCACGCCGACGGCGATCATGGCCGGCACCGGCGTGGCGGCGCGCCGCGGCATCCTGATCAAGGACGCCGAGGCGCTGGAAGTGGCGCACTCGGTCACCACGGTGGCCTTCGACAAGACGGGCACGCTCACCGAGGGCAAGCCTTCGCTGGTGGCGGTCGAGGCCGGCCTGGACGCATCGGTCGCCCAGGTCCTGACCCTGGCCGCCGCGCTCCAGCAGGGCAGCGACCACCCGCTGGCCCATGCCGTGATGGAGAAGGCCAGGAACGACGGCCTTGCCGTGCCCCCGGCGCGCGACGCCCGGGCGCTGCCGGGCCGCGGCGTGGAGGCGGTGGTCGAGGGCCAGCGCCTGCTGCTTGGCAGCACGCGGCTGATGAACGAGTCGGGCGCACAGCCTGGCGCGCTCCTGATGACCGCTCAGCGCCTGGAAGGCGAGGGCCGCAGCATCTCGTGGCTGCTCGCGCCGAGCGATGGCCTGGGCCATGGCGCTCGCGTGCTCGGGCTGCTGGCCTTCGGCGACACGATCAAGGCGGCATCGCGTGCGGCCGTCGAACGGCTGCGGTCGCTGGGCATCCGCACCGTGATGCTGACCGGCGACAACCACGGCAGCGCCCAGGCGGTGGCGCGCGAACTCGGCATCGACGAGGTGCGCGCCGAACTGCTGCCGGGCGGCAAGGCCGAGATCGTGCAGCAGCTGCGGAGCCAGGGGCAGGTGGTCGCGATGGTCGGCGACGGCCTGAACGACGCGCCGTCGCTGGTGGCCGCCGACGTGGGTCTGTCGATGTCCACCGGCACCGATGTGGCGATGGAAGCCGCCGGGATCACGCTGATGCGCGGCGACCCGCGCCTCGTGGCCGACGCGTTCGACGTCTCGCGCCGCACCTACTCCAAGATCAAGCAGGGGCTGTTCTGGGCCTTCGCGTACAACGTGCTCGGCATTCCGCTGGCGGCTTTCGGCCTGCTGAGCCCGGTGATCGCCGGTGCGGCCATGGCGTTCAGCAGCGTCAGCGTGGTCGCGAATGCGCTGACCCTGCGTCGCTGGCGCGGCGCAGCAACGGATTGATCGAACTGTCTCGAGGAACAAAGGCCATGGGCATGAACATCGGACAAGCTGCCGGCGCCACCGGCCTGTCGGCAAAGATGATCCGGCACTACGAGAGCATCGGGCTGCTGCCTGCGTCCACCCGCACGGATGCGGGCTACCGCCAATACAGCGAACGCGACGTGAACATGCTGCGCTTCATCCGCCACTCGCGCGACCTGGGCTTCTCGCTGGAACAGATCCGCGAATTGCTGGACCTGTGGCAGAACCGCAAGCGGTCCAGCCGGCAGGTCAAGTCCCTGGCCGAGGCACACATCGCGGAACTCGATGCAAAGCTCGCAGAGCTGCAATCGATGCGAGCGGCGCTGGCGCATCTGGTCCACGGCTGCCACGGCGACGATCGACCGGATTGCCCGATCATCGACACGCTGGAGGCGACAGGCCCGGTACTGGCCGGCGCTCCCGCCGATCATTCGCGCGGCGCGGTCGCTCAGCGGCAGCGAGCAGCCTCATCCCGGACCGGACCGCGCACATTGCCGCGCTGATGCCTGAGCATCGTCAAACCGGTTTCGATACACTGACGATATGAACCGCGTCTTCCGCGCCTTCCTTGTCTGGGTCATGGTGATCGCCATGCCCGTGCAGGGCATGGCTGCGTCCGTGATGCTGTTCTGCGGGCCGAGCCACGAGCGGATGATGCAAGGGCTGATGGCCGACGCACCGGCGTTGGCTTCCAGTCTGACCACCGCGCCCGGGCACGACCGGATGGCTGCGGATCATGCCGTGCATGAGCACGCGTCACCTGAGTACCCTGTCGCAGACGAGCCCGCCGCCGGTGCCGATGCCAGCGGTGTGAATGGCCTGTCCAAGCATCACGGCAAGTTCACCTGCAGCGCCTGCGCCGCCTGCTGTTCCGCGCTGGTGCTGCCGGCCAGCTTCGTGCTCCCGGTGCCTTCGAGCCCAGAGCATCTTGCGCCCATGTCGCCGGTGGAACCGGTCGCATCGCACCAACCTGACGGCCTAGACCGTCCGCCTCGAACCGTCCTCGCCTGATTCGGCGCGACGCCCTGGGGTGACGCGGGTACCTTGGCGCCCCGCCCGTCGGTTCATCTGACGGTTTGACCAACGGTCCACCGGACCGAACTCTCGCCCCATCCGGCGGATCGCGCCAGATCCTCACCTGCGCACCTGCGTGCCTTGGCCGCAGGACCGTCGTTCGAGTTCTCGCGAGGTTCCCATGCCCCTGTTTCCGTTTCGCCTCGACTGCTGTCGAGGCCTCCCCCTCATCGCGCTGCTGACCGCAGCATCGCTCGTTCAAGCTCAAACCCAGTCCCAGGGCGCGACCGCCCGCACCGAACGCGCCGACCCGCTCGATGCGCAGGTCCGCGTACCGGCCGCCAATCACTCGTCAGCGCTGGCCAGCTATCGCCGGCTGGGCGACGACAAGCGCATCGACTGGAAAGAGGCGAACGAGGCGGTGAACCGCATCGGGGGCTGGCGCGCCTATGCACGCGAAGCGCAGCAGCCCGAGCCGGCGCCCACGGCACCGGCCAGTCGCGCTGTGCCCGCGCCGGTGGCGGCTTCGGGCGCCGCACCGGCGCACGGCGGCCACAAGATGCATTGAGGGGATGAGGATGACCCGACAACCACCAACACCCCACGTCATCGCCCGTTCAGCGCCTCTCCGTCTCACGGGCCTGGCTGCCCTGGTGCTCGTGCTGACCGGCTGCGCTTCCCTGAGCCCCGATGGCGGTTTCGGTGAGGTCGAGAAGGCCACGGCCGAGCGCATCGGAGCCCCGGTGCAGCTGGCCTGGGCCCGGCAGCCCGAAGACCTGGACCGCATCGCCCAGCGCGTGAACCAACTGCTCGGCAAGCCGCTGTCCATGAACGATGCGGTGCAGGTTGCACTGCTGAACAACCGTGGCTTGCAGGCCGCCTATGCCGAACTGGGCATTACCGAGGCCGAGATCGTGCAGGCGGGCCGCCTGCCGAACCCGGGCTTCAGCTTCGGCCGCATGACCAAGGGTGACGAGATCGAGCTCGAGCGCGGCCTGCACGTCAACCTGGCCCGCCTCATCGCGATGCCGCTGGTGCAACGCGTCGAGGCACGCCGCCTCGATCAGGTGCGCACCACCGTCGCGATGCAGGTGCTGTCCCTGGCAGCCGACACACGCAAGGCCTGGGTGCAGGCGGTGGCCGCCGATGAGTCGGTGCGCTACAGCCGTCAGGTGATGCAGGCCGCCGAGGCCGGTGCCGAGCTGGCGCGGCGCATGGCGCAGGTGGGCAACTTCAACAAGCTGCAGCAGGCGCGCGAGCAGGGCTTCTACGCCGACGCGGCGCTGAACCTGGCCCGTGCCGAGCAGCAGCAGCGCGCGGCCCGCGAGCGCCTCACACGGCTGCTGGGGCTGTGGGGTGCGCAGACCGCCTTCCAGCTGCCCGAGCGTCTGCCCGACCTGCCGACCCAGCCGCGCGACCTGCCCGACGTCGAGCGCACCGCGCTGGCCCAGCGGCTGGATGTGGCCGCAGCCCGCAGTGGCGTCGAGGCCACCGCACGCAACCTGGGCCTGACGCGTACCACGCGCTTCGTCAACGTGCTGGAGTTGGGCCTGGTGCGCAACAGCAGCAACGAAGGGCCGACGCAGAAGGGCTGGGAGATCGGCTTCGAGCTGCCGCTCTTCGACTGGGGCAGTGCCCGCGTGGCGCGCGCCGAGGCCGTCTACATGCAGTCGCTGCACCGCACCGCCGAGACGGCGATCAACGCCCGCTCGGAGGTGCGTGAGGCCTACGGCGCTTATCGCTCAGCCTGGGACATCGCCAAGCACCAACGCGACGAGATCGTGCCGCTGAAGGCGCGCATCTCGGAAGAGAACCTGCTTCGCTACAACGGCATGCTGATCGGCGTGTTCGAGCTGCTGGCCGACGCGCGCTCGCAGATCGCCAGCGTCAACGGCGCCATCGACGCGCTGCGCGACTTCTGGATCGCCCAGGCCGACCTTGACATGGCGCTCGTCGGCAAGCCCAGCCTCACGGCCGCGGCTGTCCCGGCGATGGCGGCCGGTCCGGCGGGCGATCCCGGCCACTGACGCACCGCGTCGACCCGAACCGAAACACAAGGACACGACCCATGGTTTCCCGAAGAAACTTTCTCAACGGTGCTGGCGTGGCGGCTGCCGCCGTGACGGCCAGCGCTGTCAGCAAGGTGGCGATGGCGGCCCTGCCCGAACCCATCATCCAGACCAAGCCTGACACCATGCCGCCGCTGGTGCCGAACACCGGCAGGCCCTACAACCCCGTCGTCACGCTCAACGGCTGGACGCTGCCTTGGCGCATGAACAACGGCGTCAAGGAGTTCCACCTCGTCGCCGAGCCCGTGGTGCGCGAGATGGCGCCCGGCTTCAAGGCCCATCTGTGGGGCTACAACGGCCAGAGCCCGGGGCCGACCATCGAGGTGGTGGAAGGAGATCGCGTGCGCCTGTTCGTCACCAACAAGCTCGGCGAGCTCACCAGCATCCACTGGCACGGTCAGCGCCTGCCCAACGGCATGGACGGCGTGACGGGCCTGAACCAGCCCGGAATCCCGCCCGGCAAGACCTACGTCTACGAGTTCGTGGCCCGACGTCCGGGTACGTTCATGTACCACCCGCATGCCGACGAGATGGTGCAGATGGCGATGGGGATGATGGGCTTCTGGGTGACACACCCGAATGGCAAGCACCCGCTCATCGACGAGGTCGATCGCGACTTCTGCTTCCTGCTCAACGCCTACGACATCGACCCCGGCAGTGCGACGCCGAAGATCATGACGATGCTCGACTTCAACCTCTGGAGCTGGAACTCGCGCATCTTCCCCGGCATCGACCCGCTGGTGGTGCGGCACATGGACAAGGTGCGCATCCGCGTGGGCAACCTGACGATGACCAACCACCCCATCCACCTGCACGGCCACGAATTCCTGGTCACGGGCACCGACGGTGGCCCCACGCCCAAGAGCACGCGCCAGTACGAAGTGACGCAGGACATCGCCGTGGGTCAGATGCGTCAGATGGACTTCCTGGCCGACGAGGAGGGCGACTGGGCCTTCCACTGCCACAAGAGCCACCACACGATGAACGCCATGGGCCACGGCGTGCCCACGATGATCGGCGTGGACCACAGCGGCGTCGCGCGCCAGATCACCAAGCTCATCCCCGACTACATGGTGATGGGCGAGCGCGGCATGAAGGACATGACGGAGATGGAGATGCCGCTGCCCGACAACACGGCGGCGATGATGGCCGGGCAGGGCCCCTTCGGCGCCGTGGGCATGGGCGGCATGTTCAGCGTGGTGAAGGTGCGCAAGGATCAGAAGCGAGGCGACTACACCGATCCCGGCTGGTACCAGCATCCGCCAGGCACCGTGGCCTACGAGTTCACCGGCAGCCTGCCCGACCCGGCGCGCTTCAAGGCCGAGGGCCGGGGGTCAATGCCTGCCGTCGCCAGGCCAGCGCAGGACGTCGAGGTCAAGGTGCGCAAGCCATCGGGCGGACACAGCGGCCACTGACGGTGCCGCCGACTCCAGCACCTCTCAGCAAACTCTCCTCCAACTGAACATCGACAAGGAAGCCTCATGCAAAGCAGCAAGCGCCATCTCCTGATCGCCGCCTCGGCTCTCGGGCTCGGTATCACCGGGCTCGCCCGCGCGCACAGCAATGAACATCACGCCAAGAAGTCCGGTCCTGTCGTCAAGGAACAGAAGGACTGGGGCATCGCCGGCGATGCCAAGTCTGTCCGCCGCACCATCGAGGTCCGCATGGGCGACAACATGCGCTTCACGCCCGATCGCATCGACGTGCGCCGCGGCGAGACGCTTCGCTTCCGCGTGCAGAACGCGGGCAAGGAAATGCACGAGTTCGTCATCGGCACCAAGGCCGAGAACGCCAAGCACGCCGAGCTGATGATCAAGTTCCCGAACATGGAGCACGACGAGCCGTACATGGCCCACGTGTCGCCGGGCAAGACCGGCGAGATCGTCTGGACCTTCAACCGCGCCGGCACCTTCGAGTTCGCCTGCCTGATCGCGGGTCACTACTCGGCGGGCATGGTCGGCACCATCAACGTCACGGCCTGATCGCTCCGAATCGCAACAGCACTCTCTTCCATCACCCACCCCACCCATCACGGAGTCCTCATGAACCACATCGCTTCCACCCTGCTCGTCGCCGCGCTGCTGAGCGGCCCCGCCCTGGCACAGCAGAAAGCCGATGACCACTCCGCGCACCATGCCGCCACGCCTGCGACGGCGGCGGCGAACAGCGCAGACATGGCCGACGGTGAGGTCCGCAAGATCGACAAGGACGCGGGCAAGCTGACGCTCAAGCATGGCGAGATCAAGAACCTCGACATGCCGGGCATGACGATGGTCTTCCAGGTCAAGGAGCCCGCACTGCTCGACAAGGTGAAGGTGGGCGACAAGGTGAAGTTCCGTGCCGAGAAGGCCGGCAGCGGCTATGTCGTGACCGTCATCGAGCCGGCGAAGTAGCCGTGCAGCGCGGTCCCGCTGTTTCAGCGGCCTGGGAGCTTGACGAGCGTCAACCTCAGTGCTGCGCTTGCGCCTAGCATGAGGGCGCTGACGGGCCATCGCTCGTCGGCCACTCTGTTCATGTCCACGGCCAAGCTCCTTCCACGGCCCCGCCGCACCGCGGCGGCGATGCTGTTCGTCTGGCTGTTCGCGACCTTCGCGAGCTGGGCCAACGCCTGCCTCGTGCAGCCGTCTGCGGCCGCGGAGCGCCGGTCTGAACACCACGGGCGGATCGACGCCGGTGCCGATGTCCGGGCGCACCACGCTGCGGCGGACACGGGAGCGGAGGACGATCGGGACGCCGGCCTTCAGTCCTGCATCAGCTTCTGCGATTTGGAGCAGAGCGTCGTCGCGAAGGCCCAGCCCACGAAGGCGGATGGCAACGCCGACTCTGGCATGCCGCCGCCTGCTGCATTGGGCAGTTGGCCGTCGCAGGCACCGGATCGGGCCGAGCCCCGCTGGCGATCGCGCGCCGCGCCCCCGCCACCGGGCGTGCCCGTGACCATCGCGTTCCTGCGGCTGACGCGGTAGCCCCTGCGCCGGGCTGGTGCGCGCGTGGCTGCTTGCCCGCGCTGCTGCCGGCCCATCACGCGTTGTCTGCCCGGCTTGCTGCCGCCGCGGGCTCCTTCCCCGTCATGCGCCGTCTTGCGACGGCAATCCGTTCACGTTCACCACTGGAGACTCACCATGACCACGCTTCGATCGCTCGTCCTTGCTGGCACGGCTACCGTCGTGCTCACTGCCTGCGCTCAGACCCCCAGCGCACCCGGCGCCGCGGACCACGCCGCACACCATCCTGCCGGTACGGCGGCTCCTGCCTCCGCGCCCGCATACCGCATGGCAATGATGGATACGCACATGACCAAGATGCGCGAGATGCACGAGAAGATGTCGCGTGCGGGCACGCCGCAGGAGCGGCAGGCCCTGATGGCCGACCACATGAAGCTGATGCAGGAAGGCATGGCGATGATGGGCGGCATGGGCCCTGGCGGCATGGGCGGCATGGGGATGGGAGGCATGCGGGCCATGGGCCCGGCCGGTGCGGCGAGCGCCCCGATGGACATGGCCACGCGCCATCAGATGATGGAAAAGCGCATGGAGATGATGCAGTCCATGATGCAGATGATGATGGACCGCATGGGTCCGCCGCCGGCCCGGCCCTGAGCCATGCCGGTTCGCAGCAAGCCCTGGAAGGCCGCCGCGCTCATGGCGGCGGCCGTCGCCGCAATCGCCGTCTACGCGGCGGTGGTCTGGAAAGCGGACCCCGCCGCGGAGCGGCCAGTCCAGCTGCGGCCAGGCGATGCGGCCGTCATTGCGCTCGGGCAGCAGGTCTACACGGCGCAGTGCGCGGCCTGCCACGGCGCGCGGCTGGAGGGTCAGCCCAACTGGCGCGAGCGCGGCCCGGATGGCCGGCTGCCGGCGCCGCCGCACGACCCGAGCGGGCACACCTGGCACCACCCGGACGAGCTGCTGTTCCGCATCACCAAACACGGCGTGGCCAAGGCCGCGAACCTGAAGGACTATGCGTCGGCGATGCCGGCCTACGACGGCGTGCTCAGTGACGCCGAGATCGTCGCCGCGCTCTCGTGGATCAAGGCGCAGTGGCCGGCCGACATCCGCGCCCGGCACGACGAGCTGAACCGGGCCGCCAGCCGTTGAGGCACCGGCGCGGAGCCGCTTGACCTTCACACGGGGGCAAGGCCTATGGTTGACCTGTACCGCCCGGGCATCACGGATGCCCAACCAACCGAGGAGCTGCTCATGAACCATCCCGTCCAAGACGCCGGCACACCGCGCAGCCGCAAGCCGCTCACGGTGGCAGTGCTGATGGTGGCGCTGATCGTGGTGTTCTACCTGCTGCGCGAGCACTGGGGTCACGTGGCCGGCCTGTGGCCCTACCTGCTGTTGCTGGCCTGCCCGCTGATGCACCTCTTCCATGGGCACGGCGGACACGGGCGCCACGGGACTCATGGACGGCAAGGGTCCGACCACGGGTCCCACGGAGGCTGACGCGATGGACATGCAGGCGCACCCGAAGCATGGTGACCACCAAGGCCACGACCACGATCACGGCCATCACGACCACTCGCACCATCACCCTGCGCACTACCCCGCGCACGGGCCGGCGCAAGGCCACGCGGCGGGGGATGCTGGGCCGCCTGCCTCACCACCACCGGACTCGCCCGCAGGCACGATCTACACCTGCCCGATGCACCCCGAGGTGCGCCAGGACCATCCCGGCAACTGCCCCAAGTGCGGCATGACGCTGGAGCCGGTGCTGCCTACGCTCGACGAGGACGAGAACCCCGAACTGGCGGACTTCCGCCGCCGCTTCTGGTGGACGCTGCCGCTGACGGTGGTGGTCACGCTGCTGGCCATGGTTGGACACCGCCTGCAGTGGTTCGACATGGCCACCCAGAGCTGGATCGAGCTGGTGCTGTCGGTGCCCATCGTGCTGTGGGCCGGTTGGCCGTTCTTCGTGCGCGGCGTGCAGTCGGTGCGTTTGCGCAGCCCGAACATGTGGACGCTGATCGGCCTGGGTACCGGGGCCGCCTTCGTCTACAGCGTAGTAGCCACGGTCACGCCGGATGTGTTCCCGGCCTCGTTCCAGGCGATGGGGCGCGTGGCCGTGTACTTCGAAGCGGCGGCGGTGATCATCTCGCTGACGCTCCTCGGCCAGATCCTCGAGCTGAAGGCGCGCTCGCAGACCTCGGCGGCGATCAAGTCGCTGCTCGGCCTGGCGCCGAAGACGGCTCGGCGCATCGGCGCCGACGGCACCGAAGCCGACGTGCCGCTGACCCACGTGCATGTCGGCGACCTGCTGCGCGTGCGGCCCGGCGAGAAGGTGCCCGTCGACGGCGTGGTGACCGAAGGCTCCAGCGCGGTCGACGAATCGATGCTCACCGGCGAGCCGGTGCCGGTGAGCAAGCGCCCGGGCGACAAGCTCATCGGCGCCACGCTCAACACCAGCGGCGCGCTCGTGATGCGCTCCGAGCGCGTGGGCGCGCAGACCATGCTGTCGCAGATCGTGCAGATGGTGGCGCAGGCGCAGCGCTCGAAGGCGCCGATGCAGCGTATGGCCGATCAGGTGGCGGGCTGGTTCGTGATGGCGGTGGTGGCCATCGCGGTGGCCACCTTCTTCGCCTGGGGCGTGTTCGGCCCCGAGCCGAGCTGGGTCTACGGGCTGATCAACGCGGTGGCGGTGCTGATCATCGCCTGCCCGTGCGCGCTCGGTCTGGCGACGCCGATGTCCATCATGGTCGCCACTGGGCGCGCGGCCACGCGCGGCATCCTGTTCCGCGACGCGGCGGCGATCGAGCACTTCCGCAAGGTCGACACGCTGATCGTCGACAAGACGGGCACGCTGACCGAAGGCAAACCGGCCTTCGACCGTGCCCTGCCCACCGATGGCTTCACGGCCGACGAGGTGCTGCGCATCGCTGCGAGCCTGGACCAGGGCAGCGAGCATCCGCTGGCGGATGCCATCGTGCAGGCCGCCCGCGCGAAGGGGCTCGCACTGGCCAAGGCCGAGGAGTTCGAGTCGAGCACAGGCATCGGCGTTCGGGGCCGGGTGGAAGGTCGCGCCGTCGCGCTGGGCAACACCGCGCTGATGCAGCAGCTGGGCGTCGCCGTCGATCCGCTGGTCGCACAGGCCGAGGCGCTGCGCGCCGAAGGGGCGAGCGTGATGCACCTGGCGGTGGACGGGCGCCTCGCGGGGCTGCTCGCGGTGTCCGACCCGGTGAAGGCGAGCACGCCCGAGGCCCTGGCGGCCCTGCACGCGGCTGGACTGCGCGTGGTGATGGCCACCGGTGACGGCCTGACCACGGCACGCGCCGTTGCCAAACGTCTGGGCATCGACGAGGTGCACGGCGAAGTCAAGCCTGCCGACAAGCTGGCTCTCGTGCAGAAGCTTCAGCGCGAGGGCAGGGTGGTTGCGATGGCCGGCGACGGCATCAACGACGCGCCGGCGCTGGCGCAGGCTGACGTGGGCGTGGCGATGGGCACCGGCACCGACGTGGCGATGAACAGCGCACCGGTGACGCTGGTAAAGGGCGACCTGCGCGGCATCGCGCAGGCTCGGCTGCTGTCGCAGGCCACCATCGCCAACATGAAGCAGAACCTCGGCTTCGCGTTCGTCTACAACGCGCTCGGCGTGCCGCTCGCGGCCGGTCTGCTGTTCCCGTTCACCGGCTGGCTGCTGTCGCCGATGATCGCGGCGCTGGCGATGAGCCTGAGTTCGGCTTCGGTGATCGGCAACGCCCTCCGGCTGCGCAAGGCAGCGCTGCTGCGGGACTGACCCACGCCACGCGGTGGACATCGTCGCGCACACGCTCTGGGCCGCTGCGGGGGCGGCGGCTGTCCATCGTTGCCGCCCACTGTCGCGAGGCACGGTGGCGGCCGCGCTGGTTCTCGCGGCCTTGCCGGACGTGATGCATCTGCTGCCGATTGCCGCTTGGTGGGCGCTCGGTGAAGGCAGCTTGGCAGCGGTCCGCGGCTACGCGCTGGCCTCGCCGGGGCAGGAGCCGTGGCTGCCGACCATCGTCGAGCTGTGGTCGCACCACCTGCACTGCGTGATGCACAGCGCACCGGTGGCTGCGCTCGTGACCGCGCTCGCCTGGGCGGTGCGGCGTGTGTTCTGGCTACCGCTGCTCGGCTGGTGGTCGCACATCGTGATCGACGTGTTCACGCACTCGGCCTACTACTACGCGGTGCCGGTGCTCTACCCGTTCACCGAGCGTGGGTTCGACGGCATCGCATGGACCACGCCCTGGTTCATGGTGCTGAACTATGCGGCGCTGGTGCTCGTGGGTGCCTGGGCGCTCGTTCGTCGGAGGCTTCCGAATGGCAGCTGAATCGCCGCTGGCCTTCCACCATCGCAGCGAAGTCGTGCTGCCAGTCGAGCCCGAGCGCCTGTTCGCCCACCTGGACGACCACCGCCGCCTGTCCAGCCACATGGAGAAGCCGTCGCTGATGACGGCGGGCGCTTCGATGCGGATCGACACCGATGCGGGTCACGGCCAGGCGGTGGGTTCGGTCATCCGGATGAGCGGTCGTGTCCTGGGCGTGCGGCTCGGGCTCGAGGAGGTGGTGACCGAACACGCCCCACCGCACCGCAAGGTCTGGGAGACCGTGGGCGAACCGGCCCTGCTGGTCATCGGCGCCTACCGGATGGGTTTCAGCATCGAGCCGTTCACCGGGGGCTCGCGACTGGTCGTCTTCATCGACTACGCGCTGCCGGGGCGCGGGCTTGCCCGCCTGCTCGGGGCTCTCGTGGGTCGCTACTACGCCGCTTGGTGCACGCGGCGGATGGCAGAGGACGCCCGCGCCGCCTTTCCGGGGCCGATCCGGGGGCCCGCGCCGCGCGACCCGTGAGTCGCATCTCTGGTCCGGCTTTGTCTCTACAGTACGCGAATGATTCATCGCATTTCCCTTGCCCTGATCCTGGCGGTCCTCTGCTCCACCGCAGCGCGGGCCGACATCATCGACATCGCCTGGAACGAACAGGGCCGCTTCGAGCGCCGTGTCAGCGTGGCCCCGGGCAAGTTCGCCGAGGTCTGCGGCAAGCTCGCCCGGGCCGATTCGGTGGCCTGGCGCTTCGACGCCAGTGGCCCGCTGAACTTCAACATCCACTATCACGAGGGCAAGGACGTGCGTTACCCGGAGCGCCGCGATGCCCTGGCCGGCGCCAGCGGGCGGCTTCAGGTGGCACTTGACCAGGACTACTGCTGGATGTGGACCAACAAGTCGGGCCAGGCTGTCGACCTGAACGTCCTGCTGACGCGCTGAGGCGCGTGCGCGGAGCGCTTGATGCGGGACAAGGCGCGACGGCCGGGGGAACGTAGACTCCGCTCCATGCGCGCGTTGCGTCGTCATCGCGGCTGGCTGTCCGGCTGGCTGATCGCCCTGGTGCTGTTCACGCAGCTGGCCACGGCGGCGTACGCCTGCCCGCAGCTCTCGCCGGCGTCGGACGACGCGGCTGCCGCGATGGCGGCCATGCCGGATTGCGAGGGCAGCATGCCCACGAGCATGGACCCGGACCAGCCGCAGCTGTGCAAGGCCCACTGCGAGACCGGCAAGACCTCGGTGAACAGCCAGGTCGCCGCGCTGGACGCGCCGCCAGCCATGGCGGTTGGCGCGGCACTCGTCGGCATCGTCGACGTGGCCGATGCCGCCCAGCTGGCGGCCACCATGCCCGCCTCGGTGGCCGACGGGCCGCCCGTCGGGTCACCGCCGCTCTACCTCTCCTTCCTCGTCCTTCGGAACTGACCTGCGGACCCGGGTCCGGGTGCGCTGTCTCGGCGCGCCCGGGTCTCTTGCGTTCGCCGTGCGTTCGATCCGAAGGAGAGTGTCGTGTCCCGATTCAACGTTTGCGTGCTGCGCCGGCACGCCGGGCGGCGCCAGCCGTCCACCCTGGCCTTGGCGTGCGTGCTGGGCCTGGCCGCACTGGTACCCAGTGCCGCATGGGCTGCCCCTGACGCTCCGTCGCTGAGCTATGCCGAGGCGCTCGAGCTGGCGCGCCAGGCGGCACCGGCACTGCGTGCGCAGCAGGCCACGCTGGCCGGTTCGACGATCCTGGCGCCGGCTGCGTCCGCGCTGCCCGATCCGCGCCTGTCCGTCGGCGTCGAGAACCTGCCGATCGCCGGGCCGGATCGTTGGAGCACGACGCGCGATGCCGGCACCATGCAGCGCATCGCGCTGATGCAGGAGATGCCTAACCGCGCCAAGCGCGATGCGCGCGAGCAGGCCGCGCAGGCCCGCGTCGAGCGCGACCGGGCGGTGCTGGCGGCCACCGAACTCACGGTGCGCCGCGAAGCCGGCCTGGCATGGCTCGCGGTGCACTTCGCGGAGGCCCGGCTGTCGCAGGTGGCCGGCCTCCAGCGCGAGAACCGGCTGCTGCAGGACACGCTGCCGGCCCGCATTGCTGCCGGCTCAGCCATGCCCGCGGAGTTGACGATGGCGCGCCAGGAAGCGCTGGCCATCGCCGACCGGGCCGACGAGCTGGCGCGGGACGTGCGCAAGGCGCGGGTGGAACTGCGCCGATGGATCGGCGAGCGTGCCGCTGCGCCGCTGCAGGGCGCAGCGCCGGCTATGGCCGTGAACGGCGACGCCTTGCGCAGCGCGCTGCCGCATCACGCCGAGCTCGCACCCTATGCGCCGATGCGTGCGATGGCCCAGGCCGAGGTGGCCGAGGCCGATGCGGAGAAGCGCGGCGACTGGTCGTGGGAGGTGGCGTACAGCCGGCGACCACGCTACGACGACATGGTGTCGTTCCAGCTCAGCTTCGACCTGCCGTGGCAGCGTGATCGCCGCCAGCAGCCGCAGATCGAGGCCAAGCGGCGCGAGATCGAACGCATCGAGGCCGAGCGCGAGGAACTGCTGCGGCGCCATGCCGCGGAGACCGACGCGATGCTGGCCGAGCTGCAGGCGCTCGACACGCAGGCCGAGCGGCTGCGGGCCGCCGGGCAGCCGCTGGCCACCGAGCGCGTGGCGCTGGCGACGGCGGCCTACCAGGCCGGCCGTGGCGATCTCGCGGCCGTGCTCACGGCGCGCAGCCAGGTGCTGGAAACCCAGCTGCGCGCCATCGACCTCGACGAGCAGCGCGCCGCCCTGCGCCTGCGCCTGTCCACCCTGATTGCGGAGTAAGACGATGAGCCTTTCATCCAACCCCTCATCCACCAAGACGCTGGTGGCCGGCGCGGTGTTGCTGCTGGTCGGCCTCGGCGCAGGCTGGGCGCTCTCGCAATGGCTGTCGGCTGGTGGCCATGCAGGCGCTCCGGCAACGGCTGCTGCAACCGCAGCCAGCGCGCCGGAGCGCAGGGTGCTGTACTGGTACGACCCAATGGTGCCGACGCAGCGCTTCGACAAGCCCGGCAAGTCGCCCTTCATGGAGATGCAGCTCGTGCCGCGGTACGCCGACGAGGCTGGTGCCGACGCCGGGACTGCGGTGGCGGTGTCGCCGCAGGCGGTGCAGTCGCTCGGCCTTCGCGTCTCCACGGCCGAGAAGCGCGTGCTGCAGGCGGCGGTGGACGCGGTCGGTACGGTCGGGCTCAACGAGCGCGATGTCAGCATCGTGCAGGCCCGAGCCAACGGCTTCGTCGAGCGTGTCCATCCGCGTGCGCCGGGCGACGTGATCCCCGCGGGCGCCCCGCTGGCCGAGGTGCTGCACCCAGACTGGCTGGCGGCGCAGCGCGAGTACCTCGCGGTGCGGGCCACCGGCGACGCGGCCCTTGCGCAGGCAGCCCGCGCGCGGCTCACGCTGCTGGGCATGCCGGCGGCGCTCATCGAGCGCGTTGATGCCAGCGGGCAGCCGCAGGCGGTCACGACCATCGTGGCGCCGTCGGGCGGGCTGATCGCCGAGCTGATGGTTCGTCAGGGCATGACGGTGTCGGCCGGCATGACGATGGCGCGCATCAACGGCCTGGGCACGGTGTGGGTCGAGGCGGCGGTGCCCGAGGCGCTGGGCGCGGCGGTGGTCTCGGGCCAGCCCGCCGAGCTGCGGCTGGTGGCGTTTCCGGGCGAGGTGCGGCGCGGCAAGGTGGCGGCCGTGCTTCCTGAGGCGAGCCGAGACACGCGCACGCTGCGCGTGCGCGTCGAGGTGCCGAATCCGGGTGGGCGGTTGCGTGCCGGCATGTTCGGCCAAGTGCGCCTGCTCGGCGCGGGGCAGGGCGCCGAGGTCGTCACGGTCCCCGGCGAGGCGGTGATCCGCACCGGTCGCCGCGCGCTGGTCTATGTGGTCGACGCGCCGGGCCGGTATCGGCCGGTGGAGGTGGAACTCGGCGCGGAGGTCGACGGCCGGGTGGCCGTGCTCAAGGGGGTGGAGGCTGGGCAGCAGGTGGTGGCCTCGGGACAGTTCCTCATCGATTCCGAGGCCAGCCTGCAAGGGCTGACCGCGCGTGCCCCGGCGGAAGCGGCCGCGACCACTGCAACGGCGGCCGCAACGGCGGTCAGCGCGCAGCAGGGGCCGACCGGCGAGTTCAGCACCCGCGGCCGGGTGGTCGAGCTCGACGCGGCGGCGATCACCCTGGAACACGAAGCCGTCCCTGCGCTGAAGTGGCCGGCGATGACGATGCCCTTCCAGCTCGCGCGGCCGGACCTCGCACGCGGGCTGAAGGCGGGCGATGCGGTGCGCTTCCGCTTTCGCCAGAAGGGCGACGAGCACGTGGTCACCGCGATCGACCGCGAACCTGCCGCGACCGACCCGCATGCCGGCCACGGCAGCACCGGAGCGCCGCGATGATCGCCGCGCTGATCCGCTGGTCGGTGGCCAACCGCTTCCTCGTCGTGCTGGCCACGCTGTTCCTCGCGGCCGCGGGCCTGTGGGGCGTGCGCACGACGCCGGTCGATGCCTTGCCCGACCTGTCCGACGTGCAGGTGATCATCCGCACGACGCTGCCCGGGCAGGCACCGCAGATCGTCGAGAACCAGGTCACCTATCCGCTGGCGACGACGATGCTGTCGGTGCCCGGTGCGAAGACGGTGCGCGGCTTCTCGTTCTTCGGCGACAGCTTCGTCTACATCCTCTTCGATGACGGCACCGACCTGTACTGGGCGCGCTCGCGCGTGCTGGAGTACCTCAACCAGGTGCAGGGCCGGCTGCCGGCCGCGGCGAAATCGTCGCTGGGGCCGGACGCCACCGGCGTGGGCTGGATCTTCCAGTACGCGCTGGTTGACCGCACCGGCCGCAATGACCTGTCCCAGCTGCGTGCGCTGCAGGACTGGTTCCTGAAGTACGAGCTGAAGGGCCTGCCCGGCGTGGCGGAGGTGGCCACCGTGGGCGGCATGAACCGGCAATACCAGGTGGTGCTCGACCCGCTGAAGCTGGCCGCCTACGGCATCACGCATGCGCAGGTGCGCGAGGCGCTGATGGCCGGCAACCAGGAGGCCGGCGGTTCGGTGCTGGAGCTGGCCGAGGCCGAGTACATGGTGCGCGCCAGCGGGTACCTGAAGACGCTGGACGACTTCCGCGCGTTGCCGCTGGCCGCGCGCGGCGGCATCCCGGTGAAGCTGGGCGACGTCTCCACGGTCCAGGTCGGCCCGGAGATGCGGCGCGGCATCGCCGAGCTCGACGGCGAAGGCGAGGTGACCGGTGGCGTGGTGGTCCTGCGTTCGGGCGCGAACCCGCAGCAGACCATTGCCGCGGTGAAGGCCAAGCTTGCAGAGCTGCAAGGCAGCCTGCCGCAGGGCGTGGAGGTGGTGACCACCTACGACCGCAGCGCGCTGATCGAGCGCGCCATCGACAACCTCTCGGCGAAGCTGATCGAGGAGTTCATCGTCGTCGCGCTGGTGTGTGTGGTCTTCCTGTGGCACCTGCGCTCGGCGCTGGTGGCCATCATCGCGCTGCCGCTGGGCGTGATGGCGGCCTTCCTGATCATGCGCTGGCAGGGCATCAACGCCAACATCATGTCCCTGGGCGGCATCGCGATCGCGATCGGCGCGATGGTCGACGCGGCCGTGGTGATGATCGAGAACGCGCACAAGAAGCTCGAGGCCTGGCAGCACGCGCATCCCGGCGAGAGCCTCGTCGGCGAGGCGCGCTGGAAGGTCATCACCGAAGCGGCCGAGGAGGTCGGCCCGGCGCTGTTCTTCTCGCTGCTCATCATCACGCTGAGCTTCATCCCGGTCTTCACGCTGGAGGCGCAGGAAGGGCGGTTGTTCGGGCCGCTGGCCTTCACCAAGACCTATGCGATGGCGGCCGCCGCCGCGCTGTCGGTAACGCTGATCCCGGTGCTGATGGGTGCGTGGATCCGCGGCCGCATCCCCGACGAGCAGAAGAACCCGATCACCCGCGTACTGATCGCGGTCTACCGTCCGGCGCTCGAATGGGTGCTGCGCTGGCCGAAGGCGACGCTGGTGATCGCGGTGGTGCTGGCGGCGAGCACGGCCTGGCCGCTGTCACGCCTGGGCGGCGAGTTCCTGCCTCGGCTGGACGAAGGCGACCTGCTGTACATGCCGTCGGCGCTGCCGGGGCTGTCGGCGCAGAAGGCGGCCGAACTGCTGCAGATCACCAACCGGATGATCAAGACCGTGCCCGAGGTGGAGCGTGTCTTCGGCAAGGCCGGCCGGGCCGAGACCGCGACCGACCCGGCGCCGCTGGAGATGTTCGAGACCACGGTCAAGCTCAAGCCCCGCGAGCAGTGGCGGCCGGGCATGACGCCCGACAAGCTGGTCGAGGAACTCGACGCGGCGGTGAAGGTGCCGGGACTGGCCAACATCTGGATCCCGCCGATCCGCAACCGCATCGACATGCTGGCCACCGGCATCAAGAGCCCGATCGGCGTGAAGGTGACCGGCAGCGATCTCGCCACGATCGACCGCATCGCCCAAGGCGTGGAGCGGGTCGCCAAGACGGTGCCGGGCGTGTCGTCGGCGCTGGCCGAACGCCTGACCGGCGGGCGCTACATCGACGTGCAGATCGACCGCGCGGCGGCTGCGCGCTACGGACTGAACATCGCCGACGTGCAGGCGGTGGTCAGCGGCGCGATCGGCGGCGAGAACGTGGCCGAGACGGTCGAAGGACTGGCGCGCTTCCCCATCAACCTGCGCTATCCGCGCGAGTGGCGCGACACGCCCGAGCGGCTGGCGGCGCTGCCGGTGCTGACGCCGATGGGCCAGCAGATCACGCTGGGCACGGTGGCGAAGATCGTCGTGGCCGACGGGCCGCCGATGCTCAAGAGCGAAAACGCGCGACCCTCGGGCTGGGTCTATGTGGACGTGCGCGGCCGCGACCTTGCCTCGGTGGCGGCCGACCTGCGCGCCTCGGTGGCGCGCGAGGTGAAGCTCGCTCCCGGCGTGAGCATCGCCTACTCGGGCCAGTTCGAGTACCTCGAGCGCGCCAACGCGCGGCTGAAGATCGTCGTACCGGCGACGCTGATGATCATCTTCGTCCTGCTGTACCTGACCTTCCGTCGCATCGACGAGGCGGTGCTGATCATGGCCACGCTGCCTTTTGCGCTGACCGGCGGCGTTTGGTTCCTCTGGGCGATGGGCTACCACCTGTCGATCGCCACCGGCGTGGGATTCATCGCGCTGGCCGGCGTGGCCGCCGAGTTCGGCGTGGTGATGCTGCTGTACCTGAAGCACGCGCTGGAGGCCAGGCTCGTGGCCGGCACACCGCTGACGCTGCCGGTGCTGCTCGATGCGATCCGCGAAGGCGCGGTGCTGCGCGTGCGACCCAAGGCGATGACCGTGGCCGTGATCCTCGCTGGCCTGGTGCCGATCGTCTGGGGCAGCGGCACGGGCTCCGAGGTGATGAGCCGCATCGCCGCGCCGATGCTCGGGGGCATGGTCACCGCGCCGCTGCTGTCGCTGTTCGTGGTGCCGGCGGTATTCGCGCTGCTGCGATCTCGACTCCAAGGCTCAGCGCCGGCCTGACGGACGAGGGGTGGGTTTGACGAAGGAACAGGCCCGCAAAGAGAAAGGGCGCCGGCCCCATCCCTGACGGGATGGGCGCGCGGCGCCGGGGTCGATCCGTGGACAGCGTCAGCCCGCCAGCAGCGTGACTGGCGGCCCGTCTGCCAGGTGGCGAACGATGCGGTTGCCCGCGCGCCGGCGGCCATCGCCCTCGACCTCGTCGACCAACTGCGCGGGCAGCCGAAGGCCGAGTTCTGCGACCTTGGCGCGCAGGGTCGCGATGTCCGTCCAGTCCAGCAGGGGCTCCTGCAGGCTGGTGTAGAGCATGTCGTTGCGCTCGTCGATGATCTGGAGAAAGTAGTCCCCCAGGCGTCGATCGAAGCCGGCCACGATCTCGACGGGGTGTCCGTCGAGCGTCGCCGTCGCGAGGTGCTGGCTCATGGTCCGGGCTCCGCGCTGTCGAACACGGGCAGCCCGTCGATGACGGCCGCCTCGCGGTCGAACATCAGCCAGGCCACGCCGGCGGATTCGGCGACCTCGAACAGCATGGCCAGATCGGGCTCCGACGGCACGCGGTACTTCGGTGCCCCGACATAGACGAACCCGCCGCAGTCGGTCGGGTAGGCGTTCACGGACAGATCGTCATCGGCGAGCTTGTTGCGCGTTGCCGAACTCAGATGCTTCAGGGACAGGCTGGCCAGCATCTCGGCCTGCTGTCGCAGGCCGGTGGCGGGCAGGGTATGCATCGTGGCTTCCTCCTCGGGATGAACTGGGAGATGTGGGGGATTCGGTCGCCCGCGTCACGGTCGAGGGCGCACAGGACGTGCGCTTCGATCTTCCGGCGCGGGCGAACGTCATGCCGCAGTCGCGGCAGCGGAACCAGTGCAGGCGACCGAGCGCGCCCAGGGGCACGCCGTGGCCGGCACAGCAGGGGCAGGTCGGGGGTTTTCTCTCCGACATGGGCATCCTTGGTTGGGGTGGGATCGGCGGGAGGGACACCGCCTCGGCGGCGCCCTTCTCGCGGCTGGGTCTTGCAGGGCGTGACGGCCGCACATGGCGTCAGAGCAGTCCGCGCTCCGCGAAGCTGACGCACTGGTCGCCGGCGACGACGAAGTGGTCGATCAGGCGGATGTCCACCAGCGCCAGCGCCGACTTCAGCGTCTGCGTCAGGAACTCGTCCGCGCGGCTCGGCTCGGCCTGGCCGCTCGGGTGGTTGTGGGCCACCGCGATCGCGGCGGCGTTGCGGGCCAGGGCGCTCTTGACCAGTTCCCGCGGGTACACCGAGGTCTGGGTGAGCGTGCCGCGGAACACCTCCTCGTGGGCGATCAGCCGGTGGTTGGCATCCAGGTAGAGCGCGAGGAAGACCTCGTGCTGCAGGCCTGCGCAGCGCAGGCGCAGCCAGTCCCGAAGGACCTGGGGCGACGACATCACCGGCCCCTGCGCCATCTGGTCACGCAGCTCGCGCATCAGCAGCTCGCGGGCGACACCGAGTCGGCGCGTCAGGAGCTGCTGCGTGGCCGGGTCCTCGTGGGGCGTCTCCCGGTCGCTGACGCGCAGCGCAGCCGGCGTCGGGCCTGGCAATGGGTGGGCCTGCAGGCCCAGCATCTCTGCCACCAGGTCCTCCCGAGACGCATGGGCGGCATCGGGCAGGTCCGGCAGATTTTGAAGACCCTGGAAAGGGTGGAAGTTCATGGCGTTCTCCTCTCGTGGCGAAAAGGGGAGACGGGAACGCCGTTCCCGGTGGGGACTGGTGTCCCCGCAAGGGAAGGATGTGCAGGCACACGACGAATCGTGGCCGGCACGGTGGCTCAGATGATCATCCGAGGCAGGTAACGACTGCGACGCCGCTGCCGCCGGTTCGGTCGGCATCGGAAACACTCCTGTCGGGAGTGGGTGTGAGCCCGGCAAGTCTGCGCCATCGGCGCCGTGGATTCAACCGGGGTGGTGCCAGCGACAGAGCCTTTGCCGCGCTTGCCCGCGCAAAGGGCGCCAGGGTCCGTGCCTTGGTCGGGCATCGGTGCGCGGGGAGGTGGCACGGTTCGCATGACCGCACTGTGCGTGGCCGCGCCGTTGTTGCTGGGCCACGCCCTGCCCGGATGTCCTGGCAGGCAGACCGCAAAAGTGACACCGCAGAAGCATTCGGCTGTCACTGCAGAAATTTCTTCGCTGCGGGCAGCAGCGCGTGTGCACAGACCTGCGCAGGCACGCGAAGATGCGTGGCTTCCCGACAAGGCCGACCCGACATGCTGCGCTCCGGAAACCAGCTTCGACTGACCCGACCCGAACGGGCCCGGCTGGCCCGCATCACCGCCATCGAGCCGGGATCCATCCGCAGCGTCGCGGACCTGCAGGCCTACGTCCGCCGGTGCAAGGCCCACTACTGGGGGCACTCCGATGACACCCGCTTCCTGCACTGGCTGATCGAGCGTGAGGTGCAGTCCCTGACCGGTCGCTGAGCGCCCGTCGCCCCGTTCGCAGTCTTGGAAACAGGAACGCCCCCGGTGCTGGACCGGGGGCGTGCAGGGTGACGGCCTGGAGTGGATCTGGATCGCGCCGTCTGAAGGGTCTCGAACGGTCGACCGGATGGTTCAGCGGAACACGCGCGGCTCGACGCTCGCCCCCCGCATGAACGCGAGGTACGCACCGGCCTTGCCGATGTCGTCGAAGGTCGCCACGGGCAGCTCGTGCAGCACCACCGCCCAGGGACGGTCATCGTCATCACTGGCGCGGATGCGCAGTTCCGGTGGCTGCCAGCGCGGGTGGCGGTACAGGGGCAGGCCGGTGTCCCAGTCCATCAGTGCCAGCACATGCGC
>JAIYCR010000104.1 GCA_027487905.1 Rubrivivax sp. | reverse complement strand
CCAGGGTCTTGGCCAGGTGCAGCCGGCCGCGCTCGCCGCCGGACAGCGAACCCACCAGCTTCTGCTGGTCGTTGCCCTTGAAGTTGAAGCGGCCGAGGTAGGCCCGGCTGGGCATCACGAACGGGCCGACGACGATGTTGTCCAGGCCGCCGGAGACGTCCTGCCACACGGTGTTGCCGGCCTCCAGGCTCTCGCGGCTCTGGTCGACGAAGGCGAGCTTGGCCGTCTTGCCGATGACGACCTCGCCGCTGTCGGGCTGCTCGGTGCCCTGCAGCAGCCGGAAGAGCGTGGACTTGCCCGCACCGTTCGGGCCGATGATGCCCACGATGGCGCCGGCGGGCACCTTGAAGTTGACGTTGTCCAGCAGCAGGCGGTCGCCGAAGCTCTTGGAGACGTTCTTGAACTCGATCACCTCATGGCCCAGGCGCTCGGCCACGGGGATGAAGATCTCGTTGGTCTCGTTGCGGCGCTGATAGTCGGTGTCGGACAGCTCCTCGAAGCGGGCCATGCGGGCCTTGCTCTTGGTCTGGCGCGCCTTGGCATTGCTGCGCACCCACTTGAGCTCCTCCTTCATCGCCTTGATGCGAGCGTCCTCCTTCTTCTGCTCGATCTCCAGGCGGCGTTCCTTCTGGTCGAGCCAGTCGGAGTAGTTGCCCTTCCAGGGGATGCCGCTGCCACGGTCGAGCTCGAGGATCCACTCGGCCGCGTTGTCGAGGAAGTAGCGGTCGTGGGTGATGGCCACCACGGTTCCGGGGAAGCGCTGCAGGAAGTGCTCCAGCCACTCCACCGACTCGGCGTCCAGGTGGTTGGTGGGTTCGTCCAGCAGCAGTATGTCCGGCTTGCTCAGCAGCAGGCGGCACAGGGCAACGCGGCGCTTCTCGCCGCCGGAGAGCACGCCGATCTGCGCGTCCCAGGGCGGCAGGCGCAGCGCGTCGGCGGCCAGTTCGAGCTGCAGGTCGGTGTTCTCGCTGCCGGCCGCGGCGATCACCGCCTCGAGCTCGGCCTGCTCGGCGGCCAGGGCGTCGAAGTCGGCGTCGGGCTCGGCGTAGGCGGCGTAGACCTCGTCCAGGCGCTTCTTGGCCGCCAGCACGCCGCCGATGCCCTCTTCCACCGCCTCGCGCACGGTCTGGTCGGGGTTGATCTGCGGCTCCTGGGGCAGATAGCCGATCTTCAGCCCCGGCATCGGGACGGCTTCGCCTTCGATGTCCTTGTCGACGCCGGCCATGATCTTCAGCAGCGTGCTCTTGCCGCTGCCGTTGATGCCGAGCATGCCGATCTTCGCGCCGGGGAAGAAGGACAGCGTGATGTCCTTCAGGATCTGCCGCTTCGGCGGCACGATCTTGCCGACGCGGTTCATGGTGAAAACGTACTGCGCCATTCAGATGGCCCTCCGCGAGCGAAGCGAGTGGAGGCCGGCGAAGCCGGGCAGTTGTTTCGGCGGAGTCAAAACGTATTGCGCCATGGGCTTCCTGGAGTGGGGGTGGGCACGAAACCCTCGATTGTCGGCGATGCGGCGGCGCCGATTCTCGGCACTCATCGTCGACACTGCCCCGCATGCTCAAGCTGCTGCTCCTGCTGTCGCTGTCCAACCTCGTCATCGGCACGGGCGCCTTCATCCTCACCGGCCTGCTCGTGCCCATCGGCGATGCGCTCGGCGTGGGGGTGGCCGCAGCCGGGCAGGCGATGACGGTCTACGCACTGTCCACCGCGCTGCTGGCGCCGCTGGCGGTGGTGGCCACAGGGCGATGGCCGCGCAAGCAGGCGCTGCTGGCGGCCATCGGCGTGTTTGCGCTGGGCAATGTCGTGTGCGCGCTGGCCTCCAGCCTGCCGGTGCTGCTGGCCGGCCGCACGCTGATGGGCGTGGGGGCGGCCTTCTCCCCGATCGCCGCGGGCATCGCCGTGGCGGCGGTGGAGCCTGCACGGCGAGGGCGGGCGCTGTCGCTGGTCTTCCTGGGCATCAGCCTGAGCTATGTGGTGGGGCTGCCGCTGGGCGCGTGGCTGGGGCTGCGCCACGGCTGGGCCGTGCCGGTGGCCGGCGTGGCCGCCGCCGCGCTGCTGTGCGGCGTGCTGCTGGCCGCGGCACTGCCGCGCGACATCCGTGCCCCGGGGGCGAGCTTCGACGGCCTGGGCGGGGTGCTGCGCGATGGCGCGGTGCTGCGCGCACTGGCGCTGACCCTCCTCTACTTCACTGCGATCTTCCTTGTCTTCGCCTACATCGGGCCTGTGCTCAAGGCCCTGGTGCCGATGGACGCGAGCCGCCTGTCGCTCACGCTCATGCTCTTCGGACTGTCCGGCGTGGCCGGCACGCTGCTCGGAGGTTGGGAGAACGACCGCCTGGGCTGGCGGCGCACCTTGCTGCTGCACCTGTCGGTGCTGGCGCTGACGATGGCGGCGCTGCCGCTGACCGCGGGTTCCTGGCCGCTGCTGGTGGCGGTGCTGCTGGCCTGGGGCGTGGCCGGCTTCGGCATGATGGCCGCACAGCAATCCCGGCTGGCGCTGGCAGCGCCGGCCCAGGCGCCGCTGCTGATGTCGCTGAACACCTCCATGCTCTACCTGGGCACCGCACTGGGCGCCGCCGTGGGCGGCCTGGCCACGCCGTGGGTGGGCCTGGAACGGCTGGCCTGGGTGGGGGTGCCTTTCGCGCTGGCAGCGCTGCTGACGCTCGCGGTGCAGCATCGCGCTGGGTCGTCAGGGTTTCCACCGGGGTAGACTCGGGATTCGACGCCGCGCTGCCCTGCCCGCCAGGCCAGCGCCGCTTCGGGCCTCGCGCGCCCAGTCCGCCCGGCCCTCCCCGATTCCCGGCCGACTCCCGTCCCTGTGACGGCGACTGGTGGCCTTCCCCCGAGAACCTTCCTCCATGTCATTCGACACCCTTGGCCTGTGCGACGAACTGCTCAAGGCCGTTCGCGAACAGGGCTACACCACGCCCACCCCCATCCAGCTGCAGGCCATCCCCGCGGTGCTGCAAGGCGGCGACCTGCTGGCCGGCGCCCAGACCGGCACCGGCAAGACCGCCGGCTTCACCCTGCCCATGCTGCAGCGCCTGCTCAAGGGCAAGCCTGCCCGCGATGCCCGCGGCCGCCTGGCCATCCGCGCGCTCGTGCTCACCCCCACCCGCGAGCTCGCCGCGCAGGTGGAGGAGTCGGTGCGGCTCTACGGCAAGTACACGACGCTTGCCAGCATGGTGATGTTCGGCGGCGTGGGCATGCAGCCGCAGATCGACCGCCTGCGCCGCGGCGTGGACATCCTCGTGGCGACGCCCGGCCGCCTGCTCGATCACCACCAGCAGGGCACGCTGGACCTGTCGCACGTGGAGATCTTCGTCCTCGACGAGGCCGACCGCATGCTCGACATGGGCTTCATCCACGACATCAAGAAGGTGCTGGCCATCGTGCCCGCGAAGAAGCAGAGCCTGCTCTTCTCCGCCACCTTCAGCGACGAGATCAAGACGCTCGCCGACCGGCTGCTGAACCAGCCGGCGCTGATCGAGGTGGCCCGCCGCAACGCCACCGCGGAAACCATCGCGCAGAAGATCCACCCGGTGGGCCGCGAGCGCAAGAAGGACCTGCTCGCCCACCTCATCAAGACCGGCGACTGGCACCAGGTGCTGGTCTTCACCCGCATGAAGCACGGTGCGAACCGGCTGGCCGAGTTCCTGAACGAGCAGGGCATCAGCGCCATGGCCATCCACGGCAACAAGAGCCAGGGTGCACGCACCAAGGCGCTGGCCGACTTCAAGAGCAACGACCTGCAGGTGCTGGTGGCCACCGACATCGCCGCGCGGGGCATCGACATCGACCAGCTGCCGCACGTCGTGAACTTCGAGCTGCCCAACGTGCCGGAGGACTATGTCCACCGCATCGGCCGCACCGGCCGCGCGGGTGCCCAGGGCGAGGCCATCTCGCTGGTGTGCCTGGACGAGGAGATCTTCCTGCGCGACATCGAGAAGCTCATCAAGCGCCAGATCCCGAGCGAGGTGATCGACGGCTTCGGCCCGGCGCCGGGCGAGCGGGCCGAGCCCATCGTGCTGGGCCGTATGACCATCGGCGTGGGCGGCACCCAGCGCAACGGCCGGGGCGGCGCGCCGGGCGGCGGTCGGCCTGGGGCGGGCGGCGGCGGCGGCGGTGGCGGTGGCGGTCGAAGCGGCGGCGGACGTCCGGGCGGTCGGCCGGCGTCGGCATCGGCGGGTGGTCGATCCGGTGGTGGTGGTGGCGGCGGTGGTGGCGGTGGCGGTGGCCCCCGCCGTGACGGGCGGCCGGGCGGCGGGGGACCGTCGCGCGGCAGCACCCCCAAGCGCTGACCGGTCGCCGGGGGGGCTTCGGCCCTGTCGCAACGCCGGCGAATCTTTCTACCCCCCCTTGCCCGGGGGCTGATGCGCGAACAACTGCCCACATCCGCCGCGGCGGCGCCTGTCGTCGGGGAACTCTTCCTTACAGTGCGGCATGGCCCCTAGCTCCGCCCCCGAACCCAGCGCCGCGCACCGCGGAGGGCCTTCGACTGCGGGCGGACACGCGGAAGCGGACAGCCGGACGGAAAACCGGGCAGACAACCGGGCAGACAACCGGGCAGGCAGCAGCGGGCGGGGCGAGCGGCCCGCCGCGGGCACGCCCGACGACGGACGGGAGCGTCGCGGCGACCCTCGGCGCGGTGCGGTGGACATCCGCGCCCGGACCGCCTGGGTTGCCGGCGGCACAGGCCTGGTGGGCCGCTCGGTGCTGCCGCTGCTGCTCGCATCGCAGCGCTATGCCAGCGTCCATGCCTTCGTGCGCAGTCAGGCGTCGTCGCTGCCGCCGAGCATCAAGCTGCACCGCCACCGCGTCGACTTCGAGACGCTGGCGGCCAGCCCCGGGTCTCCGCGCACCCCCGCCGACGACGTCTTCATCCTGCTGGGCACGACGCTGCGCGAAGCCGGCTCCGAGGCTGCCTTCCGGCGCATCGACTACGACGCGGTGCTGGCCGTCGCGCGCGCTGCCCGCCTGGCCGGTGCCACCCGCATCGCGGTCGTGTCGGCGCTGGGTGCGGACAAGTCCTCGCGCGTCTTCTACAACCGGGTCAAGGGCGAGATGGAGCAAGCCATCGCCACGCTGGGCTTCCGCACGGTGGTGATCGCCCGGCCATCGCTGCTGGTCGGTGACCGCAGGGCGCTGGGGCAGGCCCGCCGCCCGGCGGAGGACTGGGCGCTGCGGCTGCTCGGTCCGGTGCAGCGCCTGGTGCCGCTGCGCTGGCGCCCGGTACCGGCGCGAACCGTGGCACGGGCGCTGGTGCGCGCGATGATCGAAAGCCAGCCCGGCATCCGGGTGCTGCCCTCGGCCACCCTCTTCACACTCGGAGCCTGAGGCAGGGGCGCCTGACGCGCGCGGATGTCCCGGTTCGGGCTTGATGTCCGACAAGCCAGCCCCGCCTCGCGCAGCCCACACTGCCGGACATGGACCTCCAATTCCTCGGCGCAGCCGACACCGTGACCGGCTCTCGCCACCGGGTTGCGCTGGGCGGCCAATCCGTGTTGCTCGACTGCGGCCTGTTCCAGGGCTACAAGACCCTGCGCGAACGCAACTGGGCGCCCATGCCTGCCGCTGCATCCGAAGTGGACGCGGTGCTGCTCAGCCATGCCCACCTCGACCACAGCGGCGCGCTGCCGCTGCTGGTACGCGCCGGGTTCCGGGGCCCGGTGCACTGCACTGCGGCCACGCGCGACCTCTGCGAAGTGCTGCTGCTGGACAGCGCCCACCTGGCAGAAGAGGACGCACGGCGCGCCAACCGGGACCACACCAGCCGGCACACGCCCGCACGGCCTCTCTACACCGTGGCCGAAGCGCGTCGCGCCATCGCGCAGCTGCGGCCGCTGGCCCGCGGCCGCGACACGGTGCGGATCGGCCATGTCACCGCGACCTTCCGGCCCGCCGGCCACCTGCTCGGCGCGAGCTGGATCGCGCTGAACTCGGGCGATGAGCGCCTGGTCTACAGCGGCGACCTCGGCCGCAGCGACGACCTGCTGATGCCGCCGCCCGAGCCGCTGGAACAAGCCGATGTGCTGCTCGTCGAATCCACCTATGGCCAGCGGCTGCACCCCCCGGGCGACCCGGTGGCCGAGCTGGGTGCCATCGTGCGCGACACCATCGGGCGGGGCGGCAGCGTGCTGCTGCCCACCTTCGCGGTGGGCCGTGCGCAGGCATTGCTGCTGGCGCTGCAGCGGCTCAAGGAGGCGGGCGAACTGCCCGCAGCACTGCCGGTGGTGCTGGACAGTCCCATGGCCATCCAGGCCACGGCGCTGTACCAGCGGCACCGCCGCGGCCTGCGGATCTCCGCTGCCGAGGCGGCGGGGCTGGATCAAGGGGTGATGCTCACCGCATCGTCTGCGGCGTCCATGCGCCTGGCCTCGCGGCGCATGCCCATGGTCATCCTCGCGGCCAGCGGGATGGCCACCGGCGGGCGGGTGCTGCACCACCTCAAGCGCATGGCACCCGACCCGCGCCATGCCATCGTCTTCCCCGGTTTCCAGGCCGGCGGCACCCGGGGCGCCCGCCTGCTGGCCGGGGAGACCGAGGTCAAGATCCACGGCGCCTGGTGGCCGGTGCGGGCGCGGGTCAGCCAGATCGCAGGGCTCTCCGGACACGCCGATGCGCAGGGGCTGATGGAATGGGTGTCCGCACTGGCCCGCCCTCCGCGCAGCACCTTCGTGGTCCACGGCGAAGCCGCGGCGAGCGATGCGCTGCGCCATCGCCTTCAGGAGCGCTGGAACAGCCCCGTGCACGTGCCCGAGCACGGCAGCAGCTGGTCGGCATGAGCGCAGCCGCGCCCGGATGCGACGGCCCTCGGCCCGCATGAGCCCGGTCCTGCGCGGCGCGGGCATCTTCGCGGTCGCGGCACTCGCACTGGCCTGGCTGCCCGATCGACCCTGGCCGGCGCTGGGGGGGCTGAACCTGCACACACTGGCAGTGCTGACCACGCTGATCCTCGCGCTTCAGGTGGCCGGCGGTCTGGTGGTGCGGTGGCTGGGACCGGGCCACGGGCTGTGGGCCTGGGGCCTGGTGTCCGGCTTCGTCTCCAGCACTGCGACGATCGCCGCCATGGCCGTCGCTCATCGACGCGGCACCGCCCCTCCCGCGGCCGCGCTGGCCGCCGCCGCAGCGTCATCGGTGGCCACCTGGGTGCAGACCCTGATCATGTCGGCGGCGGTCGACCCGTCGGCCGCCCGCGCGTTGCTGCCCATGGCCTTGTGCGCCGCATTGACGGCGGCCGTGGCTTCCGCCCGGGTTCAGCGACGCCGCCAGCCCGGTGCTCCACCCACCGACACCACCGCACACGCCGCGACGCCCCATGCCCAGACCGGCGGCCTGCGGGTGGTCGAGGCCCTCGCGGTGGCCGGCCTGATCGCCGGCGTGACGGTGGTGATCGGCTGGGCCCGCCACTGGGGCGGTGGCGGTGGCGTGCTGGCGGGCAGCGCGCTGGCGGGCCTTGCCGACGCCCACGCACCGGTGGCCTCGCTGGCCTCGCTGCACCGGGATGGCCAGCTGGACGTCGACACGCTGAGGGTCGGCGTGTGGCTGGCGGTGGCCGCCAACACCGCCACCCGCATCGGCGTGGCCTGGCAGGCGGGCGGCGCGGACTTCGCCCGGCCCTTGTCCGCGGTGCTGCTGCTCGGGTTGGGGGCTGCCGCAGTTGCGGCTGCCGTGGTCCTGCTGGGGCCCTGGGCCTGACGAACGACGGCGCTCAGCCCTGGTCGTCTGCGTCGTCGCCGGGCAGCCGCGTGACGAGCACCTTGTCCACCCGCTTGCCGTCCAGGTCGACCACCTCGAAGCGCCAGCCCAGCCAGTCGACGTGGTCGGCGGTTCGGGGCAGGCGGCCCAGCAGCAGCATGACCATGCCGGCCAGCGTGTTGTAGCGCCCCCGTTCCTCCTCGGGCAGTTCCTTGAGCGACAGGCGGTCCTTCAGCTCGGGCACCGGAATCAGGCCGTCGAAGAGCCAGCTGCCGTCCTCGCGCCGCACCGCCCAGGCATCGTCTTCGGTGGGCGTGGTGAATTCGCCGGTGATGGCCTCAAGCACATCGCGTTCGGTGATCACGCCCTGCACCGAGCCGTACTCGTCGACCACGAACACCAGCTCCGCGCTGGTCGCGCGGAAGTGCTCGAGCAGCTCCATGCCCGACAGCGTCTCGGGCACGAACACCGGTGCGCTCAGCCCCTGCTCGAGGTTCAGCTGGCCGCCACCGGTCACCTGCATCAGCAGCGTGTTGCTGTTGATCACGCCGACCACCTCGTCCAGGCTGCCCCTGCACACCGGGTAGCGCGAATGCTGTCCTTCGGCGATGCGGTCGAGCAGCGCCTGCGGCCCCGCCAGCACATCGAGCCAGGCGATCTCCGCGCGCGGGATCATCATCGAGCCGATCTGCCGGTCGTCCAGCCGGAACACGTTGCGCACCATCTGGTGCTCCTGCGCTTCGATGACGCCCGCGTCCAGCCCTTCCTCGAGCTGCGCGGCAATCTCCTCCTCGGTGACCGCCCGGCTGGAACCGCCCCGGATGCCCAGCAGCCGTAGCGTGCCCTCGGTGCAGAAGGACAGCAGCTTGACGAAGGGCCGCGCGGCGATGGAAAGCCACTCCATGGGCTGCGCAACCAGCCGGGCCACCGCCTCCGGGTAGAGCTGGCCCAGGCGCTTGGGCACCAGCTCGCCGAAGATGATGGTGAGGAAGGTGATGATCACCACCACCAGCCCGGTGGAGGCGATGCTGGCCCAGCGCTCGGCCACGTCGAATCGGTGGATCAGCCAGTGCGACAGCGGGTCGGCGAAGGCCGCCTCGCCCACGATGCCGTTGAGCACGCCGATGGAGGTGATGCCGATCTGCACCACCGAGAGGAACTTGGTCGGGTTCTCGTGCAGCGCAAGCGCTGTGCCCGCCAGCTTGTCGCCCGTTTCGACCATCAGCTGCAGCCGCGTCTTGCGGGCCGCGGTGAGCGCCATCTCCGACATGGCGAAGGCGCCGTTGAGCAGGATCAGGAAGGCCAGCAGCGTGAGGTCCATGAAGGGTCGGAGGCCCCGGGCGTCTCGTTCGCCGGGCCACCGCAGAAGCGGGAAATGAGCGTAGCAGAATGGACAGCATGGATTACCTCATCGGCGACCTGCAGGGTTGCTGCGACGCGCTCGACCGGCTGCTCGCTGAAATCGGCTTCTCTCCCTCCCGCGACCGCCTGTGTGCACTGGGCGACCTGGTCAACCGCGGGCCGCAGTCCCTGGCCACGCTGCGCCGGCTGCGCGGCCTTGACGGCGCCGCCACCTGCCTGCTGGGCAACCACGACCTGCACCTGCTGGCGGTCTCGCATGGCGTGCGCAAGCCCCACCGCAACGACACCCTGGACCCCATCCTCCAGTCACCCGAGCGCAGCGTCTGGCTGGACTGGCTGCGCCAGCAGAGCATGGCCGTGCAGTTCTCCGGCTGGCTGTGCGTGCATGCCGGCGTTCCGGCCGAATGGAGCGCCGAGGACACGCTGGAACGGGCCGGTGAAGTGCAGCAGCGGCTGCGCGCGGACGACTGGCGGGCCTTCCTGGAGACCATGTACGGCAACCAGCCCGACCGCTGGCGCGACGACCTCGCAGGCCCGGACCGGCTGCGCTATGTGGTCAACGCCCTGACCCGCATCCGCTTCGTCGAACGCGGCACCGGCCGGCTGGACATGAGCGCCAAGGGTGGCCTGGACAAGGCCCCTGCAGGCTACGTCGCCTGGTTCGAGATGCCCCGCCGAAGAACCGAGGGGGTGCCGGTGGCCTTCGGCCACTGGTCCACGCTGGGCCTCATCGACCGCGCCGACCTGCTGGCCATCGACACCGGCTGCGTCTGGGGCGGCCACCTGACGGCGGTGCGCGTGGATGGCGGGCGGCGCGACGTGGTGCAGGTGCGCTGCGAACAGGCGCGCGCGCCCGGGTGAGCGCCGGTGCCGGCGGAGCCTGGCCTGAGGTTCGGGAACTACACTTCAGCGGCCTTCAGGAGAGCTGGCAGAGTGGTCGATTGCACCGGTCTTGAAAACCGGCAGCCCGAAAGGGCTCCAGGGTTCGAATCCCTGGCTCTCCGCCAGTACAGTATTACGCTACGGTGCAACGCAGTAGCGGGAAGGTGCAGAAAACAAGCCTAAGTGCCTGATTCTGCTGGAGAAAATCCCCAACCCCCCGGAAACTACGATGCACCAAGGTGCAGCGCAAAGGCCCCATGCCTTGCGCTTCGTGTGGGGAACAGTGTGGGAAACAGAACCGTTCCCCACACGAAGGGGACGGGATGGCAGGCACAACGACGCGCAAGCGACCAACCGCACGGTTGAACATCCTGACGCCCGCGCAGGTCTGGAAATCGGCCGAGGGCGATCTGTCGGACGGCGGGGGGCTGGTGCTTCGAGCGCAAGGCCCGCACCCGGCGCCCGCTTCGTTCTTCTGGCGCTACACCGCCCCGGACGGCCGGCGCCGTGACCTGGGCTTAGGGGCCTGCCGCCGCAACAGTCTGGCGATGGCCGGCGCCAGCCTCACCGCCGCCCGGGACGAGGCGCAGCGGGCGCGGGCGAAGCTGGCCGCAGGCATCGACCCGCTGGACGAGCGCAACGCCATCCGGCAGGCGGATCGGCAGGCCGCGCAAGCCGCCGCCGCAGAGAGGGCGCAGGCCGAAGCGGTGGAGCGCTGGACCCTGGCCCGCTGCGCCCGGGACTATCACGAACGGGTGATCGAGAAGACCCGCACCCCGAAGCACTCCGCGCAGTGGATTGCGAGCCTGGAGAACCACGTTCCGGCCGCCCTGTGGCATCGGCCGATTGCCACCATCCAGGCGCCCGAGCTGCTGGAGGCGCTGTCTTCCATCCAGCCGCACGAACGCGCCCGCAACCTGCCGCACGGCGCGGCGCTGCCCGAGACGACGACCCGCATCCGGCAGCGGCTGGATGCAGTCTTCGAGGACGCCATCTTCCACGGCCGCGCCACGGTGAACCAAGCCGCTGCGATCCTTCGCAAGATGAAGGAGGCCGCGCCGAAGCGGGAGCGGGGTGAGCATCGAGCGCTCCCCTACCGCGAAGCCCCGGCGCTGATGGGCCGCATCCGCACCGCACCAGGCACCGCCGCCCGAGCGCTGGAATGGGCCGTCCTCACAGCATCGCGCACGGGTGAGGCCCTGGGCACCCGCTGGGAGGAAATCGACTTCGAGGCGGGCGTGTGGGTCTGCCCGGCCGAGCGCATGAAGGGCGGGGAGCCTCACACCGTCTACCTGAGCGCTCAGGCGCTGGCGCTGCTGGAGAGCCTGCCCGGGGAGCGTGTGGGGCTGGTGTTCCCGTCCCCCACCGACCCCGAGCGGGCGCTGTCCAACATGGCGATGCTCACCGTTCTGACCCGCCTGCAGGTGCGTGAGGCGACGACCGTTCACGGGCTGTGCCGCGCCACCTTCTCCACCTGGGCGAACGAGACGGGCGCCGCCCGCCCGGACGTCATCGAGGCATGCCTAGCGCACAACGAGCGGGACCGGGTGCGCAAGGCGTACAACCGCGCCGAGTTCGCGGCCGAGCGGCGGGCGCTGCTGGAGGCGTGGGGGGCGTTCGTGTACCGGACGGCTGAGGTGATTGAGCTGCGAAAGATGGGAGAAAAGGAGTGACAAGCGGCACGCGAGGCTGAACGATCCCCAACGAGCACGTCCCACTCTAAGGATTGTTCGATGTTCAGAAAGGTGATTCCTTTCAATGACTTAGCCGCAGCTTTCTGCACCTAAGCGCCGAGTTATCCACAGTGGCCTTGATAGGCTGCTTTAGCCTTTGCATTCACATCCAACCACGGAGCGATGCGAATGCAGGTTTCGGATAAATCGAGTCAGGAAATGAAGTCGACCAGTCCTGCGACGGGTCTAGGTGCGGTCACCGGAGTGAAGCCGCCGCCTCCCGGCGCCCTGTGGGATGAATTGACGACCGCCGCATTCTTCGGCGTGTCACCCCGCACCCTGTCTGACCTGATCCGATCCGGGGCCGCGCCGGTCCCGGTATTGGTCGGCCCGCGCTTGCGGCGCTGGATTCCTTCGGAGTGCGAGGCGGCCGTCCAGGCGCTGCCCCGGGCGCCGCTGGGCGTGGGAATGCCCGAGTTCCTGGCCGCTGGCAAAGCCCGCAAGCGCACCGAGCGCGACACGCTGGCCGAAAGCCTGGCGCAGCCCGCACCGGCTGG
>JAIYCR010000001.1 GCA_027487905.1 Rubrivivax sp. | reverse complement strand
TGGAGTCCACCTCGTGGTACGAACCGAAGGTGAGCGACACCTTCACGTCCACCACCGGGTAGCCGGCCAGCACGCCGCTGGGCAGCGTGTCTTCGATGCCCTTCTTGACCGCCGGGATGAACTCGCGCGGCACCACGCCGCCCTTGATGGCGTCGACGAACTCGAAGCCCTTGCCCGGCTCCTGCGGCTCGATCTTCAGCACGACGTGGCCGTACTGGCCCTTGCCGCCGGACTGGCGGACGAACTTGCCTTCGACATCGGAGACTTCCTTGCGGATGGTCTCGCGGTAGGCCACCTGCGGCTTGCCCACGTTGGCTTCCACGCCGAACTCGCGCTTCATGCGGTCGACGATGATCTCCAGGTGCAGCTCGCCCATGCCCGAGATGATGGTCTGGCCCGACTCCTCGTCGGTGCGCAGACGGAAGGACGGGTCTTCGGCGGCCAGGCGGCCGAGCGCGATGCCCATCTTCTCCTGGTCGGCCTTGGTCTTGGGCTCCACCGCCTGGGAGATCACCGGCTCGGGGAAGATCATCTTCTCGAGCGTGATGATGCTTTCCGGGTCGCACAGGGTCTCGCCGGTGGTCACGTCCTTCAGGCCCACGCAGGCGGCGATGTCGCCGGCCAGGATCTCCTTGATCTCCTCGCGCTGGTTGGCGTGCATCTGCAGGATCCGGCCGATGCGCTCCTTCTTGCCGCGGATCGGGTTGTAGACCGAATCGCCGCTCTTGAGCACGCCGGAGTACACACGCACGAAAGTCAGCTGGCCGACGTAGGGGTCGGTCATCAGCTTGAAGGCCAGCGCGGCGAACTTCTCGTTGTCGTCGGCCTTGCGCACGACTTCCTTCTCGGACTCGTCGGTGCCCGGGACCGGGGGGACATCGATGGGCGAGGGCAGGAAGTCGATGACGCCGTCGAGCATGCGCTGCACGCCCTTGTTCTTGAAGGCGGTGCCGCAGAACATCGGCTGGATCTCGGCGGCCAGCGTGCGCGCACGGATGCCCTGCTTGATCTCGGCCTCGGTCAGCTCGCCCGACTCGAGGTACTTGTTCATCAGCTCCTCGCTGGACTCGGCGGCCGCCTCGATCATGTTCTCGCGCCACTTGGTGGCGTCGGCCTGCAGCTCGGCGGGGATGTCCTTGAACTCGAACTTCATGCCCTGGCTCGCCTCGTCCCAGAGGATCGCCTTCATCTTGATGAGGTCGATCACGCCGGTGAAGTTCTCCTCGGCACCGATGGGCACCACGATAGGCACCGGGTTGGCCTTCAGGCGCACCTTCATCTGGTCATAGACCTTGAAGAAGTTCGCGCCGGTGCGGTCCATCTTGTTGACGAAGGCCAGGCGCGGCACCTTGTACTTGTTGGCCTGGCGCCAGACGGTCTCCGACTGCGGCTGCACGCCGCCCACCGCGCAATAGACCATGCAGGCGCCGTCCAGCACGCGCATGGAACGCTCCACCTCGATGGTGAAGTCCACGTGCCCGGGGGTGTCGATGATGTTGAAGCGGTGCTCCGGGTAGGACATGTCCATGCCCTTCCAGAAGCAGGTGGTGGCCGCGGAGGTGATCGTGATGCCACGCTCCTGCTCCTGCTCCATCCAGTCCATCGTCGCCGCGCCGTCGTGCACCTCGCCGATCTTGTGGTTCACACCGGTGTAGTACAGGATGCGCTCGGTGGTCGTCGTCTTGCCGGCATCGATGTGCGCGGAGATGCCGATGTTTCGATAGCGCTCGATCGGAGTCTTGCGGGACATGGGGTCGCTCCAAAAACAGGAGCCGCTCGCGGGTCAGGCGCGGATTCGCGCTTACCCGAAGAGCGGCCGAGGTGCAGGAAGGTGAACGGGGAAGATCAGAACCGGAAGTGCGAGAAGGCCTTGTTGGCCTCGGCCATGCGGTGCACTTCGTCGCGCTTCTTCATCGCGCCGCCGCGGCCCTCGACGGCCTCGAGCAGCTCGTTGGCCAGGCGCTGGGCCATGGACTTCTCGCCGCGCTTGCGCGCCGATTCCTTCAGCCAGCGCATGGCCAGCGCCACCCGGCGCACCGGACGCACTTCGACCGGCACCTGGTAGTTCGCGCCACCCACCCGGCGGCTCTTGACCTCGACCATCGGCTTGATGTTGTTCAGCGCGACGGTGAAGATCTCCAGCGGGTCCTTGCCCGACTTCTTCTCGACCTGCTCGAGCGCACCGTAGATGATGCGTTCTGCCACGGCCTTCTTGCCGGACTCCATGATCACGTTCATGAACTTGGACAGGTCCACCGAGCCGAACTTCGGATCGGGCAGGATCTCGCGCTTCGGTACTTCGCGACGACGGGGCATTTCGATTCCTTCAACAGTTTCAGTTGGCGGGCGTCTTCCGACCCCCACCTCGGCCACCCATCAGAGCAGCCACTTACTAGACAACCACCCAGCAACCCCGCAGTCCTCAGACGGCGAAGAAGGCCGGAGGGCCGTCGCGAGCGGGCTGCAGCGCGTGCCCCGGAGCGCAGCCGTACTTCGGTACGGCGAGCACCGCGGCGCGCGATCCAGCCCGCGCAGCAGGCCCTCAGGCCTTCTTCGGGCGCTTGGCGCCGTACTTGGACCGCGACTGCTTGCGGTCCTTGACGCCTTGCAGGTCGAGCGAGCCACGAACGATGTGGTAGCGCACGCCGGGCAGATCCTTCACGCGGCCGCCGCGCACGAGCACCACGCTGTGCTCCTGCAGGTTGTGGCCTTCGCCGCCGATGTAGGAAATGATCTCGAAGCCGTTGGTCAGGCGCACCTTGGCCACCTTGCGAAGCGCCGAGTTCGGCTTCTTCGGGGTGGTGGTGTAGACGCGCGTGCACACGCCGCGGCGCTGCGGGCTGCTTTGCATGGCCGGCGACTTCGACTTGGCTCGCTCGATCGTGCGACCGTGGCGGACGAGTTGATTGATGGTGGGCATTTCGGGATCCAGGGTTCGCCGCTGCGGCGCGTTCGATTCGGTCTTGCAGAAGGTCTTGCCTGCGCGGGCGGCCCCATGGAGCCCAAAAGGGCTGGAAGCCGAAAACCCGGCGCGCGGCGAAAAGCAGCGGCGTGCCGCAGGAAAAGCCTTCAAGTATAGGACGGGGCTTGGAGCCTGACAACCGCCGGGCGCCGCGAAGGCCGCCCGGCTGTCGTCGAACTCACACGCTGGCGGGCGGGGTGGCCTCGTCGGCGTCGGCTTCGACGGACGCCGTCTGCAGGCCGGCCAGCTCCTCGGCCTCCTGCACGGCGATGGCGCGTCGCTCGGCGTCGTCCATTTCCTCCTTCACCTTGCGGGCGGCATGGAAGGCCATGCCGGTGCCCGCGGGGATCAGTCGGCCGACGATCACGTTCTCCTTCAGGCCGCGCAGCTCGTCGCGCTTGCCCATGATGGCAGCCTCGGTGAGCACCCGGGTGGTTTCCTGGAAGGACGCCGCGGAGATGAAGGAGTCGGTGGACAGCGACGCCTTGGTGATGCCCAGCAGCACGTCTGAATGGGTGGCCGGGAGCTTCCCCTCGGCGGCCATGCGGTCGTTGGTGTTGAGCAGCTCCGAGCGCTCGACCTGTTCGCCGGCGATGTAGCTCGTCTCGCCCGCGTCGACGATCTGCACCCGGCGCAGCATCTGGCGGACGATCACCTCGATGTGCTTGTCGTTGATCTTCACGCCCTGCAGACGGTAGACGTCCTGCACCTCGTCGACGATGTAGCGGGCCAGCTCCTCGATGCCCAGCAGGCGCAGGATGTCCTGCGGATCGGCCGGACCGTCGACGATGGACTCGCCCTTGTTGACCACCTGGCCCTCGTGCACCAGGATGTTCTTCTCCTTGGGCACGAGCTCCTCGTAGACCTTGCCGTCCGGGTCGGTGATCTGCAGTCGCACCTTGCCCTTGGTCTCCTTGCCGAAGGACACCGTGCCGGTCATCTCGGCCAGCGTGCCCTTGTCCTTGGGGCTGCGGGCCTCGAAGAGCTCGGCCACGCGCGGCAGACCGCCGGTGATGTCGCGGGTCTTCTGGCCTTCCACCGGGATGCGCGCGAGCACCTCGCCCGGCGCCAGCGTCTGGCCGTCGCGGATCTGGATCAGCGAGCCCACCGGGAAGCCGATCGTCACCGCGTGGTCGGTGCCGGGGATCTTCACTTCCACGCCCTTGGCGTCCAGCAGCTTGACCTGCGGGCGCACCACCTTGGCCGCGCCGCGGCGCTTCGGGTCGATGACCACCAGCGTGGACAGGCCGGTCACCTCGTCCACCTGCTTGGCCACCGTCACGCCTTCCTCGACGTTCTCGAACTTCGCCTGGCCGGCGAACTCGGTGATGATGGGGCGGGTCAGCGGGTCCCAGGTGGCCAGCGGCAGGCCGGCCTTGATCTGCTGGTCGGGCTTGACCGCCAGCAGCGAGCCATAGGGCACCTTGTGGCGCTCGCGCTCGCGGCCGTGCTGGTCGGAGACGACGATCTCGCCGGAACGGGAGATCACCACCAGCTCGCCCTTGCCGTTGGTCACGTAGCGCATCGTGGCGTTGAAGCCGATCACGCCTTCGGACTTGGCTTCCACGCTGGAGGCCACGGCCGCACGGGAGGCCGCACCGCCGATGTGGAAGGTGCGCATCGTCAGCTGCGTGCCGGGCTCGCCGATGGACTGAGCGGCGATCACGCCCACCGCCTCGCCCTGGTTGACCAGGCCGCCGCGGCCGAGGTCACGGCCGTAGCACTTGGCGCACAGGCCGAAGCGCGTGCTGCAGGTCAGCGGCGTGCGCACCTTGACCTCGTCGGCGCCTGCGGCTTCCAGCATGTCCAGCGCGTCCTCGTCGAGCATGGTGCCGGCCACCACCAGGGTCTCCTGGGTCTCCGGGTGCACCACCTCGGTGGCCGTGACGCGGCCGAGGATGCGGTCGCGCAGCGACTCGATGACCTCGCCGCCCTCGACCAGCGCGCGCATGTTGATGCCGTTGGCAGTGCCGCAATCGTCTTCGGTGACCACCAGGTCCTGGGTCACGTCGACCAGGCGGCGCGTCAGGTAGCCCGAGTTCGCCGTCTTCAGCGCCGTGTCCGCCAGGCCCTTTCGGGCGCCGTGGGTGGAGATGAAGTACTGCAGCACGTTCAGGCCTTCACGGAAGTTCGCCGTGATGGGCGTCTCGATGATCGAGCCGTCCGGCTTGGCCATCAGGCCGCGCATGCCCGCGAGCTGCCGGATCTGGGCGGCCGAACCGCGCGCGCCCGAGTCGGCCATCATGTAGATGGAGTTGAAGGACTCCTGGTCCACGGTCTTGCCGTGGCGGTCGGTGACCTTCTGCTTGGACAGCTGGGCCATCATGACCTTGCCGACCTCGTCGCCGGTCTTGCCCCAGATGTCCACCACCTTGTTGTAGCGCTCGCCGGCGGTGACCAGGCCGGACACGTACTGCTGCTCGATCTCCTTGACCTCGCGCTCGGCGCGCTCGATGAGGCCCGGCTTCTCCTTGGGCACCAGCATGTCGTCGATGGCGATGGAGATGCCCGCGCGCGTGGCCAGCCGGAAGCCGCTTTGCAGCAGCTTGTCGGCGAAGACCACCGTGTCCTTCAGTCCGCACTTGCGGAAGGACACGTTGATGAGGCGCGAGATCTCCTTCTTCTTCAACGCCTTGTTGATGTTGGAGAAGGGCAGGCC
>JAIYCR010000034.1 GCA_027487905.1 Rubrivivax sp. | reverse complement strand
GAGCGGGTGCCCACCTACAAGGACCAGATCGACAAGCTGCGCGACCGCGATCTGGCCACCTACGGCTTCCTGGGCTATCCGCTGCTGCAGGCGGCCGACATCCTCATCTACAAGGCGCAGTACGTGCCGGTGGGCGAGGACCAGTCCTCGCACGTGGAGCTCACCCGGGAGGTGGCGCGCCGATTCAACAGCCTCTACGGCCGGCCGGGCAACTTCGACGCCCTGGTGGCGGCGGCGCTGGCCAAGCTCTCCAAGGACGACCAGCGCTATCTGGACAAGCAGCGGCGCGCCTACGGCGAAACCGGCGACGCCGCCGCGCTCGGCCGCGCCGAGGCGGTGCTCGCCCGGGCCGCGGCGGCGGCGGTCGGCTGGACGGAAGCCGACGGCGAACTGCTGCTGGGCCACCTCAAGGGCAGCGGCAAGAGCATCCTGGTGGAGCCCCAGGCCCTGCACACCGAGGTGAGGAAGCTGCCCGGACTGGACGGCGCCAAGATGAGCAAGAGCTACGGCAACGCCATCGCCATGCGCGAGGAACCCGCGCAGGTCGAGGCCAAGGTCCGCAGGATGCCCACCGACCCCCAGCGCGTGCGCCGCACCGACCCGGGCGACCCCACCCGCTGCCCGGTCTGGCAGTTCCACCAGGTCTACAGCGACGAGTCGTTGAAGGATTGGGTGGTCAAGGGCTGCACCACCGCCGGCATCGGCTGCCTGGAGTGCAAGCAGCCGGTGATCGACGCCATCGTGGCCGAGCAGCGCCCCTGGCGCGAGCGGGCCGACCAGTACCTGGCCAACCCCAAGCAGGTGCACTGGATCGTCGAGATGGGCACCGAGCGGGCACGCACCGTCGCGCGCCGCACGATGAAGGACGTGCGCGAGGCCATGGGCCTGGCCTACTGAGTGGGCGACCCTGAGCGTCCCATGGCCGGCCTGCACATCAGCGACATCGAGCGCGCCATCAACTGGTGGCGCGAGCGCTCGCCCTCGCCCGATGGCGTGAGCGCCTGCGCCGAGGTGCGCGCACTGGCCGAGGTCTATGCGCTGATGGTCTATTACCGCGAGAACGAGTGCGACGAGGCCACCATGCCGCGCCGCGCCCGCGAGGCCTGGCTGGCCTGGTACGCCACCACGCCCGATGCGCCGTGCATCGCCATCTGCTCGACCAGCCAGGGCGATGAGGTCTGCAAGGGCTGCGGCCGCAGCTTCGACGAGGTGCAGCACTGGACGGTGATGACGCCCGGCGAGAAGCGCGCCACCTGGCGGCGCATCACGCTCGAAGGCACGGCCTGGCGCTTCAACAAGTACGCCGAGCGGGCCCGGCAGGCCAGCGGCTTGGACCACCCTCCGCCCGAGGCCTTCGGCGGGCCGCGCGCTTGACGCTCCCCCCCGCGGCCCGGCCGGAGCGCCGCCTTGCGGTGGCCTCGCGCTGGGCCTTGGCGGCGGCCGTCGCGCTCACCGTGGGCGTCCTGGTGGGCTCGCTGCTGCCCAGGGTGCCGATGCCGCCGGGCCCCTTCGGCGACAAGTGGATGCATGCCGCGGGCTACGCCGCCCTCGCCTTCTGCTGGCGCCGCGCGGTGCAGGGGCCGACGTCCACCAGCGTGCTCCTGGCCGTGGCCGCCTTCGGCGCCGCCGTCGAAGGTCTGCAGGGCTTGACGCCCTCGCGAAGCTTCGAATGGGCGGACATGCTGGCCAACGCCGCCGGCGCGACGATCGGGCTCTGGGCATCGGGTGGAGCCCTGCGCGCCTGGCGCGATCGGCGCGGACGGCGTGATCGGCGTGATCACCCACCCGGGCCCGACCCTCGCTGAACCCGGCCCTCGCCTCGTCGCGGTCCGTTGTCCGTTGTCCGCTGTCCGTTGCTGCTAGGCGGCTGGGAGCTCCAGGCGGAAGGCGCTGCCCGGCGCGACATCCGACCCGTCATCCGCCCCATCATTCGGCCCACCCCCCGACGCACGGCCCTCGCATCGCACCCGGCCCCCGTGGCGCTCGGCGATCTGCCGCACGAGCGACAGGCCCAGCCCCACACCGCCGCTCGCTTCGCCCTGGCCCGGCAGGCGGAAGAAGGGCTCGAAGATGCGCTCGCGCAAGGGCACCGGCACCCCCGGGCCCCGGTCTTCGACGGACAGCACCCAGGACCCGGGCGTTGCCAGCAACTGCAGATCCGCCTGATGTCCGCCATAGCGACGTGCGTTCTGCAGCAGGTTGCGCAGGGCCCGGCGCAGCAGACGTTCGTCGCCGCGAACCCAGGCGGGCGCGTCCGGGAAGGCCGGGCCTTCCTTCAGCACCCATTCGGGCGGGCCGTCGGATTCGGAACGTGCACGCTCGGCCTCCTGCAGGGCGAGGGCGCGCAGGTCCACCGGCTCGCCGCCCACCAGCGCGTCGGGCGGGGCCGCGTCCAGGCGGCTGGCCAGCAGCACCTCCTCGACCATCTCGTCGAGTTCAGCGATGTTGGCGTGCACTTCGCGGCTGAGCTTTTCACGGCGATGGGCTTCCTGCTGCGGCGTGGCGGGCGGGGCTTCGGTGGAGGGTGGCATCTCCAGCAGCGTGACCGCCATCTTCAGACGGGCCAGCGGTGAACGCAGCTCGTGGCTGGCGTTGGCCAGCAGCTGCCGGTTGGCGGTGACCAGGCTTTCGATGCGTCCGGCCGCCTGGTTGAAGCTGCGCGCGAGCGCCGAGACCTCGTCGTGCCCGTCCTCGGCAACCCGGTGGGCGAGCGCCCCCTGGCCGAAGGTTTCCACGCCGCGCTGCAGGGCCTCCAGGCGGCGCGTCAGGCGCCGGGCCACCGGCCAGGCCGCAGCGGCCACCGCGATGAAGAGCCCACCGAGCAACAGCAGCAGGCCGCCCGCGGCGCGCCAGGTGGGGCCTTCCAGGAGTTCCAAGCCGTCGGGCCTGCCGTTGCCGTTGCGGTCGTCCATCGGGCCCCGCGGGCCGGGCGGGCCGAAGGGGGGGAAGGCGCCGGCCGGGCCGGAAGGCGGATAGGCGCCGGCGGGGCCGTCCGGGCCGAAAGGCGGATAGGGGCCGGCGCGGCCAGCGGGTCGCCACACCAGCAGCGCACGGCCATCGCCCAGCGGCAGGCGGGTGAGTGCACGCTCTCGCCACCGCTCGCCCCGCGTGCGGGACGAATCGTCTGCCGCGCGGGCCTCCCGTTGGGCCTCCCGCTGCGCTTCCCGCCGGGCGAAGGCCTCCGAGGTGGCCAGGCGCGCGCCTTGGGCGTCCTCCAAAGCCAGGGGCAAACGCAGGCCTTGGGACAGGCTTTGCAGCGCGAGCGCCTGCTGGGGTGCCGGCGCCTCGGGCGGTGGCAGCGCCTCGCGGGCCAGCGCTGCCCAGCTGGCGGCGCGCTCGGCCAGAGCCAGCCTCACCGCCTGCCGCTCGGCCTCGAAATGGCGGTTCACCAGCCAGCCGGCGAGTGCCGCGAACACCAGCAGCACCGCGACCAGGGCGACGTAGATTCGAAGGACCAGGCTCCTCATGGGCTGGGTGCCGCCGGTGCGGCGTCCTCCTGCAGCCGCGCGAAGAGGTAGCCCGAACCCCGCACCGTCAACAGTCGCCGCGGCTGCCGGGGGTCGTCCTCGATGGCAGCGCGGATGCGCGACACATGCACGTCGATGGAGCGGTCCAGCGCCTCGACCGACTGCCCCTTCAGCGAATCCATGATCTGCTCGCGGCTCAACACCCGGCCCGCGTGACGGGCCAGCACGACCAGCAGGTCGAACTGGTGGCCGGTGAGATCGCAGCGCTGGCCATCCCGAAGCGCCACGCGGGCACCCAGGTCCAGCTCCAGGCGGCCGAAGCGCAGCAACTCCGGCGCCGCGCCGGGTTGCGAACGGCGCAGCAGGGCCTTGATCCGGGCCAGCAGCTCGCGGGGCTCGAAGGGCTTGGCCAGGTAATCGTCGGCACCGAGCTCCAGCCCTACGATGCGGTCGGTGCTCTCGCCCCGCGCCGACAGCATCAGCACCGGCAGGGCGGCGGTTCGGGGGTCGGCGCGCAACTGTCGGCACAGGTCCAGGCCGTCGCCGTCGGGCAGCATGATGTCCAGCACCAGCGCGTCGGGCTGCTGCCGCGCCAGGGCCACGCGGCCCGCCGCCAGGCTCAGGGCCTGGTCGAAGTCCAGGCCCATGGCCCGCAGGTAATCGCCCACCAGGCTGCCCAGGCGGGCGTCGTCATCGAGCAGCAGGATGCGCGGCTTCATGGCGGCAATGATGGCCCAGGCCAGGCGGACGCCGCCGGGCTGACACCGACACCGACATCACAACCGTGGCCGGCACCGGCGGTCAGCCGGGGGACGGTCACGACTGCGGGTTCGCCTGGCCCTGGCGCTGCTGCCAGCGTTCGCTGCGCGCCTTCATCTGCTGGCCCAGCTGGCTGCGCTGCTCCGGGGTGAGCACCTGCGCCACCTCGAGCATCGCCTGCGACATGCGGCGGCTGCGCGCATCGTGCTGCGCCAGCATCGCCTGACGGACCGACTCGACCTCGCGCGCATCCACCGTGGGCTGGGTGAAGGCGGCCATCGCCCGGTCCCGCAAGGCGCGGCCGGCGTCACGCTGGGCGCTCAATTCGGTGCGGGCGGCCTCGGCGATCTGCCGGATCCGGCTGCGCTGCGCATCGCTTGCCTTGACGCTGTCCAGCATGCGGTCCAGGCCTCGGCCGGACATCCAGCCCATGCCCATGCCCACCCCCGCGCCCATGCCCCCGCCGTGATCGCCGTGCCCGCCGTGGGGGCCCATGCGGTGGTGATGTTCCATCGAACCGCGCCCTTCTGCGGGCCCCGCGGGCGGCACCGGCTGGGCCTGTGCCACGCTGACCGCACCGGCAGCGGCCACCAGCAGCACGCTGGCGGCAAAACGGGACACGTGGTTTCGGGTGAGGGCTTCGAGCCTGGACGTCATCTTCATCTCCTGAGGAGCCACCGCACCACGCGGTGGCGATGAAGAGAGCTTCGCCGCCCGGCTTGTCGACGGCTTGGCGCGAAGATGAAGAAGTGTGTCTGCAGCGCACCCGGCTGCACGCGATGGCACCCCGCCGCGCGGCGGTGGACTTCAGTCCGCCTTGGCGCCGCTGGCCTTCACCACGCCTTCGTAGCGCTGCCACTCGCGGCGGATCAGGGCCGCGAAGTCCTGCGGCGTGCCGGTGACAGGCTCGGCCATCAGCTGGGTGAAGCGCTCGCGGGTGCCGGGCGCCTGAAGCGCTGCGCGGAAGGCCGCATTGAGCCGGTTGACGATGTCCGGCGGCGTGAGCGCCGGCGCGATGAAGCCCCACCAGGTGTCGATCTCGAAACCCGGCAGCGTCTCGGCGATCGTGGGCACATCGGGCAGCAGCGGGCTGCGCTGCGCGGTGGTGACGGCCAAGGCCAGCAGCTTGCCGGCGCGCAGGTTGGGCGCGGCAGTGGCCAGGTTGTCCAGCGTGTAGTCCACCTGCCCACCGACCAGCGCCAGCTGCGAGGGCGCGCCGCCCGCGTAGGGAATGTGCACCGCGAAGAAGCCCGCGCGCGACTTGAAGATTTCGCCGCCGAGATGGCCCGCGCTGCCGTTGCCGCCGCTGCCGTAGTTCAGTCGGCCCGGGTTGGCGCGGGCATAGGCGAGGAAATCGGCCAGCGTGGCAATCTTCAGCCGCCGCGCGGTGTCGGCGTTCATCACCAGCACGTTGGGCACCCGCACCGTCTGCGCCACCGGCGAGAAATCGCGGATGGGATCGAAGGGAATCTTTGAATAGAGCCAGGGGTTGATGGCGTGCATGGCCACCGCGGCGATGCCCAGCGTGTAGCCGTCGGGGGCGGCCTTGGCCACCAGGTCGACGCCGATGTTGCCGCCCGCGCCCGGACGGTTCTCCACCACGATGGGGCCGAGCGTGTCGCGCACCTGCTCTGCCAGCAGCCGCGAAGTGACGTCGATGGGGCCGCCGGCCGCGAAGGGCACGATGAGGCGGATGGGGCGGTTGGGATAGGCCCCGGCTGCGGGGGTCTGGGCCGCGGCCAGGGTGGCGAGGGTCGGCCCGAGGGCCAGACCGGTGGCGTGGGTGAGCAGGGTTCGGCGCTTCATGGCCCGATGCTAGCGGCAGGTGGCACCGCGCAGCCGTCGGCGGCGCCCGGCCTGCAACCCGTGCTCTGCAGGGGCCGCCCGCTGCGCTCAGGCTCTTGCCAGATGCGCCTGAAGCCCGCGCCGCGGCGCCGGCCCCACCGCCGGGCCATGGCCCAGCCGAGCCCACATCTGGACGGTCTGACCAGGCGCGCGCGCCTGCAGCAATTCATGGATGGCGCGGTAGGGCCCCTGCTGCTCGGGGTACTCCTGCAGCGCCTGCTGCAGCGGGTGCATGGACAGCCCGTGTGCGGTGGCGGCCAGCTGCGCCCGCACATAGGCCCGCCCGGCCTGAAGCTGGGTGCTTCGGTCGTTGCGCTCGCTCACCATCCAGAAGAAGGCGGGCGTGGCGGCCAGCGACTGGTCGAAGCGCTGCAGCTGCCCCTTGATCTCGGCGCTGTCCGGCGCCGAGGCGCGGCTGCGATCGAAGAGGCCCGCAGCCGTCATCGCGCGGACGAAGGGGTCGTTCAGGGCGATGCCGTCGCGGTGCCGGGCGATCTCCGCCGGGCCCACCCGCAGCACCTGGTAGGACTCGAGCAAGGTGCGCGGCGTCGTCAGCTCGATGCGCCAGGCCTCGGACGCAATGTCGCGGTGCCGGGCCAGCGCCGCGTCGTCACTCTGCGACACCCCTACGCGGACGGGAAACCCGGCGGCGCTCTGCAGCAGGGCCTCCACGCCCGCCGGGCTGGGATCGCGCCGGTCATAGGGGGCGCGGTTGGTGTGGCGCCGGAAGACCTGGCGGAAGAGCGGGTCCGGGGCCAGCGAAGCGTCGCTCACCAGGCGCACGCGGGCGGTCGGACGGGCATCAGGCCCCTTGGCGTCGAACTCGCCTTCAGGGAAGGCTTCCACCTCGGCCCGGTAGCCCCGCTCGCGCGCGGCCATCACCAGCAGCTCGAGGAAAGTGCCCTGGCTCATCACCATCTGGCGACCGAAAGGGTCGGTCTGAGGCAGCAGGCGCTGCAGGTCCATGCGCAGCACGATGGTGTCGGGCGTGTCCAGGTCCACCAGCCACGACTGCAGGTTGTGCGAGTGCGGCGCCAGCAGCGCGTGCGACACCATCCACTGCCGCGGCTCCATCGCCGCGGGGGGCGCCTGCCACGCGGCGATGGCCTCGCCGGGCAGGTCGCTGCTGCACGCGGCCAGCGGCGCGATCGCCGCGGCGATCACGCCGCCGCCGCTCAGGCGTATCCATTGACGTCGGTTCATCACGAGGCTCCGGTTCGGTGGGGATGCACTGCATTGTTCGATCGGGCGCGACCCAACACAATCGACACCTTCGGACACCAGCTATTCAGGAATGAATATGCCGCCCTTCCCCTGGGACCATGTGCGCTCCTTCCTGGCCGTGCTCGAGCACGGCAGCCTGATGGCCGCGGCACGCGCGACGGGCGTGAGCCAGCCGACGCTGGGGCGGCACATCAGCGATCTGGAGGCGAGCTGGCAGACGGTGCTCTTCGAGCGGACCGGCCGCGGGCTGACTCCCACCGCCCAGGCCACGCGCCTGTCCGAGGCCGCCCACGCCATGGCGCGCCACGCGGCGGACCTTGCCCGGCTGGCCGGCGGGGCGCAAAGGCAGCTGCACGGACGGGTGCGTCTGACAGCCAGCCAGCCGGTGGCCTGCGAACTGCTGCCGCCAGTGCTGCGCGGCCTGCGCGATGCCTGGCCGGACATCGAGGTGGAGTTGGTGGTGAGCAACTCGCTGTCCAACCTGCTCAAGCGCGAGGCGGACATCGCGCTGCGCATGCTGCGCCCCACCCAGACCGGCCTGGTGGCCAGGCGCATCGCGGAGATCACCATCCGCGCCTGCGCCCACCGGGACTACCTGCGCCGCCGCGGCACGCCGCAGACCTCAGCCGACCTGCTGCACCACGACCTCATCGCCGGCGACCGCAACGACGAGGTCACCGCCGGCTTCGCGGCCCAGGGCCTGCCCACCGCGGGCCTGCGCTTCGGCCTGAGGTCGGACGACCTGATGGCCCAGTGGGCGGCCGTCCAGGCCGGCCTGGGCATCGGCTTCATCGCCGACTACGCCTGCCGCAACCAGCCCGAGGTGTCGCTGCTGCTGCCGGACATGCCGCTGCCGCGCTACCCGGTGTGGCTCACCGTGCACCGCGAGCTGCGCACGAACGCGCGGATAAGGGCGGTGTATGACCACCTGGCGAAAGCGGTGCCGCAGGCTTTGGGCTGAGTGCGGGTGCTGCACTGGTTCCCCTGATATCTCGCCCACGTCCACCGGAACGGCTCACCGCGTTCCCCACACGAAGCGCAAGGCATGGGGCCTTTGCGCTGCACCTTGGTGCATCGTAGTTTCCGGGGTGTTGGGGATTTTCTCCAGCAGAATCAGGTGCTTAGGCCTGTTTTCTGCGCCTTCCCGCTAATGCGTTGCACTGTAGGGAGAGACGGTACTGGCGGAGAGGGTGGGATTCGAACCCACGGTACTGGAGACCAGTACACCGGATTTCGAGTCCGGCGCATTCGACCACTCTGCCACCTCTCCAGGTGAGGCTGCCGCCGAACGGGGCGCCTTGCATGCAGCCTGGCGGGTCGCTGCCAGGAAGCCTTGGATTCTAGCCGCTGATCTGGAGCGGATGGCCACCGGCCGCGCATCGCCGGCCCCTTGCGGTGGCCCGCCGCCGCTGCGCACACGGACGGGCGGGGCCGCGCGGGCAGGCGCTCAGGCCGCTTCGGACAGGATGCGCAACGTCGAGGCCGGGTCGGTGAACATCAGCAGGTGGCTGGTATTGAGCTTGTAGGCCTTGGACATCGGTGCCGACTCGAACTGCCTGAAGAAGGCGTCGAAGCCGGCCGAGGGGAAGCCGGAGGCGCGCACGTAGGTGTGGGGAATGCGCGGACGCTCGGCCGGCGCCTTGGAGGGCTGCATGAAGGTCTGCGCCGGCTGCAGCGAGATGCGCGGGCCCACGTGGGCCAGCACAGCCGGGTCGGCCGCGCCGAAGACGCTTAGCGGAATGGGCGAGATGTCGCGGCCTTCGGCGGCCGCCTGGCGGAAGCTCGCGGCCGGCGGGCCCGCGTAGTCGGCGAGCGACTTGCCCCGTTCGGGGACGAAGGCATCGAGGTAGACCATCGCGCTCACCTTGGCCGCAACCCGGCCGAGCACGTCGGAGGCCACCATGCCGCCATAGCTCCAGCCGACCAGCACGATGTCGTTCAGGCCTTCGAGCTCGATGAGGTTGGTGATGTCGTCGGCGTGGGTGTCCAGGTTGATGCCCGGGCGCAGCAGGTGGCGCCGGTCGCCCAGGCCGGTGAGCGAAGGCGCGTAGACCTCGTGCCCCTGGGCGCGCAGGCCCTTGGCCACGTCCTTCCAGACCCATCCGCCGTGCCAGGCACCGTGGATGAGCACGTAGGTCCGGGGCCGTGGCTTCGGCGAGCTGGCCGTCGCGGCACAGCCGCCCACGCTGGCGGCCGCACCCACAGCAGCCAGGCTCAGGCCGGCCTTCAGCAGACCGCGCCGGTCGTCATGAGTTGTCATGTCTCCTCCATTTGTAATGTCAACCCACGCTAGCACGCGGCGCTGGAGCGGGCAATCGTGGCCGGCTCCGATCGGCACCCGGGCGGGCCATGGCATGGCGTTGAGCCCTAGGCTCGATCGCCCGGGCGGCAGAAGGCCCGGCGCGGGCCTGCTCAAAGCGGCTTCAGCCGCCGATGCGAAGCTGCAGGCCTGCCAGCCGCGGATCGTCGGTTTCGGTGCTCCAGACCTGACCGGGCGCGATGGGCGCGGCATCGGTGAGCGTGCCGGTGGTGACGACATGGCCGGCGTCCACGGTCCACTCGGGCGTGTGCACCGCCATGGCGTCGAGCCAGTGCATCAGCGCCTGCACCGGGCCGTCGAGCACGGCGCTGCCTCGGCCGCGGTCCACTTCGGTGCCATCGCGCAGCAGGCGCAGCGACACGCCGGACAGGGCCTCGGTGATGCAGCGTGCCCAGGCCTCGGTGCCGGTAGCCGCCGCAGGCCGCCCATCGGCCGGCAGGGCCCAGTGCTCGAGCGGCCGGCGCGGCCCGACCAGCAAGGCGCCGTGCAAGGCGAAGTCAGCCACCGTGTCCGGCGCGGTGAAGCGCCAGTCGGCGAAATGGGTGTGCACCACCTCGAAGCCGGGGGCCACCCAGTCCACGCAGGCCAGACGCTCGGCGGTGCCCATGCCCGGCAGCGGCGCACGGCCGAAGCCGAAGACCACCTCGGGCTCCAGCCGGGGCTGGCAGAAGCCGGCCACGCCGAGCACCGGCTCTTCCGCCTCGGAGGGCTGCAGGTCGTGGACGGTGGAGCTCCACACCGGCGCCCAGATGGGCGCGTGGACGTCGTAGCGGGGCCAGATCGATCGGTTGGTGAAGCCGATCTTGTAGCCGCACACCGCCTCCCCGGACAGGCGCCGGATGGCTACTGTCTCGCGGGCCACTGCGTAGGCATCGGCCAGGGAGAAACCCGGACGCCGCTGGCTGACCAAGGGCAGGCGGCTGGCCGCAGCCCGGGCCAGCAGCAGTTCGCGCGCGAGGGCGCTGCGGTCGGTGTCGTCCAGGGGCATGGCAGGGGCTTGGTCGGGTGCCTGAAGGGCGGGGAGAAAGATCTTCAGGCCGTGAGCCGCTCACGCCCGCCCAGGTAGGGGCGCAGCGCGGCGGGAATGCGGATGGAGCCATCGGCCTGCTGGTGGTTCTCCAGCAGCGCCACCAGCGCGCGGCCCACTGCCAGGCCCGAGCCGTTCAGGGTGTGCACGAACTCGTTGCGGCCCTGGGCCGTCTTGTAGCGCGCCTGCATGCGCCGGGCCTGGAAGGCCTCGCAGTTCGAGCAGGAGCTGATCTCGCGGTAGGTGTCCTGCGCGGGCAGCCAGACCTCCAGGTCGTAGGTGCGGGCCGAGCCGAAACCCATGTCGCCGCTGCACAGCAGCACGACGCGGTAGGGCAGCTCGAGCGCCTGCAGCACCGCCTCGGCATGGCCGACCATGGCCTCGAGCGCCGCATCGCTGTGCTCGGGCTGGACGATCTGCACCATCTCGACCTTGTCGAACTGGTGCTGCCGGATGAGGCCGCGGATGTCCCGCCCGCCGCTACCCGCCTCCGAGCGGAAACAGGGGCTGTGGGCGGTCAGGCGGATGGGCAGGTCGGTTTCGGCCAGCACCCGTTCGCGCACGGTGTTGGTCAGCGAGATCTCGCTGGTGGAGATCAGGTACTGCTCGGTGGCTGGCGCGTCCGTGCCGCCTTCGCTGCCGCGGAAGACCCAGAACATGTCCTCGCGGAACTTGGGCAGCTGGCCGGTGCCCTCGAGGATCTCGCGGTTGACGATGTAGGGCGTGTAGCACTCGGTGTAGCCGTGCCGCTCGGTCTGCAGGTCGAGCATGAACTGCGCGAGCGCACGGTGCAGGCGGGCGGCCGGCCCGCGCAGGAAGCTGAAGCGCGAGCCCGACAGCAGCGCGCCGGTCTCGAAATCGAGGCCCAGCGGCGCGCCCAGGTCGACATGGTCGCGCGGCGCGAAGCCCAGCGGTGCCGGCTCGGTGCCCTGCGGGCTCCAGCGGCGCACCTCGACGTTGCCGCTCTCGTCGGCCCCGACCGGCACGCTGTCCTGCGGCAGGTTGGGCAGGCCCATCAGCAGGCCATGCAGCTCGTGCTGGATGGCCTCCAGGCGTTCGGCCGAAGCCTTGATGGCGTCTCCGATGCCGCCCACCTCGGCCATCAGCGCCGCGGTGTCCTCGCCGCGGCCCTTGGCCTGGCCGATCTGACGGGACAGCGCGTTGCGCCGTGCCTGCAGCTCCTCGGTGCGGGTCTGCAGCGCCTTGCGCTCGGCCTCGAGCGACTCGAAGCGCGCGACATCCAGGAAAGGTTGCGGCTGGCGGCGGCGTTCAAGGCGGGCGACGACCGAGGGAAGGTCGCGCCGCAGCTGGGCGATGTCGAGCATGGTGGCGTGGGGCTGGCCGCCGCCCGGGGTGGCTGGGCAGCGGTCGCCTGGGTGCAGGAGGGAAGGCCGCGATTCTAGGCAGCGCGCCCCCGCCGGCGACCGGCAGCGGCCTCAGGACAGCCCGGCCATCGCCTTGTCGCCCAGACCCACCGGCAGGGGGAAACGGACGGTCTCCTCCACGCCCGGCATGGTGCGGATGGACACCGCCCCCAGGTCGCGAAGCCGCGCGATGACCTGCTGCACCAGGATGTCCGGTGCGGACGCGCCGGCCGTCAGGCCCACGCGGCGCTTGCCCTCGAACCAGGCTGGGTCCAGGTCTTCGGGCTGGTCCACCATGTAGGCGGGCGTGCCCAGGCGCTGGGCCAGTTCGCGCAGGCGGTTGCTGTTCGAACTCGTCGGGCTGCCCACCACCACCAGCACATCCACCGCCGGGGCCAGCACCTTCACCGCGTCCTGCCGGTTCTGGGTGGCGTAGCAGATGTCCTGGCGCTTGGGCTCGCGCACCGACGGGAAGCGCCGGCGCACCGCAGCGGCGATCTCGGCGGCGTCGTCCACGCTGAGCGTGGTCTGGGTGACCACCGCCAGGCGCTCGGGCTTCTTCACCTGAACCCGCTCGACATCGGCCACGTCCTCCACCAGGTAGATGCCCTCGCTGAGCTGGCCCATCGTGCCTTCCACCTCGGGGTGCCCCTTGTGGCCGATCATGATGAATTCGTAGCCCTCCTTGCTCAGCTTGGCCACCTCCACATGCACCTTGGTGACCAGGGGGCAGGTGGCGTCGAACACGCTGAAGCCGCGCTTGGCCGCCTCGCGCCGCACCTCCTGGCTCACGCCGTGGGCGCTGAAGATGAGGGTGGCACCGGCCGGCACGTCGGCCAGGTCCTCGATGAAGACCGCGCCCTTGCTGCGCAGGTCGTTCACCACATAGGTGTTGTGCACGATCTCGTGCCGGACGTAGATGGGTGCACCGTGCTTCTTCAGCGCCCGCTCGACGATCTCGATGGCACGGTCCACGCCGGCGCAGAAGCCCCGGGGCTCGGCCAGCACCACCTCGTCCAGGGCGACGCCGTGGCCCGGCACCGGCTTGTCGTCGTCGCTCATCACAGCACCCCGATCAGTTGGACCTCGAAGGACACGGCACGCCCGGCCAGCGGATGGTTGAAATCGAAGAGCACCCAGTCGTCGGCGGTCTCGCGGACGACGCCCGCGTAGGAGCCCTGGCCGTCCGGCGTGGGGAACTGCACCACGTCGCCGACCTGGTAGGTCTCGTCGGGGTCGCCCAGTTCGGCCAGCAGCCGCCGGGCCACCCGCTGCACGAGTTCGGCGTTGCGCTGGCCGAAGGCTTCACCCGCTGCCACGGTGAAGCGGCCCCGGCTGCCCTCGGCCATGCCGAGCAGGCAGGCTTCCAGGGCGGGGGCGAGCTGGCCGGTGCCCAGCGACAGCGTGGCCGGCTTGTCGGCGAAGGTGTCGACGACGGCGGCGCCGTCGGGGTCGCTCAGGCGGTAGTGCAGGGTCAGGAAAGACCCGGGCTGGACGGTGTTCAAGTCGGGCTCTTGGCAGCGGGCGGAGGGATGCCCCAGGAAGGGGGAGCAGCGCGCAGGCGGCGCCTGGGCTGGCTAGACTGCATCGATTCTAGGGAGCAAGCCTTGCAAGGGCCTGGGCAGGCCCGGCGTGCGGGCTGCCGCTTCCCCGCGCTTCCCGGGGCGTCCGTCCCCTCCAACCCACGAGCTCCCATGGCCTTCAAGGACATGCCCCTGGCCACCCGGCCGCGTGAACGCCTGCTGGCCCTGGGCCCGCAGGCGCTGGCCGACACCGAGCTGGTGGCGCTGCTGCTGCGCACCGGCACCGCAGGCCGCTCGGTGCTGCAGCTGGCCGAAGAGCTGCTCAGCCGCTGCGGCGGGCTCAGCGGGCTGCTCCACGCGCGCCCGGCCGACCTCGGCGGCGTGAAGGGGGTGGGCCCGGCGCGCCGGGCCGAACTGGCCGCGGTGGTCGAGCTGGCGCGCCGCTCGCTGACCGAGCAGCTGGGCCGTCGTCCGGCGCTCGAGCATCCCCAGGCCGTGCGCCAGCACCTGCAGCTGCAGCTGGGCGCCTTGCCGCATGAAGTCTTCGCGGTGCTCTTCCTCGACGCCCAGCTGCACCTGATCGCACTGGAGGAAATGTTCCGCGGCACGCTCACCCAGACGAGTGTCTACCCGCGCGAGGTCGTCAAGCGCGCGCTGGCGCTGGGGGCGTCGGCGGTCATCCTGTCGCACAACCACCCCTCGGGCGTGGCCGAGCCCTCCCGGGCCGACGAGCAGCTCACGCAGACGCTGCGCCACGCGCTGGCGCTGGTGGATGTGCGCGTGCTGGACCACATCATCGTCGCGCGGGGCCAGAGCGTGTCCATGGCCGAGCGGGGCCTGATGTGAAGCCCCGCCGCACCGCCGGCCTAGTGGGCGTTGCCCACAGCCTGGCCGATCTCAAGGCCCTTCACGCCGCCCAGCAGCGGGCGCGGGAGGCGGCCGAGCGGCTCGCGGCCGAGGCCCGCGCCCGCGAAGCGGCCGCCGAGCGCGAGCGCCACCTTTTCCGCCATGAGGTCGGCCCGGTCGCGCCCCTGCGCGTGCCGGCGGCCGAAAGGCCTGCGCGCCCCCTGCCCGAGCCCATCGCCCGACAGCGCGCGCTGGACGAGGCCGAGGCGCTGCGCGAGGCCTGGTCGGACGGCCTGGACGCCGAAACCCTGCTCGACACCGATGAAGCCCTTGGCTGGCGGCGCACCGGCGTCGGGCCCGAGGTGGTGCGCCGGCTGCGACGGGGCGAATGGGCCTTGCAGGCCCACTGCGACCTGCACGGACTGCGGCGTGACGAAGCGCGCGAGTGCCTGGCCGGCTTCCTCCGCGACTCGCTGCACACGGGGCTGCGCTGCGTGCGCGTCGTGCACGGCAAGGGCAACGGCTCGCCCGGCCGCACGCCGGTCCTCAAGGGCAAGGTGCGCCACTGGCTGATGCAGAAGGACGAGGTGCTGGCCTTCGCGCAGGCCCGCGCCATCGACGGCGGCGCCGGCGCGCTGCTGGTGCTGCTGCAACCCAGCCGCGCCCGCACCGGCACGGCCTCGCCGGCGGGCACCAGCGAACCGCGCTGAACGCGCCGGCGCTCAGGGCACCGCGCGGTTGCGCATCCAGTCGGCGGTGCCGAAGAAGCTTTCGTCCAGCCGCTCGGCCAGCGCCGGGTCCACCGCGCAGTCCGCCATCGCCTGACGCATGCAGGCCAGCCACTGGTCCCGCTCGGCGATGCCGATCGGATAAGGCAGGTGGCGGGCGCGCAGCCGCGGGTGGCCGAAGCGCTCGACGTACAGCGGCGGGCCGCCGGTCCAGCCACACAGGAACCAGTGCAGCTTGTCGCGCGAACCCTCCAGCGACGTGGGGTGCAGGGTGCGGATGCCGCGGAAGGCCGGCTCCAGGTCCATCAGGTCGTAGAAGCGGTCCACCAGCCGGCGCAGGCCGGCCTGGCCGCCCAGCGCCTCGTAGACGGGGCTCGAATCGGTGTCGTCGTCGCTCATGGACGGCATCGTCGCACGGACCGCCGGGCGCGGCTCAAGGCCCGGCCGGCGAGAAGCCCGATGCTCAGGCCGGGTCATCCGCCAGCCGGGAAGCCAGCGTCACCAGCGCACGGGCGGCATCGCAGCCCGGCAGCATCTCCATCACCAGCGCACGGCGCTTGACCGCCTCGCGCACGCTGGCGTCGGTGGGAATGTCGCCCAGCAGCTGAAGGCTGAGGTGACCGCTGGGCTGCAACGTGGGACTCACGTAGCGGTCGGCCACCAGCTGCAGCTGCGCGCAGATGGCGCGCCCTTCGCCGCTTCGGAGCACCTGGTTGATGACCATGCGGATGCGGCGGCGCTGCTGCTGGGTGGCCAGCACCTTGAGCGTGGCGTAGGCGTCGGTGAGCGCCGTGGGCTCGGGGCTGGTGACCAGCAGCACCTCGGTGGCCAGCGACACCGCATAGAGCACCACGTCGGAGATGCCCGCGCCGGTGTCGAGCAGCACCCAGTCGTAGCGGGGCGCCACCGCGTCGATCACCGCTGTGAGCTTGTCGCGCACGTCGGCAGTGAGGCGCGAATACTCGACGAGCCCGGAGCCTGCGAGCAGCACGGAAAAGCCGCCCGGCGCCGGCAGGATGGCCTCGTCCAGCGTGAAGCGGTCGTTGAACACGTCGTGCAGCGTCGCGGTGGGGGCGAGGTTCAGCGCCACATCCAGGTTGGCCAGCCCCAGGTCCGCGTCCAGGACGAGCACGCGGTCGCCTCGGCGTGCCAGCGCAGCGGCCAGGTTGGCCGAGATGAAGGTCTTGCCCACGCCGCCCTTGCCGCTGGTGATGGCCAGCACCCGGGCGCGCGGTCCACCCTTGGCGGGGCCCGGGCCTGACAGCGCGGCTGCCGCGGCCGGCCCGGGGCTGCCGGCGCCAGCGCTTGCCGGGGGATCTTGCGGGGGACGGTCGGCGGTCATTCGAGATCCTGAAACTGCGAGGTGCCGAAGAGCAGGCCCTTTTCCTCGGCGCTCACCGGCGAGACGGTGGGCATTTCGAGGTGGGTTCGGTTGCGGCCACCGGCCTTGGCGCCATAGAGCTGCTGGTCGGCCCGTTCGACCCACATCGCCGGCGTGGAGCGCACCCAGGGCGCCGCGAAGGCACCGCCCACGCTCACCGTGACCCACAGGTCCACGCCGGGCGCCACGCGCACCGGCTGCGCTTCCACCCGCAGCCGGATGCGTTCAGCCACCGCCTGGCCAGAGGCCGGACTGCAGCTGGGCAGGATGATGCCGAACTCCTCGCCACCGACGCGGGCGGCGGTGTCCATCGGTCGCACGCACTCGCCCAGCGTGCGGGCCACCGCGCGGATGACTTCATCGCCGGCGGGGTGTCCATAGCGGTCGTTCACCCGCTTGAAGTGGTCGATGTCCAGCAGCAGCAGCAGCGCTTCCTCGCCGGCCCGGGCCACGCGGTCCATCTCGGCGGCCAGCGCGAGGTCGAACTGCCGGCGGTTGGCCAGGCCCGTGAGCGCATCGCGGCTGGACAAGGTGCACAGCGCATCGAGCAGGGCCTGCAGGCCGGCCGCCGAATCGAGGTCGGTGCCCGGTGGCAGGTCCACCGAGGACTGCCGCAGCAGCGACAGCGCCGCATCCAGGCGCAGAGACTCAGCGCCCCCATCGCGGGGCACCCGGGCCGCGACGGCCTCGGATGGAGCCGGGACGGCGTCAGGCGACGTCTTGGGGTTCAGCACGGTGGGCGAGGCGGTTGGGCATGCAGGGGCTGGGCACGAGGCGCCTTCAGTCTAGGCAGCCAGCGGAGCCGGGAACCCGGGAATTGAGGGCGGAATGTCCGGCTCTTCAACGGGACCGGCCAGACACGGCGGGCCTCAGGATGGCCGCCGGACGGCCGATATACCGCCCAGGGCGAGGAAGGATCCTCGGACCACCCGGACAGCGCCGCCCCTGTCGCTGCCCGCACCCGACCTTCCCACCGATCGACCGAACCGAGCCGCCGACCCATCATGGGATCTTTCCGCAGCACCCACGCCGCCAGCGCCACGGCAACCCTGGAGCCCCCGCCGGGCGATTCGCTCGAGGGCGAATTCGCCTTCGACGAGCGCGATTTCGAGCGCGTGAGGCGGCTGATCCACGAACGGGCGGGCATCAGCCTGAACAGCGGCAAGCGCGCCATGGTCTACAGCCGCCTGTCGCGCCGCCTGCGCGACACCGGCCACCGCAGCTTCTCGCAGTACCTGCAATCGCTCGAGCAAGGCGGAAGCGCCGGTGAGTGGCAGGAGTTCATCAACTGCCTGACCACCAACCTCACCGCCTTCTTCCGCGAGGACCACCACTTCGTCGCGCTGGCCGAGGAACTCACCCGCCGCGGTCGCCAGCCGCTCAGGCTGTGGTGCAACGCCGCCTCCACCGGCGAGGAGCCCTATTCCATCGCGATGACGGTGCACGAAGCGCTCGGCGCCGGCCACGGCTGCAGCCTGCTGGCCACCGACATCGACACCAAGGTGCTGGCCACCGCCGCCCGCGGGGTGTACGGCGTGGAGGCCAAGGGCCTGGACGACGCGCGCCGGCGCGCGCACTTCCTGCGCGGCACCGGGGCCAACGCCGGGCAGATGCGGGTCAAGCCCGAGCTCGCGCGGATGATCGAGTTCCGCACGCACAACCTGATGGATGCGCGCTGGTCGCTGGGCGCTGCCTTCGACATCGTGTTCTGCCGCAACGTGATGATCTATTTCGACGCGCCCACCCAGCGGCGGGTGCTGGAGGGCATGCACGCGGCGATGAAGCCCGGCAGCGTGCTCTTCGTGGGCCATTCGGAGAACTTCACCGACGCACGCGACCTCTTCCGCCTGCGCGGCAAGACCATCTACGAGCGTGTCGGATGAACGCCCTCGCGCCACCCCCCGCCTCCACCGGCCTGGGCCTGAACAGCGGCCCGGGCACGCGCCTGGCCCGGCTGAAGGCCGCACCGCGCAAGAGCGGCGAGGCTTCCTTCTTCTTCTACGACGCGCATTTCAAGAACGACGCGGTCAAGGTGCTGCCCGGCGAGTACTTCGTGCACGACGAGGACATCCTGGTGCTGACGACGCTGGGTTCGTGCATCGCCGCCTGCCTGTGGGACCGCCACGCCCGCATCGGGGGCATGAACCACTTCATGCTGCCCGAGGGCAGCGGAAGCTCCGGCCGCTATGGCTCCTTCGCGATGGAGGTGCTGATCAACGAGATGCTCAAGCGCGGGGCGCAGCGCGGCAACCTGGAGGCCAAGGTCTTCGGCGGCGGCCAGGTCATCAGCGGCATGAACTCGCTCAACGTGGGCGAGCGCAACACCCAGTTCGTGCTGGACTACCTGAAGACCGAACGGATTCCCGTGGTCTCCAAGGACGTGCTGGACATCTACCCGCGCAAGGTGTGCCTGCTGCCGGCCAGCGGCAAGGCGATGGTCAAGCGCCTGGCACCCACGCATCCCGAGGCGCTGGTCGCGCAGGACCGCCTGGCCGCGCAGAAGGCCGCGCCGGCCGTGGCGGGCGGCTCGATCGACCTTTTCTGAACCTGGCGCGAACGGCCCAGGCCCGAACTATCCGGAGTGCATCGTGGCGAAGACCCGAGTGGTGGTGGTGGACGATTCAGCCCTGGTCCGCAGCCTGCTGACCGAGATCATCAACCGGCAGGCGGACATGTGCTGCGTGGGAGCGGCCAGCGACCCGCTGGCCGCCCGCGAGATGATCCGCACGCTCGACCCGGACGTGATCACGCTGGACGCGGAGATGCCGCGCATGGACGGCATCGACTTCCTCTCACGCCTGATGCGGCTGCGGCCCATGCCGGTGGTGATGGTGTCCACCCTCACCGAGCGCGGCGCGGAGGTGACGCTCAAGGCGCTGGAGCTCGGCGCGGTGGACTTCGTGGCCAAGCCCCGGGTGGGCGTGGCCGACGGGCTCAAGCAGCTGGCCGACGAGATCACCGAGAAGATCCGAATCGCCTCGCGCGCCACCGTTCGGCGCATCGCCCCCGCCGGCGCTGCCGCGGCCGGCTCCACCCCGCCCATCCAGGCCACGAGCACAGCCGCCCCGGAGGCGGCGCGGCCTGGCAGCGCGGCGGCCTCGCCGCTCGGGCGGCTGTCCACCGAGAAGATCATCTTCATCGGCGCCTCCACCGGCGGCACCGAAGCCACGCGCGAGCTGCTGGTGGAACTGCCCGCGGACGCACCGGCGGTGATGATCACCCAGCACATGCCCCCGGGCTTCACCAAGAGCTACGCGGCGCGCCTGGACGGCCTGTGCCGCATCCGAGTGGCCGAGGCCCGGGACGGCGAGCGCGTGCTGCCCGGCCATGCCTACATCGCCCCGGGCGGTCGCCACATGAGCGTGGAGCGCAGCGGCGCGAACTACATCGCCCGCCTGACCGACGGCGAGCCGGTGAACCGCCACCGGCCTTCGGTGGAGGTGCTGTTCCGCTCGGCCGCCCGGGTGCTCGGGCCCAATGCGCTGGGCGTGATGCTCACCGGCATGGGCGGCGACGGTGCCCGCGCCATGCGCGAGATGCGCGAGGCCGGCGCCTGGAACGTGGTGCAGGACGAGGCCAGCTGCGTGGTCTTCGGCATGCCGCGCGAGGCCATCGCGGCGGGCGCGGCCCACGAGGTGCTGCCGCTGCCGCAGATCGCCCACCGGCTCATCGAGCGGCTGCGCTCGGCAGGCGGCCTGCTCAACCGGGTCTGATACCGGCGGTCCCCGGCCCCGTCAGGGCTGAAGCCGGCGCATTCAGCCCGGTGCCCCTGGCGGCAGGAAGAGCGCCTGCAGGTCGTTGAGGAAATCGAAGCCCCGCTCGGTGGGGCGCAGCTCGATCAGGCCGGGCTCGAGCAGACCCTGCCTCTGGGCCTGCAGCACGGCCGGCTCGATCCAACGGCGCGGCAGCCCGCAGCGTTCGCTGAACCACGACGTGGGCACGCCGTCCTTCAGGCGCAGCGCATTGAGCATGAACTCGAAGGGAAGGTCCTGCGCGGCCAATTCCCGTTCGCCCGACAGCGCCCGGCCCTGCAGCGCCTCGGCGATGTAGCGCGCCGGCTCGCGCCAGCAGGTCGTGCGCAGCACCCGGTCGGGCAGGCTGATCTTGCCGTGGGCACCGGGCCCGATGCCCAGGTAGTCGCCGAACTGCCAGTAGTTCAGGTTGTGCTGGCAACGATGCCCGGCGCGCGCATAGGCGGACACCTCGTAGCGCGCCAGGCCCGCCTCGGCGGTGGTCTCGGTGATGAGGTCCAGCATGTCGCTGGCCAGGTCGTCGTCGGGCAGGCCCGCGGGCGGGTGCAGCGCGAAGCGGGTGTTCGGCTCCATCGTCAGGTGATAGACCGACAGATGCGGAGGCGCCAGCGCCAGCGCGGTGTCCAGGTCGCGCCGCAGCGAACCCAGATCCTGGCCGGGCAGCGCGTACATCAGGTCGATGTTGAAGGTGTCGAAGGACTGCGCGGCCTCCTCGACCGCGGCACGCGCCTGCGCGGCGTCGTGCACCCGTCCCAACGCGGCCAGCGCGGCGTCGTCGAAGCTCTGCACACCGATGGAAAGCCGCGTGACGCCGGCTGCGCGGAAGGCGCGGAAGCGTTCGCGCTCGAAGGTGCCCGGGTTGGCCTCGAGGGTGATCTCGCAGCCCGGGTTCAGCGGCAGGCGGGCCCGGATGTCCTCGAGCAGCCGTCCGATGGCGTCCGGCGAGAACAGGCTGGGCGTGCCGCCGCCGATGAAGACGCTGGAAACGCGGCGCCCCCACACCCGCGGCAGCGCGGCCTCCAGATCGGCCCGCAGCGCCTGCAGCAACTCGCCTTCGGGCAGCGCCTGTCCATCGGGCGCCTTCCATTCGTGGGAATTGAAGTCGCAGTAGGGGCACTTGCGAAGGCACCACGGCAGGTGCACATAGAGCGAAAGCGGCGGCAGTGCGGTGAAGCGGATGCCGTCGGATGCCGCATCAGGGCCGCTCGCCGCCGACAGGCGCCGGGCATCGACGACCGGAATGCTCAGAGGCCGCCCGCGCGGCACGCCGCCTTCAGCCAAGGCGCCAGTCCGTGCGCAGCCGCTGCACCAGCACCGCAGCGGCCCGGGCGCGGTGGCTTTCGCGGTTCTTGGTGGCACTGTCCAGCGCGGCGACGCTGCAGCCCAGGGCGTCGATGTGCAGCAGCGGGTCGTAGCCGAAGCCGCCCTCGCCCGATGGCGCGTCGGCGATCCGGCCGGTCCAGCGGCCCACCGCGACGATGGGTTCGGGGTCTTCCGCGTGGCGGATGGCCACCAGCGTGCAGACGAAAGCCGCATGCCGGGGCGCTTCCGGTCCGAGCGCCGCCAGGGCCTGCAGCAGCCGGGCGTTGTTCGCCGCGTCCTGCCGGCGGCGACGCCTTTCGCGGGGGGTGTCGAGCGGGTCGGCCATCGTGGCCTGCGACAGCGCTGCAGCGGCATCGTCGGCCTGCGGCTCCAGCGGGGCGTAGTCGGCCGAATGCACGCCGGGCGCGCCACCCAGCGCATCCACGCACAGGCCGGAATCGTCGGCCAGCGCCGCAGCGCCCGTGGCCCGCGCGACATGCCGCGCCTTGGCCAGCGCGTTTTCGAGGAAGCTGCCATGCGGCTCGTCGGGCTCGGACACGCCCCAGTCGCCCGAGCCGCTCAAGGCCAGCGGCAAGTCGGCCAGCAGCGTGCGCAGTTCGGCGAGCTTGCGGGCGTTGTGGCTCGCCAGCACCAGCGTCAGCGGCTTCACCCTGCGGCCTCCGCGGTCAGGGCCGCGGCGCGGCGAGCGCCTCGCGCTGCAGCGCGCCCAGGCGCTCGATGCCGCTCTCGGCCAGGCCCAGCAACGCGTCGAGCTCGCGGCGGGTGAAGGCCGCGCCCTCGGCCGTGCCTTGCACCTCCACGTAATGGCCGCGGCCATTCATCACCACGTTCATGTCGGTGTCGCAGGCGGAATCCTCGGTGTAGCAGAGGTCGAGCATCGGCTGCCCGCCCACCATGCCCACGGACACCGCCGCCACCGAGTCGATGAGGGGCGACTGCGCGATGCGGCCCTGCGCCAGCAGCCAGGCCACGGCATCGGCCGCGGCCACATAGGCGCCGGTGATGGCCGCGGTGCGGGTGCCGCCATCGGCCTGCAGCACGTCGCAGTCCAGCTGGATCGTTCGCTCGCCCAGCCGCGACAGGTCGAACACGCTGCGCATCGCACGGCCGATCAGCCGCTGGATCTCCTGGGTGCGCCCGCTCTGCTTGCCGCGCGCGGCCTCGCGGTCGCCCCGGGTGTGGGTGGCGCGGGGCAGCATGCCGTATTCAGCGGTCACCCAACCTTCGCCGCTGCCGCGCTTGTGCGGCGGCACCTTCTCTTCCACCGAGGCGGTGCACAGCACGCGGGTCTGCCCGAAGCACACCAGCACCGAGCCCTCGGCATGCGCGGTGAAACCGCGGGTGAGCGTCACGGGACGCAGCGCATCGTTCGAGCGCCCATCGGCGCGCGCGGCCGCCAGGGCCGTACCGGCAATTGCCGTCATCTTCAACCTTTCTTCTGGGAGGTGCGGCGGATGGCTTCGTTGATCTCCCGGATGGACCGGTCGATCTCCGCCTCGTCGAGGTCGTCCGAGGCGTCCTGCCCCACCGAGCCGACAGTGGCCTGGATGGTGGAGGCGAACACGTCGTCGCCCAGGCTGTCGGTGGACACGCCCGGGGCTTCGGTGTCGTGGGAGGACTCCCACTCCATCGCCAGCACCGACACGTTGTCGCAGCGGGCGCCGCCTTCGCGCAGCGCACGCTCCACCAGTTCGGGCACCGAGTCGGACACCGCGCGGCTGGCCAGCTCCTGCGTGATCTCGGCATCCGACAGATTGCCCCACAGACCGTCCGAGCACAGCAGGATGCGGTCGCCCCGCTGCAGGATCAGCGGACCCACGGTGTCGATCACCGGCTTGCCCGGGCTTCCGAGGCAGGTGAACAGCACGTTGCGGTTGAGCCGGTCGTTCAGGGGCACCACCGCGCTCATCGCTTCCTGCAGCTCGGAGTAGCTGTGGTCGCGGGTGCGGGCGATGAGCTTGCCGCCGCGCACGAGGTAGAGGCGGGAGTCGCCGCAATGCGCCCAGTAGGCGGTGTTGCCCTGCATGATGCAGGCCACGATGGTGGTGCGCGGCGTGTCGATCAGCGACTTCTGCGTCGCGTAGCGCAGCAGCTGGTGGTGCGCGGCGACGATGCTGTCGTGCAGGAATCGGGTGGGGTCGTCCAGCGTGGGGCGGGCCTCGCGCTGGAAGAGTGCGGACAGCGCCTGCAGCGACAGCTGCGAGGCCACCTCGCCCTCGGGATGCCCGCCCATCCCGTCGGCCAGGGCGAAGAGCCCCGACTCGCGGGTGTAGCAGTAGCCCATGCGGTC
>JAIYCR010000113.1 GCA_027487905.1 Rubrivivax sp. | reverse complement strand
GCAGCAGCGTCGTCGAGGAAGATGGACCGCGTCGGGTGCTTGAGCACGTGCGCCACCTCATGGAAGAAGCTGAACCAGAAGCTGTCGTTCCACTTCCCCAGCAAAGACAGCTGGATGAGCGGCCGGCCGTGCAGCCACCGGGCCACGCCCGACACGTGGGTGCCCGGCAGCGCCGGGACGAAGACCAGTGCCACGCCGACTGCCGCACACCGGGCCTGCAGCTCACGGCCAATGCTCTCGGGCGCTCCAAGGGTCAGCGCCCGAAAGGCGGGCAGAGCCTGGTGCAGCCGCGCGGCATCGTAGGCGGCAAGCCCGAGCCCTTGGGCCTGCAGCTCCCCCAGCCGAAGCCAGGCGGTGATGGCAGCCACGTCGGTCTGGCTGGCCGGGCGTGCGCGGCGGAACTGGGTTTGCATCGCGTCGTAGTGCTGCTGCCAACCTTGGGGCGAGGCCACCCCGAAGAAGCGCAGCAACGGCTCCACCAACTGCCGCTTGAAGCTCGGCGTCAGGCGGCCGGCTGGCAGCACGCCCACGGCCTGCAGCGCCTTGAGGGGGAAGCGTTCCAGCCACGGAAGCCATTCGGCCGCGGTCTCGGCACTGCGAACGCGGGCCAGGTATTCACGGTAGTTCGATTCCCGCGCCAGCCAGAACTGCGCGGGCACCTGCAGCACCCGCTCCAGCTCCAGCGCGGTTTCTTCCGTCAGTTCCTTCTTGCCGGAGACGATCTCGTTCACGGCCTGCACCGGCCGCCCCATGCGGTGAGCCAGTTCGGCTTGCTTCCAGTCGCGCTCCTCCAGCAGGTCGCGCAGGGTGGCCCCGGGCGGAGACACCACCTGGGGCCGGTAATGAAATGCTGTTTCAGTCATGGTAGTTCACCACCTCGATGACGGTGACGGAGTCGATGGCGGTCCAGTCGAGCCCACCGTCGGGCTTGCTCGGTGGCGGCTGGCGGGTGGGCCGAACGATCAGCCGCAGCTTCTTGTCGATGCGGCAGGAGAGCTGGCCTCGCCGGTCGCCGGTCAGCTCCTCCCACTTGCCGGGCAGACTGCGGGCCACGGCCATGCTCGCGGCGGCTTGAAGCTCGTCCAGTCGCGTGGCCAGTTTGTCCGCGGTGGCCGACTGGAAGGCGCGTTGCCGCAGACGGGGCGTCTCGCAGAGCTGCTTCAGGCGGGCGTCACCGAACAAGACCTCCATCGTTTCCTTCACCTCAGAGGTGAAGGATTATGAGAGCTCCGGGCGGCCTTGGGGGAGGCGGCCATGAAAAAAGGCCGGCGGTGCCGGCCTTGAATCAGACGCCGTCGATGCCCCTCACTCGATGGCCTTGACCATGTCCTCGACCACCTTCTTGGCGTCGCCGAAGACCATCATCGTCTTGTCCATGTAGAAGAGCTCGTTGTCCAGGCCCGCGTAGCCGGCGGCCATCGAGCGCTTGTTGACGATCACCGTCTTGGCCTTGTAGGCCTCCAGGATGGGCATGCCGTAGATCGGGCTGCCCTTGACCATGGCCGCCGGGTTCACCACGTCGTTGGCGCCCAGGATGATGGCCACGTCGGCCTGGCCGAACTCGCCGTTGATGTCCTCCATCTCGAAGACCTGGTCGTAGGGCACCTCCGCCTCGGCGAGCAGCACGTTCATGTGGCCCGGCATGCGCCCGGCCACCGGGTGGATGGCGTACTTCACCGTCACGCCCTTCTCGGTGAGCTTGGCGGCGAGCTCCTTCACCGCATGCTGCGCCCGGGCCACCGCCAGGCCGTAGCCCGGCACGATGACCACCGTCTCGGCGTTGCCCATGATGAAGGCCGCGTCGTCGGCGCTGCCGCTCTTGACCGTGCGCTTCTCGCCGCCCCCGGCCGCCGCTGCCTGCCCGGCCTCGCCGCCGAAGCCGCCCAGGATGACGTTGAAGAACGAGCGGTTCATCGCCTTGCACATGATGTAGCTCAGGATGGCGCCCGAGGAGCCCACCAGCGAGCCCGCGATGATCAGCATCGAGTTGTTCAGCGAGAAGCCGATGCCCGCGGCCGCCCAGCCCGAGTAGCTGTTGAGCATGGACACCACCACCGGCATGTCCGCCCCGCCGATGGGGATGATGATGAGCACGCCCAGCACGAAGGCGATGGCCAGCATCGCGAAGAACATCGGCCAGCTCTCGGTGATGGAAAAGCCCAGGCCCAGGCCGAGCATGGCCAGGCCCAGCACCAGGTTCAGGATGTGCTGGCCGCCGAAGGTGACCGGTGCGCCCTGGAACAGGCGGAACTTGTACTTGCCCGAGAGCTTTCCGAAGGCGATGACCGAGCCGCTGAAGGTGATGGCGCCGATGGCGCCGCCCAGGAAGAGCTCGAACTTGTTGCCGAAGGGGATCTTCTCGCCCTTGGCCGCGATGCCGAAGGCCCAGGGCTCGGCCACCACCGCCACCGCGATGAACACCGCCGCGAGGCCGATCATGCTGTGCATGAAGGCCACCAGCTCGGGCATCTTGGTCATCTCCACCCGCTGGGCCATCACGGCGCCCGCAGTGCCGCCGATCAGCAGGCCCACCAGCACATAGCCCAGACCCAGCGGCGAGCCGGCGAGCTTGACGATGAGCAAGGCGGTGGTGACCACCGCGATGGCCATGCCCGCCATGCCGAAGAGGTTGCCGCGGATGGAGGTGGTGGGGTGCGACAGGCCCTTCAAGGCCTGGATGAAGCAGACGCTGGCCACCAGGTACAGCAGCGTGACGAGGTTGAGACTCATGGGGACGGGTCCTTTGCGGCTTCTCGGGTGTTCGGTGCGTTGGGTGCGTCAGGCTCCACCGGCGGCTCGCTTCGCCCCCGGCGGCGCAGCAGCGCCTGCACGATGAGCACGGCCACGAAGAGGAAGCCGAAGCGGTAGGCGGTGTCGTCGTTGAAGACGGTGCCCGAGCGGCTGACCAGTTCCTCCCACATCACCGAGATGAATCCGGCGATGAGGGCGGCCTGTGCGAAGTGGACCGGGCGCATGCGGCGGGCGGCGGGGCTGGGGGGTGGAAGTGGGCGCGTGCCCGCCTCAATGCGAAGCGTCGGCCTTGGGCTTGGCCGGCCGTTCCTTCTTGCGGAACATCTCGAGCATGCGGCGCGTCACGAGGAAGCCGCCGAAGACATTGACCGCGCACAGCGCCACGGCCAGCACGCCCATGCTGCGTCCGAGCACCGATTCGGTCAGCGCCGCGGCGAGCATCGCCCCGACGATCACGATGGCCGAGATCGCGTTGGTCACGGCCATCAGCGGCGTGTGCAGCGCGGGCGTGACCGTCCACACCACGTGGTATCCCACATAGATGGCCAGCACGAAGATGATGAGGTTGGTGAGGGTGGGGCTCACGAGTTCCATGAGGCGCTCCGGTGGGGTGGCGGTGGGTGGGGCTGCAGTCAGCAGTCAGCGGGTGGCAGGCGGCAGGACGGGCGCTGCGGATGGACAAGGGCGTCGGGGTGGCGCGTCGCGGCCGGCGCCTCAGGCCCGCTTGACCTCGCCGCCCTGCGTCATCAGGCAGGCCGCGACGATGTCGTCGTCCATCGGGACGACGAAGCCGCCGTCCTTGGGCAGCACGAGCTTGAGGAAATCAAGCACGTTGCGCGCATAGAGGCTGGACGCATCGGCGGCCACGCGCGCGGGGATGTTGGTCTCGCCCACCAGCGTCACGCCGTGGCGCACCACGATGCGGCCGGCTTCGGTCAGCGGGCAGTTGCCGCCCGGGGCGCCGTGCGGGCCTTCGGGGCCACGGCCGGCGGCCATGTCGATGATCACGCTGCCCGGCTTCATGGCCTCGACCATCGCCTCGGTGACCAGCACCGGTGCGGGGCGCCCGGGAATGAGGGCGGTGGAGATGACGATGTCGGCCTGCGCCACGCGCTTGGCCACCTCGGCCTTCTGGCGCTCCAGCCAGGCCGGCGGCATCGGGCGGGCGTAGCCACCCACGCCCTCGGCGGCCTCCTTCTCCTCGGCCGTCTCGTAGGGCACGTCGATGAACTTGGCGCCCAGCGACTCGACCTGCTCCTTCACGCTGGGGCGCACGTCGGAGGCCTCGATGACCGCGCCCAGGCGCTTGGCCGTGGCAATGGCCTGAAGCCCGGCTACGCCCACGCCGAGGATGACCACCCGCGCGGCCTTGATCGTGCCGGCAGCCGTCATCAGCATCGGGAAGAGGCGCGGGTAGTGGTCGGCGGCCATCATCACCGCCTTGTAGCCGGCGATGTTGGCCTGGCTGGACAGCACGTCCATGCTCTGCGCCCGGGTGGTGCGCGGTGCCGCCTCCAGCGCGAAGCTGGTCAGGCCGGCGTTGGCCAGGCGCTGCAGCCCGTCCTTGTCGAAGGGGTTGAGCATGCCCACGAGCGCAGCGCCGGACTTCATCTGCGCCAGTTCGGAGTCCACCGGCGAACGCACCTTGAGCACCAGGTCGGCCGACAGGGCACCCGCCGCGTCGGTGATTTCCGCGCCCGCGGCCTCGTAGGCGGCGTCCGGCGCACTGGCAGCCACGCCGGCACCGGCCTGCACCCGGACCTGGTGGCCCTGGGCCTTGAGCTTCTTCGCGGTTTCAGGCGTCACGGCGACGCGGGTTTCGCCTGCGGCCGTCTCGAGCGGTACGCCGATGAGCATGCTGTGGTCTCCGGGTGCACGCCCGGGCCGGCTTCAGGAAGGCCTGCCTGGCGTCACCGTCGATGGTGGGATCGAGGGATGGGTCCGCAGGCCGCGCCGCACGCCCCGTGGCATGGCGCTCCCGGACTGCGGAACTTCCGATCGTATGTCAGCCTTCCCCATCGCACCCGACAAGACCCCGGGTGGCCCTGCGCTGCGGGGGCCGGGCGTGGCGTCGGCGCCGCACCGCCCCGCGCGCCGCCCGCCCCTAGGACACCACCCCGGCCCGCTCGAGCATGGCCTGCAGCAGCACGTCGCAGCCCGCGGCCAGGTGCTCGGGCCGGGCGTCCTCGATCTCGTTGTGGCTGATGCCGTCCTTGCAGGGCACGAAGATCATCCCGGTGGGGGCCAGCCGCGCCATGTAGATCGCATCGTGGCCCGCGCCGCTGATCACCGGCATGTGCGAGTGCCCCAGCCGCTCGGCGGCCTGCGCGATGCTGCGGATGCAGTCGGCGTCGAAGGGGGAGGCGCTGTAGTGCGACACCCGCTCGATGCCGATGTCCAGCCCGCTGCGTTGCGCCAGCCGCGCGGCCACCGCCCGGATGTCCGCGTCCATCGCCTCGCACAGCGCGTCGGTGGCGTTGCGCAGGTCGATGCTGAACTTCACCCGACCCGGGATCACGTTGCGGCTGTTCGGGTGCACCTGCACCTGCCCCACGGTGCCGCGGCCATGCGGGGGATGCCGGTGGGCGCAGGCCACCACCTCCTGCATCAGTTCGGCCGCCACCTGCAGCGCATCGCGACGCAGTGCCATCGGGGTGGGCCCGGCGTGGGCCTCCTGTCCGGTGACCACGCAGTCGTACCAGCGGATGCCCAGCACCCCGCCGACCACGCCGATGGTCACCCCGTGGTCCTCGAGCACCGGGCCCTGCTCGATGTGCGCCTCGAAATAGGCGCCGATCGGGTGCTCGCCGGGCACCTGAGGGCCGATGCAGCCCAGTCGCTCGAGCTCCTGTCGCACGCTCACCCCCTGGCTGTCGGTGGCCGCATAGGCCTGCTCGAGCGTGAAGGCCCCGGCGAACACGCCCGAACCCATCATCACCGGCACGAAGCGCGAACCCTCCTCGTTGGTCCAGAAGGCCACCTCCAGGGGCGCTTCGGTCTGGATGCCGTGGTCGTTCAGCGTGCGCACCACCTCCAGGCCGGCGAGCACGCCGTAGTTGCCGTCGAACTTGCCGCCAGTGGGCTGGGTGTCGATGTGGCTGCCGGTCACGATGGGCGGCAGGGCGTCGTTGCGGCCGGGGCGGCGCAGGAAGCCATTGCCGATCCGGTCCATGGTGACGGTCATGCCGGCCTCGCGCGCCCAGGAAATCACCCGGTTACGCCCTTGAAGGTCCAGGTCGGTCAGGGCCAGGCGGCACACGCCGCCTTTGTCGGTGGCGCCGATGGCGGCCAGCTCCATCAGCGAGGACCACAGGCGGCGGCCGTCGATGCGCAGGTCGTGGGGATGTGTGTTCATGTCGGGCAAGGCAAGGAGGGGGGGCGGCGCGAAGCCAGGCAGGCAGGCAGGCGGTCAGCGGCAGGTCACACCACAATGATGCGTTGTCGCTGGGCGGGTGTCGCGGTGGGGAGGCGCCGGCAAGGTGTCCCACGTCCCGCGTTCCGCGCCGCCTACGCCCCCGCCCCCGCCCTTTCCGCGCGCCCCTCCGCCCATGACCTCAATCCTCGCGCCGCGCTTCCGCCCCAGCACCACGGTGGCGGCCGTCATCCACCGTGAAGACCCGACCGGCGGGCCGCTGCAGTACCTGCTGGTGCTCGAACACACGCCCGAGGGGCTCAGGCTGAACAACCCGGCCGGCCACCTGGAGCAGGGCGAGTCGCCGCTGCAGGCTGTCGTGCGCGAGGCGCTGGAGGAAACCGCCCGGGTGTTCACGCCCGAAGCCTGGCTCGGCTGCTACCTGGCCCGCTTCCAGCGCCAGCGGCCTGGCGAGCCGGTCGAGGACGTCACCTACCTGCGGCTGGCCTTCAGCGGAACGGCGGGCGAGGCCGATGCCGTGCGGGCACTGGACGACGGCATCGTGGACACGCTGTGGCTCAGCCGCGAGGCGCTGCGCGCACGCCGGGCCGAGCACAGGAGCCCGCTGCTCATGCGCTGCATCGACGACCACGCGCAGGGCCGCCTGCTGCCGCTGGCGGCCGTGCACAGCGACCCGAGCGTGTGGACGCCCGAGATCCGGCGCTGAGCGCGCCGGGCGGGGACAATCCGGGCGTGAATCCGGCCCTTCCCAGCCCTTCCTCAGAGACCGAAACAGCGACCGTGACCGCGACCGTGATCCCGGCGTCGCTCCCGGCCCCGGCCCCGGCCCAGGTGGCGGGCGCGCCTGCGCCCGCGCCGGCCGGCTCGCCGCGCAGCGCCGCGCTGCACGGGGGCGAGCGTGCGCGCCGCATCGTCGTGGGCCTGTCCGGCGGCGTGGACTCCGCCGTCAGCGCCTGGCTGCTGCGCGAGCAGGGCCACGAGGTGGTGGGCGTCTTCATGAAGAACTGGGAGGGCGACGACGACGATGCCCACTGCTCGTCCAACGTGGACTTCGTCGACGCCGCGGCGGTGGCCGACGTGCTGGGCATCGAGCTGGAGCATGTGAACTTCGCGGCCGACTACCGCGACCGCGTCTTCTCCGCCTTCCTCACCGAGTACGAGGCCGGCCGCACACCCAACCCGGACGTGCTGTGCAACGCGGAGATCAAGTTCAAGGCCTTTCTCGACCACGCCATGCGCCTGGGAGCCGAACAGATCGCCACCGGTCACTACGCCCGCGTGCGCCGCGACGCCGCGAGCGGCCGCATGCAGCTGCTCAAGGGCCTGGACCCGCTGAAGGACCAGAGCTACTTCCTGCACCGCCTCACGCCCGAGCAGCTCGCGCGCGCCTGCTTTCCGGTGGGCGAACTGCCCAAGACCGAGGTCCGGCGGCTGGCCGCGGAGATCGGCCTGCCCAACGCCACCAAGAAGGATTCCACCGGCATCTGCTTCATCGGCGAGCGGCCTTTCCGCGAGTTCCTGGGCCGCTACCTGAAGCACCAGAGCGGCCCCATCGTCGACGACCAGGGGCGCACGGTGGGCGAGCACGTGGGCCTGAGCTTCTACACCCTGGGGCAGCGCAAGGGCATCGGCATCGGCGGCGTCAAGGCGCGGCGGGGAGAGCCGGTGTCCAGCGACCACGCACCCTGGTTCGTCGCGGCCAAGGACATCGAACGCAACACGCTGGTGGTGGTGCAGGGCCATGACCACCCGTGGCTGCTGTCCACCGAGCTGGTGGCCGAGGACCTGAGCTGGATCGCCGGCGAAGCCCCGGCCCCCGCCCGTGGGGCGGCCAAGACCCGCTACCGCCAGGCCGACGCCGGCTGCGCTTGGAGCTTCCCAAGCCCGGCAGGCGACGCCATAGCGCCAGTGGCGGCGATGCACCTTCAGTTCGATGCTCCGCAGTGGGCGGTCACCCCGGGGCAGTCGGCCGTGCTCTACGACGGCGAGGTGTGCCTGGGCGGCGGCGTCATCGTGGGCGTGCCAGCGTCAGCGTCCAGTAGTTCGAATAGGCCGAACCTGCCGGCCCCGCCACGCAGGCCAGGCCCAGCTCGCTGAGCGCGGGGTCCATCAGGTTGGCGCAGTGGCCTGGGCTTTGCACCCAGCCCTGCACCACCGCGCCCACGCTGGCATAACCCGCCGCGATGTTCTCGGCCGCCCGGCTCCAGGCGTAGCCCGCGGCGGTCAGGCGGGTGCCGATGCTGCTGCCGTCGCTGCCGGTGTGCGAGAAGAACTGGCGCCGGGCCATGTCGGCGGCGTGCGTCTGCGCGGCCTGCGTGAGCTGGGCCTGCGCCAACAGCGGCGCGGCCGCCCCCAGGCGCTGCGTGCCGCAGGTGGCTCCCGTCGCGCGCACCCGGTTGATCTCCGCCAGCGCCTGGGCGAGGGCAGCGGCGTCGGTGCAGCGGGCCGTGGTCGGGGTGGGGGTGGGGGTGGCAGGTGAAGCGGCGGGGGCAGGGGCGGAGGAAGCCGCAGGTGCCTTTGCCGGTGCCGGTGGGGGAGGGGACACCGCTGGTGCCGGCGCCGGCGGCGTCCCGCCCGCGGTCGCCGGCGCTGCGCCAGCCGGTGGCACGCCGGCCGTCGGCACCTCCGGTGCGCCGGAGCCGCCGCAGGAGGCCAGCACCAAGGTGAACGCGAGGAGCAGCCAGCTGCAATGTGAGTGCCGGCTTGCATTCGGCCTGCTCGCTGGTCCTGTGGCCCGGCGTGTGCCGGCTGCTGGAGCGCACCCGCCTGGAGCCTGTGCAGGCGGCGGTGTCGGCGCAGACTGAAGCCTGCACCGGGGCGCGGACTGAAGTTGGCGTCGGGGCTGGGGCTGAAGCTGGGGCGGCATGCGGCCATGATGGCCACGGCCCCGGCATCCAGGGGTGTGCGGGTGTGAACAGGTGTACGCCGGCCGGGTTGGCCGGTGCAAGCTCGGGCCCGAAGGCTGACGCGTAGTCGGCTTCCGTCTGCCGGACGGCGGACGGTGGATCAGAACGGAATGTCGTCGTCCATGTTGTCGAAGGCGGTCGACGACTTGGGCGCCGGCTTGCTCGGTGCCGGGCGCGGGGCCGCCGCAGGCCGCTCGGCGCGTTCGGCGCGCTCGCTGCGCTCACCCCCGCCGCCGCCTTCGTCGCGCATGCCGCCGCCGCCCGCGTCGTCGCGCCCGCCCAGCAACTGCATGGAGTCGGCGACGATCTCGGTGGTGTAGCGGTCCTGGCCTTCCTTGTCCTGCCACTTGCGGGTCTTCAGGCGGCCCTCGATGTAGACCGGGCGGCCCTTGCGCAGGTATTCGCCGGCGATCTCGGCCTGGCGGTCATAGAGCACGACCGAGTGCCATTCGGTTTCCTCGACCTTGTCGCCGCTGGTCTTGTCCTTCCAGTTGCGGGTGGTGGCCAGGCGCAGGTTGCACACCGCGCTGCCATTGGGGGTGTAGCGCACCTCGGGGTCCTTGCCGAGGTTGCCGAGGATGATGACTTTGTTGACCGAGGCCATGGGGCGCTCCTGGTGGTTTGGGCGGTTCGGGGAGGGGTTGCCGCGGCGCGGGCCCGTCGGGCTGCGGCGCCAGCCGCCGGCCCGGCAAGCGACGGGACCGCACTGGCGGGGTGATAGCGTGAAGGGATGATGCCACCGCCGCATCGCCGGGCCACCCGCCGTCGGGGGAAACGGTGCCGCTGCCGGGGCCCGCGCACGGGTGTGGCCCGCATGGGGGAGGGCGGCCCCCCGGCGGCGGCCGCTAGCATTGCGCCCTTGATGACGGACCCCCTGACCACGGCCCACGCGCCTTCCAGCCCCGAAGCGGACGAACGCGTCGACGCCGGGTTCGACCCGCCACGGTCTGCGCCTCGGGCGTCCGAGCCCTCGGCCACGTCGATGCTGGCCCTGCAGGCGCAGTCCATCCTGTCCGAAGTCTTCGGCTACCCGCGCTTTCGGGGCCAGCAGCAGGCGGTCGTCGAGGCGGTGGCCGCCGGCGGCGACGCCTTGGTGCTGATGCCCACTGGCGGCGGCAAGAGCCTGTGCTACCAGGTTCCGGCCATCCTGCGGCACCGCCGGGGCCAGGGGGTGACGGTGGTGGTCAGCCCGCTCATCGCCCTGATGCACGACCAGGTGGGCGCGCTGGAAGAAGCCGGCGTGCACGCCGCCTTCCTCAACTCCACGCTGAGCCTGGAGGACACGCAGCGGGTCGAGCGCGAGATGATGAGCGGCCGCCTGGTGCTGCTCTACGCCGCGCCCGAACGCGTCACCACGCCGCGCTTCCTCGCCCAGCTCGATTCCCTGCACGAGCGCGGCCTGCTCAGCCTGTTCGCCATCGACGAGGCGCACTGCGTCAGCCAGTGGGGCCACGATTTCCGCGAGGACTACCTGGCGCTGGATGTCCTGCACACCCGCTTCGCCGGCGTGCCCCGCCTGGCGCTCACCGCCACCGCCGACGACGCCACCCGGCGCGACATCGTCGAGCGGCTGCAGCTGGAGTCGGCGCAGACCTTCATCGCCAGCTTCGACCGGCCGAACATCCGCTACCAGATCGTCGAGAAGGACAACGCGCGTGCGCAGCTGCTGCGCTTCCTGCGCGACGAGCACGCCGACGCCAGTGGCACCGATGCGGGCATCGTCTATTGCCAAAGCCGCAAGAAGGTCGAGGAGACCGCCGCCTGGCTGAACGACGAGGGCATCGCGGCGCTGCCCTACCACGCCGGCCTGGACGCCGACCTGCGCCGCCGCCACCAGGACCGCTTCCTGCGCGAGGAGGGCCTGGTGATGGTGGCCACCATCGCCTTCGGCATGGGCATCGACAAGCCCGATGTTCGCTTCGTCGCCCACCTGGACCTGCCCAAGAACATCGAGGCCTACTACCAGGAAACCGGACGGGCCGGACGCGATGGCCTGCCTGCCAGCGCCTGGATGGCCTACGGCCTGGCCGACGTGGTCAACCAGCGCCGCATGATCGACGACGGGCCTGCCGACGAGGAGTTCAAGCGCGCCCAGCGCGGCAAGCTCGACGCGCTGCTGGCCCTGGCCGAGGCGCACGACTGCCGCCGCGTGCGGCTGCTGGCCTACTTCGGCGAGACGAGCGAGCCCTGCAACACCGTCTGGCAGCACGCCTGCGACAACTGCCGCCAGCCGCCGGCGACCTGGAACGCCACCGAGGCGGCCCGCAAGGCGCTGTCGTGCATCTACCGCTTCCAGCAGGCGGCCGGCGGCTCCTCCGGACGCTTCGGCGCGGGCCACCTGATTGACGTGCTGCGCGGCAAGCTCACCGACAAGGTCCGCCAGCACGGCCACGACACCCTGTCCACCTGGGGTCTGGGGGCCGACCTGTCGGAGACCCAGTGGCGCAGCGTGCTGCGCCAGCTCATCGCGCTGGGCCACCTGGCCGCTGAAGGCGAGTACGGCACGCTGGTGCTGACCGAAGGCTCGCGCGCGGTGCTCCGCGGCGAGGTGCCGCTGCACCTTCGCCAGGTGAGCGACAACCTCTCGCGCGGATCGCGCCGCGAGGGCCGGGCTTCGTCCTCTGGCCGTGCCGCCGGCGGCAAGCCGCCGCCGATCGCCCTCGACCCGGACGCCCTGGAACGCTTCCAGTCGCTCAAGGCCTGGCGCAGCGAGGTGGCGCGCGAGCACAACCTGCCGGCCTATGTCGTCTTCCACGACGCAGCGCTGGCCGAGATGGCCCGCAGCCGCCCTCAAGGCCTGGACGCGCTCGGCGGCATCCCGGGCGTCGGCGCGAAGAAGCTCGAAGCCTACGGCGAGGAGATCCTGCGGCTTCTCAGGACGTGACGCCCGCTCGTGCGGCGACGGCCACGCCGCCCGCCGCCCGAGCCCGCTGCGCTCAGTAGACGACCACGGCCTCGACGACCTGGCTGGGCGTGACCCGCCCTGCCACGTCGCTCACCTGGGCGAAATAGGCCACCCGCGAGCGGCCGTCGCCGGGAATGAAGGTGCTGGTCTGGAACGGAGGCGTTTCGTCCCTGCCGATGAAGGTCGAGACCCGTCCGTCAATGCGGTAGAAGGCCACCTGCTCGATCGCATAGGGCCCGGACACCCCGGCCCCCAGCGTGAGCAGGCCGCCTGGCTGCACCACCGGCGGCAGCGGGCTCAGCGAGATCCGAAGCGGCTCGTCCGACGGGTCGCCCACCGGAACGGTGAGCCACAGGCCCCCGCCGCACGCCGAGCCCAGCGCGGAAAACGCAAGCACCGCGGCCAGTGCGGCGCGCCGGCGCCCGCGTGGCGACCGCACGCCGGCTGAAGGAGCGGCGGCCGGATCGGAGGCGGCGGATGAAGGGTTCATGCCCGGTTCAACGCGCAGCGGCGGTGGCCGGTGCACCGCAGCCGGGCCGGTCGGATGCGGATCGGTCGGTGCGCCGCGCCGGGCACCCGGGGACGGGCCCGACCCAGGCCCCCCGCCAGCCAGCGCCGGCGCGGCTCACTATGATGGTCGGTTCCGCTTCCCGCGGGCGCCCCGCGCCGCTCGCCTGACCGATGTCCGACCAGCCCCCGTCGCCCCCGAGCCTCGAAGCCGACCCCCCAAGCGGCGGCTGGCTCTCGGTGCGCGGCGCGCGCACCCACAACCTGAAGAACATCGACCTGGACCTGCCGCGCAACCGGCTGGTGGTCATCACCGGCCTTTCAGGCTCGGGCAAGTCCAGCCTCGCCTTCGACACGCTGTATGCCGAAGGTCAGCGGCGCTACGTGGAAAGCCTGTCGGCCTACGCGCGGCAGTTCCTGCAGCTGATGGACAAGCCCGACGTGGATGTCATCGAGGGCCTGAGCCCGGCCATCAGCATCGAGCAGAAGGCCACGTCCCACAACCCGCGCTCCACCGTGGGCACCGTCACCGAGATCCACGACTACCTGCGCCTGCTCTACGCCCGCGCCGGCACGCCCTACTGCCCGGACCACCGGGTGCCGCTGGCCGCGCAAAGCGTCAGCCAGATGGTCGACGCGGTGCTCGCGCTGCCCGAGGGCACGCGGCTGATGGTGCTCGCGCCAGTGGTGCGCGACCGCAAGGGCGAGTTCGGCGACCTCTTCGCCAGCTGGCAGGCACAGGGCTATGTGCGTTTCCGGGTGGACGGCCAGATGGTCGAGGCGAGCGAGCTGCCCAAGCTCAAGAAGAACGAGAAACACGACATCGACGTCGTCATCGACCGCATCAAGGTGCTGCACGACGGCAGCCTCACCCAGCGCCTGGCCGAGAGCTTCGAGGCGGCGCTCAGGGTGGCCGATGGCCGCGCCATCGCCCAACCCATGGACGAGGGCGGCACGCCGCTGGGCTTTTCCAGCCGCTTCGGCTGCCCGGTGTGCCAGTACTCGCTGTCCGAGCTGGAGCCCAGGCTCTTCTCGTTCAACTCGCCGGTGGGCGCCTGCCCGAGCTGCGACGGGCTGGGGCAGGTCACGCTCTTCGACCCGCAGCGGGTGGTGGCCTTTCCGAGCCTGAGCCTGGCCAGCGGCGCGGTCAAGGGCTGGGACCGCCGCAACGCCTACACCTTCTCGATGCTCGAGTCGGTGGCCCGCCACTACCGATTCGACATCGAGACCCCTTTCGAGGACCTTCCCGAAGCCCCCCGCCAGGTGCTGCTGCACGGCTCGGGCGAGGAGGCCATCGCCTTCACCTACGAAGCCGAGGCGGCCAGCGGTCGGCGCCGCAGCGTCAAGCGCGAGCACCCCTTCGAAGGCATCCTGCCCAACCTGGAGCGCCGGTACAGGGAGACCGACTCGGTGGCCGTGCGCGAGGACCTCGCCCGCTACCAGACCGCCCGCGCCTGTCCGGCCTGCGAGGGCAGCCGGCTGCGGCGCGAGGCCCGCAACGTCTTCCTGGTCGCCTCCGACGCACCGCCGCCGACCGCCACCCGGCCCCCGCCTGCGGCGGCAGCGCCGCCGCCGGTGCCCACCCGCACGGCCACGGCCAGCCAGGCGCTTGGCCAGCCGCAGCCCATCTTCCGCGTCGAGCACTTCACGCTGCGCGACTGCCTGGCCTATTTCGACGGCCTGCACCTGTCAGGCGCCAAGGCGGGCATCGCCGACAAGGTGGTGCGCGAGATCCGCTCGCGCCTGCGCTTCCTCAACGACGTGGGCCTGGACTACCTGAGCCTGGACCGCAGCGCGGACACGCTGTCGGGCGGCGAGGCCCAGCGCATCCGCCTGGCCAGCCAGATCGGCTCGGGCCTGACGGGCGTGATGTACGTGCTCGACGAGCCCAGCATCGGCCTGCACCAGCGCGACAACGACCGGTTGATCGCCACGCTGCGCCGGCTGCGCGACCTGGGCAACACGGTGCTGGTGGTCGAGCACGACGAGGACGCCATCCGCGCGGCCGACCATGTGGTGGACATGGGCCCCGGTGCCGGTGTGCACGGCGGCCAGGTGGTGAGCCAGGGCACGCCCGAGGAGGTGGCCGCCGACCCGCGCTCGCTCACCGGCCGCTACCTGAGCGGCGCGCTGCGCATCGCGGTGCCCACCCATCGCCGCGCACCGCCGCGCCTGGCGGCCGCTGCCAGCGGCACGGCGGCCGCACCTGCGGCGCTGCGCATCGTCAACGCTCGAGGCAACAACCTGCAAGGGGTGACGGTGGACATTCCGGTGGGGCTGCTGACCTGCGTGACCGGCGTGTCCGGTTCGGGCAAGAGCACGCTGGTGAACGACACCCTGTACGCAGCGGTGGCGCGCAAGCTCTACGGCAGCCATGCCGAGCCGGCGCCGCACGATGCGCTGGAGGGGCTGGAGGCATTCGACAAGGTCATCAACGTCGACCAGAGCCCCATCGGCCGCACACCGCGCAGCAACCCGGCCACCTACACCGGGCTCTTCACCCCCATCCGCGAGCTCTTCGCCGAGGTGCCGGCCGCCCGCGAGCGCGGCTACGGCCCGGGGCGCTTCAGCTTCAATGTGAGCGCCAGCGCGGGGGGCGGACGCTGCGAGGCCTGCCAGGGCGACGGCGTCATCAAGGTGGAGATGCACTTCCTGCCCGACGTCTACGTGCCCTGCGACACCTGCCAGGGTCGGCGCTACAACCGCGAGACGCTGGAGATCCTCTACAAGGGCCACTCGATCACCGAGGTGCTGGGCCTGACGGTGGAGGCCGCCCACGGCGTGTTCGCCGCCGTGCCCAACATCGCGCGCAAGCTGCAGACGCTGCTGGACGTGGGCCTGGGCTACATCACGCTCGGCCAGAGCGCCACCACGCTGTCGGGCGGCGAGGCACAGCGGGTCAAGCTGGCGCTGGAGCTGTCCAAGCGGGACACCGGCCGCACGCTGTACATCCTGGACGAGCCCACCACCGGCCTGCACTTTGCCGACATCGAGCTGCTGCTGCGGGTGCTCAACCAGCTGCGCGACGCGGGCAACACCATCGTCGTCATCGAGCACAACCTGGACGTCATCAAGACGGCCGACTGGCTGATCGACATGGGCCCCGAAGGCGGCTCGGGCGGCGGCCGGGTGCTGGCCACCGGAACGCCCGAGCAGGTGGCCGCCACGCCGGACAGCCACACCGGCCGCTACCTGGCGCCGCTGCTGGCGCGGACCTGACCGGGCGCGCGGGCGCCTGGCCGGGCGCCTGAGCGCCGCGGCCGCAGGCCTCAGCCGGCCGGGCCGCCGCGCACCCAGCGCGCGAACTGCACCACCTCCTGCCCCACCCTCTGGCAGGCCTGCAGCGCGGCCGGGTCGGCGGCCCGCTCGGCATTTCCAAGCGGCGCCTCGCGCGTGTTCAGTGCCGCGCCGTAGGGCGTGGGCCAGCCGCGCAGCGCGTGCACCACCGCGCGCAGCGACATCAGCGTGGAGCCCATCGCCTGCGGGCCTTCGGCGCAGACGATGCAACCCACCGCCCGGCGCTCGAAGTAGGGCCTGTCGTCCGAGCGCATGTCCTCGACGAAGTCGATCGCGTTCTTGACCAGACCGGACAGCCCGCCGTGGTAGGAAGGCGACGCCAGGATGATGCCGTCGGCGCGACGCAGCGCAGCCACCAGCGCGAGCGCGGCTTCGCTGCGCTGCGCTCGGGTGGGGTCGTAGGGTTCCATCGGCAGGTCGGGCGAGCCGAGCAGCAGGGTTTCGCAGCCCAGCGATTCGGCTTCGGCCAGCGCCACGGCCAGCGCCCGCTCGGTGGTGGAGCCGGCACGGGTCGTGCCGCCGAGGCCGACGATGAAGGGGCGTTCGTTCATGGAGGGGCGGTGGGTGGGGGGTGAAGGCCCCGGGGTGCGGGCCTGCGGGCAGCGCCTAGACTGGCCGGCCCGGACCCGGTGGAGTGTTGCATGAGCCTGCAGGTGGACTACTTCCTCGCGCCCCAGTCGCCGTGGACCTTTTTGGGACATGCGCGCTTTGTTTCGATCGCCCGGGCCGCGGGGGCCACCGTTCGGGTGCGGCCGATGGACCTTGCCCGCATCTTTCCGCTCACCGGGGGCCTGCCGCTGCCCCGGCGTGCGCCGGCTCGGCAGGCCTACCGGCTGGTGGAGCTCGAGCGCTTCGCCGCCCACCTGGGCGAACGGCTGAACCTGCATCCGAAGTTCTTTCCGGTGGTGGGCGACCCGTCGGCCCGCCTCATCACCGCGGTGCGCGAGCACGACGGCGCGGACGCGGCGCTGCGCATCGCAGGCGCCGTGCTGCGCGCGGTGTGGGTCGAGGAGCGCGACATCGCCGACCCGCTGACGCTGTCGGCGCTGCTGCGCGAGAGCGGTCTGGCCCCCGGCCGGCTGGACGATGCCCAGGCCCCCGCGGTGCAGGCCGCCTACGACGCCGACACCGACGCCGCGCTGGCCGCGGGCGTGTTCGGTGCGCCCAGCTACGTGATCGACGGCGAGCTCTTCTGGGGACAGGACCGCCTGGAGTTCGTGCAGCGACGGCTGCAGGCGGCCGGCCCCGGCGCCTGAGAGCGCCGCAGCCCACCCGCCGGCCCGCCGACGATTCCCCCACAATCCATGGCTGGGCGCCCTTCCGGTGCCCGAACCCGCCGCCCACAGCGCGCCGCCTGCCATGGTTCCCCACCTCACCACCGCCCTGACCGGGCCGATCAACGAGCTGGAGCAACGCATCCTCGAATCGCTTCCGGCCATCGAGCGCTGGTTCCGGCTCGAGTGGATGGAGCACACGCCACCCTTCTACACCGGGGTGGACCTGCGCAACGCGGGCTTCAAGCTCGCGCCGGTGGACACCAGCCTCTTTCCCACGGGCTTCAACAACCTCACCGAAGCGATGCTGCCGCTGGCGGTGCAGGCCGCGATGGCTGCCATCGAGAAGATCTGTCCGGAGGCCAAGAACCTGCTGCTGGTGCCCGACGACCGCACCGGCAACAGCTTCTACATGACGCATGTGGCCCGCCTGGTGCAGATCTTCACGCAGGCCGGACTGAACGTCCGCCTGGGCACGGTGGACCCGGCCGTGACAGAGCCGGTGGAGCTCCAGCTGCCGCGCGGCGGCACGCTGCGCCTGGAGCCCATCGTGCGCAACCGCGGCCGGGTGGGGCTGAAGAACTTCGACCCCTGCACCATCCTGCTCAACCACGACCTGGCCGGCGGCATCCCGCGCGTGCTCGAGCACGTGCACGAGCAGTACCTGCTGCCCCCGCTGCACGCCGGCTGGACGGTGCGCCGCAAGAGCCAGCACTTCCGGGCCTATGAGGAAGTGGCCAAGAAGTTCGCCAAGCTGCTGGGCATGGACCCCTGGCTCATCAACCCGCTGTACGCCCGATGCGGCGAAGTGGATTTCGCCACCGGCGAGGGCGCCGAGTCGCTGCAGACGCAGGCCGACCAGCTGCTGCAGAAGATCCGCCGCAAGTACAAGGAATACGGCATCACCGAGAAGGCCTTCGTCATCGTCAAGACCGACGACGCGAGCTGCGGGCCGGGCATCATGACGGTGCGCGATGCCCGCGACCTGCCCGATCTCAGCCGCCGCGCCTTCGAGCGCATGGGCGCGGCCACCGGCGGGCGCACCTGCCACGAGATCATCCTGCAGGAGGGCGTGCCCACCTTCGAGCGGGTCAACGAGGCGGTGGCCGAGCCGGTGGTGTGCATGATCGACCGCTACGTCGTGGGCGGCTACTACCGGGTCAATGCCCACCGCGGCGTGGACGAGAACCTGAATGCACCGGGTGCCAGCTACGTGCCGCTCGCCTTCGCCGAGTCCGGCCACATCACCCGCGTGGGCGAGAAGCCCGGTGTCAGCCCGCCGAACCGGTTCTACATGTACGGTGTGATCGGACGGCTGGCCATGGTGGCCGCTGCCTACGAGCTGGAAGCGACCGACCCGGACGCCGAGACCTACGACTGACCGCCCGCGGCCCGCGCACCCCGCCGTGCGCCACCCGGCGACCGCCCCCTCCATGTCCGCCTCCCCCCACGCCCCGGCCCGCAGCGGCACGGCCGCGCTCACGCTGGGCGCGATCGGCGTCGTCTACGGCGACATCGGCACCAGCCCGCTGTATGCGCTCAAGGAGGTCTTCGCCGAGGGCCGCGTGCCGCTGTCGCCCGAGAACATCCTGGGCGTGCTGTCGCTGATCTTCTGGACGCTGATGGTGGTGGTGTCGCTGAAGTACGTGGTGCTCATCCTGCGGGCGGACAACCATGGCGAAGGCGGCCTGATCGCGATGCTGGCGCTGGCCTCCTCGGCGGTGAAGGACCGGCCGGTGCTGCGCCGGCGCCTGCTGGTGCTGGGCATCTTCGGCACGGCCATCTTCTTCGGCGACGGTGTCATCACCCCGGCCATCTCGGTGCTGTCGGCCGTCGAGGGGCTGGAGGTGGCCGCGCCCGGCCTGAACCGCTTCGTGGTGCCGGTGACGCTGGCGGTGCTCACCGGCCTTTTCATCGTGCAGCGCTTCGGCACCGCCGGCATCGGGCGCTTCTTCGGGCCGCTGACGGCCGTGTGGTTCGGCGTGCTGGCCGCCCTGGGGCTGCCGCACCTGCTGTCCAACCCTCAGGTGCTGGCGGCCCTGAACCCGCAGCATGCGCTGGGCTTCATGGTGAACCACCCGGGCATCGCCTTCATCGCGCTGGGCTCGGTGGTGCTGTGCGTCACCGGGGCGGAGGCGCTGTATGCCGACATGGGTCACTTCGGCAAGCGCCCCATCCGCATCGCCTGGTTCAGCCTGGTGGCGCCCGCGCTGGTGTTGAACTACTTCGGGCAGGGCGCGATGCTGCTGCAGCACCCCGAGAACGTCGGCAACCCCTTCTACGAGATGGCGCCGGGCTGGGCGCTGTTCCCGCTGATCGGCCTGGCCACGGCGGCCACCGTCATCGCCTCGCAGGCGCTGATCACCGCGGCCTTCTCGGTCACCAAGCAGGCCATCCAGCTGGGCTACCTGCCGCGCCTGCGGGTGGTGCACACCTCGGTGCGCGAGACCGGGCAGGTCTACCTGCCCTTCGTGAACTGGACGCTTTATGGCTGCATCGTGGCGGCCGTGGTGTTCTTCGGCTCCAGCAGCGAACTGGCCTCGGCCTACGGCATCGCGGTCACGCTGGACATGCTGATCACCACCACGATGACCTTCTTCGTCATCCGCTACGCCTGGAACTACCCGTGGGCGCTGTGCATCGCCGCCACCGGTGTGTTCTTCGCCGTGGACCTGATGTTCTTCGGCGCCAACCTGGTGAAGTTCTTCGACGGCGGCTGGTTTCCCATCGCGGTGGGCGTGGTGATGTTCACCCTGATGATGACCTGGAAGCGCGGGCGCGAGATCGTCGCCGACCGCCTGCGCGACGAGGCGCTGGACCTGCGCGGCTTCCTGGACGCGGTCTTCGTCAGCCCGCCGGTGCGGGTGAGCGGCACCGCGGTCTTCCTGGTGGCCGAGCCGGGCCTGGTGCCCAACGCCCTGATGCACAACCTCAAGCACAACAAGGTGCTGCACGAGCAGAACCTCTTCGTGCATGTGCAGCACCACGAGCGGCCGTGGATCGGCTTCGAGCGGCGCAGCGAGGTTCAGCCGCTCGGCCACGACTGCTGGGAGGTGACGCTGCACTTCGGCTTCAAGAACGAGCCGGACGTGCCCACGGCGCTGCAGGGCCTGAAGCTGCACGGCTGCCAGCTCGAGGACATGGACACCAGCTACTTCCTGTCGCGCGACACGGTGGTGCCCTCGCTGCGCGTGGGCCGCGAGCTGCCGATGGCGCTGTGGCGCGAGAAGCTCTTCGCCAGCATGCACCGCAATGCCTCGGGCATCGCGGACTTCCTGCACCTGCCGGCCAACCGCATCGTCGAGCTCGGTGCCAAGCTCGAGATCTGAAGCACCGCTCGCCGGTCGCGCCTGGCCGGGCGAGGAAGGGCTGCGCTGGAGCGGGCCGGACGGCCTGCCGCTGGCCGGCTGGCGCCGCAGGCCCCGTCTGCCGGCTTCGTTGCCCGAACCCGGGCCGCAGCCGGCTCCCGCCGTGCTGCTGCTGCACGGGCTGGCCAGCAACGCCAGCCGCTGGGCGGAGTTCTCGGCGGCGAGCCGCCTGGGCGAGCGCCACGAGCTGATCCGCGTGGACCTGCGCGGCCACGGCGATTCGCCCACGCTGGGCCGCATCGGGCTGGAGCACTGGGCCGCCGACCTGAAGGCGCTGATGGCGCAGCTGCCGGGTGGGCGGGCCGTGCTCGTCGGGCACAGCCTGGGCGCGCAGGTGGCCATGCACCTGGCCGCGTGCGAGCCGCACCGGGTGGCCGCGCTGGTGCTGGTCGACCCGGTGTTCTCGCAGGCGCTGCACCCGGCCAGCCGGCGGCGCGCCCGGCTCGGCCCGCTGTTCGGCGCCGCCGCCGCTGCGGCGCGCCTGGCTTACCGGCTGGGGCTGCGCCGGCGCGAGCTGCCCCGGCTGGACCTGAGCGAACTGGACCGGCAGGCGCGCGTGGCGCTGCAGACGCCCGAAGCCGAAGCCGCCTTCATCGCGCACTACAGCTCGGCCCGCGCGGACCTGCGCCATTTCCGCACCGCCCACTACCTGCAGGAGATGGCCGAGATGTCGCGGCCGGCGCCCGACCCCGAGCAACTGACCGTGCCCACCCTGGCGCTGCTGTCCACCGGCGCCACCTTCGCCGCCCTGCCCGCGAGCCGCGCGGTGGCCGAGCGCATGCCGCAGGCCACCGTGGTCACGGTGGACTGCCACCACTGGCCGCTGACCGAGCGGCCCGACGCGGTGCGCGACTGCATCGACGCCTGGGTGGCCGGCCGCTTCGCCTGAGCGCCCGGGGCCGTCCGCCGCACCTTCATTCCCGAGCCCGCTGCGCATGGCCCTGAAACTCGCCGTCCTGTCCGACCTTCGCCGCGACGCCTCGCGCAGCGCGCTGGTGGCCGGCTTCGTGGCCGTGCTGGTGGGCTTCACCAGTTCGGTGGCCATCGTGTTCCAGGCGGCCACCGCGCTGGGGGCGACCCCGCCGCAGCTGGCCTCGTGGATGTGGGCGCTCGGGCTGGGCATGGGGCTGACCTCGCTGCTGCCCTCGCTGTGGCTGCGCCTGCCGGTGCTCACGGCCTGGAGCACGCCGGGCGCGGCGGTGGTGGCCACCGCCGCCGCCGCCGGGGGCATCGGCATGGCCGAAGCCGTCGGTGCCTTCATCGCGTGCGGCGCGCTCATCGCCCTGTCGGGCTACAGCGGCCTTTTCGAACGGCTGATGAACCGCATTCCCCTGCCGCTGGCGCAGGCGCTGCTCGCCGGGGTGCTCGCGCGCTTCGCGCTCGACGCGGTCGGCGCGGTGCGCACCGCGCCGGCTCTGGTGCTGGCCATGTTCGCGGCCTACCTGCTCGGGCGGCGCGCGTGGCCGCGCTATGCGGTGCCGGGCGTGCTGCTGGCCGGCGTGGCCGTGGCGCTGCTGCAAGGGCGGCTGGACGCGGCCGCACTCGGGCAGGCCTTCTCCGGCGGCTGGACAGCGCCGGTGGGGGTGATGCCGGTCTTCGACCTCGGGGTGATGGTGAGCCTGGCGCTGCCGCTTTTCGTGGTGACCATGGCGTCGCAGAACCTGCCGGGCGTGGCGGCCATCCGCGCGAGCGGACATGCGGTGCCCATCTCCCCGGTGGTGGGCCTGACCGGCGTGGCCACGGTGGTCCTGGCGCCCTTCGGCGGCTATGCGCTCAACCTCGCGGCCATCACCGCGGCCATCTGCATGGGGCGCGAGGCCCATGAGGACGCGTCGCGGCGCTGGGTGGCCACCGTCACCGCCGGTGTGCTGTACTGCGCCATCGGGCTCTTCGGCGCTGCGGTGGCGGCCCTGCTGGTGGCGTTTCCGCGCGAGCTCGTCGCGGCCATCGCCGCACTGGCGCTGCTGGGCACCATCGGTGCGGCGCTGGCCGGTGCGCTCGCCGCCGAGCCCCATCGCGAGGCGGCGCTGGTCACCTTCATCGTCACCCTGTCCGGCCTGACGGTGGCCGGCGTGGGCTCGGCCTTCTGGGGCGTCGTGGCCGGTGCGGTCGCGCTCGGTGTGCAACAGTGGCGGCGGCGCGGCTGACGCCGTCACGACCGTCCGCCCTTCGTCCGCCCCCCGTCCGCTGCACACCGTCCGCTGACGTCCGTCCGTTCGCGCCCACCCGCTTAAGTGCCTTCCCGTCCCGCGCCGCCCTTCGCGTCGACGCCCGCCCCTGACTTTCCCGAGTCCTGCCATGCACCTGCTCGTCATCGCCGATCCGCTGGAGACCTTCAAGACCTGGAAGGACACCACCTTCGCCATGCTGCGCAAGGCGCAGGCGCGCGGCCACCGGCTGAGCGTGTGCGGGCCGCAGGACCTGATGTGGCAGCGCGGCGGCCGGGTGACCGGCTACGTGCGCGACATCCGCCTGACCGGCCGCAGCGGCCCCGGGGTGGACGACTGGTTCGAGGCCGCGCAGGCGCGGCCCGACGAGCGTGCCCAGGTGCTGGCCGAGGTCGATGCGGTGCTGATGCGCAAGGACCCGCCCTTCGACAGCGAGTACTTCTACGCCACCCACCTGCTCGAGCAGGCCGAGCGCGAAGGCGCGCGGGTGTTCAACAGCCCGCGCGCGCTGCGCGACCACCCGGAAAAGCTCGCCATCCTGGAGTTTCCCGAGCTCATCGGCCCGACGCTCGTCACCCGCGACGCCGCGGACGTGCGGCGCTTCCATGCCGAGCACCGCGACATCATCCTCAAGCCGCTGGACGGCATGGGCGGCATGGGCATCTTCCGCGTCGGCCCGGACGGCCTGAACCTGGGCAGCATCGTGGAGACGCTCAACCGCGACGGCGCCACCACCTTGATGGTGCAGCGCTACCTGCCCGAGATCGTCGACGGCGACAAGCGGGTGCTGCTGATCGGCGGCGTGCCGGTGTCGCACGCGCTCGCCCGCATTCCGCAGGGCAGCGAGATCCGCGGCAACCTGGCCGCCGGCGGCAAGGGCGTGGCCCGGCCGCTGACGCCGCGCGACCGCGAGATCGCCGAGACCCTGGGCCCGGTGCTGGCTGGCCGCGGCCTGCTGCTGGTGGGCCTGGACGTGATCGGTGACTGCCTCACCGAGATCAACGTGACCAGCCCCACCGGCTTCCAGGAGATCACCGACCAGGCCGGCGTGGATGTCGCCGCGCTCTTCATCGACGCGCTGGAGGCGGCCGTCGCCGCTGTCCCCCGCCGCCCCTCGGCCTGAACCCGGCCGACGTCCCCTTGACTGCCCCTCTCTTCGGAACCTCGCTCCATGGCCCTGCTGTCCCTCACCGCCGCCCACCTCGCCTACGGCGCCGGTGCCCTGCTCGACGAAGCCACGCTGTCGCTGGAGGCCGGTGAGCGCTTGGGGCTGATCGGGCGCAACGGCGCGGGCAAGTCCTCGCTGCTCAAGGTGCTGGCCGGGCAGGAGAAGCTCGACGCCGGTCTGCTGCAGCGCACGCAGGGGCTGCGGGTGATCAGCGTGGCCCAGGAGCCCGTCTTCGACGCCGAGCGCTCCGTCTTCGAGGTGGTGTCCGATGGCGTGGCCGAGGCCCGTGCGGTGCGCGCGGCCTACGAAGCCCATGAGGACGGCGTCGACCTGGACGCCCTGCAAAGCCGCATCGAGGCACTGGACGCCTGGAACTGGGAGACCCGGGTAGAGGCCACGCTGAACCACCTGGGCATCGACGGCGCACGCACGGTGGGCTCGCTCAGCGGCGGGTTGAAGAAGCGCACCGCGCTCGCCCAGGCGCTCGTCGCGGTGCCCGATGTGCTGCTGCTGGACGAGCCGACCAACCACCTCGACCTGGACGCCATCGCCTGGCTGGAGGACCTGCTCAAGGCCTTCCGCGGCGCGGTGGTCGTGGTGAGCCACGACCGGGCCTTCCTCGATGCGGTGTCCACCCGCATCGTCGAGCTCGACCGCGGTCGCATCCGCAGCTACCCGGGCAACTTCGCCGCCTACGAGCGGGTCAAGGAGGAGCAGCTGCATGCGGAGGCGCTGGCCAGCGCCCGCGCCGACAAGCTGCTGGCCCAGGAGGAGGTCTGGGTGCGCAAGGGGGTGGAGGCCCGCCGCACCCGCAGCGTGGGGCGGGTGGCGCGCCTGCAGGCGCTGCGCGCGCAGCGCGCGGCCCGCAGGGAGTCCCTCGGGCAGGTCCGGCTGGAGCTGGACAGCGGCGCGCCCAGCGGCAAGATCGTCGCCGAGCTGGAGGACGCGGGCGTTCGCTACCGCGCCGCCGATGGCACGCCCGGCCCCTGGCTGGTCGACGGCTTCACCGCGACCATCCTGCGCGGCGACAAGGTGGGTCTGATCGGCCCGAACGGCGCCGGCAAGACCACGCTGCTCAAGCTCATCCTGGGCGAGCTCGAACCCGAGCGGGGCCGCGTGCGTCGCGGCACCCGGCTCACCGTGGCCTATTTCGACCAGATGCGCGACCGCCTGGACCTGGAGGCCACGCTGGCCGACACCATCAGCCCGGGCAGCGAGTGGGTGGAGATCGGTGGCCAGAGGAAGCACGTGATGAGCTACCTCAACGACTTCCTCTTCTCCCCCGCCCGCGCCAACGCCCCGGTGCGAACGCTCAGCGGCGGCGAGCGCAACCGCCTGCTGCTGGCCCGCCTGTTCGCGCTGCCGGCCAACGTGCTGGTGCTCGACGAGCCCACCAACGACCTGGACATCGACACGCTGGAGCTGCTCGAGGAGCTGCTGCAGGGCTATGACGGCACCGTCTTCCTGGTGAGCCACGACCGCCGGTTCCTGGACAACGTGGTGACCAGCACCATCGCCTGGGCCGGCGACGAGCGCCCCGGCCTGTGGCGCGAGCATGAAGGCGGCTGGGAGGACTGGAAGCGCCAGCGGGCCCGCACCGCCGCGCTGGCGGCGGCCGCGCCGCCGGCCACCGAGGGTGCTGGCAGCGCCCGCTCCCCCGCTGCGGCGCTGTCTGCGGCACCGGCCGCACCGGCCGCCCCACGCCGCAAGCTCAGCTACAAGGAGCAGCGCGAACTCGAGGCGCTGCCCGGGCGCATCGCCAGCCTGGAGGCCGAGCAGAAGTCGCTGCAGGCCCAGCTGGCCGACCCGGCCTTCTATGCCCAGGGCGCCGAGCCGGCGGCCCAGGCGGCGCGCCGCGTGGAGGCCATCGAGGCCGAACTGGCCGTGGCCATCGAACGCTGGTCCGAGCTCGAGGGATGAAGCGTTGAGCCCCGGGGCGGCCTGCCGGGGTGACGGCAGGTGTGGCGGCAGGTGTGGCGGCAGGCCGCCGGCCCGCCGGGGCGCCCGCTCAGCGGGCGCCCAGCGCAGCGAACCAGCTGTCGCGGATGGCGCTCGGGTGGGAGCGGCTGACGATGAGCCCGGCCTGCAGGTACAGGGCGTTGATCAGGAAGGTCGCCCGCAGGCGGTCGAAGCCCGGCCAGTCCTGGATGGCCTTGAGGGTGGCCGACTCGCGCCGCAGCCGGTACACCGCCGCCGACTCCGCGTTGGTCAGCGACACCCGCGTGAGGTCCAGGCCCGGCGTGACCCGGTAGGCGGCCGGTCCGGCGATCTCCGGCAGCAGGCTGGTGCGCAGTCCGCGCATGGCCAATTGCCACAGCGCCGGACCCAGCGGATGGTGCAGCGTGCCGCTGGTGGCGGCGGCTTCGTCATCGGCCGGCGCGCGCAGCAGCGCGGGCTCCACCAGCAGCAGCTCGACGCTGTCCACGTGCACGTAGAGGAAGTCGAGCAGCTCGCGCGGGCAGTGCAGCAGCTGTTCCTGGGGGAAGATGGTCAGCGGCAGCGCGAAATCGCCGCACTGCAGGTGCACGGTCACCCGCTTGCCGTGGCGCACGCAGGCGGCCAGCACCTCCAGTGTTTCATTGCCCTCACCGCCCCGATGGCGACGAAGATCGGCCAGCAGCGACGGGCTGAGCGATCCCAGGCGTGCGCTGCCGTTGCCGCCGACGGCCGGCACCTGGCTGGCGCTGGCCAGGTCGGACAGGTAGCGGCGGAACTCGCTCACCCGCATCAACTCGGGTGCGCCCAGGGGGCGGGTGCGTTCGAACCTGCTGGGTGGCGGCACGGTCAACCTTGTTGCAAAGTCGCTGGGGTTGTAAGCAATTGATTCTCAAGGACGGGCCCGCGCCCGATCTCCCACTTTCTAGTGATCCGCTCGGATCGATGACGAGACTAACCGCATGAGACCGCCTGTTTTCGCGCCTTGGCGCCCCCGGAGATGACGGTGCCGCTGGCGTCGGACGCTGCGCGAGTGGCCGCAGCCCGGGAAACCCGCGGCCTGTGGCTGGGGCTGCTGGGCGTCGTGATCTTCGCGATGACGCTGCCCATGACCCGGCTGGCCGTCGGGCCGGCCGAGGCCCCGCAACTGCCGCCGCTGTTCGTCACAGCAGCGCGCGCGCTGGGGGCCGGCCTGCTGAGCATCGGCTACCTGCTGGCCGTTCGCGCGCCGTGGCCGGCGAGGCGCCACTGGCTGCCGCTGGCCGTCTCGGCGCTCGGCACGGTGATCGGCTTTCCCCTCTTCCTGGCCCTGGCGCTTCGCGAGGTCGATGCCATGCATGCCGCCGTGATCACCGGCGTGACCCCGCTGGGCACCGCGGTGGTGGCGGCCATCGCGCTGCGTCAGCGCCCTTCGGCGGGCTTCTGGGTGTGTGCGGCACTGGGTTGCGCGCTGGTGCTGGCGTTCGCCACCCTCCAGGGTGGTGGCCGCCTGGTGGCCGCAGACGCCTTGCTGCTGGCGGCGGTGTCGTGCACTGCTTTCGGCTACGTGGCCGGCGCCCGCGTGGCCGCCGACATCCCGGCCCAGCAGGTGATCTGCTGGGTGCTCGTGATGTGCCTGCCGCTGACCGCGCCGCTGACGCTCGTGACCTGGCCGCCCGGGCTGGACGCCGTGGCCGCGTCGGCCTGGGCGGGCTTCGTCTACGTCACCGTGTTCTCGATGTGGCTGGGCTTCTTCGCCTGGTATGGGGGCCTGGCGATGGGCGGCACGATGCGGGTCAGCCAGGTGCAGCTGGTGCAGCCATTCCTCGCTCTGCTGTTTGCGGTGCCGGTGCTCGGCGAGCGGCTCGACCCGGCCACCGTGCTGTTCTCGCTGGCGGTGATCGGCGTGGTGTTCCTGGGCAAGCGCATGCCGGTGCGGGCGGCCGGGTGAACATCGGGTCCGCCCGCCCGGCGCGCGCTTTGGTCCCTGGGGCGTTCAGCGCTCGGTGCGGTAGGCGTCGTGGCAGGCCTTGCAGCTTTGGCCCACGCCGCCGAAGGCTGCCTTCAGCTGGTCGAGGTTGCCGCTCTTGGCTGCGGCGTCGAGTTTGGCCACCTCGGCGACCATCTTGTCGGACGCCGCCTTGAACTTGTCGCCCTCGCGCCAGATCTCCGGCTTGGCCCGGGTGGGGGCGCCCTGGTCGGTGCCCGGGCCGAAGCCGGCCCACGGCAGTTTGGACATCGTGGCCACGATCTCGGCGTTCTCGGCGGCCACCTTGGCGTCGTAGGGCACGCGGCCGTTGGCCATCGCGCCGATGCGACCGAAGTGGGCGGCCATCACGGTGAAGGCGCTCTGGCGGTACTTGATGGCGTCCTCGGGCTTGGCGAACTGGGCCGAGGCGGGCAAGGCGAAGAACAACGCGGACGAGGCTGCGGCGAGGGCGATGCGGATCTTCATGGACGGGTCTCCAGGGTGGGCAGGTCGGAATCCGGTCGACAGGCGAAGGGTCGGAACGCGCACCCGCACGGCGGCCGATGGGACGGGTCTGGCAAATAGCCGAGGGGCAGTGTAGGGGTGGTCGCGCGGGGGGGCGGCGCCCGGTCCTGCCCGGGCTTGCCGGCTGCCCGGACAGCCCGCATGATGACGACAGGCCGCCCGGCGCCGTCAGCCGGCCCTGACATGACCCAAGCCTCACAAGCCACCCACACCACCCGCGCCACCCGCGCCACCCGCATCTGGGACCTGCCCACCCGGCTTTTCCATTGGGCGCTGGCCGCCTGCGTGCTGGGCTCCATCGTCAGCGCCAAGATCGGCGGCAACGCCATGCAGTGGCATCTGCGCTTCGGCCTGGCGGTGCTGGCCCTGCTGGTGTTCCGCGGGATCTGGGGCTTCGTGGGCGGGCACTGGTCGCGTTTCGCCAGCTTCGTCTTCTCGCCCGCCGCCCTGTGGCGCTACCTGCGGGGCCGCCCGCGGCCGGGGGAGGCCTTCGAGGTCGGCCACAGCCCCACCGGAGCCTTGTCGGTGTTCCTGCTGCTCGGGCTTCTGGCCGCGCAGGTGGCCACCGGCCTGATCGCCGACGACGAGATCGCCACCACCGGCCCGCTCGTGCGCTTCGTCGACGGCGCCACCAGCCTGGACGCCACGGCCTGGCACAAGGGCTTCGGACAGTGGCTCATCCTGGGCGCCGTCGCGCTGCACCTGATGGCCATCGCGTGGTCGGTGGCCCGGGGCCGCGGCCTGCTGGCCGCGATGATCCACGGTGACAAGGCACTGCCTGAGGCGGTGCCGGCTTCGCGTGACGGCCTGCGCCACCGCGTGCTGGCCGCGCTGCTGCTGACCGCGGCAGCAGGCCTGTCGGTGTGGGTGTCGCGGCTGGCACTGTTCTGAGCCCGCTGATCGCCGTGCCCGCCCGCCGCCCGCCCCCGGGGACTGCCCCATCGCCCGAGGCGTGCGACGGCAGCGCCCGTTCGACGCTGGGTCCGCACATCGACGTCGTCGACGCGCACGGCGGCGAGCATCAGGCGGTGGTCCGCGAGATCTTCCGCGAGTACGCACGCAGCCTGCCCATCGCCCTGGACTTCCAGGGCTTCGAGCAGGAGCTGGCGCTGCTGCCCGGCGACTACGCCCCGCCCCACGGCGCCTTGCTGCTCGCCCGGGTGGACGGGGTGGTGGCTGGCTGCGGCGCCATGCGCCCTTTCGTCGATGCCGACCAGGGCAACGCCTGCGAGATGAAGCGGCTGTACGTGCGACCGGCCTTCCGGGGCTTCGGCCTGGGCCGGCTCTTGGCGCAGGCCCTGATCGACCGGGCCAGCGTGGCCGGCCACTCGGCCATGCTGCTGGACACGCTGGACGACATGGAGTCGGCCCGCGGCCTTTACGCGTCGCTCGGTTTCGAGGAGATCGCCCCCTATTACTTCAACCCGGTCGCTGGCGCCCACTACCTGCGCGTGCGGCTGCACAGCGGCCGCCAGGGCTGAGCGGCGCCCCGGGCCATCCAAGGAGAGTCGCATGAATCCCTTCCGTCATCTGCTCAAGGCCAGCGGCAGCCGCCCGGCGATGGGCACCTGGATCCTGTCGGCCCACCCGCTGGTGGCCGAGGCCATGGGGCACGCCGGCTTCGACTGGGCGGTGGTCGACATGGAACACGGCCCGGCCGACATCGCCGCGGTCATGGGCATGCTGCAGGCGCTTTCCTCCACCCGGCTGGTGCCGGTGGTGCGGGTGCCCTCCAACGAGCCGGTGGCCGTCAAGCGGGTGCTCGACGCCGGCGCCCACACGGTGATGTTCCCCTTCGTCCAGACCGCCGAAGAGGCGCGCGCCGCCGTGGCCGCCACCCGCTACCCGCCCGAGGGCGTGCGCGGCATGGTCGGCATGAGCCGCGCCACCCGCTTCGGCACCGCGCCGCAGGCGCTGCGCCAGGCCAACCGGACGGTGGGCGTGATCGTGCAGATCGAAAGCGCCGAGGCGGTGCAGGCCGCCGAGGAGATCGCCGCCGTGCCGGGCGTGGATGCGCTTTTCGTCGGGCCGGCCGACCTGTCCGCGTCGCTGGGCCTGCCCGGCGAGGTGGCCGCACCCCGGGTGCTCGAGGCCATGGGGCATGCGATGGCCGCGGCCCGCCGCGCGGGCAAGCCCATCGGCACCATCGGCGACCTGCCCCAGGCCGTGGCCCAGTACCGGGCGATGGGCTTCGACTTCCTGGCCATCGGCTCCGACCTGGGCCTGATGATGCGGGGCGCCGAAGCGGCGCTGACCTCGCTTCGAACGCCCTCGGCCGAGCATGTTCACAGCCTGGCCGGCGGCACCCACACCCCCACCGCGGCCTGACGGGCCCCCTGCCATGAGCGCTCCCGCACCCCTGACCCCGCACCGCTTCGAGCTGCACGCCGGCGCCCTTCGCCTGGCCGTCCGGCCCGACCTGGGCGGCTGCATCGCCGGCCTGTGGCACCGCGAGCTGCCCGTGCTGCGATCCTGCGACCCGCCGCTGCTGGACAGTGCGCGCGCCTCGGGCTGCTACCCGCTCGTGCCCTACTCCAACCGCATCGGCTATCGACGCTTCCGCTGGCGCGGCCGCGACTACACCACCGAGCGCAACTTCGACGACAACCCGCATTCGGTCCACGGCGTGGGCTGGCTCAGGCCCTGGACGGTGGTGGCCTCCGGCGCGAACGACCTGGGCCTGCGCCTGTCGCACCCCGGGGACGCCCATTGGCCCTTCGCCTTCGAGGCCGAGCAGTACTTCGCGCTCGAGCCCGATGCGCTGACGGTGCGCCTGGTGGTCACCAACACCGACGAGCGCCCGCAGCCGGTGGGCCTGGGCTGGCACCCCTACTTCCCCAAGCGCAGCCGCAGCCGCCTGCATGTGGAGCTCAGCGACCGCTGGGAATCGGACGCGACGCAGCTGCCCACGCGCCGGGTGCCGCAGCCCGGCATCGACGGCGACGTGTCCCACCTCGGTTTCGACCACTGCTTCGAGGGGTGGAAGGGTGCCGCCCGCATCCGCGACGAGCGCCTGTCGCTCAGCCTGAGCTCCTCGCTGGACCGGCTGGTGGTCTACACCCCTGCGGACAAGCCCTATTTCTGCGTCGAGCCGGTCAGCCACGTGAGCAACGCCGTGCACATGGCCGACCCCATCGCCCACGGCCTGCGCGAACTGGAGGCCGGCGCCCGCACCGAGGCCTGGATGCGCCTGACGGTGGGGGTGGTCTGAGCGCATCGCGCCCGGTCGAGCCGGCGTTGATGGCGAGCTCGCGGCTGGGCGAGTCGCCGCTGTGGCACCCGGTCGAGCAGGTGCTTTACTGGTGCGACATCGCTGCGCGCGAGATCCTGCGCTGGGACGAACGCCGCGACGACCTGCGGCGCTGGCGTTTCGACGCCGAGCCCGCCTGCTGCGCGCCGGTGCTGGGTGGCGGCCTGCTGGTGGGCTTTCGCGACGGCATCTGGCATTTCGACACCGCGACCGGGCGGCGCCACCGCCGGGCGGCCGCGCCTTACGACCCGGCGGTCGAGCGCTTCAACGACGGCCGGTGCGATCCGCAAGGCCGCTTCTGGGCCGGCACGATCTACGAACCGCGGGATCGCCCGGCCGCGGCCCTGTGGTGCCTGGACCGCGAGGGCCTCAAGCGCACGGCCGGCGGCGTGACCACCGCCAACGGCCTGGCCTGGTCGCCCGATGGCGCCACCGTCTACTGGGCCGACACCCGGGCGCACGCGGTGAAGGCCTTCGACTTCGAGCCGCTCGGCGGCGCCTTGTCGGCCGAGCGCGAGTTCATCCGCTTCCCGCCGCGCGACCCGCAGGCGCCGCTGGCTGCCTATGGCGGTCGCCCCGACGGCGCCGCGGTGGACAGCCTGGGGCGCTACTGGGTGGCGATGTACGAGGGCGCGCGCCTGCTGTGCGTGGCGCCGGACGGGCACATCGTCGAGTCGGTGCCCTTGCCGGTGCAGTGCCCCACGATGCCGGCCTTCGGCGACCCCGACCTGAAGACCCTCTTTGTCACCAGCGCCCGGGAGGGGCGACCGCCAGCCGAGCTGGCCGCACAGCCCTGGGCGGGCTGCGTGCTGCGCCTGCGCCTGGAGGTGCCGGGCCTGCCGGCCCACATGGCCAGCCCCTGAGGCCCTGACGGATCGGACCGCAGCCTGCCCCGGCAATGGCCAGGGCAAGCAGCCGATCAGTTGCCGCCCTTGCGGCGGTCGCGGCGTCGCGACAGCGCCGCCCGCAGGCGCCAGCGGCCCCACAGTTCGGCTCCGGCCCGGGTGATCACATAACCGGCCAGCGCCCCGCCGATGGCAAAGGTGCCCATGCCCACCAGCGTGGGTGCACCGATGGAGCCCAGCCAGGCGAGCCAGCCGTCGCCGCTTCGGGTCACCGGTGCGGCGCCGTCCGGCCCCGGCATCAGCCAGGACCCGACGTGGTAGGCCAGCCACAGCCAGCCCCCCACGGTCAGCGGGTTGGTGATGAGCGTGACGCCGGCGGCCACCGGGATGTTCGCCCGCCACCACACGCAGTGCGCCGCGGCGAAGAGGATCTGCGCGACCGGCACGACGAAGGCCCAGAACACCCCGATGGCCACGCCGCGGGCGACGGGTTCGGCGCGCAGCCTCCACAGCACCGGGTCGGCCAGGCGGCGGGCCACCGGCCGCAGCCAGCGCTGGCGCTCGAGCTCCTCCCGGGTGGGCAGGCTCGCCCGCATCTGCTGGCGGAACTGGCCCCAGAAGCCGGCGTCGGCGGCTGGCGGTGGTGGCTGTCGGGGGTCTCGGGGGTCGTTCGGCGTCATCGTCGGGGGCGCGGCGGGGCTCAGAAGCGGCATTCGGTGCCACTGTCGGCCCGTTGGCCGGTCTCCGTCCCGGGTGGGTCGCGCGGCGGGCGTCGGACTATGGCAGCGTTTGTAGCGTCCCCGCAACGTCGGCGCCAAAGGCGGCGCGTCGGGGGGGAGAAGGCGAAGGTCTCAGGGTTTTCCGTATACTCGATTGGCTTTGCACCTGACGCCCATCATGCGCCCAACCTTGGAGCCGGGTTCGATGGAAAAAGCGGTCCCGCAGCCCTGCGGCGCACCGTTTCCATCCGACCGCACCGAACTGGACGCCGACGGGCTCCACAAGCGCCCGCAGCCGCCGGGGCGGTCGCCTGAAGAGGACGACGCCCTGCCCGAACCGCGGCCGCTGACGGCAGCCGAAGCGCAGGCCCTGGGCCTGCGGCTCGGCAGCGTCACCGCGTGGCGGGTGTTGAGGCTGCAGGGGCTGGCGGGTTGTGGCGTTGCCGCGGTCGCCGGTGCATGGGCAGGGGAGCAGGCCTTCTGGTCGGCGCTTTGGGGCGCGGCCGTGATCGTCGTCCCCGGCGTGGTGATGGTCCGCGGCCTGCGCCGCAGGCCCGCTGGCGCCCCGGCATCGGCTGGCGTCGTCAGCTTCCTGTTGTGGGAATTCGTCAAGATCGCGCTCTCGGTGGCTTTGCTGCTGCTGGCCGTCAAGGTCGTGCAGCCGCTCAACTGGCTGGCCTTGCTGGCCGGGCTGGTGGTGTGCGCGAAGGTTTACTGGGTGCCGCTGCTCTCGGGCTTGCGGCGGTCGCGCGGCAGCTGACGCGCCGCGGGCAGGTGCCCGATCCGCCGCGCAAGCGGCGTGCGACAGGTTTATTGATTGCAGGAACACGGCGATGGCAGCGCAAGGACACGAGGGGCAGGGGCCGACGGCCAGCGAATACATCACGCACCACCTGCAGCACATGCAGGTCGACTTCTCGTTCAACCATGCCAAGCAGACGAGCATCGTCGACTTCAGTGTCTTCAACCTCGACTCGCTGCTGGTCGGAACGCTGATCGGCGCGCTGGTGGTGTTCGTGCTGTGGCAGGGCACCCGCCGCGCCACCTCGGGCGTGCCCGGCCGCTTCCAGGGCTTCATCGAGATGCTGGTCGAGCTCGTCGACGGCCAGGCCAAGGGCGTCATCCGCAACGAGGCCAGCCGCCGCGTCGTCGGCCCGATGGCCCTGGTGGTGTTCGTCTGGATCTTCGGCATGAACTTCATGGACATGCTGCCGGTGGACTTCCTGCCGCAGCTGTGGCACCTGACCAGCGCCCAGATGGGCCTGAAGGACTACCTGCGCGTCGTGCCCACGGCCGACCTGTCCACCACCCTGGGCATGAGCACCTTCGTGCTGCTGGCCTGCCTCTACTACAGCGTGAAGATCAAGGGCCTGGGCGGCTGGGGCCATGAGCTCATCTCGGCGCCCTTCGGCGCGCACCCGGTGCTGTGGCCGTTCAACTTCCTGATGCAGGTCATCGAGTACGTGGCCAAGACCGTCTCGCACGGCATGCGGCTGTTCGGCAACATGTTCGCCGGCGAGCTGGTGTTCATGCTGATCGCGCTGATGGGCGGCGCCTGGGCGCTGAACGCCATGGGCGTGAGCCTGGCGGTCGGCCACGTCATCGCCGGCACCATCTGGACCCTCTTCCACATCCTCGTGATCGTCCTGCAAGCCTTCATCTTCATGATGCTGACGCTGATCTACATCGGCCAGGCCCACGATCACCACTGAGCAGGTTCCGGCTGCCGCAGGCCGCCCCGGGCGGGCCTGTGCAGCCGGTGCACGCATTCCGTTCCCCCTCTCACTTCAACCATCCCCACAGGAGATTCAAATGGAAAACATCCTCGGCCTCGTCGCGCTGGCTTGCGGCATCATCGTTGGCCTGGGTGCCATCGGCGCGTCGATCGGCATCGCGCTGATGGGTGGCAAGTTCCTCGAGGCCTCCGCCCGCCAGCCCGAGCTGATGAACGAACTGCAGACCAAGATGTTCATCCTGGCCGGCCTGATCGACGCGGCCTTCCTGATCGGCGTGGCCATCGCGCTGCTGTTCGCCTTCGCGAACCCGTTCGCGCTGGCCTGATCCGGACGATTTCTCGACCTCCGGCCCGTGGCGGGCGGGCGGCTGCGCCGAGCGGCGCCTGCCCACCGCCCCTGTGCCGGCATCCCCAGGGGTCGGGCCGCAGGGCCGCCCCGCCGAGAAAGGACACCCGCCGTGAATATCAACGCCACACTGTTCATCCAGTGGATTCCGTTCCTGATCCTCGTCTGGTTCACGGCACGCTTCATCTGGCCGCCCATCACCAAGGCGCTGGACGAGCGGGCCAAGAAGATCGCTGACGGGCTGGCCTCGGCCGACCGTGCCAAGCAGGAGCTCGCCGCCGCCAACCAGCGCGTGGAAAGCCAGCTGGCTGCCGCTCGCGACGACAGCGCACGCCGCCTGGCCGACGCCGAGCGCCTGGCCGCATCGATGATCGACGAGGCCAAGAAGCGCGCGAGCGAAGAAGGCGCCAAGATCGTCGCGGCCGCCAAGGCCGAGGCCGAGCAGCAGTCCATCGCGGCCCGCGAGCAGCTGCGCAGCCATGTGGCGGCGCTGGCCGTCAAGGGCGCCGAGCAGATCCTGCAGCGCGAGGTGGACGCCCGAGTCCACGCCGACCTGCTGCAGCGCCTGCAGACCGAGCTCTGAGCCATGGCTGAACTCGCCACCATCGCCCGCCCCTACGCGGAAGCCCTGTTCGGCTCCGGCGCCGACGAGGACACCGTGCGCCAGATGGCCGCTGTCGCGGCCGTGGCCGCCGACGAGCAGCTTCAGCAGTTCGCGCTGCACCCGAAGACCCAGCCCGAACAGGTGCTGAGCCTGCTGGTGGACGTGGCAGGCGAGCCGCTGCAGCCGAGGGTCCGCCACCTGCTGGCCGCGCTGCTGGACAACGGCCGCATCCAGGCCCTGCCCGAGGTCGCGCACCAGTTGCGCCTTCGGGTGGCCGAGCGCATGGGCGTGGCCAAGGCCCGCGTGGTCAGCGCCTTCCCGCTCGACGAGGCCCAGCTGCGCGCGCTGCAGGCACCCCTGGAGCGGCGCTTCGGTCGCAAGATCGAGCTGGCCGTCGAAGTGGATGCCTCGCTCATCGGCGGCGTGCGCGCCGAGGTCGGCGACCAGGTGCTGGACCTGTCGGTCAAGGCCCGACTGGAGCGCATGAAGCAGGCCCTGGTGGCCTGATCCAGGCCCCACCACCGACGCGAGCGCGAGCACCCGCCGAACGCCCAACCGAATACCCGAGCCGCCCGCGGCCCTTGAGCGCGGATCGCCCCCTGTTCCGGAGATCACCATGCAACTGAATCCCGCCGAAATTTCCGAGCTCATCAAGAGCCGCATCGAGGGCCTCGCCGCCTCTGCCGACATCAAGAACCAGGGCACCGTGGTCTCGGTGACCGACGGCATCGTGCGCGTGCACGGCCTGTCCGATGCCATGGCCGGCGAAATGCTCGAGTTCCCCGCCGGCAGCGACGGCCAGCCGACCTACGGTCTGGCGCTCAACCTCGAGCGCGACTCGGTGGGCGCGGTGATCCTGGGCGAGTACGAGCACATCTCCGAGGGCGACACCGTCAAGTGCACCGGCCGCATCCTGGAAGTGCCGGTGGGCCCCGAGCTCATCGGCCGGGTGGTCAATGCGCTGGGCCAGCCCATCGACGGCAAGGGCCCGATCAACGCCAAGATGACCGACGTCATCGAGAAGGTCGCCCCGGGCGTGATCGCCCGCAAGTCGGTCGACCAGCCGGTGCAGACGGGCCTGAAGTCCATCGACTCGATGGTGCCGATCGGCCGCGGCCAGCGCGAGCTGATCATCGGCGACCGCCAGACCGGCAAGACCGCGGTGGCGATCGACGCGATCATCAACCAGAAGGGTCAGAACATGACCTGCGTGTACGTCGCCATCGGCCAGAAGGCGTCGTCCATCAAGAACGTGGTGCGGGCCCTGGAGCGCAACGGCGCCATGGACTACACCATCGTCGTGGCCGCGTCGGCTTCCGAGTCGGCCGCGATGCAGTACGTGTCGGCCTACTCCGGCTGCACCATGGGCGAGTATTTCCGCGACCGCGGCCAGGACGCCCTCATCATCTATGACGACCTGTCCAAGCAGGCCGTCGCCTATCGCCAGGTGTCGCTGCTGCTGCGCCGCCCGCCGGGCCGCGAAGCCTTCCCCGGCGACGTGTTCTATCTCCACAGCCGCCTGCTCGAGCGTGCAGCCCGGGTGAACGCCGACTACGTCGAAGCCTTCACCAAGGGCGAGGTCAAGGGCAAGACGGGTTCGCTCACCGCGCTGCCCATCATCGAGACCCAGGCCGGTGACGTGTCCGCCTTCGTGCCGACCAACGTGATCTCCATCACCGACGGTCAGATCTTCCTGGAAACCTCGCTCTTCAACGCCGGCGTCCGCCCCGCCATCAACGCGGGCATCTCGGTGTCGCGCGTGGGTGGCGCCGCCCAGACCAAGCTCATCAAGAGCCTGTCCGGCGGCATCCGTACCGACCTCGCCCAGTACCGCGAACTGGCCGCCTTCGCGCAGTTCGCCTCCGACCTGGACGCGGCCACCCGCAAGCAGCTCGACCGCGGCGCCCGCGTGACCGAGCTGCTCAAGCAGGCCCAGTATTCGCCGCTGCCCATCAGCCTGATGGGCGCCACGCTCTTCGCGGTGAACAAGGGCTACATGGACGACGTGGACACCAAGAAGGTGCTCGCCTTCGAACACGGCCTGCACCAGCACCTGAAGTCCAGCCACGCAGCGCTGCTGGACAAGCTGGAGTCGAGCAAGGCCATGGACAAGGATGCCGAGGCCGAGCTCACCGCAGCCATCACCGCCTTCAAGAAGTCCTTCGCCTGAACTGGGTCCGACCGCAGGGCCCGAGGGGCGCGAGCCCCCGGCCTCCTGCAGTGTCAGCTTGACTGGAGTGCCTCATGGCAGTCGGAAAAGAAATCCGCGGCAAGATCAAATCGGTGGAGAACACCAAGAAGATCACCAAGGCCATGGAAATGGTCGCCGCCTCGAAGATGCGCAAGGCGCAGGAGCGCATGCGCGCCGCGCGCCCCTACAGCGACAAGATCCGCAACATCACGGCCAACCTGTCGCAGGCCAATCCGGAATACCAGTCGCCCTACCTGCGCGCGGATGGCGCCACCAAGGCGGTGGGTTTCATCATCGTGACGACCGACAAGGGTCTGTGCGGTGGCCTGAACACCAACGTGCTGCGTGCGGTGACGACCAAGATGCGCGAGATCCAGGCCGCCGGCGGCACGGTGCGCGCCACCGCCATCGGCAACAAGGGGTTCGGCTTCCTCAACCGCCTGGGCGTGCCGGTGGTGAGCCATGCCATCCAGCTGGGCGACGCGCCGCAGATGGAAAAGCTGATCGGCCCGGTCAAGGTGATGCTCGACGCCTTCCTGGAAGGCCAGATCGACGCGGTCTACCTCTGCTACACCAACTTCATCAACACCATGCGGCAGGAGCCGCGGGTGGAGCAGTTGCTGCCGCTGTCGGGCGATCGTCTGCAGCAGACCGAGGCCGAGAAGTCCGCCTACGGCTGGGACTACCTCTACGAACCCGACGCACCCACCGTCATCGACGAGCTGCTCACCCGCTACATCGAGGCGCTGGTCTACCAGTCGGTGGCCGAGAACATGGCGTCCGAGCAGTCCGCGCGCATGGTGGCCATGAAGGCCGCCACCGACAACGCCGGCAACCTGATCGCCGAGCTCAAGCTCATCTACAACAAGACCCGCCAGGCCGCGATCACCAAGGAACTCAGCGAGATCGTCGGCGGCGCCGCCGCCGTCTGACCGCCGAGCGCCTGCTTCCGGTCCGCATCCGAATCCGAATCCGAATCCCGAAGGAATCAACATGACAGCCCAAGCCCAAGGCAAGATCGTCCAGTGCATCGGCGCGGTGGTGGACGTCGAGTTCCCGCGCAACCAGATGCCGCGGGTCTACGACGCCCTGAAGATGGAGGGCTCCGCCCTCACGCTGGAGGTGCAGCAGCAGCTCGGCGACGGTGTCGTGCGCACCATCGCACTCGGCTCGTCCGACGGCCTGCGCCGCGGCCTGATGGTCACCAACACGGGTGCCAACATCACCGTGCCGGTGGGCAAGGCCACGCTCGGCCGCATCATGGACGTGCTGGGCAGCCCGATCGACGAGCGCGGTCCGGTCGACCAGACCCTCACCGCCCCCATCCACCGCAAGGCGCCGAGCTACGACGAACTGAGCCCCTCGCAGGAGCTGCTCGAGACCGGCATCAAGGTGATCGACCTGATCTGCCCGTTCGCCAAGGGCGGCAAGGTGGGTCTCTTCGGCGGCGCGGGCGTCGGCAAGACGGTGAACATGATGGAGCTCATCAACAACATCGCCAAGGCGCACTCGGGCCTGTCGGTGTTCGCCGGCGTCGGTGAGCGCACCCGCGAGGGCAACGACTTCTATCATGAGATGGCCGACTCGGGCGTCGTCAACCTGGAGAACCTGGACCAGAGCAAGGTGGCCATGGTCTACGGCCAGATGAACGAGCCCCCGGGCAACCGGCTGCGCGTGGCGCTGACCGGCCTGACCATCGCCGAGTCCTTCCGCGACGAAGGCCGCGACGTGCTGTTCTTCGTGGACAACATCTACCGCTACACGCTGGCCGGCACCGAGGTGTCCGCGCTGCTGGGCCGCATGCCCTCCGCCGTGGGCTATCAGCCCACGCTGGCCGAGGAAATGGGCCGCCTGCAGGAGCGCATCACCTCCACCAAGGTGGGCTCGATCACCTCCATCCAGGCCGTGTACGTGCCTGCCGACGACCTGACCGATCCGTCGCCGGCCACCACCTTCGCCCACCTGGACGCCACCGTCGTGCTGTCGCGCGACATCGCCGCGCTGGGCATCTACCCTGCAGTGGACCCGCTGGACTCCACCAGCCGCCAGGTGGACCCCAACGTGGTGGGCGAAGAGCACTACAGCACCACCCGCGCGGTGCAGGCGACGCTTCAGCGCTACAAGGAACTGCGCGACATCATCGCCATCCTGGGCATGGACGAGCTGTCCCCCGAGGACAAGCTGGCCGTGGCCCGCGCCCGCAAGATCCAGCGCTTCCTGTCGCAGCCCTTCCACGTGGCCGAGGTCTTCACCGGCTCGCCGGGCAAGTACGTGCCGCTGAAGGAAACCATCCGGGGCTTCAAGATGATCGTTGCCGGCGAGTGCGACGCGCTGCCGGAGCAGGCGTTCTACATGGTGGGGACCATCGACGAGGCCTTCGAAAAAGCGAAGAAGATGCAGTAAGCGGCG
>JAIYCR010000089.1 GCA_027487905.1 Rubrivivax sp. | reverse complement strand
CGTCGAGGTGGCGGCAGTTGCGACAGGTGCGCACGCTCTTCGCGTCCTGGTACACGCACTTCAGGCGGCGCTCCGCAATGGTCGGCTCGGGCTGCTTCATGGGTGCTGGGGGGGGGGTAACCTGGGAGTTCAAGTGTGAAGGCGTCGACGGGGTCACGCATGGCTGCCATCTCCTGCCGCCCGCAGCCTCCACATCGACACGCCGGGCTGCAGGCCCTTGGCCGGCAGCTCCTTGGCGCCGGCGGGATCGCTCGGCCAGAGCTTGCAGGCCAGGGCCTGCGCGGCGCGCTCGGCGCTGCTGGTGGAGCTGGCGCGCTGGCCGCGCACGGTCTGAGTGCTGTAGGCGCCGCCGGAGTAGCGCACCTTGACGGTGACGCCCTCGGCGGGCAGGGGTTTGGCGGTGGTTCTGGCCATGCTCACCCCTTAAGCCGGTGAATGACGCTCGTCGTGATGCCAGGCGGCAGGTTGCGTTCGCCGGTGGCGCTGTCGATGAACTCGCTTTCACCGCCGCCGGCGGCGCGGATGTAGTCGACCTCCACCTTGGCACTGTCGATCAGGGTCTTGCCGAGCTCGTTGATCGCTCGGGCACGGTCGATGTCGAGCGTGCCGGCGCGCACGCTCTTGAGCGTGTCGAAGAGCGCCGCGCGCAACGCGCTGATGTCCTGCTTCTCGTCAGGCATGGTCTGCCTCCTGTTCGTTGGCGGCCGCGTCGGCCTTGCGGTTGATCTGTCGGGTGATCGCCGCGCGCAGCCGCACCAGCGGCACGAGCTCGGCGGGGTACTGGGTGTGCACGTTGTTGCGGCGCATGAGCTCCTGACGCCTGATGAGCTCCACCGCGTCGAGCGTCACAAGCTCCGGATCCGTCGTCTGGCGGCCCGGCTTGAACACGACGGCGTGGCCGGGCGGCATCGGGCCGTGTGCGGCCTCCCAGACCAGGCGCGCGTAGGACCGCCAACGCGCCCCGGGCGGTCCGGGCTCGTCGCTGAACTTGCGCTCAAGCACGCCCTCGACAATGCGGAACGTGCCCACCGGCAGCCAGGTGTGCGGCTTGTTGCCGGGCTTGAACTGGCTCTGGGCCATGCGGCCCGGTGCCCAACCCTCCGGGCGCTTGAGCCCCTTGTTGTGCGGCGTCTGGCCCTTGTTGAACCGAGTCGCCTTCGAGCCATGGCCGGGGGCCTGAGTGCGCCGGCGCGCCGTCTCGGCGATGAGCTCCAAGCTCTTGCGCAGCCCGAGCGCATTGGCCTTGGCCTGCACCCGCGCGATCGTGCGGCCCAGCGCGGCGGCCAGGTCGGCGGTGAGCGCGTCGGCATAGAAGCGGCGCAGCAGCTCGATCTCGGCTTCGGTCCAGTAGCGGCGGGTCATGCGGCCTCCTTCGCGTCCGGGGCCGGCGGCTCGAGCTCCACGCTCACCACCCTCGCGTACTGCCCGTCCATCACGGTGGCAATGCGTCGGGGCGGGCGCAGCTCGTCGATCCGCTCCATCGCCTCCCCGACGCTCGCGGGGCCCGGCAGGCCCGCACGGTCGCTGCGAGCCCGTTCGCGCCACCAGGCCAGAGCCTTGCGCCGCGGGTAGCTCATCGGCTCGTGGTCGAAGCACAGCCACTCCGCCGCGACCCGCTTCCAGCCCGCGAAATACGCCACCTGCAGCGTGGGCGGCTTGCCGTCGCGGCCGCCGTGCTCGCGGTACTCGACGTCGGAAACCGTCGTCCACTGGATGCCGTCAGCCGAAGACATGACCGAGGCGGCGCTGGCCCGGGCCTCATGGCGCTCCCGGTCCGGCTCGGCCGGTGGCGGGAACTGAAAGCCGCAGTCGGCGCAGACGAGTGCCATGACCGCCGCCTTCTCTCCGCAGTCGTCGCAGTACTTGAAGGGCGCCTGCCCCGGCGGCGCCGGGTCGCGGCCGCGGATCTGGTCCACCGGCCCGAGGTCGGCCGTCGTGCTCGTGAAGTCGAGCCAAAGACAGTCGGTCTTGCCGTCGGCCGTGCGCATGCCGCGCCCCGCGATCTGCACGTACATCACCGGGCTCTTGGTGGGCCGAAGCAGCGCCACGCAGTCGACCATCGGTGCATCGAAGCCGGTGGTGAGCACCGCCACGTTCACCAGCGCTCGGATGCGTCCGGCCTTGAAATCCCCGATCACCCGGTCACGCTCGGCCGGCGGTGTTTGCGCGCTCACCACCTGGCAGCGCACGCCGTGCACGCTGGCCAGCTGCGCGGCCACGGCCTGGGCGTGCTTGACGGTGGCGCAGAAGACCAACCAGCTGCGGCGCTCGGCGGCCAGGCGCGCGAGCTCGGCGCACGCGGCGGCGACCAGGTCGGCGCGGTTCACCGCGGCCTCGAGCTGCGAGACCACGTAGTCGCCGCCGCTCAGCCGCACGCCTTCGGTGGACAGCTGGGTGTGCACCTCGGGCACCACCAGCGGCGCGAGGAAAGCCTGGTCGAGCAGCTCGCGCATCGTCACCCGGGCGGCAATGTGGGTGAACAGCCCCGCATGCGTCAGGCGAACGCCGTTGCCCCGGAACGCGGTGCCGGTCCAGCCGATCACCCGCATGGCCGGGCAGTACCTGCGCAGGTCGTCGATCAGCCGCCGGTACATCGTCGTCTCGCTGGGCGAGACAAGGTGGCACTCGTCGATCAGCAGCAAGTCGACCTGGCCGAGCTGGTGTGCCCGCTTGGCCACGCTGCCGATGGTGGCGTAGGTGATCGGGCGGCCGAGCTGCCGAGACCCCACGCTCGCGCTGTAGACGCCCACCGGTGCGCCCGGCCACACGGCCAGGAGCTTCTGCAGGTTCTGCTGGATCAGCTCCTTCACGTGCACGCACATGAGGATGCGGGTGGCCGGGTGCGCGGCAATGGCGCGCCGGCACAGCTCGGCGATCAGCACGGACTTCCCCGCGCCGACGCTGGCTTCGACGATGGGGTCGCCGTCCGGGTGTCGCTCGAACCACCCGAAGAGGTCGGCCAGGCAGCGCTCCTGGTACTCGCGCAGGACGAGGCTCATGCCGCCACTCCCGCCGGCGCGGCGCTCACCAGTCGCGCGCCCGGATGCTCCGCCTTCAGCGCCTGCAGCTGCGCGTCGCCCAGCATCTGCGGTGCAGCTGCGCCGACCCGGATTTCCCGGCTCGTGAAGTGCGGCGGGTACCCGTTCGTGAAGGTCGAGCCATCGGCCAGGCGGTAGCTCACCGCGGCATTGCCGCCCGGCTCGTCGACCGCGCCCACCTGCTCGGCCACGCGCTCCAGCAGGATCGGGATGAAGCGATGACCGTTGCAGCCGTCGCGCTGGGTGGCCTCGTCCAGCACCACGCGCTCGAGCTCGCACACCCAGCGGCCGCGGTTCTCGTCGTCCTCGGGCACGGCCGTGCTGTGTGCACAGGTGCGGCAATTGACTTCGGCCACCTGCTGCCCGTGGCAGACGGGATGAAAGGTGCAGAACTTGCACTCGAACCAGGCCGGGTCCGTGTTGATGCGCGGCGGCGGCTCGGCGCTTCGAACGATGCCCTCGGCCCGGGCCTGCAGCCGCTGGTACTCGACCAGGTCGAACTCGACCCGCTCGCAGTGGATGCGGTCATCGTCCTTGCAGACGAAGATGAAGAGCGCGCGCTCCAGCTGCAGCCCGCCCATGTAGCCCTGGGCCTGCGCCCAGTACTTCGGGTAGAGGGCCCTCATGCCCTTCTTCAGCAGCTCGTCGAAGCGCTTCGTGTTGATGGTCTTGACGTCGACCACGTGCGGGGTCTTGGGCGCCTCGGGCAGGCCGAGGGCCACCGCGTCGCAATGGCCGCGCAGGTGCCCGCCGACGCTGGCCACCCCGAACTGGCGGCCGTCGTCGTTGCGGTCCCACACGGTGACGCCGGCGCCGCGCAGGTCGTCGAGCACCCGGGCCTCCTCCCGGTGGCCGGTGTCAAAGAGCCGGGCCAGGCGGCCCGGGATCTGCTCGTGGGCCACCCAGCGCCAGCGCAGCCAGAGGTATCGCTCGCACGGGTGGCCGAGCTCGGACCACCCGAGGTAAGGCCGCGGCTGCTCCGCAGCCGAACGGGCCGCGTACAGCGCGTGGATGACCGAGGCCGTCGTGGCCACGGGCGTGGGGATCTCGGCCATGCGCGGCTCCGTCCCGATCAGGCCGAGCGCCGCGCCCAAGGCGGCGCGGCAGCCGCAGCCGGCGCAGCGGCGGCTGCGGCCTGGAACGCGCCCGCCGGCAAGGGTTGCGACGGCACACCCGGCGTCACCCCGCCCGTAGTGCCCTCGACCGCCTTCACCCGGTTCTTGTCCGCGTACTGGCCGTTCTTGTCGACTTCGATGGCCACGCGGATTCGGCACGGCACGTGGTGCAGGTCCACGCTGTCCGTGATCCGCGGCCGGCCGACGGCGCGGCAGATGGCCGAGAGCTCGGACTGCGCGATGCGCTCGTTGTCCGGGCTCCCGGCGTTGCGCACGTTCAGCGACTGCCAGACCTTGCGGCCCTTGTGCGGCCCCTCCAGCACCTGCCAGGTCAGGTTGAGCGCCTGGCCCTGCCCGCTCTTGAGCATCGAGATTCCAGACTCGACGATGTGGGCAAGGTAGACCCCGGCGGGGATCGGGGAGACGGTGCCGGTGGACGGCTCGACGGTGGTGGCGTCAAAAGTGAATGCGGGCATGTGCTGTCCTCAGTAAGGGATGTCGTCGGTGGTGACGGTGGCGGTGGGTGCGGCCGGCGCTGCGGGTGCAGGCGTGGCCGCGGTGGAAAACACCTTTCGCGCAATGGCGCCCAGGTGCGGGGGCTCGAAAAGGTCCAGGGCGCCTGAGCGGTCCTTGGCCTCGTGCGTGTAGTCGCGGCCGGTCTGCAGCCAGCGGGTCGGGTTGCCGTCGGCGTCCTTCTCGACGCGGAAGGCGAACACCTCGTCGAAGTAGTAGCTGATGCCCTGGCCCAGCATCTGGCCGGGCAGGCTCGGGAAGTACAGCGTCGAGCCCGTGGCCTGGTCCTGCTGCCGGGCCTGCTTGCAGCTCATGTAGACGTTGCGCCCGGGCAGGTCCCGGAAGGCCCGGATAAGCTGGCCCATGTGGTCGGCCAGTGCGCCGTAGGCCTGGCGCGGATCCTTGGCCGAGGCCTTCTCGCGCGCCAGGCACACCTCGGCGATCTCGCTGATCGAGTCCAGGCACACCCAGCGGAAATGCTGCGCATCGGCCGACTCGGCCACGAAGCGGTAGGCCTCGTGCACGTCCTCGATGGACGACACCTCGATCACGGGGATGTCGTGCTGCCGCAGTGACAGCAGTCCGGCCTCCGCGCTGATGATCACAGTGGGCTCGTCGGTGGTGGCGCACAGCGTGGTCTTGCCCACGCCGGGCCCACCGTGCACGAGCAGCTTCAAGCCGTTGTGCTGCGCGGCCCGCGCGGTGGTGGTGAGCTTCAAGGCCATCTCAGACCCCCACCTTCACAGCCACCTTGGCCGGCGCCACGGTCACGTGCTGGGCGATGCTGGCCCAGACCTCCGGCTCGTTGACGCGCAGGAACTTGGCGCCCGTGGTGTCCAGCTGCACGACCGTCTTGATCGGCTGCATGTTCACCGGCCACTGGCTGCACGCGCGGATGAGCGCGTCCATGTCGTCGACCTTGTAGCTGAGCTTGCCGGTGAGCGTGAGCTTGAACCCGTTGGCGAGCTTCACCGTCTGGCTGCCCTCCTCGGGCGCGGGCTGGACGGCGAGGATGGCCTGCTCGATGGCCAGGCGGCGCTCGTTCGCCGCGTCCTCCTGGGCCTTGGCCTGCATCCACTCGATGACCAGGGCGTCGAGGGTCTTGGTGGGGTGTTCGAGGGTGTCGTTCATGGTGGTGGTCTCGGTCGTGGTCGTCAGAAGAAAGCCCGCGCCAGCGGCACGAGCAGAGGAAACCGGCGGCACCAATGCCGCAGGCGGTGATGGGTGCGGCGCCACGGGCGGGCGGGCTTCGTCCAGGCCGCGCCATCGGCCTGGTGCTGCGGCTCGGGCTGCACCAGGCGCAGGTGGCCGCCCGGCCGCGCGAGCTCGTTCAAGGCGGCGGGCGAAGGCGCCACGACGCGCATCGCAGTGCCCGGGCACCGCCGTCCCTGGCTGCAGTCGCCCGTGCACGGCGGGCAGCTGGCGGGCCGCGCGCTCACGGCAGCCACCCCACCAGGACGGCAACCACGAAGACGATAAGCAGCGCGATGAGCAGGTAGTCCCACAGGCTGTCCGTCCGTTCACGCTGCCGCTGGACGGCGCAGGCGTACTCGGCGTCTCTGAAAGCATCGGCAGCCGTGCGCGGGTAGGAGCGGACGGTGGGCCAGTCCACCACCCTGCGCGGCGGCGGCGAGGTGGGCAGGGCGTCCAGCGGCGGCGCCGTGTCCAGCCACTGAGTGGCCGGCGAAGTGGGCAGGAAGGCCTGACGCTGGCGGGCCAGCAGCTGGGCCGTGCGAAGCTTGCTCATGCGGCCTCCTTCGCCCGGCGTGCAGCACTGCGCGCCCGGAAGGATTCGTCCTCGCGGATCGAGCACAGCGCCTGGTCGCCAATGTGGGGCAGCCAGCCACCGAGCAGGCGGGTGACGTCCTGCCGGCCGATCTCTACGGTCAGCACCCGGCAGGTGCTGTCATCAGGCCCGCACAGGGCCTCCACTTCCATCTCGACGCCTTGGAAGTCGATTCGAACGGCGTGCACTTCGCCCGGCATCACCACTCCCCCGGCCGAGGCAGAGAGACCGCGACGTAGGTGCCTTCGAGCGCGATGCGGGCGCCGCCGCAGGGCGTCCAGCCCGGGGCGTCGAGCTGCCCCGCCTCGCCCCGGTAGTCCGGGCGCAGCGACACCAGCGGCAGACCGCCGCCGGTGAAGCAGAACTTCGCCGGCTCGATGCCGGGGCGATAGGCCAGGTGGGCCAGATGGGCCTGGTACGCCGCCTCGGCAGCGGCGCGAATGCGCTCGGCGTCTCGCGCCCGCAGCAGCTCGCGCTGCTGCAGGTGTCGCCGCGCCTGCAGCGCGTCCATCTGTCCGAAGGGCCAGGGCTCAGGCGCCGCGTCAGGGTGTCGGTAGGCGGTCGTCACGCAACCTCCGCGGAAATCATCCGGTGGAACAGCGCGTGTGCAGACGTCTGCAGCGCGAGCTTCGTGGGCTCCAGGCGCTTCTGGGCGGCGTCCCTGGCGGCGTCCCTGGCGGCGTCCCTGGCGGCGTCCCTGGCGGCGGCCCTGG
>JAIYCR010000032.1 GCA_027487905.1 Rubrivivax sp. | reverse complement strand
GCGCACCTCGTGCGAGTTCTCGCACATGAACTTCGACGACCCGATCGTCTTCCCCGGCGTGCGCAACGCCACCCACCTGCACGCCTACTTCGGCAACACCGGCGTGAACGCGGCCACCAACTCGGAAAGCCTCGCCAACTCGGGCAACAGCACCTGCCGGGGTGGCACGCTGAACCGCTCGGCCTATTGGGTGCCGGCCGTCATCGACGTGCGCAACGGCCGCCCCATCACGCCGGGCACTCCGGTGCACGATCCGGGCGTGCCCGAGCACGGCTTCTACTACAAGACCAAGTACAGCCAGATTCCGTTCTCGGCCTACCGGGCGCCGCCCCAGGGCCTGCGCATGATCGCCGGCGACAGCAAGGCCACCCGGCCGCAGGACATCAGCATCGTGAGCTTCAGCTGCGGTGGCGGTGCGCTGAGCTCGGGCATTCCGGCCTGCTCCACCGGTTCCTACGTGACCATGCACGTCACCTTCCCGAACTGCTGGGATGGCCGCAACCTGGACAGCCCCGATCACAAGAGCCACATGGCCTATGCGGTCGGCCCGGCGGGCGGCACCTGCCCGAGCAGCCACCCGGTGCCCATCCCGAACATCCAGTTCAACATCCACTGGGCAGTGCGGGGCGGCGACGACACCCGCTCCTGGCGCCTGTCCAGCGACAACTACCAGGGCGGCCCCGGCGGCTACAGCCTGCACGCCGACTGGTGGGACGGCTGGGACACGCCCACGATGGAAACGCAGGTGCGCAACTGCCTGAATGCGGCACCCCGCGAATGCGGTGGCGGGCGTCTGGGCGACGGCCGCGAGCTCACCTACGTGTGGCCGCTGCTGGCGCCGCGCCAGTGATGCGCCGCCGCTGAGGACCGGCGGGCAGGGTGCCCGCCGTGCCCGACGTGCCCGACCTGCTCAGTGCGTGCTGATGGCCACCTTCGGGTGGCCATTTGCATGGCGGGCCTGGGGCTCCAGGCTCAGCCGGACGAGCCGCTCGCAGTCGGCCGGCTGCAGGCCCAGCACGAAGGCCTGCCAGCGCTGGTTCACCAGCGGGTGCCGCCAGGCGTCTTCCAGGCCCTGGCGCAGGGCCTGCGGGGCCACCTGCCCCAGGGCGACGCGGCGGGCCAGCAGCGTGTGCAGGAAGACCTGGAAGGCCTGCCGGCTGCGCGAGGCCGGAACCCGGGCGGCCAGCGCCGCCATCCGGCGGGCATAGCCGGGCTCGCCGAGCTGGGCGGTGAGCATCACCTGCAGGGCCTGCGCCGGGTTGACCACCGGCACCCGGGGCGGCGGCAGCATCAGCAGCGGCAGGCGCGCGGCCTCAGGGTGTTCCAGCGGCACCGCAAAGCTCTCCAGCACCGCCAGGCGCGCCCAGGCCTGCAGGGGCAGGGCCTGGTGGGCCAGTTCGCGCTCGTCCTGCAGCCGGGTGAGCAGGTCCACCACGGCACGGAAGCCCAGGCCTTCGCGCGCCTGCGCAGCCCGCTGGCTGATCAGCACCAGGTTGCCGGGCTCGAAGCCGCGCTGGCGGTCGAGCCGGGCGATCTGCGTGTTGCCGCCCGCGCGGCCCGCCGGCGCCAGCGGCTCGCGGGTGACGGGGCATACCCCGGGCTGCAGCCGCTCGATGAGGTGGGGCGTGACGTGGCAGGTGTCGAAGGGCAGGGCGTCGTTCCAGGCCTGCACCCGCAGGTCCAGCCAGGCCCGCACCGAATCGCCCGCCTTGAGCGTGCGCGCACCGAAGGCCAGGCGCGCCGCCTCCCACCCTTGCCGCACCGGATGCCCCGGCGCCAGCAGCGCCACCGGGGGGGTGAGCCCGTGGTGGGCGTGGTCGCGCCCGATTTCATGGGCCACGGCATCCGCCGCGGGCACGAGCTCACGGCCTGCCGGGGCGGGCCGGGCAGCCCAGCGGGACATCCAGGGCAGAACGGCGACGGCGCGGCCGGCGCCGAGCGGGGCGGAACGGGGCCGGGCGAACGAGATCTGGGACATGGCGGCACTCCTTCAAGGGACGACAGCGCGTCCGGTGAAGGCAGTCTGACCGCTCACTCGCTCATGGCGTGAGCCAGTAGCCGGCGGGGGTCGTCAGAGATGGGCGGCGCCGTCGGAATCGTCCGAAGGGGACGCCTTCGCGGGCGCCGACCACCGACCGTCGCGCAGCAGCTCGTAGGGGCCGAACTGCGCCTTGTAGGCCATCTTGGGGCTTTGATCGATCCAGTAGCCGAGGTAGACGTGGGTCAGCTTGAGCAGGCGCGTCTGCTCGATCTGCCACAGCACGTTGTAGGTGCCGTAGCTGGTGCGGGGCTCGGGTTCGTAGAAGGTGTAGACCGCCGACAGGCCGTCGTTGAGGATGTCCAGGATGGACACCATCTTCAGCGGGCCCAGCGCGTCTTCGCCGGCGCCCTCGGGCGCGGGCTCGCGGAACTCGACCAGGCGCGAATTCACCCGGCTTTGCAGCAGGAACTGGGTGTACTGGTCGATGCTGTCGTGGTCCATGCCGCCACCGCTGTGGCGGCCGGCCTGGTAGCGCAGGTAGAGCTGGTAGTGCTCGGGCACGAAGCACAGCCGCAGCACCCGCGCCTTCAGGTTGGCGTGCTGCTTCCACGAGCGCCGCTGGCTGCGGGTGGGCGTGAAGCCGGCCACGGGCACGCGCAGCGGAACGCAGGCGCGGCAGCCGTCGCAATAGGGGCGGTAGGTGAACATGCCGCTGCGCCGGAAGCCGTTGGCCACCAGGCCGGAATAGGCGTCGGCATGGATCAGGTGGCTGGGGGTGGCCACCTGCGAGCGGGCCATGCGGCCGGGCAGGTAGCTGCACGGGTAGGGCGCTGTCGCGTAGAACTGGAGCGAGGAGAGCGGGAGCTCTTTGGGGTGGGTCACGAACCGGTGTCCTCGACGTTGGGTTCGACGCCCCACAGCGTCGCCCATGTCGATTCATCATAGGCCCATTCGCGCGCCTCGGGCAGGCGCGTCGCGCGGCGCACGCGTTCCAGGAAGGCCGCCCGGCCGATCGGGCGGGCGCCCAGCGAGGCCAGGTGCGAAGTCACCTGCTGGCAGTCGATGAAGTCGATGCCCGCGGCGCGGCTCCAGACCACCAGCGCAGCCAGCGCGATCTTCGAGGCTTCCGGCTGCTCGGCGAACATCGATTCGCCGAAGAAGGCCTGCCCCAGCCGAACGCCGTACAGGCCGCCCACGCGCCGATCGCCGATCCAGGTTTCCACGCTGTGCACCGCGCCGGCGCGGTGCCAGTCGGCGTAGGCGCGGGCCATGGCCGGGACGATCCAGGTGCCCGACTGCCCCGGCCGCGGGGCGCGGGCGCACGCATCAATGACCGCCGGCGTGTCGGCGTCGAAGCGGATGCGGTGCCCGGGCTGGCGCAGGAAGCGCCGCAGCACCTTGCCGAAGGAGCGCGAGACCTTGAAGGCCGAGGGCTCCAGGACCATGCGGGGGTCGGGCGACCACCACAGCACCGGCTGGCCCTGGCTGTACCAGGGGAAGAGCCCGCCGCGGTAGGCCTGCTCCAGCCGGGCCAGGCTCAGGCCCGGGCTGGCCGCCACCAGCCCGGCCAGTTCATGCCCGCCCCCCAGCGCCTGTTCGGCCGCCGGCAGCGGCAGCGAATCGTCGTCCAGCCAGGGAACGGGCATCCGGCAGGCTGCGGGGGCGGGGGCCGGCGCCGCTCAGCGCAGCGCGACCGACCCGCTCGGTTCGGCCGCGGCGAGCCGCGCCTGGGTTGCCACCGGGAGCGCCACCGGCAGGGCCGCCGGCGCCGTGATGGCCACTGCCGGTGCGCTCAGCGCGGCTGCGGGCTTGGGCACCGCCGCCGGGGGCGTGCCCGCCCCGGGCAGCAGCGGCACGATCAGCAGGGCCACCAGGTTGATGATCTTGATCAGCGGGTTGACGGCCGGGCCGGCGGTGTCCTTGTAGGGGTCGCCCACGGTGTCGCCGGTGACGGCGGCCTTGTGGGTGTCGCCGCCCTTGCGGTGGGTCACGCCGTTCTCGTCCTTGAAGCCTTCCTCGATCAGCTTCTTGGCGTTGTCCCAGGCGCCGCCGCCGGTGCACATGCTGATGGCGACGAAGAGACCTGTGACGATGGTGCCCATCAGCAGGCCGCCCAGCGCCGCCGGGCCCAGCAGCATGCCCACCAGGATGGGCACCACCACCGGCAGCAGGCTGGGGATCATCATCTCCTTGATGGCCGCGGTGGTGAGCATGTCCACCGCCTTGCCGTATTCCGGCTTGGCCGTGCCTTCCATGATCCCGGGAATCTCCCGGAACTGACGGCGCACCTCCACCACCACCGAGCCGGCGGCACGGCCCACCGCCTCCATCGCCATTGCGGCGAAGAGGTAGGGGATCAGGCCGCCGATGAACAGGCCGACGATCACGCGGAAGTCCGACAGGTCGAAGGCGAGGCTGAAGCCGCGGGCCTCCAGCGCGTGGGTGTAGTCGGCGAAGAGCACCAGCGCGGCCAGGCCCGCCGAGCCGATGGCATAGCCCTTGGTCACCGCCTTGGTGGTGTTGCCCACCGCGTCCAGCGGGTCGGTGACGGCGCGCACGCTGTCGGGCAGGTTGCTCATCTCGGCGATGCCGCCGGCGTTGTCGGTGATGGGGCCATAGGCGTCCAGAGCCACCACGATACCGGCCATCGAGAGCATGGAGGTGGCGGCAATCGCCACACCATACAGGCCGGCCAGACCGTAGGCCGCGATGATGGCAGCGCACACGAACAGCACCGGCCAGGCGGTGGAGCGCATGGACACG
>JAIYCR010000031.1 GCA_027487905.1 Rubrivivax sp. | reverse complement strand
CCCACCGCCTCGTCGAACTGGCGCTGGCTGAAGCTTTCGAAGAAGAAGCCGCGCGCGTCGCCGAACACCTTGGGTTCGACGAGCAGCACTTCGGGGAGAGCGGTGGGGGTGATCTTCATCACAGCGGCCTGTCCACCAGCAGCTTCTTCAGATACTGCCCGTACCCGTTCTTCAGCATCGGCGCGGCCAGCCGCTCGAGTTGCGCGTCGTCGATCCAGCCCGAGCGCCAGGCAATCTCCTCCAGGCAGGCCACCTTCAGGCCCTGGCGCCGCTCGAGCGTGGCGATGAACTGGCCGGCATCGAGCAGGCTGTCGTGGGTGCCGGTGTCCAGCCACGCATAGCCGCGGCCCATGATCTCCACGTTGAGCTGGCCCTGCTTCAGGTAGCGCGCGTTGACTTCGGTGATCTCCAGCTCGCCGCGGGCCGAGGGCCGGATGTCCGCTGCGATGTCGCACACCTGACGGTCGTAGAAATAAAGGCCCGTGACCGCGTAGTTGCTCTGGGGCACCTTGGGCTTTTCCTCGATGCTGACCGCGCGGTATTGGTCGTCGAAGGCCACCACGCCATAGCGCTCGGGGTCGGTCACGTGGTAGGCGAAGACGGTGGCGCCCTCCGTGCGGGCATGGGCGCTGGACAGCAAGCCGGCGAAGTCATGGCCATAGAAGATGTTGTCACCCAGCACCAGCGCGCTCGGGTGGCCGCCGACGAAGTCGCGGCCGAGGATGAAGGCCTGGGCCAGGCCGTCCGGACTGGGCTGCACGCAGTAGGAGATGTTCAGCCCCCAGCGGCTGCCGTCGCCCAGCAGGGCCTCGAAGCGGGGCGTGTCCTGCGGGGTGCTGATGAGCAGGATGTCGCGCATGCCCGCGAGCATCAGCGTGCTCAGCGGGAAATAGACCATGGGCTTGTCGTACACCGGCAGCAGCTGCTTGCTGATGGCCAGCGTCGCCGGGTGCAGCCGGGTGCCGGAGCCGCCGGCGAGGATGATGCCCTTGCGGGTGGGGGTGGACGAAGCGGTCATGGAGTCCTCGGAAGACGGTGGAAGGCCGGTGCAAGGCGTCCTGAAGAAAGACGCCGGGTGGCCCTGCCACCCAGGGGTTTGTTTCAAGCCAGGATTTCGGCCAGCAGCCGCTCCACGCCCCGCTGCCAGGGCGGCAGCGCCAGGCCGAAGACGGACTGCAGCCGGCGGGTGTCCAGCCGGGAATTCAGCGGGCGCACCGCGGCGGTCTTGAAGGCGCTGCTGGGCACGCGCTCCACCCGCTCGGGCGTGGCGCGAAGCGGCGGCTTTCCGGCGGCAGCCAGCAGCGGCCCGGCCGCGGCGATCACCTGCCGGGCATAGCCGTTCCAGCTGGTCTCGCCGGCGGCGGCCAGGTGGTAGGTGCCGGCCAAGCCCTCGCGTTCGGCGGTGACGGTGCGCAGCGCATGAGCGGTCACGTCGGCGATGAGGTCGGCGCCGGTGGGCGCGCCGATCTGGTCGTCGATGACGGTCAGCGCGTCGCGCTCGCCGGCCAGGCGCAGCATGGTGCGGGCGAAGTTGCCGCCGCGGGCGGCATAGACCCAGCTGGTGCGCAGGATCAGGTGGCGGCAGCCGCTGGTGCGGATGGCCTCCTCGCCAGCCAGCTTGGTGCGCCCATAGACGCTCAGCGGCCCGGTGGGCGCGTCTTCGCGCCAGGGCTGGCTGCCGCTGCCATCGAAGACGTAGTCGGTGCTGTAGTGCACGAGCCAGGCGCCGCGGCCGGCTGCCGCGCGGGCCAGCACGCCGGGCGCCTGCGCGTTGATTCGCGCTGCGAGTTCGGGTTCGGCCTCGGCGCGGTCGACGGCGGTGTGGGCCACCGCATTGACGATCACGTCCGGGCCCACCGCGTCCACCACCGCGGCCAGCGATTCGGGCTCGGCGAAATCGAGCACCGGCTCGCCCGCCCCACCCCGGCGGCCCAGCGCCACCAGCTCGCCCAGCGGCGCCAACGCGCGCTGCAGCTCCCAGCCGACCTGGCCGTCGCGCCCGAGCAGCAGGATCTTCATGCGGGGCTGGCCGTGCGGGCGGCGTAGTTGCGGTCCACCCAGTCGCGGTAGGCGCCGCTTTGCACGCGCTGGACCCAGTCGGCATGGTCCAGATACCACTGCACCGTCTTGCGGATGCCGGTCTCGAAGGTCTCGGCCGGCTTCCAGCCGAGTTCGCGCTCGAGCTTGCGCGCATCGATCGCGTAGCGGCGGTCGTGGCCGGGGCGGTCGGTCACGTAGGTGATGTGCCGCCCGTAGGAGCCGGCAGGGTCCGGCCGCAGTTCGTCCAGCAGCGCGCAGATCGTCTTCACGATCTCGATGTTCGGCCGCTCGTTCCAGCCGCCCACGTTGTAGGTCTCGCCCACGCGGCCGCGGGCCAGCACCTCGCGGATGGCCGCGCAGTGGTCTTTCACATAAAGCCAGTCGCGCACCTGCAGGCCATCGCCGTAGACCGGCAGGCCCTTGCCCGCCAGCGCGTTGACGATCATCAGCGGGATGAGCTTCTCCGGGAAGTGATAGGGCCCGTAGTTGTTGCTGCAGTTGGTGGTCAGCACCGGCAGGCCGTAGGTGTGGTGCCAGGCGCGCACCAGGTGGTCGCTCGCCGCCTTGCTGGCCGAATAGGGGCTGTTGGGCTCGTAGAGGTGTTCTTCGGTGAAGGCCGGGTCGGTGGGCGCGAGCGAGCCGTAGACCTCGTCGGTGGACACGTGGTGGAAGCGGAAGGCCGCGCGGCGCTCGGCGTCCAGCGGCGTCCAGTAGGCCCGGGCCGCCTCGAGCAGCGTGAAGGTGCCCTGCACATTGGTGCGGATGAAGTCGCCGGGGCCGTGGATGCTGCGGTCCACATGGCTTTCGGCGGCGAAGTGCACGATGGCCCGGGGCTGGTGCTCGGCGAGCAGCCGGTCCACCAGCGCGCGGTCGCAGATGTCGCCGTGCACGAACAGGTGCCGGGGGTCGCCGTCGAGCGTTGCCAGGCTCTCGCGGTTGCCCGCGTAGGTGAGGGCGTCCAGGTTGACCACCGCTTCGCCGCGGGTTGCGGGGTCGGCCAGCCAGTCGAGGACGAAGTTGGCACCGATGAAGCCGGCGCCGCCGGTGACGAGGATCATGGGGGGCTTTTCGGGGGCGTTCCGGCTGCTTGCCGGGCGGGCGAAAGTGTAGGTTCCCCGCCCCGCCCGGCCGCGCCGCACCCAGCCCCGTGGCGCGCGGCCGGCGCGGGCTTTCGTGTCCAAATCGACGAAGGCGCGCGCCGTCAAGACCGAAAACCCCACAGGGCGGATAATCGGCGGATGACCGAAACCCCAGAGGCCCTCGCCGCCCCCGCAGCGAGCGCCGCAGCGGCCGAGCCGCAAAACCCCGCGCCCGCCCGATTCGACACCCTCCCGCTCGACCCGAAACTGCTTCAGGCCGTGGCCGACCAGGGCTATGCGCTGATGACGCCCATCCAGGCCAAGGCCATTCCACTGGTGCTGGCCGGCCGCGACGTGATGGGCGCCGCACAGACGGGCACCGGCAAGACCGCCGCCTTCTCCATCCCGCTGCTGCAGAAGATGATGCGGCACGAGACCTCCAGCGTCTCGCCCGCCCGCCACCCGGTGCGCGCGCTGGTGCTGGCCCCCACGCGAGAGCTGGCCGACCAGGTGGCCGCCAACGTGAAGGCCTACGCCCGGCACAGCAAACTGCGCAGCGCAGTGGTCTTCGGCGGCATCGACATGAAGCCGCAGACGCTCGAGCTCAAGCAGGGCGTGGAGGTGCTGATCGCCACGCCGGGCCGCCTGCTCGACCACATCGAGGCCAAGAACTGCGTGCTCAACCAGGTCGAGTACGTGGTGCTCGACGAAGCCGACCGCATGCTGGACATCGGCTTCCTGCCCGACCTTCAGCGCATCCTCTCCTTCCTGCCCAAGCAGCGCCAGACGCTGCTGTTCTCGGCCACCTTTTCGCCTGAGATCAAGCGCCTGGCCGAAAGCTACCTGCAGGACCCGATCCTGGTCGAGGTGGCCCGCCCCAACGCCACCGCCACCAACGTCGAGCAGCGCTTCTACGCGGTGGCCAGCGACGACAAGCGCGCCGCGGTGGTGCAGCTGCTCAAGGACCGCGCGCTCACCCAGGCCATCGTGTTCGTGAACTCCAAGCTCGGTTGCGCCCGGCTGGCCCGCAGCTTCGAGCGCGACGGCCTGCGCACCAACGCGCTGCACGGCGACAAGTCGCAGGACGAGCGGCTCAAGGCGCTGGACGCCTTCAAGAAGGGTGAGGTCGACGTGCTGGTGGCCACCGATGTGGCCGCCCGCGGCCTGGACATCGCCGACCTGCCCGCCGTCTTCAACTTCGACGTACCCTTCAACGCCGAAGACTATGTGCACCGCATCGGCCGCACCGGCCGTGCGGGCGCCTCGGGCGTGGCTATCACGCTGGTGAGCCGCGAGGACGCCCGCCTGGTGGGCGACATCGAGAAGCTCATCAAGAAGAAGATCGACGTCGAGGCCTTCGAGGTCTCGGGCGGCGGTGGCGTGGATCGCCCGCGCCGCGAGCCGCGTCGGGACGGTGAGCGCAGCGAACGGCCCGACCGCTACTCGGGCGACGGCGCGAGCCGCCCGGATCGCCCGCCCCGCACACGGTCCGACTTCGACGTCCCGGCCCAAGGCCCGCGCAGCGGCAGCGACCCGGCCGCGTCGGCCCCGGTGCGCGAGCGGCCCGCGCCGCGCCGTGCTTCGTCCGACCCCTTCTTCGACAAGCCCTACGAGCCCGCCGCCGCCGCTGCCGCTGCCCCGCCGGTGTGGGAACAGGCCGCGCGGTCGGCCGCACCCGTGGCCCGTGGCCTTTCGGCCAATATCAAGCCGCGCCGGCAGGTGGCGGCGCTCTTCGGGGCTAAGCCGACCACACCGACGGCCGCAGCGGCGGCCACGCCGGACGCAGCGGCTTCACAGCCCTCGGGCGAAGCGCAGCCCGCCAGCCGCGAGACGCAGACCACCGGCTGAACCGCGCGACGCGGGCGCGCCGCTCAGCCCGCTGCTGCTGGGGATGCAGCCATCAGGCAGAACACCGCCGGCAGGCGGTCGGGCCAGGTGAAGGTCGAACGACGCCAGTCCTGCACCCGGCGCGTGACGGTGTAGCCACCAGGCGCTGCCAGCGCCACGCTGACCGACAGCTGCGTGTTCGGCGCCAGCGTCGCCACCAGCGCCTCGGCCAGCGCGGGGTTGCGGTAGGGAGTTTCGATCAGCACCTGCGTCTGCTGCAGGCGCCGCGAGGCCTGCTCGAGCGCCTGGATGCGGGCGCGCCGTTCGGTAGCCTCCACCGGCAGGTAGCCCACGAAGGCGAAGCTCTGACCCTGCAGGCCGCTGGCGGCCACCGCCAGCGTGATCGAACTCGCCCCCGGCAGCACCTGCACCGCATGGCCCAGCGCATGGGCCTCGGCCACCCAGTCGCGCCCTGGGTCGGCCACGCCGGGCAAGCCCGCCTCGCTGAGCAGGCCCAGGTCGTGCCCGGCCTTCAGGGCGGCCAGCGCCTCGTCGCGCTGGGCCGGGCTGGGTGCACCGCCGCCGGGCGAACCCTTGCGGGCCCGAGGCATCTCGCGGATGTCCAGCGCCTGCAGCACCACCTCGCGGCCTGCCGCCACCGCGCAGCGCCGGATGAAGGCCCGCGCCGAGCGGGCGTTCTCCACCAGCCAATGCTCCAGCACCACTGCACGTTCGATGACGCCCAGGGGCAGAAGGTCGCGGATGTCGGCCTGTGCATCGCCGTCGCCATTGCCGTCGCCATTGCCGTTGCCGTTACCCACGCCGAAGTCCAGCGTGTTGGGCACCAGCACCAGCCGGCCGTTTCGGGGGCCGGCGGCGGAGGTGCGTTCACCGACGCCGGGCAGGGTCACGCCATCGGACATCGCTCAGGCTCCGGCGCGAAGCGGGTCCAGGCCCGCGCGCCGAAGCAGCTCGGCCGTGGCGATGAGTGGCAGCCCCACCAGCGCGGTGGGGTCGTCGCCGCGCAGCGCCTGCAGCAGCGTGATGCCCAGGCCTTCTGACTTGGCGCTGCCCGCACAGTCGTAGGGTTGCTCCCGCCGCAGGTAGTTCTCGATCTCGTCGGCCTGCAGCGAACGGAACACCACCTGCACCGGCACCAGCGCACCCTCGTCGAAACCACGGGCGAGGCAGACCACCTGCACCGCCGTCTGGAACACCACCGTGCGACCGCTGCAGCGGGTGAGCTGGCGCACCGCCACCTCATGGCCACCCGGCTTGCCCAGCGGCTCGCCGTCCAGGTCGGCCACCTGATCGGAGCCGATGACCACCGCCTCGGGAAAACGCGCCGCCACCTCGCGGGCCTTCTCGCCCGCCAGCCGCTGGGCGAGCGCGGCCGGGGCCTCCCCAGGGCGCGGCGTTTCGTCGACCCGCGGCGCCTGAACGTCGAAAGGCAGGCCGAAACGGGCGAGCAGCTCGCGCCGGTAGCGCGAAGTGGAACCCAGCACCAGGGCCGGTCGGACGAGGGGCGCGGCAGGGCCCGGAGCAGGGGGAGCGGTCATGCGCAAGCCTACACTGGCGCCATGCCCGCCCGATCCTTCCGGCCCGACCGCCTGGCCGTTGCCGCCTTCGCCGAGGCCGCGCAGACCCTTGAAGGCCAAGAGCCCCAGGAACGATTTGCCCGCCTTGTTGAATCGTTGCTGCCGCCCGCCGACGGCCTGCGCGAGCCAGTGCGCTGGTCGGCCCGGGGCGAGCGGCGGCGCCCGCGGGTGGGCCCGCCCCAGGCCTGGCTGCACCTGAGCGCCCACACCCGCGGCTGGATGACCTGCCAGCGCTGCCTGGAAGCCCTGCCGGTCGAGCTGCGCATCGAGGAACAGCCCTTCCGCTTCGTCGAAAGCGAGGCCGTGGCCGCCGAGCTGGACGAGGAGGTCGAGGAAGACCTGCTGGTGCTGAGCACCGCCTTCGACCTCCACACGCTGATCGAGGACGAGCTGCTGCTCACGCTGCCCTGGGTGCCCCGGCATGCGCAGTGCGCGGGCGTTGCGGGTTCGACCGTTCCCGTGCGGCTGGAGGCCGAGCCCGACGAAGCAGCGCCCACCGAGGAGGCCGTGCCGGAGCCCCGGCGCCCCTCGCCCTTCGCGGGCCTGGCCCAGCTCAAGACGCTGCGCCCGGCGGCCGAAGCCGGTGACAGCGGCGAGCCACCGCCGAACCCGCCACCGGCGTCGTTGCCGCCCGCGGCGTCCACGCCGAATCCCACGCCCACGCCCCGCCGTCCACCCCGCCCCCGCTGATCTGCGCTTCGCCCGGCCGGCCCCTGCCGGGGTGGCAAACCGCCGGTGCTATGATCCGGCCCTTTTGCTCCGCGCCCTCCGGCCTTTTCCGGCGGTGCTGCCGGGCGTCGATGTTCGTTCCGCGGCGACGGCCCTGCCCTCGCCTCGAGCCTGCGGGCCTGGCCCGCGTCCCGTTTTTTCATCGTTGGAGTTCGGTATGGCCGTCCAGCAGAACAAGAAGTCCCCGTCCAAGCGCGGCATGCACCGCTCGCACAATGCCCTGAGCACGCCGGGCACCGCGATCGAGCCCACCACGGGCGAGACGCACCTGCGTCATCACATCAGCCCGAACGGTTTCTACCGTGGGCGCAAGGTCCTGAAGACCAAGGCCGACGCCTGACCTTCGCTGGCGCGATGCGGCCGTCCGCCGCTCGGCACGCGCTCCGCTTCCGATTGCCTGCCTGATGCCCGCGACGCCTGCCGCTGCGGATGCGCCCCTGCGGGTCCGCGTCCGCTTGGCCGTGGACTGCATGGGCGGCGACCACGGCCCGTCGGTCACGCTGCCTGCCTGCCGTGCCTTCCTTCAAAGTCACCCGAACGCCGAGCTGTTGCTCGTCGGTCAACCCGCGGCGCTGGCCCCCGCGGCCGGCTGGGAACGCTGCGAACTGGTGCCTGCGGCCGACGTCGTGGCCATGGACGACACCGTCGAGACGGCGCTGCGCCGCAAGCGTGACTCCTCCATGCGCGTGGCGGCGTCCCTGCTGCGCGACACCGAAGCGGCGCCTGCACGCGCCGACGTGGCGCTGTCGGCCGGCAACACCGGCGCGCTGATGGCGGTGTCGCGCTATGTGCTCAAGACCCTGGACGGCATCGACCGGCCGGCAATCGCCACCGTCATGCCCAATGCGCTGGGCCGCTACACCACCGTGCTCGACCTGGGCGCCAACGTGGACTGCAGCGCCGAGCACCTGCTGCAGTTCGCGCTGATGGGCAGCGCCCTGGTCGCCGCGGTGGAGGGCGTGGACAACCCCAGCGTGGGGCTGCTCAACATCGGCGAAGAGACGATCAAGGGCAGCGAAGTCATCAAGCAGGCCGGTGAGCTGCTGCGCGAAGCCGCCGCCGCGGGCCGCCTGAATTTCCATGGCAACGTCGAAGGCAACGACATCTTCCACGGCACCACCGACATCGTCGTGTGCGACGGCTTCGTGGGCAATGTGGCGCTGAAGACTTCAGAGGGGCTGGCGGCGATGCTCGCCTCCTTCATCCGCGAGGAATTCACCCGGGGCCTGTACGGCAAGTTCGCCGCGCTGGTGGCGCTGCCGGTGCTCAAGCGCCTGAAGCACCGCGTCGACCACCGGCGCTACAACGGTGCGGCGCTGCTGGGCCTGCGCGGGCTGGTGTTCAAGAGCCACGGCTCGGCAGATGCCTTCGCCTTCGAGCAGGCGCTGGCCCGCGCGCACGACGCCGCCGCCCGCCGGCTGCTGGACGGGGTGAAGTCGCGCATCCAACCCGCTGCGGCACCGCCTCCGCTGGCCACGCCGGCCTGAGCAGGCTGCTCTGTGCCGAACCGCAAGCTCCCGCACGATCCACCCGCCCGTCCCTGCACCCGATGAACCCAGGCCCCGCTCCGCGCCACAGCCGCATCACGGGCACCGGCAGCCACCTGCCGGCCCTGCGGCTGAGCAACCAGCAGCTCGTCGAGCGGCTTGCCGCCGACGGCATCGAGACCTCCGACGACTGGATCGTCGAGCGCACCGGCATCCGCGCCCGCCACTTCGCCGACCCTGCCGAGCACTGCAGCGACCTGGCCACCGCCGCCGCCCGCAAGGCCCTGGAAGCGGCCGGGTGCACCGCCGCCGATCTCGACCTGATCATCGTGGCCACCTCGACGCCGGACATGGTGTTCCCGTCCACGGCCTGCATCGTGCAGCGCAAGCTCGGCGTGCACGGAGCCGCGGCCTTCGATGTGCAGGCGGTGTGCTCGGGCTTCGTCTACGCCCTCACGCTGGCCGACGCGATGATCCGCTCGGGCGGTGCCCGCTGCGCGCTGGTCATCGGCTCGGAAGTCTTCTCGCGCATCCTCGACTTCAAGGACCGCACCACCTGCGTGCTCTTCGGCGACGGCGCCGGCGCGGTGGTGCTGCAGGCGTCGGACACCCCCGGCATCGTGGCCACCGACCTGCACGCGGACGGGCGGCACGTGGACATCCTGTGCACCCCGGGCACCGTGTCCGGCGGCGCCGTCACCGGCGACCCGCTGCTGCGCATGGACGGCCAGGCGGTGTTCAAGCTCGCCGTGGGCGTGCTCGAAGACGTCGCGCGCAGCACGCTGGCCAAGGCCGGCCGCAGCGCCGATGACATCGACTGGCTGATTCCCCATCAGGCGAACATCCGCATCCTGCAGGCCACCGCCAAGCGGCTGAAGATCCCGATGGAAAAGGTCGTGGTCACGGTCGATGCTCATGGCAACACGTCGGCAGCTTCGGTGCCTCTGGCGCTGGACACGGCCGTTCGCAGCGGGCGCATCGCCCGCGGCGACACGGTGATGCTGCAAGGCGTGGGCGGCGGCTTCACCTGGGGCGCCGTGCTGCTCGACTTCTGATCCGCGGGCGGCGAGGGTCGCATGCCAGCCCCTGCCGCCCCTGCCTCGCCTTCGCCATCGTTCGCACCCTCCACCATGATTCCCTTCGCATTCGTCTTTCCCGGCCAAGGCTCGCAGGCCGTCGGCATGCTGGACGCCTGGGGCGACCACCCGGCCGTCACCGCCACGCTGGCCGAAGCCTCGGCCGCGCTGGGCGAGGACATCGGCGCGCTCATCCGCACCGGCCCGAAGTCCGACCTCGACCTCACCGAGAACACCCAGCCGGTGATGCTCACCGCCGGCATCGCCTGCTACCGGGCCTGGCTGGCCGAAACGGGCGCAGCCCCGCAACAGGTGGCGGGCCACTCGCTGGGCGAGTACACCGCGCTGGTCGCGTCCGGCGCGCTGGACCTGGCCGAAGCGCTGCCGCTGGTGCGCCTGCGGGCGCAGGCGATGCAGCGCGCCGTGCCGGTGGGCCAGGGCGCGATGGCCGCCATCCTCGGGCTCGATGCGGGGCAGGTCGAGGCCGGCTGCGCGGCCGTGCGCGCCGAGACCGGCGAGCCGGTGCAGGCCGCGAACTTCAACGACCCCAAGCAGACGGTGATTGCCGGCTCCGCCGCAGGCGTCGAGGCCGCCTGCACCTGGATGAAGGCCAACGGCGCCAAGCGTGCCTTGCCGCTGGCGGTGTCCGCGCCCTTCCACTCGGCCCTGATGGCGCCGGCCGCCGAAGCGCTGCGCGCCGCACTGCCCGCGGTGGGCCTACGCAGCCCGGCCATCCCGGTGATCAACAACATCGACGTCGCCCGCCCCACGGCGCCGGACGACATCCGCGATGCGCTGGTGCGCCAGGCCTTCGGCGCGGTGCGTTGGGTCGAGGTGGTTCAGTCCCTGGCCAGTGGCGGCGCGCAGGCCATCGTCGAGTGCGGCCCGGGCAAGGTGCTCAGCGGCCTGGTCAAGCGCATCGCCCCCGACCTGAAGACCGGCTGCATCGCCGACCCGGCCTCGCTGGCCGACATCAAGGCCCTGCTCGCATGACCGCCACGCCCAACGAAGCCGCTGCCGCCCCGTCGTCCGCCCTGCCGCTGAACGGCCAGGTCGCGCTGGTCACCGGGGCTTCCCGCGGCATTGGCGCGGCCATCGCCGCCGAACTGGTCCGCCTGGGTGCCCGAGTGGTCGGCACGGCCACCACCGAGGGCGGGGCCGAGTCCATCACCGCAGCCCTGTCCGCCGTGCAGGCGCCGCTCGGACGCGTCGGCAGCCGAGGCGTGGCGCTGGACGTCACCGCCGATGGCGCCATCGACGCGCTGGTCGAGGCCATCGTCAAGGCCGACGGCGGCCTGCACATCCTGGTGAACAACGCCGGCATCACCCGCGACACGCTGTCGATGCGGATGAAGGACGAGGACTGGGACGCGGTGCACGACACCAACCTGCGCGGCGTCTTCCGCGCCTGCCGCGCCGTCACCCGGCCGATGATGAAGCAGCGCCATGGCCGCATCATCAGCATCACGAGCGTGGTGGGTGCCAGCGGCAACGCCGGCCAGGCGAACTACGCGGCCGCCAAGGCCGGCGTGGCCGGCATGACCCGCGCACTCGCCCGCGAACTGGGCAGCCGCGGCATCACCGTCAACTGCGTGGCGCCTGGCTTCATCGACACCGACATGACCCGCGGGCTCGCGCCCGAGCAGCAAGCCGCCTTGAAGGCCCAGATCCCGCTGGGCCGCCTGGGCACGCCCGCGGACGTGGCTGCCGCGGTGGCCTACCTGGCTTCCCCGGCCGCCGGCTACGTCACCGGCACCGAACTGCACGTCAACGGCGGCATGTACATGGGCTGAGCCCGCGCCACCCCCAATCGAGGCCGGGGCGATGCCCCGTTCCGAGGGCCCCCGACACCGACCGGCCGGTCACGGCCCACCCCCTAGAATCCCGGTCGGATTTGGCACCACATCTGGAGGAGTTACATGAGCGACATCGAGTCCCGCGTCAAGAAGATCATCGCCGAGCAGCTGGGCGTTCCCGAGGGCGACGTCACCAACGAGAAGGCCTTCGTGGCCGACCTCGGAGCCGACTCGCTGGACACCGTCGAGCTGGTCATGGCGCTCGAGGACGAGTTCGGGATCGACATCCCCGACGAGGAAGCCGAGAAGATCACCACCGTCCAGCTGGCGATCGACTACGCGGTCAAGCACCAGAAGGCCGCCTGAGGGCCGCGCCTTCGGTGAACATGGGGAGCAGCAGCCGATGACGCGTCGTCGCGTGGTCGTGACCGGCCTCGGGCTGGTGAGCCCGGTGGGCAATTCGGTCGAGGAAGGCTGGCGGCAGATCGTCGCGGGCCAGTCCGGCATCGCGCCGATCACCCGCTTCGACACGGCAGCCTTCGCCTGCCGTTTCGCCGGCGAGGTCAAGGGCTTCAACGTGGAGGACTACTTCCCCGCGAAGGAAGCCCGCCACATGGACACCTTCATCCACTACGGCCTGGCTGCATCCATCCAGGCGGTGAAGGATGCAGGCCTGCCCACGGGCGCCGAGCTGGACGAAGCCGCCGCCGAGCGCATCGGCGTGATGGTGGGTTCGGGCATCGGCGGCCTGCCGCTGATCGAGGCCACGCACGCCGAGCTCACCGCACGCGGCCCCAGGCGGGTGTCACCCTTCTTCGTGCCGGCCTCGATCATCAACATGATCTCCGGCCATGTGTCCATCCGCTTCGGCTTCCAGGGCCCCAACCTGGCCATCGTCACGGCCTGCACCACCGGCCTGCACTGCATCGGCGAGGCCGGCCGGATGATCGAATACGGCGATGCGGACGTGATGGTCGCCGGCGGCGCGGAATCCACCGTGTCCCCGCTGGGCATCGGCGGCTTCGCGGCGGCCCGTGCGCTGTCCACCCGCAACGACGATCCTCAAGGCGCCTCGCGCCCCTGGGACAAGGAGCGCGACGGATTCGTGCTGGGCGAAGGCGCCGGCGTGCTGGTGCTCGAGGAACTCGAGCACGCAAAGAAGCGCGGGGCCCGCATCTACGCCGAGCTGGCGGGCTTCGGCATGGGCGCCGACGCCTTCCACATGACCGCGCCGAACGTGGACGGCCCACGCCGCTCGATGCAGGCCGCCTTGCGCAACGCAGGCGTCGCGCCCGACCAGGTTCAATACCTGAACGCGCACGGCACTTCCACGCCGCTGGGCGACGTGAACGAGACCAACGCCATCAAGAAGGCCTTCGGTGACCACGCCCGGGACCTGGTGGTCAGTTCCACCAAGAGCATGACCGGCCACCTGCTGGGCGGCGCCGGGGGCGTGGAATCGGTGTTCACCGTGCTGTCCGTCCACCACCAGGTGGCCCCGCCCACGATCAACCTGCGCAATCCCGACCCGGAGTGCGACCTCGACTACTGCGCCAACACGGCGCGGGACCTGAAGATCGACGTCGCGGTGAAGAACAACTTCGGCTTCGGCGGCACCAACGGCACGCTGGTCTTCAAGCGCTTCTGAGCGGTGAGCCCCGACGGCACGGACCTTCCCGCCGGCAACCCCGGGCAGGACCTGCAGCGGGGGGCGAGCGCCGCGCTGCGCTCGGCGCTCCTGGCCTTGAGCGGCCTGGCGGTGGCCAGCGCCCTGGCTTTCGCGTGGCAGGCCTGGCAGGCCGGGGCGCCGTTTCAGGGCGCGGTGGCGTTGCTGTCGGCCGTGGCCGCGCTGCCGGTCGCCCGCTTGCTTGGAGACCTGCGGCAACCCGTACGCCTGTTGCCGCCCGAGCACCGCGGCGGCCCGCTGCGCATGGGCCTGGGCGACGCAGCACCGGTGGCGGTGAGCGTGCGCCGCGCGCTGGACGGTGGCCACTGGATGCTGCTGCGGGTGCGCCGCCACGGCGCGCCCGGCGTGCTCTGGCGCTGCGTGTCCAGTGCCTCGCCGGACCTGGACGGCGACACCGCGCGCTGGGCCGCGCTCCGCCGTGAGCTCATGGCCGGCGAAACCCGCGGGCATCCCACGTGACCGCCGCCGGGCCCGATGTCGATGCCGCGCTGGTCGAGCGCGTCAAGCAGGGCGACGTCAAGGCCTTCGAACTGCTGGTCGTCAAATATCAGCGCCGCATCGAGCGCCTGATCGGCCGCATGGTGCGCGACACCGACCTGGTCCAGGACATCGCCCAGGAAACCTTCATCCGTGCCTACCGCGCCATGGCCCAGTTCCGTGGCGACAGCGCCTTCTACACCTGGCTCTACCGCATCGCGGTGAACACCGCGAAGAAGGCGCTGGTCGAACTCAAGCGCGATCCGGTCGTGACGGAATCCGCACTCGCCGGTCGTGACGACGACGATGAAACTTCGCGCGCCGATCACGAACTAACCGACGCTTCCACCCCCGATGCCGTGCTCGCCAGCAAGGAGATTGCCCAGGCGGTGAACGCGGCCGTCGAGGCCTTGTCCGAAGATCTCCGCCAGGCCATCGTGCTGCGCGAGATCGAAGGGCTCAGCTATGAAGAGATCGCCACCTTGATGAACTGCCCGATCGGTACCGTGCGGTCGCGCATCTTCCGGGCCCGCGAGGCCATCGCCGCGCGCCTGCGCCCCCTGCTGGACACCCGGCAGGGTGAGCGCTGGTAGGCAATCACCCACGCCTTTCCGGACGGCCTCGTCGATCCGACCTTGGAGAACCGAATGAACCGTGAACCCGCAGAGCCGACCGACGCCGCCGATCGGGAGCGCCTGTCGGCACTGGCCGACGGCGAACTGCCGGCACAGGAAGTGGCCGCTCTGGTGCGGCGCTGGGCGGTCAACCCCATGCTGCGCGAGGACTGGCATTCCCACCAGGTGATCGGCGACGCGCTGCGCTCGGACGAACTGGCCGGCAGCGCCCAAGAGGCCCGCTTCCTGGCGAAGCTCCGGCAACGCCTGGCACAGGAGCCGGTGGTGCTCGCGCCCGGGCCGGTGATCTCCTCGCAAGGCTCGTCCGCGCAGCACGACGACGCCCCATTGCCGGTTCCCGCCGCATCGAACCGTGTCCGCCGCCCGCGGTGGGCACAGGGTGCGGCGGTGGCTGCCGGCTTCGCGGCCGTCGCAGCGGTGCTGCTGGCCCTGCAGCCTTCGGGCAGCGACCGCCTGGATGGCGCCCTCGCCGGCGGTCCCTCGGCGCCGGCACTGCTGCCCTCCGCCGCGACGGGCGGGCCGCAGACCGTGCCGGTCGGCTGGGTGGCAGGCGGTCTGGCGAACGCACCGGCCGCCGCCGGCAGCACGGTCGACGGCCGCCGGATGATCCGCGACGCCCGCCTGGACGCCTACCTGGACGCCCACCGACAGCTGGGCACCGGTTCCTGGCAGTCGCTGCCCACGGCGACCCAGCAAGGCCCGTCGGCCGCGTCCGCCCGCTGATGCAAGCCTCGATGTCCGCGCGACCCGCCGGGAGGCGCCTGCCAGGCGCCCGCCGCGGCGCGCGGAAGCCGCTGGCTGCCGGGTTCGTGGCCCTCGGGCTGCTCGTCGTCGGCACGGCCTCGGCAGCACCGCCGACCGCACAGGCGGCGACACCCGCCCGGGCGCCGACCACCGCGGCGCCTGCCGGGACTGCCTCCGCATCGGGGACTGCAGCGGGGTCCGCGCCGGTGACGGCGGGCGTGGAAGGCTGGCTCTCAGCGGTCCGGGCCGCGGCCGCCCAATACAGCTTCAGCGGTCACTATGTCGTCACCGGCGACGGGGTGGCCAGCAGTTCGCGCATCGTCCACTACGGGCAGGGCCGCGACAGCTACGAGCGCATCGAGACGCTGGACGGCACGCCGCGCATCGTGCTGCGGCACAACGACACCGTCCACACCGTGTGGCCGCGCGAGCGCGTCACCGTGGTCGAGCAACGATCGCCGATGGGCGGTTTCCCAAGCCCCGCGGCGCCACCGGGCACCCGGCTGGACGACCATTACCGGGTCGCAGCGGTCACGCAGGGCCGCGTGGCGGGGCGCGACGCCGACGTGGTCTCCGTCCAGGCGCGCGACGAGCTGCGCTACAGCCACCGCCTGTGGGTGGACAGCACCACCCGGCTGCTGCTGCGCTCGGACGTGCTGGGGCCACGCGACGAGGTGCTGGCGTCCGCTTCATTCACCGACCTGTCCGTCGGCGTGAAGCCGCAGCCGGCCCGCGTGCTGGCCGCCATGAAGGCGAAGAACGACAACTGGCAGACGCTGCCCTCGGCGCTGCAGCCCACCACGCTTCAAGCCGAGGGCTGGCGGATCGACCCCCTGCCAGCGGGCTACCGGCTGCTCAGCTCGGTGCGGCGAGCCCTGCAACCGGGTCCGGCGTCCCCCGCCGAGCGGCCGAGCGTGCTGCAGGCGGTGTTCTCCGATGGCCTCGCGTCCGTGTCAGTCTTCATCGAGGACGCCAGCGACCCTGCCGCGCCCTCAGGCATGCTCCAGACCGGCTCCACCACCACCGTGATGCAGCACCGGGACCGCTTCCGCGTCACCGTCGTCGGCGATCTCCCCGCCCGCACGGCACGGCATTTCGCGGATGCGGTGCAGCGCAAGTCGCCGTGATCCTTCCCCCGTGGCCTGAGGGTCACGCCTGAAGCCCCACGCTCTTCGCCCACTGCCCACCGCCTCCTTCCGAGCCCGCTCATGCAACCCTCAGCCGCCCTTCCCCTTGCCTCCTGCGAAAGCGTATCGACGGCTCCGGACGCCGGGCCTGCGCAACCCGATTGGCTGCGGCGCCTGTACCGGGGCCTCACCCGGCGCCTGGCCAGTGCGGCGTCGGTCGTCGCGGTGCTGATGCTGGGCGCCACCGGCTCGCCCGCCCTGGCCCAGCCGGCCGCCGTCGAGCGCGGCCTGCCCGACTTCACCGAACTGGTCGAGCGCGTGGGGCCTTCGGTGGTCAACATCCGCACGCTCGAGCGGCGCAGCAGCGCACAGGCCCGCAACGGCCTGCCCGAGGGCAGCGAGGAACTGGCCGAACTGTTCCGGCGCTTCGGCATTCCGATGCCCGGTGGTCCGCAGGGGCCGCAGCCGCCACGGGGTGGCGGCGGTGGCGGGGGTGGGGACGGCGAACCGCAGCAGCGCGGCGTCGGCTCCGGCTTCATCCTGAGTGCGGACGGTTTCGTGATGACCAACGCCCACGTCGTGGACGGCGCCGACGAGGTGCTGGTCACGCTCACCGACAAGCGCGAATTCAAGGCCCGCATCGTCGGGGCCGACCGCCGGACCGACGTTGCCGTGGTGAAGATCGAGGCCACCGGCCTGCCCTCGGTTCGCCTGGGCGACGTGAACCGGCTCAAGGTGGGCGAGTGGGTGATGGCCATCGGCTCACCCTTCGGCCTGGAGAACACGGTCACCGCCGGCATCGTCAGCGCCAAGGGCCGCGACATTCCCGGCGACGTGGTGCCCTTCATCCAGACCGACGTGGCCATCAACCCGGGCAACTCCGGTGGTCCGCTGATCAACATGCGCGGCGAGGTGATCGGCATCAATTCGCAGATCTACAGCCGCTCGGGCGGCTTCCAGGGCATCTCCTTCGCCATCCCCATCGATGAAGCCACGCGGGTGTCCGACCAGTTGCGCACCAACGGGCGCGTCATCCGCGGTCGCATCGGCGTGGAGATCGACCAGGTCACCAAGGAAGTGGCCGAGTCCATCCGCCTGGGGCGACCCTATGGCGCGCTGGTGCGCAGCGTGCAGGCGGGTGGGCCGGCGGAGAAGGCGGGCCTGGAGCCGGGCGATGTCATCACCCGCTTCGACGGCAAGACCATCGAGAAGTCGGGCGAGCTGCCGCGCGTGGTGGGCGCCACCAAGCCGGGCACGCGCTCGACGATCCAGGTCTTCCGGGCGGGTGCGATGCGCGAGCTGACCGTGGTGGTGGCCGAGTTCGAGCCGGAAAAGCCCCGCCGGCAGGCTGAAGCGCCGGCCGCCAAGCCCGCCGCCGTGCCGGTGGGCGCGCTGGGCCTGACGGTGGCCGACCTCAGCGACGCGCAGAAGCGCGACATGCGCCTGCGCAACGGCGTTCGCGTGGAAGCGGCCGACGGTGCGGCCGGCCGCGCCGGGCTGAAGGAAGGCGATGTGCTGCTGGCCATCGACAACGTGGAGATCACGAGCGCGCGCCAGTTCGAGCAGGCGGCGGGAAAGCTCGACCGCAGCAAGCCGGTGAGCGTGCTGGCGCGTCGCGGCGAGTGGGCGAACTACTTCATCATTCGCCCCCAGGCGCGCCCCTGAGACGACGAAGTGAGTGTGTGCAAACCTGAATTGCACCGTTCGCATCCACCAATGGGCACTCTCTGAACGACCATCGCTCCATTCGTCGAACGGACCGGCGGTGGCTTTGAAACCATCCCCAGGTCATCCACAAGGTGCTGTGGACAAGCTGTGGATGAAACCCCATGTTGGGGGGTGGCAACGAGCCCGGAGTGAACCCTGGCGCGGTGTTGCGGGCAATGCTTTTGACTACAATGGAGGTCCAACAAGCAGTTGCCATACGTTCTGTTGGAAGGCGCGTCACCGCTTCGACGTGCCTTTTTTTTATCCTCAGCACAGGCTCTCCGGAGCTGGTCGCCCCCGGCCCGACCGGGCGGCGGCCCTTGCTGCAGCGGCCCCCGCCGCGAGCCCCCTCGGGGCGCCCCGGCCGGGGCCGCTGCCCCCTCACTGAGCGCGCATGGATCACATCCGCAACTTCTCCATCATTGCCCACATCGACCACGGCAAGAGCACGCTGGCCGACCGCATCATCCAGCGCTGCGGAGGCCTGAGCGACCGCGAGATGGAAGCGCAGGTGCTCGACTCGATGGACATCGAGCGCGAGCGTGGCATCACCATCAAGGCGCAGACGGCCGCCCTGAGCTACAAGGCGCGTGACGGCCGGGTCTACCAGCTCAACCTGATCGACACGCCCGGCCATGTGGACTTCAGCTACGAGGTGAGCCGCTCGCTGTCCGCCTGCGAGGGCGCCCTGCTCGTGGTGGACGCGAGCCAGGGCGTGGAGGCCCAGACGGTGGCCAACTGCTACACCGCGCTGGATCTCGGCGTGGAAGTGGTGCCGGTGCTCAATAAGATGGACCTGCCGCAGGCCGACCCGGAGCGCGCCAAGGCCGAGATCGAGGACGTCATCGGCATCGACGCCACCGACGCCATTCCCTGCAGCGCCAAGACCGGCCTGGGCATCGACGACATCCTGGAAGCCGTGATCGCCCGCATGCCCGCGCCGCGGGGAACGGCGGACGGTCCGCTGCGCGCCATGATCATCGACTCCTGGTTCGACAACTACGTCGGCGTCGTGATGCTCGTGCGCGTGGTCGACGGCGTGCTCAACAAGGGCGATCGCTTCAAGCTCATGGCCACCGGCGCGGCCTACCCGGCCGAGCAGCTGGGCGTGTTCACCCCGAAGTCGCTGCCGCGCGAGCGGCTGGTGGCCGGCGAGGTGGGCTTCGTCATCGCCGGCATCAAGGAGCTGCAGGCCGCCAAGGTGGGCGACACCCTCACCATCGAGCGCAAGCTGCCCAACAACGCGGGCCCGGCCAGCGAGGCGCTGCCCGGCTTCAAGGAGATCCAGCCGCAGGTGTTCGCCGGTCTCTACCCCACCGAGGCCAGCGAATACGACCAGCTGCGCGACGCGCTGGAAAAGCTCAAGCTCAACGACAGCTCGCTGCGCTACGAGCCCGAAGTGAGCCAGGCGCTGGGCTTCGGCTTTCGCTGCGGCTTCCTCGGGCTGCTGCACATGGAGATCGTGCAGGAGCGGCTCGAGCGCGAATTCGACCAGGACCTCATCACCACAGCGCCCAGCGTGGTCTACGAGGTCGAGCTCAACGACGGCACCGTGCTGATGGTGGAGAACCCCTCGAAGATGCCCGACCTCGGCCGCATCCGCGAGATCCGCGAGCCCATCGTCACCGTGCACCTGTATATGCCGCAGGACTACGTCGGCCCGGTGATGACGCTGGCCAACCAGAAGCGCGGCGTCCAGCTGAACATGGCCTACCACGGCCGCCAGGTGATGCTCACCTACGAGCTGCCGCTGGCCGAGATCGTGCTCGACTTCTTCGACAAGCTGAAGTCGGTGTCGCGCGGCTATGCGTCCATGGACTACGAGTTCAAGGAGAACCGTGCCGCCGACGTGGTCAAGGTGGACATCCTCATCAACGGCGACCGGGTGGACGCGCTGTCCATCATCGTGCACCGCAGCCAGAGCCAGTACCGCGGACGGGCCGTGGCGGCCAAGATGCGCGAGGTGATTTCCCGCCAGATGTACGACGTCGCCATCCAGGCGGCCATCGGGGCCAACATCATCGCGCGTGAGACAATCAAGGCCCTTCGGAAGAACGTGCTGGCCAAGTGCTATGGCGGCGACATCTCCCGCAAGCGCAAGCTCCTCGAAAAACAAAAGGCCGGCAAGAAACGCATGAAGCAGATCGGCAGCGTCGAAGTGCCGCAGGAAGCGTTCCTGGCCATCTTGCAAGTGGACGATTGATGGGCGCACTCACAGGGGCCTTGTTCGGGTGCCTCGCGGTCTACCTGGGTGGCTGGTACCTCGGCCACTGGAGCGGCAACTTCTCGCTGCTGCTGTTCGTGCTGACGGTGGTCACGCTCGCCTACTGGCTGGCCGAGCGGCTGCATTTCGCGCCGCGTCGCCTGAAGGCCGCGGAGACGCTGAGCGCCCAGGCCGAGGCCCGCCGCCTCGAGCTCGCGCGCCAGGGCATTGCCCGCGTGGACAGCGACGTCACCGAAGCACGCCAGAAGATCCTCGCGCAGCCCTGGTGGCTCGACTGGACCGCCGGGCTCTTCCCGGTGATCCTCATCGTCTTCCTGCTGCGCTCCTTCCTCTTCGAGCCTTTCAAGATCCCGTCGGGTTCGATGGTGCCCACCCTGCTCGTGGGCGACCTCATCCTCGTGAACAAGTACCACTACGGCGTGCGCCTGCCGGTGGTGAACACGCTCGTCGTCCCGAACAATGTTCCCGAGCGCGGCGACGTGATGGTGTTCCGCTATCCGTCCGATCCGCGCATCGACTACATCAAGCGGGTGGTGGCCGTGCCAGGTGACGAGGTGGCCTATCTGAACCAGCGCCTGTCCATCAACGGACAGCCGGTGCCGGTGCAGGCCCTGCCCGACTTCTACGACGAGGACAGCCTGCGCTATGCGCCGCAGTTCAAGGAGAAGCTGGGCAGCGTGGAGCACCGCATCCTGGTCGACCCCAAGCGCGCCGTGTTCTTCGGTGGCGAGCAGGCCCGCTTTCCCTTCCGCGAGAACTGCCGCTACACCGTCGAAGGCGTGACCTGCAAGGTGCCGGCCGGCCACAGCTTCGTGATGGGCGACAACCGCGACAACTCGCAGGACTCGCGCTTCTGGGGTTTCGTGCCCGACGAGAACATCGTCGGCCGTGCCTTCTACGTCTGGATGAACTTTGGCGACCTCGGCCGCATCGGCGCCTTCCACTGAAGCGCGTCGCATGGCCCCTTCCGGAAAGCCTGCACCATGATGAGAAACCGCATCGCCCCCTTCGCCTCCCAGCGCGGCATCACGCTGCTCGGCCTGCTGCTGTGGGCCGTGATCATCGCCATGGGCGCCCTGATTGCCATGCGGGTAGCGCCCACCGTCAACGAGTACTACACCATCCTGCGCTCGGTGAACGTGGTGGCCACCGAGGGCGGCAACACGGTGCCGGAAATCCGGGCGGCCTTCGAGAAGCGCAAGCAGGTGGAATACTCGATCACCTCGATCGGCGGCAACGATCTGGCCATCACCAAGGAAAACGAGAAGATCGTCGTGAGCTTCGCGTACAACAAGGAAATCGAGTTGATCGCGCCGGTGTACCTGCTGATCAAGTACGAGGGACGGTCGCGCTGAGCGCGCCCGCCTGCGCGACCCCATGGCCGGATTCAAGGAAGAGGGCTCGCCGCGCCTGGACGGCCTGCAGCGTCGCCTGGGCCACCGCTTCGGCCGGCAGGACCTGCTCACCCGGGCGCTCACCCACAAGAGCTTCGGGGCCGACCACAACGAGCGGCTGGAGTTCCTGGGCGATGCGGTGCTGAGCCTGGCGGTGTCCGCGCTGCTCTACGCCCGCTTCGGCGAATCCGACGAGGGCGACCTCTCCCGCGTGCGGGCCCACCTCGTGCGGGAGGACAGCCTGCACCGCGCAGCCCTGTCCATCGGCATCCCCGACGTCATCCGGCTGAGCGACAGCGAGTCCCGCGGCGGCGGTGCGCAGCGCCCGTCCATCCTGGCCGATGCGATGGAAGCCATCATCGGCGCGGCCTACCTGGACGCCGGCTTCGACGCTGCCCGCCATGTGGTGCAGCGCCTGTTCGGCGAGGTCATCGCCTCCACCGAGGCGGACAGCTGGGCCAAGGATGCCAAGACCGAGCTGCAGGAGTGGCTGCAGGCCCGGCGCCTTCCGGTGCCCACCTACAGCATCGTGGCCACGCGGGGCCAGGCGCATGCGCAGACCTTCGAGGTCTCCTGCGAAGCACCGGCCCTGGGTCTCACGCAGACCGGCGAGGGACGCTCGCGCCGCGCCGCCGAACAGGAAGCGGCCCGCCGCCTGCTCGACACCCTCAAGGCGAGCGACCGCCCCGGCGGCCCCCTGCGAAGCTGACCGCCCCATGACCCTGCCCGACCCCCTCCCCGCCGCCGCCGAAGCGGCCGGCCTGCCCGCCACGGACACGCGCTGCGGCCTGGTGGCCATCGTCGGACGGCCCAACGTGGGCAAGTCCACGCTGCTCAACGCCCTGGTGGGCCAGAAGGTGAGCATCACCTCGGACAAGGCCCAGACCACCCGCCACCGCATCACCGGCATCCGCACGGAGGGGCCCAACCAGTTCGTGTTCGTCGATACGCCCGGCTTCCAGACCCGGCACACCGCGGCCCTGAACCGCAACCTGAACCGCACCGTCACCGCCACGCTGATGGACGTGGACGTGATCCTCTTCGTCGTCGAGGCGGGCAAGTTCACGCTGGACGACGCCAAGGTGCTGGCACTCATGCAGGGCGAGGCGCTGCGCGACAAGCCGGTGCTGCTGCTGGCCAACAAGCTCGACTCGGTGCAGCGCCGCACCGACATCCTTCCCTGGCTGCAGGCCATGCAGCAGCGCCACCCCTTCGCCGAGTACGTGCCGCTGTCGGCGCGCAAGGCGGCGGACATCGAGCGCCTGCTGGGCATCGTCGCGCCCTACCTGCCCGAGCAGCCCTGGCTGCACGAGGAAGACGCGCTCACCGACCGCAGCGAGCGCTTCCTCGCCAGCGAGCTCATCCGGGAGAAGCTCTTCCGCCTGACCGGCGACGAGCTGCCCTACAGCTCCACCGTGGTGATCGACCGCTATGTCGAGGAAGGGCAGCTGCGCCGCATCGACGCGTCCATCGTGGTCGAGCGCGACGCGCACAAGGGCATGGTGATCGGCGCCGGCGGCGAGCGCCTCAAGCGCATCGGCAGCGAGGCCCGGCAGGACCTGGAACGCCTGCTCGATGGCCGGGTGCACCTCGAACTCTGGGTGAAGGTGCGCTCGGGCTGGGCCGACGACGAGGCACACCTGCGCAGCTACGGCTACGAGTGAACGCACCGGCGGTTAGCTCCGCGGCGCGAAAGTCCGCACGCGCCCCCCGACGCGCCGCGGCGCGGCCACCCTCCACGCTCAGCGGCTACGTGCTGCACCAGCACGACTGGAGCGAGTCCAGCCTGGTCATCGACGCCTTCACCCGCGAGCTGGGACGCATCGTGCTGGTCGCTCGGGGCGCCAAGCGCCCGTATTCGCAGCTGCGCCCCGTGCTCATGCCCTTCCAGCGATTGCAGCTGACCATCGGCCGCAGCGCCGCAACGGCACCGGCGGGCGGCTCGACCGGTGCGGCGGCGGCAGCGGAGCCCCAGCCTGAACTGCACACGCTGCGCGCGGCCGAGTGGGCCGGCACCCATGCGCAGCCGCGCGGCGCGGCCTTGTTTTCGGGCTTCTACCTGCACGAGTTGCTGCGCGCCCTGGTGCCCCGGCAGGACCCGCACCCCAGGCTGTTCGACGCCTACGCGCAGACGCTCGCCTGGCTGGCCGGCAGCGACGAATCCCTGCACGCCGCGGCCCTGCGGGCCTTCGAGTGCCGGCTGCTGCGCGAGATCGGCCTGCTGCCATCGCTGGACCTGGACACCCTGAGCGGCGAGCCGGTGCGCTCCGAAAGCTTCTACACCTGGAGCGCCGAGGGCGGAATCGCCGCCTGCGCGCCGCTGGACGACTCGCCGCCGCAGCGCAGCGACACAGGCCTGCCCCGGCAGGTGCGCTTGTCAGGCGAGCGCCTGGCCGCGCTGCACGAAGCGCTCGACGCACCGGGCCTGTCGGCGCTGGTCATCGCCTGCCAGGACGGCGACGCCGACCTCAAGCCGGCGCTGCGGCAGGTGCTTCACTATCATCTGGGCGAATCACGGCTGCGCACCCGGGAACTGATGCGCGACCTGCAGCGCCTGTCTTCCCGCCGGGCGGCGCCCAGCCCCCCGCCCCCACCCCTGGAGCCGACCGATCCATGAACCCTCTGGTGGCTGCCGATGCCGATCTACACCGTGGCCGCACGCGGCTGTCGGTGAACGTCAACAAGATCGCGCTGCTGCGCAACACCCGGGCCCTCGAGCGACCCGACGTGGTGGGCCTGGCCCGCATCGCGCTGCAGGCCGGCGCCGAGGGCATCACCGTGCACCCGCGGCCCGACGAACGCCACATCCGCCCGGCCGACGTCTTCGCGCTCGCGCAGCTGATGCGCGAGTGGCCCGCCGCCGAGTTCAACATCGAGGGCAATCCGCTGCACAACCTGCTGCCGCTGGCCGAAGCCGTGGTCGCAGCGGGCGGCCCGCTGCATCAGCTCACCTTCGTGCCCGACAGCGTGGAGCAGTCCACGTCCGACCATGGCTGGAACGTCGCCGAGCAGCAAGCGCTGCTGGGCCCGCTGGTGGCACGGGGCCGCGCGCTCGGCGCCCGCGTGAGCCTCTTCATGGACCCCGTGCCCGAGGCCATGGCCGCGGTGGTCGACACCGGGGCGCAGCGGGTGGAGCTCTACACCGAGTCCTACGCCCGCAGCCACGGCAGCGCAGCCCGGCAGCCGGTGCTCGAAGGCTTCGCCGCCGCGGGCCGGGCGGCCCGCCGGGTGGGGCTGGAGCTCAACGCGGGCCACGACCTGAACCTCGACAACCTGGGCGACTTCCTGCAGGCGGTGCCCGGTGTCGAAGAGGTGTCCATCGGCCATGCGCTGGTGGCCGACGCGCTGGAGATGGGCATGGCCGAGACGGTCCGGGCCTACCGCCGCGTGATGCACCAGGCCGCCCGAGGGCGCTGAGCCATGGTCACCGGCATCGGCACCGACATCTGCGACGTGCGGCGCATCGCCGCCACCCTGGAGCGACGCGGACTTCGCTTCGCGCAGAAGGTGCTCGGCCCCAGCGAGCTCAGCGTGTTCCAGGCCCGCCGCGCCCGGGTGGAGTCGCGCGGCATCGCCTACCTGGCCACCCGGTTCTCGGCCAAGGAGGCTTTCTCCAAAGCCATCGGACTGGGCCTTCGTTCGCCGATGCAGTGGCGAGCGTGCGAGATCCTCAACCACCCCTCGGGCGCGCCCTACATCCGCCTGCACGGTGAACTGCAGCGCTGGTTCGAGGCCCGCGGCTGGTCGGCGCTCGTGACCGTGACCGACGAGGTCGACTACGCCGCCAGCTTCGTGGTGGTGCAGTGCCTGCCCCGCCAGACGAGTGTCGAAGCTTCCGCGCCGAACTGACCCCCGCCTCCCGCCCTCTGCTTCCCGTCCACTTCCTCCCGACCCCAGCCCCCTGACCCCATGCCCGCAAAGCCCACCGCTGCCAGCCGCGCACCCACCCTTCAAGCCGAGGCCGCACCGCTGGTCATCGACATCGCCGGCACGACGCTGGACGACGCGGACCGTCGCCGCATCGCGCACCCGCTGGTGGGCGGGCTGATCCTGTTCTCGCGCAACTGGGAGGACCGGCGCTCGCTGGTGTCGCTGTGCGCGCAGATCAAGGAACTGCGCGAGGACCTGCTGATCTGCGTGGACCACGAGGGTGGCCGGGTGCAGCGCTTTCGCACCGACGGCTTCACCCACCTGCCACCGATGCGCGCCCTGGGCGAGCGCTGGATGCGCGACGAGCGCGGCCGGCCGGGCAGCGGCGCCATGGCCGCCCTGGATGCGGCCACGGCCTGCGGCCATGTGCTGGCGAGCGAACTGCGCGCCTGCGGGGTGGACTTCAGCTTCACGCCGGTGCTGGACCTCGACCACGGCTCGAGTGGCGTCATCGGCGACCGCGCCTTCCACCGGGACCCGCGCGTGGTGGCCACGCTGGCCCGCGCCCTGACCCACGGGATGCTGATGGCCGGCATGTCGCACTGCGGCAAGCACTTCCCCGGCCACGGCCATGTCAGGGCCGACAGCCACCATGAGATTCCGGTGGACGCGCGCCCACTGCCGCGGCTGCTGGCCGATGACACAGCGCCCTACGGCTGGCTCGGCTCCAGCCTGGCCGCGGTGATGCCCGCGCACGTGGTCTACCCGAAAGTGGATGCACGTCCGGCGGGTTTCTCTTCGCGCTGGCTGCGCGACATCCTGCGGGGCGATCTCGGCTTCACCGGCGCCGTCTTCAGCGACGACCTCAGCATGGCCGGTGCCCGCGAGCTGGATGGCGCCGAACTGACCTACACCGAAGCGGCCATCGAAGCGCTGCACGCCGGCTGCGACCTGGTGCTGCTGTGCAACCAGAGCCTGGACGGCGGCGCGGCGCTGGACGGCCTGATCGACGGCCTGACCGAAGCGCTCGGTCGGGGCACCTGGCGCGCCGACCCCGACAGCGAGGCCCGTCGCCTGGCCCTGCTGCCGCGCAGCGAGCCCCTGCCCTGGGACGCGCTGATGCACGACCCGGTCTACCAGCGTTCGCTCGAGCGCCTGCCCTGACGGGCCGAGCATCGGCCGGCCGGCCGGGCCGGGCGGCGGTTGCGGCGCCGGGCCGGAGCCCGACCAGGGGCTTTGCGGCCCCCGGGGCCCCGGCGGCGATTTCAGGTCGCCGGCGGATCGAAGGGCATGCGCAGCTTGGACAGATCCTGGCGGGTCTCCACCAGCACCAGCGGGCCCTCGTCGACGACGACCACCGGCGGCCGCTGACGCGGCACCCGCACCGGCGCCGGCTCTTGCGCCATGGCGTCCTGAACCGCACGCACCCGATCGGCGTCGGTGTGCACCCACTGCAGCCCGGCCGACGCAGCGAGTTCCTCCAGGCTGCGGGTGGGCAGGGTGAAGGCCGGCGCCGCGGGAGCGGCAGGGGGGGCGGCAGGAGGGGCGGCAGCCGCAGGCGTTGCAGCAGGAGCCGCGACCGGTGCAGCGACCTTCGCCTCGGCCGGTGCCGGTGTTGGTGTCGGAGCAGCGGATGCGGCCTGGTCGGTCACTGCGGGAGGATCGCGGTCCACGGTGGGCGCCGGCACCGGGGCCGCCGCAGCGGACACGGGTTCGACGGCTTCCACCGGCGACCGGGGCGACGGCGTCGGATCGGACGCGGGCAAGACACCCGCCCCGACCGCGACCGCGTCATCGGCGCCACCTTCGGCGACGGCTTCGCCCCCCTCGGCATCGCCTTCGGAACGGGCCGGACGGTCACCCCGGTTGCGGCCCCGACCACCACGACGGCGGCGCTCGCGCGGCGCGCCCTCGACAGCGCCCTCGACAGCGCCATCGGCCTCGCCTTCGCCCTCGCCCTCGCCGGCGGGACCTGCGGCCAACACCGGCTCGGCGCTGCCCTCGGCGCCAGGGGCCTGAACGACGGCTTCGGCACCCGCTTCGTCCGGTGCGTTGCGGGACGGTTCGCCCGCCGACTCGCTGGTACCTTCACCCGTGCCTTCGGCCGTTGCGTCCCCGGCTGCATCGCGCCGTGCATCGTCCCGGCCTCGGCCGCCACGGCGGCGGCGGCGGCGGGCAGGATCGCGCGGCGTGTCATCGCCAGCGGCATCGCCGTTCACGGCATCGGGCAGCGCGTCCGCGCCTGCCGGCAGATCCAGCAGCGCGTCGGCGTTCGGCACCGTGTCCACGAAGGCCGGCTCGCCGCCCCTGGGAGATGAGTCGCCCGAGGCGGCAGCCACCGATTCGCCCGAGGCTTCGCCGCCACTTCGGCGGTCACGCTCGCTGCGCTCACCGCGCTCACCGCGCTCACCGCGGCCACGGCGGCCCTCGCCGCGCTCACCCCGCTCAGCGCGGTCCGTGCGCGGCGCGCGGGCCTCGGTGCCCACGGCATCCGCGACGCCGTTCAAGGTCGACGAGGCACCTTCAGCAAGCGGCGCGACGGCCAGCGCCGCATCGTCCCGGCGCCCACGTCCGTCACGCCGGCCCTCACCGCGCTCGCCGCGGTCACCCCGTTCTCCGCGCTCGCCCCGCTCGCCCCGTTCTCCGCGCTCCGAACGCTCGGTCCGGTCGCCACGGGCCGGCCGCTCGGCGCCGGCGTCTCGCGGGGCCGCGTCCGTTGCGGGTCGGTCAGCACGATCGCCCCGGCGCGCGTCGCGGCCACCTTCGCGACCCTCGCGGTTGCCTCGACCGCCGCGGCCACCTCGATCGCCGCGCTCGCCGCGCGCACCCTCGCGCTCACCGCGGCCACCGGCCGCGCCGGCGACAGACGCCGCACCCGCACCCGCACCCGCACCCGCACCCGCACCACGCGGGACCGAAGCACCCGCTGCCGCAGCGCTGGCCGCCACAGGCGCCGGCGCCACCGGCTCGGGGGCGCCGAAGAGGCGCTTGACCCAGGAGAAGAAACCACCACCCGCCGCCACCGGCGCTGCGGAGGCCGCCACCGGCACGGGCGCGGGCGCCGGGGCCGGTGCGGCGACTGCCGCCGGCACCGCCGCCACCGGGGCCGGCTCGGCCACCGGCTTGGGCGGTACCACCGGCGCCGGCGTCTCGGGCAGCGTGCCCTTGATGACCGGCTGCTGGCGCGGCTTGGACTTCTCGCGCCGGGTGATGCCCACCTCGTCGTCCGGCTCCTCGATCATCGAGTAGCTGGCCTGCAGGTTCTCCAGGCGCGGGTCGTCGTGGCGCAGCCGCTCGAGCTTGTAGTTGGGCGTGTCCAGGTGCTTGTTGGGCACAAGCAGCACGGTCACGCGCTGCTTCAGTTCGATCTTGCCGATCTCCTGGCGCTTCTCGTTGAGCAGGAAGCTCGTCACCTCCACCGGCACCTGCACATGCACGGCGGCGGTGTTGTCCTTCATCGACTCTTCCTGGACCATGCGCAGGATCTGCAGCGCACTGCTCTCGGTGTCGCGGATGTGGCCGGTGCCGTTGCAGCGCGGGCAGGTGATGTGGCTGCCCTCGCTCAAGGCCGGGCGCAGCCGCTGGCGCGAGAGTTCGAGCAGGCCGAACTTGCTGATGGAGCTGAACTGCACGCGGGCACGGTCCTGGCGCAGCGCGTCGCGCAGGCGCTGTTCCACCTCGCGGCGGTTCTTGCTCTCCTCCATGTCGATGAAGTCGACGACGATCAGGCCCCCGAGGTCGCGCAGCCGCATCTGGCGGGCGATCTCATCGGCGGCCTCCAGGTTGGTGCGGGTGGCGGTCTCCTCGATGTCGCCGCCGCGCGTGGCGCGGGCGGAGTTCACGTCCACCGACACCAGCGCCTCGGTGTGGTCGATCACGATGGCGCCGCCGGCCGGCAGGTTCACCGTGCGGCTGAAGGCCGTCTCGATCTGGTGCTCGATCTGGAAGCGGCTGAAGAGCGGCGCATCGTCGCGGTAGCGCTTCACACGGGACGCCGTCTCGGGCATCACGTGGTTCATGAACTGCTGCGCCTGATCGAAGATGTCGTCGGTGTCGATCAGGATCTCGCCGATGTCCGCGGTGAAGTAATCGCGGATGGCGCGGATGACGAGCGAACTCTCCTGGTAGATCAGGAAGGCGCCCTTGCCCGCCTTGGAAGCGCCCTCGATGGCCTCCCACAGCTTGAGCATGTAGTTCAGGTCCCACTGCAGCTCGGGGGCGCTGCGGCCGATGCCCGCGGTGCGGGCGATCAGGCTCATGCCCTTGGGGTATTCCAGCTGCTCGAGGTTCTCCTTGAGCTCCTCGCGGTCCTCGCCCTCGATGCGCCGGCTGACGCCGCCGCCGCGCGGGTTGTTGGGCATGAGCACCAGGTAACGGCCGGCCAGGCTCACGTAGGTGGTCAGCGCCGCGCCCTTGTTGCCCCGCTCTTCCTTCTCCACCTGCACCAGCAGTTCCTGGCCATTGGAGATGACGTCCTGGATCTTGGCGTCGCGCACCGCGACGCCTTCCTTGAAGTAGTTGCGCGAGATTTCCTTGAAGGGCAGGAAGCCGTGGCGGTCTTCACCGTAGTCGACGAAGCAGGCCTCGAGCGAAGGCTCCACCCGGGTGACCACCGCCTTGTAGATGTTGCCCTTGCGCTGCTCGCGCCCCTCGATCTCGGTCTCGAAGTCCAGAAGCTTCTGGCCGTCGACGATGGCCAGGCGCCGCTCTTCGGGCTGCGTGGCATTGATCAGCATGCGTTTCATGTGCACTCCTGCGCCCGCCGTCCCGATGCGGGGTGCGGCGACGCGTATCGTCATGCCGGGCGGCTACCCCGTCGGGGCGGCGTTCACGGCGCTTCGATGCACGAAAAACGAAGATCGAACCGGAAGGAATCGCCCTGGACGGTGCGCCGTGCCTGCGGTCTTCAGACCGCTCGACGGGCGCGCCGCGTTGGCGCGGGCATCGCCCCGATGGGCCCTGGGATGGGTCCGACCGAACCCCGAACCGGCTGCGTCGCGGCGGGTGGCCGCACGCGCGCACAGGCCGCCAGCGCATCGGGTGCGATGCTGGGGCGGGCTTGCGGATCAGAAGTGGGGAACGTCATCCAGGGGATCAGGGGACGCGGGTCGAAGGCTTGCCTCGTCTTCCGGCTTTCAAGCCGGGGATCGGGCGGGCCTGCAACCGGAAAACCTTGGTGCAGTCCGGGCTGCAGGGCCCGGGCGGGTTCGTTCGACGTTGCTCTTCCGCATCGCACGTTCGGCCGCCCTTTCACCTGGGGACAGGGCCTGCTGCGCGCGCAGTGCGTTGCATCACGGAGGGTGGTCGTCAGGGACGCCCGCCCTTTTTCCAGTGCCCGCGGCCCCTGGCGGGCCGCCTGGCGGACGGGGTCAAACCCCGCCCGGAGCGCCGCTGGTGGCCCCGACGGGCCGCACCAACCGCTAGACTCAGGCAAATCAACCACTTGCAGCAGACACTTGGAGTGCCCAGTATAGAGGCCAATCCCGCATCGGTTCGTCAGTTGACGGTCGACGAAGCCAGCGAAGGCCAGCGTCTGGACAACTTTCTGCTCAAGATGCTCAAGGGCGTGCCGAAATCGCACGTCTACCGCGTCATCCGCAGCGGCGAAGTCCGGGTCAACCGGGGCCGTGCGCAGGTCGACACGCGCCTGGCGCTGGGCGACACCATCCGGGTGCCGCCGGTGCGGGTGGCCGAGCGCGCACTGGCCGCGCTCGACGGACAAGGCGCCGGATCGGCCACAGGCACAGCCGACCGCCCCCGCGCCACGCCGCCCCGCGAATTCCCCGTCATCTTCGAAGACGACGCGCTGCTGGTGATCGACAAGCCCGCTGGCGTGGCCGTGCACGGGGGCAGCGGCGTGAGCTTCGGCGTGATCGAGCAGCTGCGTCAGGCCCGGCCCGAGGCGCGCTTTCTCGAACTCGTCCACCGCCTGGACAAGGAAACCTCGGGCCTGCTGATCATCGCGCGCAAGCGCTCGGCCCTGACCGTGCTGCAGGAGCGGCTGCGCGACCACCGCGGTGTGCACGCACTTCGCAAGACCTACCAGGCGCTGGTCTGGGGCGAATGGCCGGCTGCACTGAAGGTGATCGACTCCAGCCTGCACAAGGGGGTGGACGCGGCCGGCGAGCGCCATGTGCGGGTGGTGGCGGCCGACCATGCCGACGCCCGCCGAGCCATCACGCTGGTCAAGGTAAGCGCCCGCTTTCACAACGCAACCCTGCTCGACGTGAACCTGAAGACAGGGCGGACCCACCAGATCCGTGTGCACCTGGCTCATGCCGGGCATTGCATCGTCGGCGACCCGAAGTACGGCGACTTCGCATCGAACAAGGCCCTGGCGCGGGGCGAGACCTTGCCGGCCCAGCGCTTCGAACGCATGTTCCTGCATGCCGGCGGCCTGGATTTCACCCATCCGCTGAGCGGCGAGCCGCTGACGCTGCGCGCGCCGCTGCCCTCAGAATGCCGGGCCTTGCTCGCCGCCTTGCCCCCGCCATGACACGCTCCCGCGCCTTCGACCTCGTCGTCTTCGACTGGGACGGCACCCTGTTCGATTCCACCGCCCTCATCACCCGGTCGATACAGGCCGCCTGCGCCGACCTGGGCGTCACGGTGCCCAGCCGCGAGCAGGCGAGCTATGTGATCGGCATGGGGCTGGTGGAGGCGCTCGAGCATGCGGCCCCGGGCCTGCCCCGCGAACGCTATCCGGAGCTCGGGCAGCGCTATCGGCATCACTACCTGGAAAGCCAGCACCAGCTGGTGCTCTTCGACGGGGTGCTCGAGCTGCTGCACGAACTCAAGGGCCGCAACCACGCGCTGGCCGTGGCCACCGGCAAATCGCGCAAGGGGCTGGACGAGGTGCTGCACACCGTGCAGCTGCGCCATGTCTTCGACGCCACGCGAACCGCCGACGAAACCGCGTCCAAGCCCCACCCGCGGATGCTGCTGGAGCTGATGGCCGAGCTGGGCGCCCGCCCGGAGCGCACGCTGATGATCGGCGACACCACCCACGACCTGCTGCTCGCGCGCAATGCCGGCACGGCCAGCCTGGGCGTGAGCTACGGCGCGCACGAACCCGACGGCTTCGAGGCCTTCGGCCCGAGGGCCGTGCTGCACTCGGTGCCGCAGCTGCGCGACTGGCTCTCGGCCCATGCCTGAGGCCGGCGCGCCGAGACCCGCTGCGTTGCGCCTGGCGCTGTGTCCGAGCGAGGCGCTGGTCGAGCGCGGGCGCGGCTGGGTGTGGGACGTCCAGCACTTCGGCCAGCCGGCGCGGGCCTTCGCCCTGCGCATCGACGGCCGCGCGGTGGGCTACCTGAACCGGTGCGTGCACGTGCCCACCGAGCTCGACTGGCAGCCCGGCGAGTTCCTCGACACCGAACGCCGCACCATCCTGTGCTCGCTGCACGGCGCCGCCTACGACCCCGCCCACGGCCAGTGCGTGGGCGGGCCCTGTGGCCGTGGCCGCCTGACGGTCATCGCGCTGGACGAGGATGCCCAGGGGGTGCATTGGTATCCTTCCCGAGACACGCAGCCGCCGCCTGCAGCCCCTCTGACCGACCCCCACACCACCAGGACACCGGATGAATCCCAGCCCTGACGACGCGTCCGCCACCGCGGTGCCGCCGCCCGTGTCCAGTGCCGCGACGCTTTCTGCTGCCGCTGCAGCCGCCGCCTCGCCCGGGCCCGGATGGGATGACCTCGCCCACCGACTGGCCGGCGAGTACCTGAAGGATCGCCGCAGCGCCCGGCGCTGGACCATCTTCTTCCGGCTGGTCTGGCTGATGGTGGTGGTGGCCATCGCGACCGCCCTCTTCCAGCAGCGCTCGGTGGTGTCGGCACCCACCGGCCCGCACACGGCGCTGGTGGAGGTTCGCGGCCCCATCGCCGCCGACACCGAGGCCAGCGCCGAGATGCTGGTGGGCGCGCTGCGCCAGGCCTTCGAGGACGCCGGAGCCCAAGGCGTGGTGCTGCGCATCAACTCGCCGGGTGGCAGCCCCGTGCAGTCGGGCATCGTCTACGACGAGATCGTCCGCTTGAAGGCCCTGCACAAGAAGAAGGTCATCGCGGTGGTCGAGGAAAGCGCTGCCTCGGGCGCTTACTACATCGCCGCGGCAGCCGACGAGATCTATGCCGACAAGGCCTCCATCGTCGGCTCCATCGGCGTGTTGATGGACAGCTTCGGCTTCACCGGCACGATGGAAAAGCTCGGCGTGGAGCGCCGGCTCCTCACCGCCGGCACCAACAAGGCCATCGGCGACCCCTTCAGTCCGCTGAGCGAGCAGCACCGGGCTCACCTGCAAGGCACCATCGACCAGATCCACCAGCAGTTCATCGCGGTGGTGCGCCAGGGCCGTGGCACGCGGCTGAAGGAGTCGCCCGAGCTGTTCTCGGGCCTCTTCTGGAACGGCGAGCAGGCCAAGGCACTGGGTCTCGTCGACGAGCTCGGCAGCCTCGACTACGTGGCGCGCGAAGTCATCAAGGCCGAGGAGATCATCGACTACACCGCCCGCGAGAACATCGCCGAGCGGCTGGCCAAGCGCTTCGGCGCGTCGGTCGGTGCGGGCGCGGTGCAGGCCCTGCACGGCTTGAGCAGCTGGCGCTGAGGCCGCCCGACCCTTCACCGGCCAGCACGCCCATGACCGAACTGAGCGTCCGAGCGCAGTACCTGCTGCCCAAGCAGGCCCTGACCCGACTGGCCGGCTGGGCGGCCGGCCTGCAAGCGGGTTCGCTCACGACGGCGGTGATCCGCCGCTTCATTGCACGCTACCGCGTGGACATGTCCGAAGCGGCCGATCCCGATCCCGCGGCCTACCCGAGCTTCAATGCCTTCTTCACCCGGGCGCTGCGCGACGGGGCCCGGCCCCTGTCAGCGGCGCCGTGGATCTGCCCGGTGGACGGCGCCATCAGCCAGTTCGGGCGCGTCGAGTCCGGTGCCGTGTTCCAGGCCAAGGGCCATCACTACACCGCCACCGCGCTGGTGGGCGGCGACGCGACACTGGCCCGAGGCCTGGCCGACGGCCATTTCGCCACGCTCTACCTCAGCCCGCGCGACTACCACCGCATCCACATGCCGGCGGACGGACGCCTGCTGCGCATGGTCCATGTGCCGGGCGATCTGTTCTCGGTGAACCCGGCCACGGCCCGTGGCATTCCCGGGCTCTTCGCCCGCAACGAGCGGGTGGTGTGCGTGTTCGAGCCGCCTGCGGGCGGTGCGCCCTGGGTGCTGGTGCTGGTGGGCGCCACCATCGTGGGCAGCATGGCCACGGTGTGGCACGGCCTGGTGAACCCGCCGCGGCCCGGCACGCTTCGCGACTGGCACTACACCGACCAGCGCATCGTGCTGCGCCAGGGCGAGGAGATGGGGCGCTTCCTGCTCGGCTCCACCGTGGTGATGCTGATGCCGCGGACGGCGGTGTCGGGCTTCAACCCGCAGTGGGCTCCAGGCCGGGCGATCCGTCTGGGCGAGGCCATGGCAACGGCAACGGCCGATGCACCGGCGGACCCGACCTCCGCCCTCCCGCCCTCCATTCCGGCACCTGAGTACTGACTCAGGTCACAGGCTGCGGGCCCTGGCGTCGAAGCCCGCTCAGGCTACCAGCAGCCCCCGGGTCTCGATGAAGCGCACCACCTCGTCCAGGCCCTGGCGGGTGCGCAGGTTGCTCATCACATAGGGCCGACGCGCGGCGTCCGGACGCATGCGGCGGGTGTCCGCCTCCATCACCTCCAGGCTCGCCCCCACATGGGGGGCGAGGTCGATCTTGTTGATCACGAAGAGATCGCTCTTGGTGATGCCGGGTCCGCCCTTGCGCGGGATCTTCTCGCCGGCGGCCACGTCGATGACGTAGAGGGTGAGGTCGCTCAGTTCGGGGCTGAAGGTGGCGGCCAGGTTGTCGCCGCCCGATTCGATGAACACGATGTCCGCATTCGGGAACTTCTCGAGCATGCGGTCGACCGCCTCCAGGTTGATGGAGGCGTCCTCGCGGATGGCGGTGTGCGGGCAGCCACCGGTTTCCACACCCATGATGCGTTCGGGTTCGAGCGCACCGGCCACGGTGAGCAGCCGCTGGTCTTCCTTGGTGTAGATGTCGTTGGTGACCACCACCAGGTCCCAGCGCTCGCGCATGGCCTTGCACAGCATCTCCACCAGCGTGGTCTTGCCCGAACCCACGGGGCCGCCGACGCCCACGCGCAGCGGAGGAAGCTTCTTGGTACGTCCGGGAATGTGATGCAGGGCGGAGGTCATGGTGCTCGGGTAGAAGTGAAGCTCGCAGGCAGGCAAGCAAGCTGCGCGCCGGAAACCCTGGGCGCTCAGGCGAAGCGGCGTCGGGCGGTGAGGCCCAGACCGGTGGCCACGCTGGCGAATCGCTCGCCGCTCACCGCCCGGGCCTGGGGGAATCGGCGGCACAAGGCATCGGTGAGCCGGCGCAGGCCGGTGGAGCCACCGGTGAAGTAGATCGCGTCGATGGCACCGCGCGGCAGGTTCGCGAGCCTAAGGGTCTCGTCGGCCGCCTCGACGATGCGGGCGATGTCGGCAGCCAGGGCCGCCTGGCATTGCGCGTCGCTGAGCGTGGCGGCCAGGCCGCGCTCGATCAGCGACAGGTCGATGGACAGCACCTCGCCCTCACGCGCGTCGGACAGGCCGATCTTGGCCGCCTCGGCCCGTGCGGCCAGGTCATGGCCCAGGCGCTCCTCGAGCACCGTCATCAGTCGTCGGTGCTGGGCGACGTCGGCATAGAAGCCCTTCATGCCCCGCAGTTCCAGCACGCGCTGCGGCGAATAGACCGTGTTGATCAGGTGCCAGGTCGCGAGGTCGAAGTAGACCTTGCTCGGCACCTCGCGCGGCGTGGAGCCTGCCACCGACGGCCCCAGCGCGCCGTAGCCCAGGGGCCGCAGCACCGTGGCCAGTTCGAGGTGGCGGTCGAAGTCGGTGCCGGCGATGTGCACGCCGTGGTGGGCCAGCAGATCGTCGCTCCGGTCGGGCCGGGCCTGGCGCCCGGGGCCGACCCGCACGATGCAGAAGTCCGAGGTGCCGCCGCCGATGTCGGCCACCAGCACCCGCTCCTCGCGGGTACAGGCCTGCTCGAAGTCGAAGGCCGCGGCGATGGGTTCGAACTCGAAGGCCACCGACTCGAATCCCACCCGCCTGGCCGCCTCGGCCAGCGTGGCCTGGGCCTGGGCATCGCGCGCGTCGTCGTCGTCGACGAAGCGCACCGGTCGCCCCATCACCACGCGCCGCAGCGGGCCGCCGGCGGCCACCTCCGCCCGGCGCTTCAGGTGCAGCAGGTAGCCAGCGATGACATCCACATAGGCGACGCTGCGGCCAGCCCCCACATCCGTGCGCTGCTCGGCAAGCGTCGAGCCCAGCACGCTCTTCATCGAACGCATCAGCCGCCCGTCCAGGCCCTCCACATAGGCCGCCACCGCTGCGCGCCCGAAGGCGCGGGGCGGACCTTCGGTTTCCGGTCCTTCGGCCAGGTAGAACACCGCAGTCGGCATGGTCACGGCGTCGCCCTCGAGCGGCACCAGGCGGATACCTTCGCCGGGCGCGCCGGCCAGCGCCACGGCCGAATTGGAGGTTCCGAAGTCGATGGCACAGACGTCGGCGAGCGGCAGGGATGGGTTCAAGGAGCAGGTCCGCAAGGCTGGCAGGTGAACGGGCGTCGATCGTCGATCAGGATCGGAAGAGCCGGGAGTACTGCGTCTCGTGCTGGGCCGAGCGGATGGCCAGCATCGGCGTGAAGGCCTGCCGGGCCGCATCGGGCATGGCCAGGGCCGCCTCCACCACGGCCGGCAGGTCGGTCGCCAGCGCGGCGAGGATGCGCTGACCGGCGCTCTGCCCGAGCGGCACCGCCTTCAATGCGGCCTGGACCTGGTTCTCGGCCCAGCCGAAGCCCAGCGCCAGCAGCGCATCCCGGGCGTTCGCGCCGGTGCGCGCAGCGGCCAGCGCGAAGGCCACCGGCCAGGTCGGGCCGCCCGGAAGTCCGGCCAGGAGGTCGAGCCGCGCATCGTCCGGGCTGCCGCGGGCTCGGTCATCGGCCTGGCGGGTGCGCAGCCATTCGACGAGGGACCGACCGGTCTGCTGCGTCTGCTGCCTGAGCTCGGCCGTCTCGCGGGTGTGGTGCACCCAGTCGTTCAGCTCGACGAGCCGCGGCCGGTCAAGCTCGGCCCCAGGCCCGGGTGCAGCCCAGGCCGCGAAGGCGGCGGCAGCCACCGGCAGGTCCACCCGTGCGAAGGACAGCGCGAGCTGGTCCCGCATCCAGGCGCGGGCCGTGGCTTCGTCGGTGACGACGCCCGCTTCCACCGCGGCCTCCAGGCCCTCGGAGTAACTGAAGCCGCCCACCGGCAGCGCCGGGGAGGCAAGCCACAGGAGCTGCAGCAGGCTGGCGGGCGTGCTCATCCGCGCGGGTGGCCGTTACCCGGTCCGTGCGCAGGGTCGTGGCTGTGGTCGTGGCCGTGGCCGTGGTGGTTGTCGTGGTCGTGGCCGCAGCCCGGGCCGTGGACATGCGGCTGCACCGTCGCGGCCGGGCGGGGTCCGCGGCCGATGCCTTGCAGCGCAATGGCCGCCACCGGCGCGGCAGCAGCCGGTCCATGGCTGCAGCCCGGGCCGTGGACATGCGGCTCGGCGGCAGGGGTCGTGGCGCCGTGTGAGTGGTCATGTCCATGCGCATGCCCGTGCCCGTGCGCCGGGCCCGACTTCGCATAGGCCCCGCCCTCCGGCTCAAAAGCGGCCTCCATCGTCAGGACGTCCAGGCCCATCTGCTGCAGCAACTCGCCGAGCACCGGGTCGGGTTCGATCTGCAGGTGGTCCGGGCGCAACTCGATGGGGACATGGCGGTTGCCCAGGTGATAGGCGGCGCGCAGCAGGTCAAAGGGCGACCCGTGCTGCGCGCAGGCGGTGACGCGCATCACGGGCTGCTCGGCGGCCTGCACCCGGATCAAGGAGCCGTCCTCGGCCACGAGCAGATCGCCCCCGCGCACCACCGTGCCACGTGCAAGGAACACACCCAGCGCGCGGCCCGACGCGTCCACCGCATCGAAGCGGCTCTTCTGGCGGGTGTCCCAGTCAAGCACGACGAGAGGCGCTCGGCGCACCAGCGCGCCGGCGATACCGCGGCCCTGGGGCAGCAGCTTGTTGACGATCAGCATCGGAAGATCTCCAGCGGCGGGTTGCCCGAAGGGTGACGGACAGAGGAACGGTCGTCCGCCCGCGAGCGGCCGGACGGCTGTCCCGCCAGTGTGCCCGCATCGCGCGCGTCCGCGTCGCCGCGTCGCTGCCGTTCAGGCGCCGGGCCGCGGCGGAACGCGCCACCACGCCAGCAGCACCAGGCCCCCGAAGACGGTGTAGGCCAGGGTGAAGGCCCAGAACGGCCCCTCCAGGTACAGGAGGCGGTGCAACCAGGTCTCGACGAAGCTGCGCGTGTAGCCGGATTCGCCAGCCTGCGCGCGCAGCCAGGATTCCAGCGTCGTCAGCGCGCACCACTGCCCGAGCCACGACTGCAGCACCACCACCGCAATGGCCGCCAGATGCAGCCCTCGAAAGCTGCGGTGCCGCACCCAGCGCCAGCCCAGGGCGCCGCCGACGAAGACCGCGACCAGACCCCCGACGATGAAGACCACGATGGCCACATGCAGGGTCAGCACGAGGTCGGCGAGGAATGGATAAGGCATCGGTCTGGATTCTTGCAGGCGCTCTGAGTCTTCTTTAGTAATCCACTTGGATGGTGCTAGGATGCTCCATGCCAGCACGCCAAACCATCCGACCCGCCTCCGCCCCAGCCACGGACGAGAAGATCACCCTCAACCTGGGCTGCGTGGACCTCGGCCAGATCGACCTCCTCACGCAGGAGGGCTTCTATGCCAATCGCAGCGATTTCATCCGCACGGCCATCCGCAATCAGCTCGCCCAGCACGGCGACGCGCTGCGCCAGGCGGTGTCGCGCAAGACCCTGGTGCTGGGCATCCAGCACTACGCCGCGTCCGACCTGCAAGCGGTGGTCGACAGCGGGCAGACACTGAACATCCGGGTGCTCGGTCTGGCCTCCCTGGCCACGGACGTCACGCCCGCCCTGGCGCTCGCCGCCATCGACTCCCTCACGGTCCTGGGCGCGCTGCATGCGCCGCCCGAGGTCAAGGCCGCCCTATTGCCCCGGATGCGCTGATAGCATCCCCTGCCCCCAAGGACGACATGAACATTCCCTTTCGTGACCGGATGGCCGAAGCCACCCGACTCACCCGCAGCGGCGATCTCGCCGCGGCCAGCGCCCTGCTCCTGGAGGCCCTGGGCCGTCGGCCGGCCGCCGCTACTGCCGCACGCGGTGCAGCCTCGGATGCGGAAGTCATCGACATCCAGGCCCGGGTGGTGGCGGTCGAAGCTTCGAAGTCCGCCGACGCCGGCGCGGAACGCTTCACAGCCGGCCGTCACACCTGCCCTACCGGGGCCCGCAACTTCAAGCTCTTCAGCCCGCCAGGGCCGCTGCCCGGCCCGCGCCCCCTCGTGGTGATGCTGCACGGCTGCACCCAGGACCCGGACGACTTCGCCGCCGGAACGGGCATGAACGAGCGGGCGCGGGCCGAGGGCTTCCATGTCCTCTACCCCGAGCAGCCGCGCGAACTGAACCCCCAGCGCTGCTGGAACTGGTTCAAGCACAGCCACCAGTCGCGCGAGCGCGGCGAGCCCGCGGTGATCGCCAGCCTGGTGCGGGCGCTTCTGGCCGAGCACCCGATCGACGCGCGCCGCGTCTATGTCGCGGGCCTTTCAGCCGGCGGCGCCATGGCTGCCATCCTCGGACAGACCCACCCGGACCTCTTCGCCGCGGTGGGCGTGCATTCCGGCCTGGCCCCGGGCGCAGCGCGCGACCTGCACTCGGGGCTGGCCGCGATGCGGGGTGGGGGCAGCCGGTCGCTCGCGTCGCCCAGTGGCGTTCCGGTGATCGTCTTCCACGGCGACGCGGACTCGACCGTGCACCCGGACAACGCCGAGTCCGTGGTCTCCGCGCTCGTAGGCGACGGTCTCGCCGTGCAGACCCGGCGCGTGGAGTCGGGCCCGGGCGGCCGGGCCAGCACCGTCCAGACGCACCGCTCGGCGGACGGCCTGATCAAGGCAGAGCGCTGGATCGTCCATGGCGGCGCCCACGCCTGGTTCGGAGGCCAGCCGCAGGGCAGCCATGTCGATCCGAAAGGCCCGGACGCCACCGAGCAGATGCTGCGCTTCTTCCTCGCCCGCTCGCTCCCGGCGCCAACGGCTCGGGGCGTCTAGCACGGGTTGCCTGGCATAACGTCAACGCGCAGGCTCCGTCCAGGGGCAGGTGCCCGACGGCCACCCTGCCGCCGCGGGTTCAGTCGCGAGGCGGAGCGGGCGGCAGAGGCGACAAGGGCGGCACGGGCGGCGCCGCCAGCAGGAAATCGGCCACCGCGTCGAGGGCGGCGGACCGCAGGTCGTCCCGCTCCACGAAGAGGGCATGGCGCCCCTGCGCCAGCCGGCGGCCCTGACAAAGAGGCGGCGTGCGGCCGGCGTTCAGGTTCGCGCAGAAGGTCTGCTGCGGCAGGGGCTCGACCACCGTGTCCTCGCCGCCTTGCAGCACCAGCACCGGCCGGGCGATGCGCGCGGCGGCGGGGCCCCGCGCCTCGCGGGCGGCCTGGCAGGCCTGCGCCACCCAGCGCAGCGTCGGCCCCGCCACCCGCGCGTCCCCATGCCCGCAGTGCTCGCCGCTGCAGGTCGCGCTGCGGTCGGCCCAGCGGCGGGCCATGCGGGCCCGGCTGTGCGACATGCCGGCCAGGCCCTGCTCCGGGTCGGCGTCGAAGGCCTGCCGTTCAGCCTCGAAGCCGTCGCCCTGCACCCGCACCGACGACAGCCAGGGCAGGGGCATCGCGGTGCTCGTCGACGACTCGTCGCACCAGCGCCGCAGCGGCGACGCAGTGTCGGGCTCGGCCACCCGCGGCTCGTGCATCGGCGTCACCAGCGCCGCGGCGGCGAAGGGCGTGCGTTCGCCGTGCCGCGCCAGATGCAGCGACACCACCGCACCGCCCATCGAATGCGCCAGCACGAAGAGCGGACGCGACAGGCCGGCCCGGTCGGCCTGCACCCGCTCGACGAAGCTGTCCAGGTCGTCGACCAGCCGCCCGAAGTCGTCGATGTAGCCCTTGCTCGCCTCATCCTCGCCCGTCAGCAGCCGGGTCGAGAAGCCCTGGCCCCGGTGGTCGTGCAGATACACCGACCAGCCATTGGCCACCAGGTCGTGGACGAGCTCCTGGTACATCGACAGGCCCTCGGTGAAGCCCGGCACCACCACGATGCCGCCGCGCGTTTCGCTGCGGTGGCGATAGAAGCGGTAGTGGATGCGCACCGGGCGCTCGCGCCAGCCGGTCGGGCGCCCCAGGAAGGAGCCGACGACACGCTCGGCCTGCTGCTGCGTGCGGGCTTCTATGGCCTGCCAGTCGGCGTCGGCGAAGCGGCTTTCGGGGCTCCAGGCGTAGGGGCTGGCGGGGCCTGCCGGGGCAAGGGGCTCGAAGGCGGCTGGGGATGCGAGGGCCGATGCGCTCAGCAGGAGGGCGGCGATGGAAACCCATACGGAAGAGCGCAGCCTGCGGGCTGCAGTCGCTCGACGGGAGAGGTGGCTGGTTCGGGCCCGGTTGGAGCTTCTGTTCATGGGAATGGAAGATGCCTCAGGGGGCAAGTGGGTCGTGGTCCTGGTGACCCGCCCCGCCGGGCGGTTCAAGACCAGAAGGTCGAGCCAACGTTCGCCGCTTGCCGCACAGCCCGGGCCGCGCATCCTGCTGAGCCTGGCGGCGCTGCGCTCAAGCAGCCTAGACCTCACTCGCAGCACGGCGTGGACGCTTGGCGATGTACTCCTTGAGCACCCCGTCCATCCGCGACTGCCAACCCGCGCCCGTTGACTTGAAGTACGCGAGAACCTCAGGGCTGTATCGGATGGAGACCAGCTGCTTCTTGTTCTCCGACGGCGGCCGGCCGCGCAATGCCCGAATGGGCACCATGGCGGTGAGTTGCTTCGCGGTCAAAGGTTGAGCATCCGGATCGGCCTTGGCGGCGGCAGTGATGACCTTGTCTTCTGCGACCGTCGGCAAGACAACGGCGCGTTTAGCTGGCTTCGACATAGTGCTTCACCTCGCGTCGGTTGGCACGACGGAGGCTGATGACTCTCCGTATGTGCCCTCGATCCACAAATGCCACGTAGTAAAGGATTCCGGTACGTGGGACGAGCGCAATGAGCCTGGACTCTCCGTACTCGAACCTGTCGTCGACCCAGACCAGCGCAGCCTCCCAGTCAAGTTCGGCAGCGAGTGCCAGCGATACGCCGTGCTTTGTAAGGTTGCTGGCGTCTTTCTCCGGATCGAACTCGATTTGCACGCTTTAATGTAGCTACTTAAAAGCCATGTGTCAAGCGCATCAGCTCCTGAGAGGTGGCTTTGCATGTGGGGCCCGTGGCTTCCCCTTCACGTTGAGCCAACAGAGGCAAAACCAGTTCCGCCCGAAGCAAGAGGTTCGCAAAGAATCCCGCATTCCCGCCCGCAGCGCGTTCACCGGATTAGGGAGGCACCAGCCGACTCCGTCACGAAGCAGCACCCCATCGGCCCGCACCTCCTAGGTCTGCGGGTCGATTTCCGTCTTCGCCAGATGCCCGCTCTGCCCCACGTCGCACTTGCGCACGGTGCAACAGCCCTCCACCTCCGCCAGCCAGCCAGGCCGCTGGTGCACCGGCTGCGGCGCGGGAATGGTCCTCGCGTCGCGCGAGGAACGTGCTGCGGCGGCGATGCGGCTCACCCAGGGGCTGGCTCGGCTGGATGCACTGAACCTGCCCGAGATTTCCGAGGACGAGGTCGAGGCGGAGATTCAGGCCGCGCGTCAGGCGCGGCGATCCGGTCAGGGCACCTGATCGGGTCAAAGCCTGTGCGTCTGGTTCTCGATACCAACCTGCTCGTCTCGGGCGTGATCGCAACCGGTCTGCAGCGCCGCCTTCTAGAGGGCGCAAGGACCGGTGAGTACGAGCTTTGCACGAGCGAAGTGCTCCTCGCAGAGGTGCTCGAAGTGCTTTCACGCGGCAAGTTCGCCCTGAGGCTCAGCCAAGCCAGCATCTCTCCTCAAGGCATCGTCGACGACCTTCGGCGGCTGGCCGTCGCGGTGTCACCGCCGGACGTACCGCGCTCGGTGCTAACCGATCCGGACGACGATCACGTCATCGCAGCGGCGGTCGCGGGTCAGGCAGACCTCATCGCCTCCGGCGACAAACGAGATCTCCTGCCGATGGGCAGCGTCCAAGGCATTCCGATCGTCACCGCCCGAGAGGCCGTCGAGCGGCTGGAGGCGAGGCGGCAGGCCTGATCTCTGGCCTCCTTCGGGCCTCAAAACAAGAAATACCGCTGCGCCATCGGCAACTCCGTCGCCGGCTCACACGTCAGCAGCACCCCATCGGCCCGCACCTCATAGGTCTGCGCATCGATCTCCATCTTGGGCAAATAGCCGTTGTGCACCATGTCGCCCTTGCGCACGGTGCGGCAGCCCTTCACTGCCGAGATGACCTTGCGAAGCCCCAGCCGCTCGTGCAGGCCGCTGGCCACCGCGCCCTGGCTCAGGAAGGTGATCGAGCCCTTGGACAAGGCCCCGCCAAACGCGCCGAACATCGGCCGCTGGTGCACCGGCTGCGGCGTGGGAATGGAGGCGTTCGGGTCGCCCATCGCGGCCAGCGCGATGAAGCCGCCCTTCAACACCAGCGCCGGCTTCACGCCGAAGAAGGCGGGCTTCCAGAAGACGAGGTCGGCCCATTTGCCCACCTCGATGCTGCCCACCTCGTGGGCAATGCCGTGGGTGATGGCCGGGTTGATGGCGAGCTTGGCCACGTAGCGCTTCACGCGGGCGTTGTCGTGCCGGGCGGTGTCGCCGGGCAGGCTGCCGCGCTGCTGCTTCATCTTGTGCGCCGTCTGCCAGCAGCGGATCACCACCTCGCCCACCCGGCCCATGGCCTGGCTGTCGGAGCTGAACATGCTGATGGCGCCCAGGTCGTGCAGGATGTCCTCGGCGGCGATGGTCTCGCGGCGGATGCGGCTCTCGGCGAAGGCCAGGTCTTCGGCAATGGACGCATCCAGGTGGTGGCACACCATCAGCATGTCCAGGTGCTCGTCCAGCGTGTTCACCGTGAACGGCCGGGTGGGGTTGGTGGAACTGGGCAGCACATTGGCCTCGCCCACCACCTTCATGATGTCCGGCGCATGCCCGCCGCCGGCGCCTTCGGTGTGGAAGCTGTGGATGGTGCGGCCCTTGAAGGCGGCCACGGTGTCTTCCACGTAGCCGCTCTCGTTGAGCGTGTCGGTGTGGATGGCCACCTGGGTGTCCGTCTCCTCGGCCACGGTCAGGCAGTTGTCGATGGCCGCGGGCGTGGTGCCCCAGTCCTCGTGCAGCTTCATGCCGATGGCGCCGGCTTCGATCTGCTGGCGCAGCGCCTCCGGGCGGCTGGCGTTGCCCTTGCCCAGGAAGCCGAGGTTCATCGGGAAGGCCTCGGCCGCCTGCAGCATGCGGGCCAGGTTCTCGGGCCCGGGCGTACAGGTGGTGGCGAAGGTGCCGGTGGCGGGGCCGGTGCCGCCGCCCGTCATGGTGGTGACGCCGCTGGCCAGCGCCTCGTCGATCTGCTGCGGGCAGATGAAATGGATGTGGGTGTCGATGGCGCCGGCGGTGACGATCATCCCCTCGCCCGCGATCACCTCGGTGCCGGGGCCGATGACGATGTCCACGCCGGGCTGCACGTCGGGGTTGCCGGCCTTGCCGATGGCGGCGATGCGGCTGCCGCGCAGGCCGATGTCGGCCTTGACGATGCCCCAGTGGTCCACGATCACGGCGTTCGTGATGACGCAATCCACCGCATCGCCCGGCCCCGGGCCGTTGGGCCGCTGGCTCTGGCCCATGCCGTCGCGGATGGTCTTGCCGCCGCCGAACTTCACTTCCTCGCCGTAGCCGCCGGCCTTCAAGGTGTGGTCGTGCTCGATCTCGATGACAAGGCCGGTGTCCGCCAGGCGCAGGCGGTCGCCCACGGTGGGGCCGAACTGTTCGGCGTAGGAGCGTCGGTTGATCGTCGCCATGTCACAGCGCTCCTTGCACCAGACCGCGGAAGCCCCACACCTGCCGGTCGCCGGCGTAGTCCACCAGCTCCACCGTGCGCTGCTGGCCGGGCTCGAAGCGCACCGCGGTGCCGCTGGTGATGTTCAGCCGCATGCCGCGGGCTGCGGCGCGGTCGAAGCGCAGGCCGGCGTTGGTTTCGGCGAAGTGGTAGTGCGAGCCCACCTGGATCGGGCGCTCGCCGGTGTTCTCCACCACCAGCGTCATCGTGCGGCGGCCGGGGTTGAGGGGGTGGTCGGGGCCGTCGGTGAGCAGCTCGCCGGGGATCATGCTCACTTCCTCCCGCGCCACCACAGGGCCGCGGCGGCCACGGCCACACCGCCGATGACGAAGCCCCAGGCGTCGCTGGCATGCCAGTGAGTGCCTTGCAGGCCATGCCCTTCGTGGGCCAGGGCGGCGAAGGGCGCGGAAGCGATCAGCAGAACGAACAGTCGGGTCATCGGGGGCCTCATGGGGTGCTTCAGGCAATGGGTTGGTGGACCGTCACCAACTTGGTGCCGTCCGGGAAGGTGGCTTCGACCTGGATGTCCGGGATCATTTCCGGCACGCCGTCCATCACGTCGTCGCGGCCCAGCACCGTCTTGCCGTCGCCCATCAGCTGCGCCACGGTCTTGCCGTCGCGCGCGCCTTCCAGGATGGACGCCGTGATGAGAGCCACCGCCTCGGGGTGGTTGAGCTTCAACCCGCGCGCCTTGCGGCGCTCGGCCAGCAGCGCGGCCGTGAAGATGAGGAGCTTGTCTTTTTCGCGGGGGGTCAGGTCCATGGCCAGGTCGCTTGCAGGTTCGGTGCCATGCTAATGCGACTCGGGCCTGGCGCCCGTGGGGGCTTGTGCCAGCACAGGCGGGGCCAGCCCCCCCACCCGACGACGACCCGCTCGAGCCAGCGTGCCGGGCAGGGCTCCGAAGCCCGAACCGGCGGTCATCGCAGACCGCCCAGCTCGAAGCCGAAACCAGCGAGCGAGGGGCGCTATTCGGCCAGAAAGCGCTCGGCCAGCCGCACCCAGAAGGCGGCGCCGACCGCCAGATTGGCATCGTGGAAGTCGTAGCCCGGGTGGTGGACCATGCAGGGGCTGTGACCGTCCGCGCCGTTGCCGTTGCCGATCAGCAGGTAGCTGCCGGGAACGCGTTCGAGCATGAAGGCGAAGTCCTCGCTGCCGGTCAGCGGCGGACCGTTCGGCACCACGCGCTGCGGACCCAGCAGGTCCAGCGCCACCGACCGTGCCAAGGCGGTACGGAAAGTCCGGCAAGAAGTGCGGAACGGCGGGTGATGGAGACGGTCATCGGGGACTCCGGAGGGCTGGGGACGCGTGAAAGGAAGACGTCGGGACGGCCCCGCCACACACGCTGGCAGCACCGCTGGTCACAATGGTGAAACGCGCCCCGTGGTACGTCCAATGCATTGTTCTTGCACCTTCGATGCATTGAGTGCATACACTGAACGCTGCGCGCAACCGCCTTCCGGTTGCCCGCACCGCCCTGACCCTCGTGCAGCTGCGCCACTTCCTCTCGCTGGTCGAGCACGGCTCGTTCAGCCGGGCCGCTGCCCAGGTGCACCTGAGCCAGCCCGCGCTCAGCCGCAGCATCCGCGCGCTGGAGGACGAACTCGGCCTGTCGCTGGTGGACCGGCTGGGACACACGGTGGAACTCACCGCAGCGGGGCGCGACCTGCTGGAGCGCGCCCGCACCATCGTGTTCGACGCCGAGGACGTGCGCCGCCATGCACACCAGCTGGCCCAGCGCAGCGGGGGCAGCCTGCGCGTCGGCATGGGCTCCGGCGCGGGCGCACTGCTGATGGGGCCTCTGCTGCAGGAGGTGGCCACCCGCCATCCAGGCCTGCGGCTTGACATCACCCGCAGCACCACCGAGTTGCTGGCGCAGTCGCTGCGCGCGCGGCAGCTGGATGCTCTGGTGGTCGATGCACGGTCGCTGGTGCCGGCACCGGACCTGCGCACCGATGCGGCCTTCGAGCTGCGCGGCGCTTTCTTGGTTCGGCGCGGCCACCCGCTCACGCGGCGACGCCGGCCGCTGCGCTTCGACGAAGTGGCCGCGCACCGGATCGCGTCAACGCCTCTGTCGGACGAGGTGGCAAGGGTGCTGGTGTCGCGCTACGGCGCCGCGGCGCATCCGCAGGTGTGCGTGAGCCTGCGCAGCGACGACCTGGCCAGCCTGGTGGCGCTCGCCCAGCGGGGCGATGCGGTGCTGCTGGCCGTGCGCGCAGCAGCGCCCGAGTTGGTGGAGCTGCGGCTGGATCCGCCGCTGGCCGCCAACGCTCGCCTCGCGATGGTGACGCTGCTTCGGCGCAGCCAGCCGGCGTCGCTGGCGGTGCTGCGCGGGCTGATGGATCGATACCTGGTGGAGTAGGCGCTCGCGAGTCCGACGGGAGCAAGCCCGGCCGCGGCCACCGTGCATTACACCCAGGCGGCGCCCGACCCGGCCTCGTCGGCCGCCTGGTGGTCCTGGCGCATGGCCGGCATCCGCCGCACCACCCGCACCGGCGCCTCTGCTGCGCCGGCCCCCTGGGCCTGCCGCGCACGCAGCTGCCCGCAACCGCCGTCCACATCCTGCCCGGCCGACCGGCGCAGCTTGGTCAGCACACCGCGGCGGTGCAGCGTGCGGGCCAGTTCGGCCGCGCGCTCGGCGTCGGGGCGTCGCCAGGGCAGGCCGGGTACGGTGTTGTAGGGGATGAGGTTGAGCACCGCCTTGCGGCCGGCCAGCAGGCGCACCGCGCCGTCCATCTCTTCGGGCGTGTCGTTCACGCCGTCGATGAGCGTCCACTGCACCTGCAGCGGGTAGCCGGTGCTGTTGGCATAGGCGTCGGCCAGCGCCACCAGCTCCTCGGGGTCGAAACGGGGTGCACGGGGCAGCAGCTCGGCGCGGCGCTCGGCGCTGCTGCTGTGAAGCGACAGCGCAAGCGCCGGCTTCACCCGGCCAAGCGGCAGGCGCTCGAAGGCGCGGGCATCGCCCACGGTGGAGAACACGAGGTTCTTGTGCCCGATGCCGCCCACGGTGCCCAGCAGATCGATGGCCTCGAGCACGGCGTCCAGGTTGTGGGCGGGCTCGCCCATGCCCATGAACACCACCTTGTCCACCGCCCGGCGGGCGCGGGCCAGCGCCACCTGGGCCACGATTTCGGCGCTGCCGAGCTGGCGCATCAGCCCGCCGACGCCGGTCATGCAGAAGACGCAGCCCACCGCACACCCCACCTGGGTGGACACGCACAGCCCGCCGCGCGGCAGCAGGACGGATTCCACCGTCATCCCGTCGGCCAGCTTCACCAGCAGGCGCTCGGAGTCGTCCTCCCCCGGGTGGGCCGACTCCAGCGCGGCCAGCGCCTGCAGCCGACTCCACTCGTCAGGCAGGGCGTCGAGCAGCGGGCGGGGCAGCCAGTCCTGCGGCTTGCGGCGCCCGGCGCCGGGGGGCAGCGCGTGGGTCCACTGCCTCAGCAGCCGCCGCTCGTGCAGCGGCCCGGCGCCCAGGGCGCGCCAGCGAAGGAGAAGGTCGTCAAGGCGCATCGAGCGGCGAGCAAGGAGCGGGGAGCCAGGAGCGGGAGAACGGAAGCACAGAGCTGGAAGCAAAGAACCGCAAGCAAAGAACCGGAAGCAGAAAACCTGAGGCGGCAGCTTAACGCGCAGCCCCAACCTGCCCTCATCCCAGCATGCACCAAGCTGGCGCGAAACCTGCATCCCTCCGCCCCGACATGACACCCGAGGCCCCCGACACCCCACGCCCGTCTGCCCCGCCCGGCCAGGCTCACCAGCGGGTGATCCAGGTGCGGCGGGACTACAACCGCTGGGTCGCCAACGAGACGACCGAGGACTACGCGCTGCGCTTCACACCCCGCTCCTCGCGCCGGTGGAGCGAGTGGCGGGTTGCGAACACCGCCTTCGGCGCGGCGAGCTTCCTCATCCTGGAGGCGCTGGGCGCAACGCTGCTGGTGCAGTTCGGCTTCACCAATGCCGCGCTCGCCATCCTGGCCACCGGGCTCATCATCCTGGGGGCCGGCTGGCCCATCAGCGTGTATGCCGCTCGCCACGGGCTGGACATGGACCTGCTCACCCGGGGCGCAGGCTTCGGCTACCTCGGCTCGACCATCACCTCGCTCATCTACGCGAGCTTCACCTTCATCTTCTTCGCGCTCGAGGCGGCGGTGATGGCCTATGCGCTGGAGCTGGCCTTCGACATCCCGCCGGCCTGGGGCTACCTGATCTGCGCGCTGGTCGTCATCCCGCTGGTCACCCACGGCATCACGGTCATCGGGCGCTTGCAGGTGTGGACGCAGCCCCTGTGGCTGGGCCTGCTGGTGCTGCCCTTCTTCTGGGTGTTCGCCGAGCACCCCGATGCCATCCAGGGCCTGAGCCAGTACGCAGGCGAGAGCGGCCGCGGCGCCGGGTTCGACCCGCTCCTGTTCGGCGCCGCGCTCACCGTGGGCGTGGCCCTCATCACGCAGATGGGCGAGCAGGCCGACTACCTTCGCTTCATGCCCGAAAAGACGCCGGCCAACCGCTGGCGCTGGTGGTTCGGCGTGGCGCTGGGGGGGCCAGGCTGGGTGGTGCTGGGCGTGGTGAAGATGCTGGCCGGTGCCTTGCTGGCCTGGCTGGCGCTGGGCAACGCCGTGCCGGTGGATCGTGCGGTGGACCCGAACCAGATGTACCTGGGCGCCTGGAACCTCGTCTTCCAGGACTACGGCTGGGCGGTGGCGGCCACCGTGCTGTTCGTGGTCGTCTCGCAGCTGAAGATCAACGTCACCAACGCCTATGCCGGCTCGCTGGCCTGGAGCAACTTCTTCGCCCGCCTCACCCACAGCCACCCCGGGCGGGTGGTGTGGATGGTGTTCAACACCCTCATCGCGCTGGTGCTGATGGAGCTGGACGTGTTCCAGGCCATCGGCACGGTGCTGGGCCTGTATTCCAACGTGGCCATCGCCTGGCTGATGGCGGTGGTGGCCGATCTGGTCATCAACAAGCCGCTGGGCCTGTCGCCCAAGGGCATCGAGTTCAAGCGCGCGCACCTCTACGACGTCAACCCGGTGGGCGTGGGGGCGATGGGTCTGGCCACCGTGCTGTCGGTGAGCGCGCACCTGGGCGCCTTCGGTCCGATGGCGCAGGCCTTCTCGGCGGTGATCGCGATGGTGACTGCTCTGGTGACATCGCCGCTCATCGCCTGGGCGACCGGCGGTCGCTACTACCTCGCCCGGCAGGGCCCGGAGCCCGCGCCGGGCGCTTACCTGGGCATCGCCCGGCGCCTGCAGACCTGCGTCATCTGCACCCGGCCCTACGAAGGCGAGGACATGGCGCATTGCCCGGCCTACCAGGGCCCGATCTGCAGCCTGTGCTGCTCGCTCGACGCCCGCTGCGGCGACCTTTGCAAGCCGCAGGCGCGCCTGTCCAGCCAGTGGCAGGCCCTGATGCAGCGGCTGCTCCCGCGCAGCTGGTGGCCGTCGATCGACTCGGGCCTGGCCCACTACCTGCTGCTGATGGCCGGTGTGGCGCCGCTCTTGGCCGGCCTCTTCGGGCTGCTCTATTTCCAGGAATCCAAGGAGCTGGGTGCCAGGGCCTTGCCGCTGTGGGCGGTGTCGGTCGACGCGGCCACGCGGGCCCTGCTCGACGCCCTGCGACTGTCCTACCTGAAAGCCTTCGCCGCGCTGCTGCTGGTGGCGGGCGTCGTGTGCTGGTGGCTGGTGCTGGCCCACAAGAGCCGCCAGGTGGCCCAGGAGGAAAGCAACCGCCAGACCGAAGCCCTGCACCGGCAGACCCAGGCCTTGATGGACGAGGTGGAGCGCCACGGGCGCACCGACGCGCAGCTGCAGAAGGCCAAGCTCGATGCCGAGGAAGCCCAGCGCCTGGCCGAACAGGCACAACGCCAGGCCGAGGCCGCCAACCGCGCCAAGAGCCGCTACATCAGCACCATCAGCCACGAACTGCGCACGCCGCTGAACAGCATCCTGGGCTATGCGCAGCTGCTGGAGGAAGACGACACCATGCCGGCACACCGTCGGCAGGCGGTGTCCGTCATCCGGCGAGGCGGGGATCACCTGCTCGGGCTCATCGAGGGCACGCTGGACATGGCCCGCATCGAGGGGGGGCGTCTCACCCTCGAACCCCGCCCGGTGCGCCTGCCCGAGCTGGTGGCCGAACTGGTGCGGCTCTTCGAGCTGCAGGCCTCGGCCCAGGGCATCGGCTTTTGCCATTCGGTGGACGGGCACCTGCCGGCGGTCGTGCGGGCCGATGAACAACGGGTCCGGCAGATCCTCATCAACCTGCTGGGCAATGCGGTGAAGTTCACCCGCGAGGGCCAGGTGAGCTTTCGCGCGAGCTACAGCCGCGAAATGGCCCGCTTCGAGATCGAGGACACCGGGCCGGGCATGCGTGCCGACGAACTCGAGCGCGTGTTCGAGCCCTTCGACCGGGGGCAGGCCGGGCAGTCGGGCGCGGCCGCTGGCGGGGCGGGCCTGGGCCTGACCATCGCCCGCATGCTCACCAACCTGATGGGCGGGGAAATGACGGTCAGGAGCACGCCGGGCGTGGGCAGCACCTTCCAGGTGCGCCTCTTCCTGCCCGAGCTGGCGCCGGACCTGGCCGGGCCGCCTGCGGTGGCCGGTGGCCAGCAGCGCCGCCAGCGGGTGCTCGGGCCGACGCCCCGGGTGCTGGTGGTGGACAACGAGGAGGCCGATCGCGGCTTTCTGGTTGACCTGCTCGCACCGCTGGGCTTCGATGTCCAGACGGCCGCCTCGGGCGAGGAGGCGCTGCGGCACCTGGCGGCGGTCGCATCCTCCGGCCAGGCGCCACAGGCCATCTTCATGGATCTCGCCATGCCCGGCATCGACGGCTGGGAAACGATCCGGCGCCTGCGGGCGGACGGCTTGTCGAGCGCGCCGGCGGCCATCGTGTCGGCCAATGCCTTCGATCGGGCGCTGGAGAACGATGTGGGCATCGGTCCGGCGGACTTCTTCGTCAAGCCGGTGCGGGTGCAGGACCTGCTGGCCTGGCTGCAAGGCCAGCTGCAGTTGCGCTGGTCGGTCGACCCGACGGCCTCGGTCGGCACGCCGGAGGCCGCCCCCCCGAACCCCACCGCTCAGGCGGCCCTCGTCCTGCCCCCGCGAGCCGACCTCGACGCCCTGCTCGAAGCCGCCTCGCTCGGCTACCCCCGGGGTCTGCTGGTCCATCTGGACGCGATGGAGGCCCGCGACCCCCGGCTGGCGCAGTTCGTGCAAAGCATCCGGGAGCCTGTTCGCCGCTTCGATTTCGATCGCGTCGAAAGACTGCTCCGGCAGGCCAGCGGCGCGGACTGACAGGCCCGAACCGCCGCTGACCTTCCCCGGGTCCGACGCACCCACACGGTGCATTGCTTCCGCCTTTTCCTCGCCGGTGCACTGAAATGATCCTTTCCGAGCCCGCCGCCACCCGCCCCAACCCGGCCCCACCGATGGCTCGCTCCAGTACCGGCATCAGCCCCGGACGGGCGAGCGCAGGCGGCGAAGCCGGCACCTACGGCGTGGTGCTGGTGGTGGACGACGTGCCGGACAACCTCGCGGTGCTGCACGACGCCCTGGATGAGTCCGGCTACACCGTGCTGGTGGCCAGCAGCGGCGAAGCGGCCCTGTCACGGGCCGCCCAGTCCCGTCCGGACATCGTGCTGCTGGACGCTTGCATGCCGGGCATGGACGGCTTCGAGGTCGCCCGTCGCCTGAAGGCAGACCCGGCCACGGCCGGCATTCCCATCGTCTTCATGACCGGGCTCACCGGCACCGAGCACTTGGTGGAGGCCTTTGCAGCCGGTGGCGCCGACTACGTCACCAAGCCCATCCGCCCCCGGGAGGTGCTGGCGCGCATGGCCGCACACCTGGCCACTGCCCAGGTGCAGCGCCAGGCCCGCAACGCGCTGGACGCCTTCGGCCACGCCACCATGGCGGTGGAGGCCGCTCGAGGCCGCTGTGTCTGGCAGACGGCCCTGGCACGGCGCCTGGTCGGCGAGTTCTATCCGGACGAGGTCGGCGCCGGCGAGGCACTGCCGCCCGAGGTGCAGGCCTGGGTGGCCCGCGAATCCCTTCGCCGGCGGGCGGGCGCCGAGCCTGCCGGCCTGACCGTGCGCCGCGGGCCTCGCCGACTGCACCTGAACCTGCACGCCGTCGACCCGGACGCCCTGGGCGACGGGCACTGGCTGATCGTGCTGCGGGTGGCCGACGACTCCACCGCCGTCGAAGCCCTGGTGCACGGCCTGGACCTCACCGCACGGGAGGCCGAGGTCATGCTCTGGGTGGCGCGCGGCAAGACCAACCGCGACATCGGCGACATCCTTGGCACCAGCCCGCGCACCGTCCACAAGCACCTCGAACACGTGTTCCGCAAGCTCGGCGTGGAAACCCGCACCGCGGCCGTCTCGGTGGCGATGTCGCGCGTGGCGGCGCTCGCGCCGCCGTCCAGCGCCGCGACGGGTGGGCCAGCGCCCGCGGCATCGCCGGCATCACCGGTGTGACACGCGGGCCGCAAGGCCCGCCCGAGAATCGCCGCATGGGAACCCTCCACCTCGTGCGACACGGCCAGGCCAGCTTCGGCGCTGCCGACTACGACCAGCTCAGCGCCCTGGGCGTGCGACAGTGCGAGGCCCTGGGTCGGCACTGGCGCGAACAGGGCCAGACCTTCGAGGCCGTGTACATCGGCAGCCTGCGTCGGCACCGACAGTCGATGCAGGCCATCGCCCGGGGGTTCAGCGCAAGCGGCTCCGACTCAGAGCCCGAACCCGCGCCTGCCGCTTTCGCCAACCCCGTCGTCTGGCCCGGACTGAACGAATACGACCCGGAGGCCCTGGTTCGCGCCATCCACCCCGGGCCCTTGACCCCCTCGCGGGACCCAGAGGCCATCAAGCAGCACTTCCGCCTGCTGCGCGAGGCGCTGCTCGCCTGGATGGACGGAAGCAGCCAGCCCGAGGGCATGCCAGCCCATGCCGGCTTCATGCACGGCGTGTGCAGCGCGCTCGACGACATCCGCGCGCGGCATCTGGGCCGACCGGTGCTGGTGGTCTCCAGCGGCGGGCCCATCGCGCACGCCGTCGGCCACGTGCTGCAGGCACCCAACCCGTCCATCGTCGAGCTGAACCTGCGCCTGCGCAACAGCGCCGTCAGCGAGCTGGCCTTCAACGCGAAGCGCCACTCGCTCGTGACCTTCAACACCCTGCCCCACCTGCAGGACGCCGCATTGCGCGACTGGGTGACGCACGCCTGAGGCCAGGCGACCGCGCCACGGCCCGCGGTGCTTCTGCGCGGCGGGCCATACGCCACCTTGCGTATGGCTGCACAGGGCTGCCCTGCCTAACCTGCGGAGCATCCGCCGGACCTGAGTTCCCAGGTGCCGGAGGCCCAACCCCCAGGAGCATCCTTCATGGCCATTCGCCGCCGCACCTTCACCGCCACCGTGGGCGCCATCGCGCTTGCCTCCGCCACCTTCGCCGTGCAGGCGCAGCAGGCGCCGATCAAGGTGGGCATCCTGCACTCGCTGTCGGGCACCATGGCCATCTCCGAGACGGTGCTCAAGGACACCGCGCTGATGGCCATCGAGGAGATCAACGCCAAGGGCGGCGTGATGGGCCGCAAGCTCGAGCCGGTGGTCGTCGACCCGGCCTCCAACTGGCCGCTGTTCGCCGAGAAGGCCCGCCAGCTCATCACGCAGGACAAGGTGGCCGTGGTCTTCGGCTGCTGGACCTCGGTGAGCCGCAAGTCGGTGCTGCCGGTGTTCGAGGAGCTCAACAGCCTGCTCTTCTACCCGGTGCAGTACGAGGGCGAGGAGCTGAGCAAGAACGTGTTCTACACAGGCGCGGCGCCCAACCAGCAGGCCATCCCCGCGGTGGAGTACCTGATGAGCAAGGACGGCGGCTCGGCCAAGCGCTTCGTGCTGCTGGGCACCGACTACGTCTACCCGCGCACGACCAACAAGATCCTGCGCGCCTTCCTGAAGTCCAAGGGCATCGCCGATGCGGACATCATGGAGGAGTACACCCCCTTCGGCCACTCCGACTACCAGTCCATCATCGCCAAGATCAAGAAGTTCTCCGCCGAAGGCAAGAAGACGGCGGTGATCTCCACCATCAACGGCGACTCCAACGTGCCCTTCTACAAGGAGCTGGGCAACCAGGGCCTGAAGGCGACCGACGTGCCGGTGGTGGCCTTCTCGGTGGGTGAGGAAGAGCTGCGCGGCGTGGACACCAAGCCGCTGGTGGGCCACCTGGCCGCCTGGAACTACTTCATGACCATCAAGAACCCGGCCAACGACGAGTTCATCAAGAAGTGGGCGGCCTATGCCAAGGCCAAGGGCGTGGCCGGCCACAAGGACAAGCCGCTCACGAACGACCCGATGGAGGCCACCTACATCGGCATCAACATGTGGAAGCAGGCGGTGGAGAAGGCCAAGAGCACCGACACCGACAAGGTCATCGCCGCGATGGCCGGGCAGACCTTCAAGGCTCCGTCGGGCATCACCTCCAAGATGGACGAGAAGAACCACCACCTGCACAAGAGCGTGTTCATCGGCGAGGTGCGCGCCGACGGCCAGTTCAACGTGGTGTGGAAGACGCCGGGCCCGGTGGTGGCCGACCCGTGGAGCGACTTCATCCCCGAGAACAAGGGCAAGGCCAACGTGCCCGTGGTCGCGAAGAAGTAAGACCGGGCCCCATGCACGGTCAGGACAGCAGGGTGAAGCGGCCGGTGGGCTGGGTGCGGTGGGGCGTCGCGGTGCTGGCCACGATGTGGCTGGCGCTGGCGGGCCTTCCGGCCCAGGCCCTCACCGCGGAGCAGGCCCGTGGCATCGCCCAGGGCGACAACGACGCCCGCCTGGGCGCGCTGGCGGCGGCCGTTGCGGCCGCCGACCCGGGGCTCGCCCGCTTCCTGCAGGCCCTGCTCGCCGACGAGGTCAAGCTCGCCGGCGAGCAGGTGCTGATCGTGCCTGGCGGCGACGCCGCCCGTGCGGTGGATGCCGTGACCGGCGCCACCGCCACGCTGCCCGACACCGCCGAGGATGTGGTCAACAACAACCGCATCCGGCGCGAATTCGAGACGGCCCTGGCCGCGCTCAAGCTCTTCTCGCCCGATCGCGCCCTGCGCGCCGCGGCGATCCAGGAACTGAAGGATCAGGTCGACGAGAGCAAGCTCGGCCTGATCGAAAAAGCCGAGGCCGCCGAGACGGACGCGGAGCTGAAGCTGCGGCTGGCCTTGCTCAAGTCGGCGGTGCTGGTGTCCTCGAGCCGGGCGGAGCAGCGGCTGGAAGCCGCCCGGGCGCTGGCCGGCAGCGACCAGCCCGCCACCCGATCACTGTTGCTGGAGCGGCTGGCGCCCGGCGCCGAGACCGACGCCCCGGTGCGTGCCGAACTTCAGCGCGCGCTCGCCGCCGTCGAAGGCCGCCTGGCCTGGGGCGAACGGCTGGGCGTGATGTTCACCGGCATCAGTCTGGGCTCCATCCTGCTGCTGGCCGCGCTGGGTCTGGCCATCACCTACGGGCTGATGGGCGTCATCAACATGGCCCACGGCGAGCTCATCATGATCGGCGCCTACGCCACCTGGCTCACCCAGAACGCCTTCCGGGCCTGGGCGCCGGGCCTCTTCGACTTCTACGTGCTCGCTGCGATCCCCTTGTCTTTCCTGGCGGCCGCGGCGGTCGGCGCGGCGATGGAACGCAGCGTGATCCGCTGGCTGTATGGCCGGCCGCTCGAGACGCTGCTGGCCACCTGGGGCATCAGCCTCATCCTGATGCAGGCGGTGCGCACGCTCTTCGGCGCGCAGAACGTGCCGGTGGAGAACCCGTCTTGGCTGTCCGGCGGCTGGCAGGTGATGAGCAACCTCATCCTGCCCTACAACCGCATCGCCATCATCGCCTTCGCGGCCCTGGTGCTGGCAGCGTTGGCGCTGGTGATCAGCCGCACGCGGCTGGGGCTCTTCGTGCGGGGCGTCACCCAGAACCGGCCGATGGCGGCGTGCATGGGTGTGAACACCGCGCGGGTGGACACCTATGCCTTCGCCCTCGGCTCAGGCATCGCCGGGCTGGCCGGCTGTGCGCTCGCCCAGGTGGGCAACGTCGGCCCCGACCTCGGCCAAAGCTACATCGTCGACTCCTTCATGGTCGTGGTGCTGGGCGGGGTGGGGCAGCTGGCCGGCACCGTCTACGCGGCGCTTGGCCTGGGCCTGGTCAACAAGCTGCTCGAAGGCTGGGCCGGCGCGGTGCTGGCCAAGATCATGGTCCTGGTGCTTATCGTGGTGTTCATCCAGAAGCGGCCCCAGGGGCTCTTCGCGATGAAGGGCCGCAGCGCCGAAGCCTGAGCGAACCCCGACCCATGACCACCACCCTCCTCGCCGATCCGTCTGCCGCGCCGGCCTCGCACCGCCCGACCGTGCGGCTGCTGTCCCCGCGTGGCTGGGTCGGCGTCGCCGTGGCCACGCTGGTGCTGCTGGTGGGGGTGCCGGTGCTCAACCTGCTCGTTCCCGCGGGCAGCGCGCTGCACCTGTCCGACACCCACGTGGGCCTGGTCGGCAAGATCATGTGCTACGCGATCTGCGCGCTGGCCATCGATCTCATCTGGGGCTACACCGGCATCCTGAGCCTGGGTCACGGCCTGTTCTTCGCTCTGGGCGGCTACGCGATGGGCATGTACCTGATGCGCCAGATCGGCACGGACGGCCAGTACAAGAGCGAACTGCCGGACTTCATGGTCTTTCTCAACTGGAAGGAACTGCCCTGGCATTGGGCGCTGTCCGACAGCTTCATTGGACAGATGCTGCTGGTGCTGCTGGTGCCGGGCGTGCTTGCCTTCGTGTTCGGCTGGTTTGCCTTCCGCTCGCGCATCAAGGGGGTGTATTTCTCCATCATCACCCAGGCCCTGACCTACGCCGCCATGCTGCTGTTCTTCCGCAACGAGACCGGCTTCGGCGGCAACAACGGCTTCACCGACTTCAAGCGCATCCTGGACATCCCGATCGCCACACCCAGCACCCGGATGGTGCTGTTCATGCTGACCGGCGCCACGCTGATCGGCTTCTTCCTGATGGCGCGCTGGCTGGTGACGAGCAAGTTCGGCCGCGTGCTGCAGGCCATCCGCGACGCGGAGAGCCGGGTGATGTTCACCGGCTATGACCCGCTGCGCTACAAGCTGGCGATCTGGGTGATCTCCGCCGTGATGTGCGGCGTGGCAGGCGCCCTGTACGTTCCGCAGGTGGGCATCATCAACCCGAGCGAGATGTCGCCGGCCGCCTCCATCGAGATGGCCATCTGGGCGGCCGTCGGTGGCCGCGGCACCCTGATCGGGCCCATCCTCGGCGCCTTCTTCGTCAACGGCGCCAAGAGCGGCTTCACCCAGGCCTTCCCCGAGTTCTGGCTGTACTTCCTGGGCGCCCTGTTCATCGGGGTCACGCTCTTCCTGCCGCAGGGCATCGTGGGCCTGCTGCGCAGCCTGAGCGAGCGCCTCGGACGTCGCAAGGGCCCGGGGGCCGGAGCATGACGCCCGAGCTGATGCGCACACGGGGCGCGGCGCTGCGCTCCCGCGGCGGTGACGCACCTGGCACCGAGGGCTCCGGCGGACGCGCGGCGGGCTATGGCCGGCGGGTGCAGGCCGGCGAGCTTGACCTGGCCCACGGCACCATCCTGTATCTGGAGGACATCACCGTCAGCTTCGACGGCTTCAAGGCGCTGAACGCCTTGTCGCTGGACATCCGCGCCGGCGAGCTGCGCTGCATCATCGGGCCGAACGGCGCCGGCAAGACCACGATGATGGATGTCATCACCGGCAAGACCCGGCCGGATGCGGGCCGCGCGTTCTTCGGCTCCACCATCGACCTGCTGCGCCTGCGCGAGAACGAGATCGCCCGGGCGGGCATCGGGCGCAAGTTCCAGAAGCCCACGGTGTTCGAACAACTCACCGTGTTCGAGAACCTGGAGCTCGCGCTCAAGGCCGACCGCGGCGTGCGCGCCGCCATGGCCTTCACGCTGAGCGGCGAACAGGCCGACCGCATCGGCGCGATGCTCGAGCTCATCCACCTCAAGGCCAGCGCCGCACAGGTGGCCGGCTCGCTGAGCCACGGACAGAAGCAGTGGCTGGAAATCGGACTGCTGCTGATGCAGGACCCCAAGCTGCTGCTGCTGGACGAACCCGTGGCCGGCATGACCGACGAGGAAACCGAGCGCACGGCCGAGCTTTTCCTGTCGCTCGAAGGCAGCCATTCCCTGGTGGTGGTGGAACACGACATGAAGTTCATTGCAGAGCTCACCCGGGCCGTGCGTCCCGACGCACCGGCCAAGAAGGTGACGGTGCTGCACGAGGGCCGTGTGCTCGCCGAAGGCCCGCTCGCGCAGGTGCAGGCCAACGAACAGGTGATCGAGGTCTACCTTGGCCGCTGAAGAGCCCCTGCTCCAGGTCGAAGGCCTGCACCAGTACTACGGCGGCTCGCACATCCTGCGCGAGCTCTCGCTGAGCGCCCGTTCGGGCGAGATCACCGTGGTGCTGGGCCGCAACGGTGTGGGCAAGACCACCTTGCTCAAGAGCCTGATGGGCGTGGTGCCGGTGCGCAGCGGCCGGGTGCGGCTGGGCGGCACCGACATCACCCGCCTGCCGCCCTACGAGCGGGTCCGGCGCGGCATCGGCTACGTGCCGCAGGGCCGGGAGATCTTCGGCCGCCTGACGGTCGAGGAAAACCTGCGCATGGGCCTGGCCTATTGCAAGGCCGGAACGCCCATACCGGCGGAGCTCTTCGAGCTCTTTCCAGTGCTGCGGCAGATGCTGCACCGCAGGGGCGGTGACCTCTCCGGCGGGCAGCAGCAGCAACTGGCGCTGGCGCGTGCGCTGGCCGCAGGTCCACGGCTTCTGATCCTGGACGAGCCCACCGAAGGCATACAGCCCAGCATCATCAAGGACATCGGCCGGGTGTTGAAGTCGCTCGCCACCCAGGGCATGAAGGCCCACGCCGGACGACCGCTGGCCATCGTGCTCGTCGAGCAGTACTACGACTTCGCCGAGGAGCTGGCCGACCAGTATCTGGTGATGGAGCGCGGCGAGGTGGTGCTGCGCGGCGCCGGCCGCGACATGGCCCGGGACCGGGTCCGCGACCGTATGGCCATCTGAGGGTCTGCAGCCGCCAGCGCGGGCGACCTCATCCGCAGGCGCTGGCCCAGCTTCTCAACCGAAGAGGTTGGACAAGGTGCCCAGCCCGTCGATGCTGACCTCCACCCGCGTGCCCGGCTTCATCGGCAGCACGCCCACCGAAGTGCCGCACAGGATGACGTCACCCGCGCGCAGTCGCATCGTCTGCGACAGGCGCGAGACGATCTCCACCGGGGAGAAGAACATGTCGGCCAGCGGAAAGTGCTGCCGCTCGCGCCCGCCCACGACGGTGTGCAGCGATGCGGCCATCGGGTCGAACGCGGTGTCTATCCACGGCCCCAGCGGGCAGAAGCCCTCACCGCTCTTGGCGCGGGTCCACTGGGTGAAGCCCGGGTCCTGCGGCAGCAGTTCCAGCGCGGTCAGGTCGTTCGCGCAGGTGTAGCCGAAGATGTGATCGGCCGCCTGCGACACCTCCACCGCCCAGGTGTCGCGGCCGATGACCAGCGCGAGCTCGCCCTCATAGGCCACCCGGCCCATCGCTGCGGGCGGCGCAGGAATGGCGCCCTCGTGGCCGATCAGGCTGTGCACGCTCTTGCCGAACACCAGCGGCTGTGCCGGCGCAGCCCAGCCATTGCGTTCGGCCGCCGCGCGGAAGTTGTTCCACAGCCCCAGCAGCAGGCCCGGCTCGCAAGGCGGCAGCCAGCGCAGGCCCTCGAGCGGAAATTCACGACCGGTGGGCTGGGGGTCGTCGAAGAGGTCGCCTCGATGCTCCAGCACCCTGTCGCCATCCACCTGCCCGAACCGGGCCACGCCCCCGTCGTCGAATCGCATCCATCGCATGCTTGTCCCTTCGTGCCCGAAAGGGCGCGCAGCTGAGTGTCAGCGACCCGCCGCCCGACGCACCTTGACGCTTTCCCCCTGACGCCACCAACGCAGGATCTGCCACGCACGACGCCCTCGCCGCCCCCAGCGCCACAGGCGGGGCAGCGCCACCAGCAGCAGCGGGCCCACCGCCCAGCTGGCTCGGGCAGGCCCTGCTGCCGCAGACGCAGCCGCGTGGCTGCGCCGCCGACCGAACAGGCGCCGGGCGAGCAGCAGTGCGACCACCCCGGCCGCCGCGGGTCGAGCCCAGGCGGCCGGCGCCGGGCCCGCTCCCTCTTGCCGGGGCCGCCATCCCAAGGCGGCGGCCCACGACGCCACCCGATCGCGCCAGGCCTGAACGCGCTGTTCGACCGCTTCGCTTCGCGCCTGCAGTTCGTCCAGCGCCACGCCAGCCTGGCCCCGCAGCAGCGCGGAGGCCATCAGCAGGTCCGCCTTTCGCCGCGCGCGCAGCGCCGCCGGGCCGGCTTGTGCCGCCCTTTCGGGGCGTGGACGATCAGCCAAGCCCGGCCTCCGCAGGGCCCGACGCTGCGCGCGGCGGCTCGGACGGAGCGCGCGGCGCACCGACCGGAGGACCCACCACGCCCCGAAGCGCCGCTTCATCCTGGCGGAGCTCGGCCAGGCTGGCGGTGAACAGGGTCGAAGCCGAACCGACCAGGCGCTGCAGTCGCATCAGCCCCAGGGCACTGAGCGCCATCCAGGCCAGGGCTGCGGCAGCCAGGGCCAGCAGCCGGTGCGAATCCCAGAGCCAGACCGTCAGCGCCAGCGCCACGAACACCCCGGAAAACGCGACCGCCAGCGCACTGAGCACCGCCCAGAAGGCCAGCTGCGCGAGCCGCTGCTTTTCCTCCTGGACTTCCAGCGCAAAGAGTTCCAGGCGGATGCGCCCCAGTGCCAGCACCGAGGCCGACAGCCGGCGCAGCGCGCCGACGCCAGCCATCAGCGGCGGCCGATGAGCATGCCCAGCACCACGCCGACGGCCGCGGCCGCGCCGATGGCGGTCCAGGGGTGGTCGTGGACGTAGTCGTCGGTCGCGCGCGCCGCATCCTTGGCGCGGGTCACGGCCTCGAACTGCAGGTCAGCGGCGCGGCTGCGCGCGGCGTCCAGCCGGTCGCGGATGCGCTCGCGCAGCGCTACCGATTCCCCGTCCAGCTTTTCGCCCGAGGACTTCATCAAGGCGTCGATGTCGTCCATGACGGCACGGAAGTCTTCGGCGAGCCGCTGCTTGGCCTGGGTGGTGTCGGGCATGACTGCTCCTCAAGGGTGCGGTGGATGGTCCACCTGGGTTGGCGAGACGACGACGTGGCGGCCGGCATCCGCGGGCCGCATGCGTCGGCGCCTCGGAGATGCGGGCAAGCGGACCGGTTGCAAGTCTGCCTCCTTCCGCGTCGCTGGCGGGGATATCGACTGACGCGCTCGCCCACTGCCTACACTCGCCGACCGAGTCCACAAGCCTCCCCCTGCAAGAGGAGAGCTGCCCGGAGACACCACGATGAACCCCGTCGACGCACCCCTGTACGACCTTCGCCCCTGGGAGGCGCGCTACGGCAGCGACATCCCGCGCCAGTTGCCGCAGAGCCCCCACGGCAGCCTGGCCGGCCTGGTGGCCGCTGCCTCGACGCGCTATTCGTCCCAGTGCGCCTTCACCTGCGTGGTGGGCAACGGCATGAACGGCAGCCTGAGCTTCGCGCAGGTGGATGAACTGTCCGACGCCTTTGCCGCCTACCTCCGCCTGGAACTGAAGGTCGCGGCCGGAACCCGGGTGGCGGTGCAGTTGCCCAACGGCCTGGCCTACCCGGTGGCCGCCTTCGGCGTGTTCAAGGCGGGTTGCGTGCTGGTGAACACCAACCCGCTCTACACCCCCACGGAGATGCAGCACCAGTTCGCCGACTCCGGCGCCGAGGTGCTGGTGATCACCGAGCTCTTCGCCGACAAGGTCGAGGGCCTGATGCGCAGCACCGGGCTCAAGCATGTGGTGGTGGCCAGTGTTCCCGAGCTGTTCCCGGCGATTCCGCGCGGCATCGTCCGTGCGGTCCAACGCTACTGGAACCGGGCACTTCCGCCCATTGCGGTTCCGCACCAGCGCTTCATGACAGCCATCGCCGCAGGTCGCCAGCAGCTCCAGGCGCAGGGCGGACGCGCGCTGGTGGCGCGCTGGTGGCAGGCCACGGGGCTGGCCGACACGGCCTGCCTGCAGTACACCGGTGGCACCACCGGCGTGTCCAAGGCAGCCCGGCTGACCCACGGCAACCTGCTGGCCAATGTGCAGCAGATCCTCGCGATGGGCGGCCGCTTCATCGAGCCCGGCAAGGAATGCGTGCTCACGGCGCTGCCGCTCTATCACATCTTCGCCTTCACGGCGAACCTGCTGAGCTTCTACAGCGTGGGCGCGCGCAACGTGCTGATTCCCTCGCCGCGGCCGGTGCAGAACCTGCAACGGGCGATCGAGAACACGCCCATCACCTGGATCACCGGTGTCAACACGCTCTTCAACGCGCTGCTCAACGAGGAGTGGTTCGTCGCCTTCCCGCCGCGGCGGCTGAAGGCGGCCATCGCCGGTGGCACCGCCTTGCACGGCGCGGTCGGCCAGCGCTGGGAGCAGGTCACGGGCACGCGCATCGCCGAGGGCTACGGCTTGACCGAAAGCTCGCCGGTGGTGACCTTCAACCCCCTGGGTGGCGAGCGCCGGTCCGACTCCATCGGCATCCCGGTGCCCGGCACCGAGGTGCGGCTGGTCGACGATTCGGGGCAGCCTGCAGCGCTCGGGCAGCCCGGCGAACTGCTGGCCCGCGGCCCTCAGGTGATGCCAGGCTACTGGCAGCAGCCGCAGGAAACCGCCCAGGTGCTGCGCGACGGGTGGCTGTTCACCGGCGACGTCGCCGTGATGGACGCGGACGGCTTCTTCCGCATCGTCGACCGCAAAAAGGATCTGATCCTCGTGAGCGGCTTCAACGTCTACCCCAACGAGGTCGAAGACGCGGTGGCCGAGCTGGACGCGGTGATGGAGGCCGCGGTGGTGGGTGTGCCCGATGCTCGCAGCGGCGAGGCGGTCCGCGTCTATGTGGTTCGACGCGCTGAATCGCTGACCGCCGAAGCGGTGCTGGCCCACTGCCGCACCCGCCTCACGGACTACAAGATCCCGAAATCGGTGGTGTTCCGCGACGAGCTGCCCAAGTCCCCGATCGGGAAGATCCTGCGCAAGGACCTGAAAGCGGAAGTGCGCAGCGAGTTCGGGAAGTCCACCCTCGCGGGCGGAACCGCCGACGCAGGCCGCAAGGCCGCCTGACGGCGCGCCCGCCGCTCCCAGCCCCCCCCGGAGTTCCATCCCATGCTGACCGAAACCGAAACCCGCCTGCTCGGCATCATGATGGCCGTGATCATGCTGGGCATGGGCGCGTCGCTCACCTTTCGCGACTTCCTCATCGCCTTTCGCAAACCCAAGGGCGTGCTGGTGGGCATGCTGTGCCAGTACGGCATCATGCCCTTCCTCGGCTATGCGCTGGCGGTGCTGCTGGATCTGCCGCCGGCACTGGCGGTGGGCCTGATCCTCATGGGCTGCATGCCCGGCGGCACCACCTCGAACATCTTCACCTACTTCAGCAAGGGCGCGCTGGCGCTGTCCATCATGATGACCAGCGTGTCCACGCTGGCCGCGGTGGTGCTCGTGCCGCTGCTGATCCAGTTCTACAGCGGCCTGGCAGGCATCACCGGCGAATTCGTCATCCCGGCGGCCAACGTGGCGCAGGTGCTCGTCGTGCTGCTCGTGCCCACGGTGCTGGGCATGGTGCTGCGCAAGGCCAACCCGAACGTCGGGGCCACCATCGAGCTGGTGGGCGGCCTGCTCGGCGTGCTCGTCATCCTCTTCCTCATCGTCTCCTGGGTTCCGCGCAACCACCAGCTGCTGGCCACGACGCCCTGGCCCATCTACTTCGCCGCGATCGGCCTCGGTATCGTAGGCATGGCCATTGGTTTCGTTCTGGCGCGGCTGCTGCGCCAGGACGCCAACCGTTCGCGCACCATCGCACTGGAGACCGGCATCCAGAACGGACCGCTCGCGGTGCTGATCGTCACGCTGACCTTCACCGGCGAACAGCAGCAGCAGGTTCTGCTGATCCCGGTGCTGTATTCGCTGTTCATCGTGCTCAGCTCCAGCGCGGTGACGGTGTGGTTCCGGCGCCTGGCCGACCGCGAGGCACTGGCCAGGGATCGCGCCAAGGTGGGAGCGCTCGCGCCGGCGCAGTGAAGCCGTCGCGATCGGGCTCCACAATGCAGCGGCGCCCACCGGCCTTGGCGGCCGGTCGCGCCCCTGCATGAACCCGAGCCCCGCTGTTTCCCACGTCACGGTCGCCGACGACCCCTTCGCGCCGCCAGCCTTCCAGGCGCCGCAGTCCTTCACCGACCCGGTGGCGGCACTGCAGCAGGCCCGCCACATCTACGCGCTGGGCACCGGCCACCTGGCGCGAGCGCTGGCGCACTATGTGGCCGGCGCAACGCCGTCGCAGCGATTGCGCGCCTTCTACCCGTGCGTGCGGGTGCAGACCGACACGGTGGCCCATGCCGACAGCCGCCTGAGCTATGGCTTCGTCGCCGGTCCCGGCCTGTACGAGACCACGCTCACCCGCCCGGACCTCTTCGGCGACTACTACCTCGAGCAGTTCCGGCTGTTGCTGCGCAACCACCACGTGGCCCTGCAGATCGGCACCAGCCACCAGCCGATCCCGCTGCACTTCGCGCTGGGCGGACATGAGCACGTGGAGGGCTCACTGGATGCAGCGCGGCGCCAGCGCATGCGCGACCTGTTCGACCTGCCCGACCTGGCCGCGATGGACGACAGCATCGCCAACGGGACCTACGTCCCGCGCGCAGGCGAACCCTATCCGCTGTCGCTGTTCACAGCGCCCCGGGTGGACTACTCGCTGCAGCGGCTGCGCCACTACACCGGTACCGGCGCCGAGTCCTTCCAGAACTTCGTGCTGTTCACCAACTACCAGTTCTACATCGACGAGTTCGTCCGCCTGGGGCATGAGCGGATGGCCGCGGCCGATGTCGACGGCGACGGCTACCTCGCCTTCGTCGAACCGGGCAACGTGGTCACCCGGCGCGATGGCGCACTGCCGGCCGATGGCTTCGTGCAGGGCAGCGCGCCGCCGCGGCTGCCGCAGATGCCCGCCTATCACCTGATGCGAGCCGGACACTCGGGCATCACGATGGTCAACATCGGCGTGGGGCCGGCCAACGCGAAGACCATCACCGACCACATCGCCGTGCTTCGGCCCCATGCCTGGCTGATGCTCGGGCACTGCGCGGGGCTGCGCAACACGCAGCAGCTGGGCGACTACGTGCTCGCCCATGGCTATGTGCGCGAAGATCATGTCCTCGACGAAGAGCTGCCACTGTGGGTGCCCATTCCGGCGCTGGCAGAGGTGCAGCAGGCCCTTGAAGCCGCGGTGGCGGAGGTCACGCAGCTCAGCGGCTTCGAGCTCAAGCGCATCATGCGCACCGGCACCGTGGCCAGCACCGACAACCGCAACTGGGAGCTGCTGCCCACGCGCAACGTGCCTACCACGCCGCAGCTGCGCTTCAGCCAGAGCCGCGCCATTGCGCTGGACATGGAGTCGGCCACCATCGCAGCCAACGGATTCCGCTTCCGCGTGCCCTACGGCACCTTGCTCTGCGTGAGCGACAAGCCCTTGCATGGGGAGATCAAGCTGCCCGGCATGGCCAACCATTTCTACCGCGAACGCGTCGACCAGCACCTGCGCATCGGCGTGCGCGCATTGGAACTGCTGCGTTCGCAGGGCGTGGACGCCCTGCACAGCCGCAAGCTCAGGAGCTTCGCGGAAGTCGCCTTCCAGTGAGCTGCGGCCTGCGGCCCGACGCTCAGCGCCGCCGCTTGATCCACGGCAACGCGGGTTCAAGGGCTGCCCGCTAGATTGCAGCTTTCCTCCTTGCCCGATCCGGCGGCAGGGCCGCGAGGCTGCCTGATGGCCCGCGCAGTTCCTCCGGCCGGCCTCATCGTCCATGTCCGACCTCCCGCTCGAGCCGCCTGCGCAGGCTGCCGCCTCCCCGCCCGTCATCGATCCGACCCAGCCCCTGCCGCCGCGCAAGACGCTGCGCGCCTGGCTGGCCCCCGTCGTGCAGCGCAACACCGCGCTCGCCCTGTCCTTGCTGGTGCTCGACCTGGCCCTGTTCCTGGGCTTGCTGGTGACGGTGGTGGTCGCTGACGCCACGCTGGTCAAGGCACTGGCCGGTCTGGTTGCCGGCTTCATGATCGGACGCCTGTTCATCATCGGCCACGACGCCTGCCACCAAAGCTTCACGCCGCACCGCCGGCTGAACCGCTGGATCGGCCGCATCGCCTTCCTGCCTTCGCTGACGCCCTACAGCCTGTGGGATGTCGGCCACAACGTCGTGCACCACGGCTTCACCAACCTGAAGGGACGGGACTTCGTCTGGCAACCGCTGACGGTGGACGAGTTCGCACGCCTGTCACCGACCCGCCGCTGGCTCGAGCGGATCTATCGCAGCGGCTGGGGCCCGGGCCTCTACTACTTCATCGAGATGTGGTGGCTGCGGATGTTCTTCCCCAGCCGGCGGCAGATGCCTGCGCGACGCGGCATCTTCATTGCCGACAGCCTGCTGGCCCTGTGTGCGGCGCTGGTCTGGGTTGCAGGGCTTGCGGCAGCCGCTGCGGCCACCGGGCAGTCGGCGCTGCTGCTGGTCACGCTGGGCTTCGTGCTGCCCTTCGTGTTCTGGAACTTCATGATCGGCTTCGTCGTGTACGTGCACCACACGCACACCGCCGTCCAGTGGCACGAGGACAAGGCCGAGTGGTCGGCGAGCGACCCCTTCGTGTCCACCACCGTGCACCTGAGCTTCCCGCTGCGCCTCGGTGGCTGGATGCACCACATCATGGAGCACACCGCGCACCATGTGGACATGTCGATCCCGCTGTATCGACTCAAGGCCGCCCAGGGCGTGCTCGAGCGCGCGCTGCCCGGCCGCATCATCATCCAGCGCTTCTCCTGGCGCTGGTACTTCGACACCGCCCGGCGCTGCAAGCTCTACGACCTCGGGCAAAAAAAGTGGCTCGACTTCAACGGCCAGGCCACCGGCCAGACCCACCTCGGCCGGCTTCAGCCCGGCGCCTGAGACGGCGCGCCGGTTTGCGGCGCTCAAGAGTCGGCCGAACCCGGCCGATAAACCGTCACGCTCAGGCTTGAAGGCCCCGCATGACGCTCCTGCTCACCCCCGATTCCCCCGGCACGGCCCCTGGCCTGGCGCCACGCGTCCCGGGAGATCTGGACGGCTGGCTGCAGCGCTGGCGGGACATCGATATCCCCATCCTGCAGAACACGGCCGAGTCCATCGAAGCCTTGCGCCTGCACGAAGACGATGTGGACGCCAACCTGCTGGGTGAGGTGATCGGCGGCGACCCGCTGATGACCTTGAAGGTGATGGCCTACGCCGCCCGGAACCGCCCCCCTCGGCTGGTGACCGACACCGAGTCGGTCACGACCACCCTGGTGATGATGGGCATCGGGCCCTTCTTCCGCAATTTCGGACTGCAGCCCTCGATCGAGGACACCTTGCAGGATCACCCGCAGGCGCTGGAGGGCCTGGTGGCCGTGCTGCAGAGGGCGCGCCGCGCCTCGCAGTTCGCGCTCGGTTTCGCCGTGCACCGGATGGACCCGGACATCGCCGTCATCCACCAGGCCGCCCTGCTGCACGACTTCGCCGAAATGCTGCTGTGGTGCGATGCACCGGAGTTCGCCCTGCGCATCCGGGCCGCGCAGGCTGCCGACCCGACGCTTCGCTCCTCGCAGGCCCAGCAGGACGTCCTGGGTACGGACCTCACCCGCCTGCAGCAGGCTCTGATGAAGGCCTGGCGCCTGCCCGAACTGCTGGTGCAGATCGTCGACGATCACCACACCGAACTCCACTCGGTGCGAACGGTGATGCTGGCGGTTCGCCTGGCCCGCCACCTGTGCAGCGCCCAGGGATGGCACAACGCGGCCTTGCCCGACGATGTGGCCGACGTGGCGGCTTTGCTCAACCTCTCGCCGGGCGCCACGCTCAAGCTGCTGCGCAGCCTGGACGACTGACGCCCCCGCCGATCGCCTGCCGCATCAGACCGGCAGCGCCGTGGTCGCCTTGACCCGCTCGAGCACGAAGCTCGTCTTGCAGTCCTGCACGCTCGGGTGCGCCAGCAGTGTGTCGGTGATGAATCGCGAGTAGTGCGCCATGTCGGCCACCACCACCCGCAGCAGGTAGTCCATGTCGCCGGTGAGTGCCGAACACTCGATGACCTCGGGCCAGCTCTGCACGGCACCCCGGAAGGCCTCCATCGGGCTGCGCATGCCCACGCCCGAGCGCTTTTCGAGGCGGACGTTGAGATAGGCGGTCAAGCCCAGACCGATGCGCTCAGGCGCCAGCAGCGCGACCACGCCGGTGATCACGCCCGCGTCCTCCAGGCGGCGAGCCCGCCGCAGCACCGCCGACGCAGACAGGCCCACGGCGTCGGCCAGTTGGTCGTAGGTCTGCCGACCGTCGGCCTGCATTGCACGAAGGATGCGTCGATCTATCGCATCCAGCTCGATCAGCGTCTTCATCTCCGATAGTTTGCAGGATTCCTGCGCCGACGTCTGCCCATCGTCCAGCACTTGCAGCAAAGATGCGTGTCGTCGATCCTAGAGTTCGTCCACCGGTCGCGCGCTGCGGCCTCGAAGGAGACGGCCATGTCATTCACCCCCTGGGACAACCCGATGGGCACCGATGGATTCGAATTCATCGAGTACGCCGCGCCCGACCCTGCCGCGCTGGGACGCCTGTTCGAGACGATGGGTTTTGCTGCCATCGCCCGCCACCGCACCAAGGCCGTCACCTTGTATCGCCAGGGCGAGGTGAACTTCATCATCAACGCCGAGCCGAATTCCTTCGCGCAGCGCTTCGCCCGGCTGCATGGACCCAGCGTTTGCGCGATGGCCTTCCGGGTGAAGGACGCCCGGGCGGCCTATGCGCGGGCCCTCGAACTCGGCGCCTGGGGCTTCGACAACCAGACCGGGCCGATGGAGCTGAACATCCCGGCCATCAAGGGCATCGGCGACAGCCTGATCTATTTCGTCGATCGCTGGCGCGGCAAGGATGGCGCCCGTGCCACGGCCGGTCCAGACGGGCGCATGGAACGCGCAGTGGGCGACATCAGCATCTACGACGTCGACTTCGTTCCGATCGAAGGGGGCGACGCCTGCGGACCCAGGCCGGCATCGTTCGGACTGACCGTCATCGACCACCTGACCCACAACGTGCACCGGGGACGGATGAAGGAATGGGCCGAGTTCTACGAACGGCTCTTCAACTTCCGCGAGGTTCGCTACTTCGACATCGAGGGCAAGCTCACCGGCCTGAAGAGCAAGGCGATGACCAGCCCCTGCGGCAAGATCCGCATCCCGATCAACGAGAGCAGCGACGACAAGAGCCAGATCGCGGAGTACCTGGACCTTTATCACGGCGAGGGCATCCAGCACATCGCCCTGGGAACAGAGGACATCTACCGGACGGTACAGGGCATGAAGGAGCGGGGCGTCGTCTTCCAGGACACCATCGAGACCTATTACGACCTGGTGGACAAGCGCCTGCCCCGTCACGGCGAGCCGATGGACGAACTCAGGCGCCTGCGCATCCTCATCGATGGCGCCACCCATCAGGGCGCACCCAACGAACTGCTGCTTCAGATCTTCACCCAGACAGTAATCGGTCCGATCTTCTTCGAGATCATCCAGCGCAAGGGTGACCAGGGCTTCGGTGAAGGCAACTTCCGGGCGCTGTTCGAGAGCATCGAGCTCGACCAGATCCGCCGCGGCGTGCTGCAGGCCGATGCGCCGGCCGCCTGATCATCATCCATCGGGACGGAGCGCCCCATGACCTCAGAACCCGCTCTGGACGACAGCCACAGCGGCGTGAACCGCGGCGTGGCACCGGTGACCTACGGCACCGGGGACCGCCCGCCACGCGGCGACTATGCCGATGCGGCCAGCGACTACACCTGCAGCCAGCGGTGGAGCCGCTACACGCCTGCCGAGCATGAGCTCTATCGCCGGCTGCACGCGCGCCAGGCCGCCCAGTTGCCGGGGCTGGCCTGCTCGGCCTTCATCCGCGCGCTGGATCAGCTGGGCTCGCCCGACGCGATTCCCGACTTCGAGCGCCTGAGCGAAAGGCTGACGCGGGCCACCGGGTGGTCGGTCGTTGCCGTGCCGGGGCTGATACCGGAGGAAGCCTTCTTCTCGTTGCTGGCCGCGCGCCGCTTCCCGGTCACGCGCTGGCTGCGCACGGCCGACGAGTTCGACTACATCGTCGAGCCCGATGTGTTCCACGACCTCTTCGGCCATGTTCCCTTGCTGTTCGATCCGGTGTTCGCCGACTACATGCAGGCTTACGGGGCTGGCGGGCTGAAGGCAAGCCGGCTGGGATCGTGCGAATACCTGGCGCGGCTGTACTGGTACACCGTCGAGTTCGGGCTCATCGAGGAAGACCAGGCCCTGCGGGCCTACGGTGCCGGCATCCTGTCGTCCGCCGGTGAGCTGGTGCACAGCGTCCGTTCCGCAGAGCCCCGACGAAGCGGGTTCGACCTCCGGCGCATCATGCGTACCCGCTACCGCATCGACGACTACCAGGCGCAGTACTTCGTCATCCGCTCCTTTGACGAGCTGTTCGATGCCACCGCGCCCGACTTCGAGCCCGTCTACCGGGAGGTGTCTGCGCTGGGTGAACTTCAGGCCGGCGAGGCCTGGCCGGGCGATCGGCTGTTCGGCCCCGCCGGTTGCTGAGATCGGTCGGCCTCGGTCAGGGTCACTTCCAGCGCCGCCCACACCGCGGGATGGTCGGCCATGGCCACATGGGCGACGCCCGTCAGGTGGCGGTTGTCCGCTCCGTCAAGGCAGGCACGCCGGGGCGGGAAGACGATGTTGTCGCAGTGTCCGTGGAAGCAGACGAAGCGGGTCGAACGTTCTGCAGGCTCTCGTTCGGCGAGCCGCTGCAGCCAGGCGCTGCCCACCTGCATCTGCCGTGCGTTCTCGGTGTGGGCGAAGCGGGCCAGCTCGGTGCCTTGGTGGGGCGTGCCGATGGTGATCACCCGGTGGACCCGCGCGTGAAGGTGTGCGGGCTGCTCGCACCACCAATGGCGCACCGCCAGTCCGCCCATGCTGTGGGCCACGATCACCACCGGACGGCCGGTCGCTGCATGCAAGGCCGCAACCGCCGACTCGATGATGGGCGCGGTCCGGCCGATGTCCCGAAAGGCGGGCTCCAAGGTCACGGCGATGAAGGGACGACCGATGCGTTCCAGCCGCGCCTTCCAGCGCCACCAGAAGCCATGGTTGCAGAAGTAGCCATGCACCAGGAGCACGGCAGCAGCGTCTGCACCACGGCCTGCGGGAATGAACCGGGTTTGCGGCGACCAAGCCCAGGCCTGGTGCCAGAAGAAGCGCGGCACCGCGGCGCGCATCTCGCCGATCAAGGCAGCCAGCAGCACCGATCCGGAGGCCACGCCGGTGGGGTCACCCCGTCCCGCGCGCCGCAGCATCACGGCTTCGACGGCGAAGACCAGCGCCATCGCCGCGAACGGCAGCGCGGGCATCAGTGCCGCCAGCAGTGGACGGCCGCTGGTCAGGGCCATGGCCATGCCGGCGACGATGGCCAGCGCCGAGGCGATCAGCAAGCTGCTCAGCAGGCGGGCGATCACGCTGCGGACAACTCCGGCGTCCGCCCGGTCAGGCGCTGGGCCAGGCCGGTGGCCAGGCGAGCGGCCAGCGCGTAGACGGACACCTGCGGATTGGCGCCGATGCTGGTGGGGAAAAGCGACCCGTCGTGGATCGACAGGTTGTCTGCGTGCCAGTGCTGACCTAGGGGGTCGACGACGCCGCGTGCTTCGTCCGGGCCCATTGCGCAGCCGCCCATCACGTGGGCGCTGACCAGCCTTGTGGCCAACGGGCGAAGGTCCAGCGAGGCGATGGCCGCCTTGGCCTGCGACCAGCGTGTGTAGGGCCCGGCGCCGTCGTGCACAGGCATGACATGACGCGCACCGGCCTGGAACTGGATCTCGGCCATGGCCATCAGGGCGCGGCGGGCGCCGTCCAGCAGGTAGGCATTGATCGAGTAATCCAGTTCCGGCGATCCATCGGTGCGCAGGTGCACCCGCCCGCCCGGGCTGTCCGGGTGGAAGCCGTCGCGCATCAGCGCCAGCAAGGCCTGGGTGTGCGGCAGATCCGCCAGTCGCTGCGCCTGCTCCTCGCCAAAACCGGCGAAAGTGGTTGCATAGATCACCGGGTGGATGGGTGGCGCTTCAAGCTTGAATCCTATGGGTCCGTCCAGCGGCAAGGTATCGAGGAAGTGATCGCTGTAGAGGGTCTGGGGAGCACCGGCCCATCCTTCGACGCGCTGCGCGAAGCTCGCCGCGCTGATCACCACCGGGTGCAGAAAGGTGCGGGCGCCGGTGAGGCGATGGGGGTCGGGAAACGCCGAGCGCAGCAGCAGTGCCGGGCTGTTGATCGCGCCGGCGGCCAGCACCACATGCCGCGCCCGGATGCGGGTTCCAGGCCCAGGCTCTTCCTGACCGTTCAGGCTGACGGGTTGGACCTCGACTTCCGTGACCTGTCGACCCTTGAGGTGCAGCCGCGTCGCACGGGACTGCACCAGCAGCCGGGCACCGGCGTCGAGCGCCACCGGCACGGTGGTGACCAGCATCGACTGCTTGGCATTGGTCGGGCAGCCCATGCCGCAGGAGCCGAGGTTCCAGCAGGCGCGCACGTTGCGTTGTATCTCCAGCACGGGAATGCCCAGCCCCTTTCCGCCCGTGCGAAGCAGTTCGTTGTTCGCGTTGGGCGGCACCGGCCAGTGCGCGATGCCGAGCCGTCGCTCGACCGCCTCGAACCATGGCGCCATGTCTTCCATGCCGTGGCCTGTCAGGCCGTGCACGGTCTGCCAGTGCTCCAGCGTCCGCGCGGGGGTGCGGAACGAGCTGGTCCAGTTGACCGTCGTCGACCCTCCGACGCATCGCCCCTGCAGGATGTTGATCGCCTTGTCGCGGGTCTTGCGGGCAGCGCTCTCCTGATAGAGGGAAGGATAGGCTTCGCCCTCGAGCTGTCGAAAGTCGGTGCTGCTTCGAAGGGGTCCTTCTTCGATCAGTACGACATCCAGTCCGCTGCGCACCAGCAGCTCGGCGGTGATGCCAGCGCCAGCCCCGGTGCCGATGATGGCCACATCGCAGCTCATTTGCTGCGGAGTTGGCCGCTGGCCGTGACCGTACACCTTCCAGCTCCTGGCGAGGCCTTGTCGAATCGGATCTTGAAGGGTGCTCATCGCGCAAGCCGTTCAAACGGCGATCGGTCCCGGATAGCCGAGGAGATGCCAGCTGTCGGAGTCGCTGTAATGGGCGGCGTTGGTGATGTCGCGAAGCGCGTGATAGGCCTGCTGGCGGATGGCCCACGAGGATTGCCGCATGAATTGCAGCGATGAACTCACCGCTTCCGTGGACGCTTCGTGCCACGGCGAGCGCATTCCGGCGAGTGCCAACCGACCGGGCGCGATGGCGAGCGCAGCAAACAACTGAGCCAGCTCGGCCTGGGCGTGCGGAGCGAATCCGGCGAGTGTCTGGGAGACCCGCTCCAGATGGCCCGCCATCTGCTGCGTCTGTCGTGCGGGGTCAGCCGACAGGCTGCCCTGCAAGACGGCCCGCGCGACCGCTTCCATCAGCTGACGGCCGGCTGGCTGTAGTCGACCTTCCAGCAACAGCGCAGGCTCGGAGAACGAGTTGTGCAGCCACCCCAGCGTGAAGAGGGTGGCGGTGCCTGCAGCGCCCAAGCGGAGGATGGTTCGCCGCTTCATGTCAGGCGCCAGGCGGAACACAAGTTCATCGGACAAGTGTTGCATCATGAACGCCTGCGCCCTAGGGGCGGGCTTCTAGGTCGAGCCGAGGACATGGACGATCCGACGATCGAGGGACTCCTGCGGTCCCTGGGCCGCGTGGAGACGCAGCGACAGTTGCGACGGAGAGAACCTGCGCTCGGTGCCAGGGTGCTGGCGCTCAAGTCCTTTCAGCAGGCTCGGCTGCGCTTGACCCATGCGGAGCTGCTGAGTCATCCACGTCAGGCCCCGGCCGCACGCTTTTTCCTGCAGGAGCTGTACGGCCCGCAGGATTTCTCGGAGCGTGACCACGGCCTTGGGCGTGTGGTGCCGACGCTGGTGCGCCTTTTTCCTCGCGACGTGGTGTTCACCGTCGATCGGCTGCTGCAACTTCACGCGCTGTCCGAGGAGCTGGACACGGCCATGGGCCGCCTTGATCTGCCCGCGCTGCCGGGGCACGGTACAGGCGGTGCGTCCTGGTGCGGCAGCACTTATGCCACCGCTTGGCGCTTGGTGGGGCGACGGCCCGAGCGTGAGTGGCAGCTGGCCAGCGTGCTGGCTTTGGGCCAGCAGATGGACCGGCTCACCCGCCTGCCAGGCCTGCGCCATTCGCTTCGATTGATGCGCGGGCCGGCGCACCTGGCGGGTCTGGCACCGCTTCAGGGTTTTCTGGAGCGCGGCTTCGACGCGTTTCGAGGCATGGGCGGCGCATCAGACTTTCTGTCGTCCATCCAGCACCGGGAAGCCCTCTGGCTGGAGTGGCTCTTTTCCGATCGGACGCTGGTTCCCGGGGTCGATCCACCCTGGTTGGGGCAATTCCCCTAGGGCGTCAGCCGCAAGTCAGCAGAGACTTGAGTCCTGTCCTGATCGGAGAAGTCGTCATGCTGGTGATGGAACGCAAGCCCTGGTTGGAAAGCTACCCCAAGACGGTCCCTGGCGAGGTTGCGGTCGACCGCTATTCGTCCTTGGTCGCCTTGTTCGAAGAGGCGTTTCGAGCCCACGCCCAAAGGGATGCGACGGAGTGCATGGGCGAGCGCATGAGCTTTCGCACCCTGGATTCGCTGTCGTCTGACTTCGGCGCCTGGCTGCAGTCGCAAGGTTTTGCGAAGGGGACGAGGGTGGCGCTGATGATGCCCAACCTGCCGCAGTACTGCGTTGCGCTGGTCGGCGTCCTGCGCACCGGCTTGACAGTTGTTAACGTCAATCCGCTGTACACCGCCCGCGAGCTCGAGCATCAGTTGGTCGACTCCGGTGCGGAATGCCTTGTCGTTCTGGAGAACTTCGCGTCCGTCGCGGAGGAGGTGATAGCGCGCACTTCGGTTCGACGGGTGGTTCTGGTGTCGATGGGGGACCTGCTGGGCTTCTGGAAGGGGCAGGCCATCAATTTCGCGGTGCGGCACCTGAAGAAGATGGTCCCGGAATTCGAGTTCAGAGCGACCGACGGGCTGGAAGTCGTCCGGTTCAACATGGCGATCGCCCTCGGAGCCGCCCGGCACCTGCAGCGTGTGGAGGTCGGGCCAGACGATATTGCCTTCCTTCAGTACACCGGCGGGACCACCGGCATCTCCAAGGGCGCGATGCTCCTGCACCGAAATGTGGTGGCGAACATCCTGCAGGTCGAGGCTTGGTTCAATCCGATGCTCGGCAAAGTCGGCACGCGGCAGCTGACGATCGTCTGTGCGCTCCCGCTGTATCACATCTTCGCGCTGACGGTTTGCTTCCTCATGGGTTGCCGGATGGGAAGCTTGAACATCCTCATTCCCAACCCAAGGGATCTGCCAGGGTTGGTCAAGACGCTGTCGCGCCACAAGGTGAACATGTTCCCGGCGGTGAACACGCTGTACAACGCACTGGCAAACGACACCGACTTCGCGCGCCTGGATTTCAGCGAACTGTGGGTTTCAAACGGCGGCGGGATGGCTGTGCAGCAGGCAACCGCACAGCGCTGGAAGGAGCTCACCGGGTGTCCCATCGTGGAAGGCTATGGGTTGTCGGAGACCTCACCGGTGGCCACGAGCAATCGCCTGGACATCGATGGTTTCACCGGAACCATCGGCTTGCCTGTCCCCAACACCGACATTTCCATCCGGGATGATGATGGTCGAGAAGTCGATGCGGGCGACAGCGGGGAGATCTGCATCCGGGGCCCGCAGGTGATGGCGGGCTACTGGCGTCGCCCCGATGAGACGGCCAAGGTCATGACGGAAGACGGATTCTTCCGGTCTGGCGACATCGGGGTGATGGACGAGCGGGGCTATGTCCGGATCGTTGACCGCAAGAAGGACATGATCCTGGTGTCAGGCTTCAACGTCTACCCGACTGAGATCGAACAGGTGGTGTCGACACTGGAGGGCGTGCTCGAATGCGCTGCCGTTGGCATCCCCGATGCAAAGTCGGGCGAGGCGGTCAAGCTCTTCGTTGTCAGAAAAGAGTCTTCGTTGGCGGAAGACGATGTCGCCGGGTTCTGTGCACGCAATTTGACCGCCTACAAGCGACCCAAGTACATCGAGTTCCGGGATGAGCTTCCCAAGTCGAACGTCGGCAAGATTCTCCGTCGGGAGTTGCGCCAGGCCCAAGCTTGAGTCGCACCGGCTTGAGGGCGACAACAGTCGCGGAACATCGTACGCCGCTGGACTCAGTGCTGCCTCGCTGGAGGAGATGCGTTTACGCTTCTCCACCGGGAGCGGCACCGTATGGAGGCAGAGTCGGCCTTGGGTGAGCAGCGGGCGAATACGGGGCCTCAAAGCAAAAAGGGGCTACCAAATTGGTAGCCCCTTCGCTTATAGGTGCCTGACGATGTCCTACTTTCACACGGGAATCCGCACTATCATCGGCGCTGAGGCGTTTCACTGTCCTGTTCGGGATGGGAAGGAGTGGGACCGCCTCGCTATGGTCATCAGGCTTAACTGGTTGTGCTTTCGCACGAAGAGAGTTCGATCTGTGAATCAATGATTATGGGGTCAAGCCTCACGGGCAATTAGTATCAGTTAGCTTAACGCATTACTGCGCTTCCACACCTGACCTATCAACGTCCTGGTCTCGAACGACCCTTCAGGGGGCTCAAGGCCCCGGCAGAACTTATCTTGAGGCGAGTTTCCCGCTTAGATGCTTTCAGCGGTTATCTCTTCCGAACTTAGCTACCCGGCGATACGACTGGCGTCATAACCGGTACACCAGAGGTTCGT
>JAIYCR010000041.1 GCA_027487905.1 Rubrivivax sp. | reverse complement strand
TCGCGCCTGGTCACCGACGCCGGCCACACCATGGCCGAGATCGTCGCCAGCGTGAAGCGGGTGAACGACATGATCGGCGAGATCACCGCCGCCGCCTCCGAGCAGTCCGAGGGCATCGGTCAGATCAACGCCTCGGTCACCCAGCTCGACCAGATGACCCAGCAGAACGCCGCGCTCGTCGAGCAATCCGCCGCAGCGGCCGAAAGCCTGAAGGACCAGGCCCAGCGCCTGGGCGAGGCGGTGTCCCGCTTCCGGCTGGACGCTTCCCCGGCCCACGCGTGACGGATCGGACGCCGAAGGGGCCATTGCGGCCCCTGGGCGTCACAGCGGCTTCAGCCCGCCCCGGCTGCGGCCGATAGCCTGACCATGACCCCGACTCGCCTCATCACCCGCCTGTGGCTGCCCCCCGGGATCGCGGGCCTGGCCCTGTCGCTGCTGGCCATCACGTCCTACAACCGGGACCAGACGGCGGAGGCGGGGGCGTTGGCCGCGGTGCTGCTGGTGCTGGTCGCGGGAACGGCGCTCACCGCACGCAGCCTGCGTCGATCGCTGGCGTCGGTGGTCCGCCAAGCCGAACGGCTGGGCGGCGGAGATCTGCGGCCCCGCCCCAGCCCCGCAGGGCGTGACGAGATCGGCGAGGTGCAACGCGCACTCGCCCGCATGCGCGACGCGCTGCACACGCTGGTCGATGAATTGCGCGCCAGCGCCGTGGGCATCAACCAGGTGGCCGCCGAAGTCCAGGCAGGCCACACGGCGCTGCAGACCCAGCACGGTGCGGGCACCGAACAGCTGCAGGGCATCGGTGCGTCGCTGCAGAGCCTGACCGCGGACGTCGCGCAGACGGCTTCGGTGTCCCGGGAGGCCAGCCGCCTTGCGGGCAGCGCCGCTGAGGTAGCCAACCGCGGCGGCAGCGTCGTCCTGCAGGTGGTAGACACGATGAGCGGCATCCAGGCCAGCTCGCGGCGCATCGTGGACATCGTCGGCGTCATCGACGGCATTGCCTTCCAGACCAACCTGCTCGCGCTGAATGCCGCCGTCGAGGCGGCGCGGGCGGGCGAACAGGGGCGCGGCTTCGCGGTGGTTGCCGCCGAGGTGCGCAGCCTGGCCTCGCGCACCGCATCGTCGGCCCGCGAGATCAAGCAGCTGATATCGGGCAGCGTGGACAAGGTCGACGCCGGCCACGCGCTGGTGCAGGAGGCCGGCCGGACGATGACCGAGATCATGCAGGCCGTGCAGCAGGTGGCCGACCTGATCGGCGATCTGCACCGGTCCACCGATCAGCAGGCCCGCGGCATCGAGCAGGTCGGCCGCAGGGTCGGCGAGGCCGAGACCACGCTGCTGCAGGCGGCCGGGCAGGCCGGCGGCCATCAGCGGGCCGCGCAGGAGCTGCTGGCCCATGCCAGCCGCCTGACCCAGGCCGTCGCCCGCTTCCGCACCGGTCCGGGCCCTTCACCCGAGCCGGGGGAGTCGAGCTCCGGCGAGCCGCAGCCGCCATCCGAAGGCGGCGGCAGCGACGACGGCTCAGCCGGCAGCCCGGACCAGCCCAGCCGCTCGCGGCCCCGGCTGCCCGGCGGACGCGGTGCCGGCGGCCGGCGGGGCTTGCGCACACCAGCCGGCGCGCCACCCTCCGAGCGCTGGCTGGCCTCGATGCCCCAGGCGCTCGAGCCGCTTCCCGGCTTGCAGGCCCCGCGTCCGCGAACCGGCACCCAAGCCGACGCGCAGGACATCCGCGCCCTCGAGCGGGCCATGCCCGCGCCCGATGCGAACCGGGAGGACTGGGTGGATCTGGCCGCCGCCTTGAAGGCACGCGACGCCTCCGGCCGGGCGGCGCGCCGCCACGCCGAAGACACCGACGACGACGCCTGGCGCGCGCACTGAAGCGCCGCGCGGCGGGGTCGGCTCCGCGTCCCGGCGGCACTGCACCGTCCGGTCACCGGCCCGCAGCGCGGAAACAGCCCGGGAACCCGGCCTTCATTGCGCCATTGCAAGGCAGGCCCGGCGACGAACATCGGTTCCGAGCCCAGGTGGCGGATGCCCTCTCCCTCCTCCGCACCGCGCCTGCCCCGCCCGCAACGCCCGATCGAGGTCGACCCATGGAAATGATCCAAGAAGCCCCCCCCGCAGCTGCCCGGCTCGAGGCCGGACGCCCCGACGCCCTGCGGCAGACCAGCACGCCGCACGCCGGTGGCGAGTTCCTCACCTTCCGGCTCGGGGGCGAGGAATACGGCATCGACATCCTGAAGGTCCAGGAGATCCGCTCCTACGAGCCGCCCACCCGCATCGCCAATTCGCCCGGCTTCATCAAGGGCGTGGTCAACCTGCGGGGCGTGATCGTCCCCATCGTGGACCTGCGCCTGAAGCTCGGTTGCGACACGGCCGAGTACAACGCCTTCACCGTGGTCATCGTGCTCAACGTGCGCGGCCGCGTGGTCGGCGCGGTGGTCGATTCGGTCAGCGACGTGCTCGAACTCACCCGCGACGTCATCAAGCCGGCCCCGGAAATGAACTCCGCGGTGGACACCAGCTTCATCACCGGCATCGGCGCGGTGAAGTCGGGCGACGAGCAGCGCATGCTCATCCTGATGGACATCGAGTCCCTGATGAGCAGCGCCGACATGGGCCTGATCGACACCGTCGTCCACTGAGCCGGCCAGCCCTTCAGTGGGCGCTCGGGCGGCCGATATCACGCACAGGCGCGCGGATTCCACCTCCTCCGGGGAGCCCCGCACGCGCCGTCCGATCGAGCGCCCACGAAAGGCCGTACCCATGGAAACCGTCGAACAAGCCCGCGTCCGCACGGAGCGCCCCCTTCCACCAGCCACGCTGTCCCCGGGCGGTGCCGCGCCCGGCAAGGCCCGGGCCATGCCCGCCGGCGGAGAGTTCCTCACCTTCCGGCTCGGGGGCGAGGAATACGGCATCGACATCCTGAAGGTGCAGGAGATCCGCTCCTACGAGCCGCCCACCCGCATCGCCAACGCGCCCGCCTTCATCAAGGGCGTGGTCAACCTGAGGGGCGTGATCGTCCCCATCGTGGACCTGCGGCTGAAGCTGGCCTGCGACACCGCCGAGTACAACGCCTTCACCGTGGTGATCGTGCTCAGCGTCAAGGGCCGCGTCGTGGGCGTGGTCGTGGACTCGGTGAGCGATGTGCTCGAACTCTCGCGCGACGCCATCAAGCCGGCGCCGGAGATGACCTCCTCCATCGACGGCGGCTTCATCACCGGCATCGGCACTGCCGGCACCGGCGCCGATCAGCGCATGCTCATCCTGATGGACATCGAAGGCCTGATGAGCAGCGCCGACATGGGCGTGATCGACGGCGCGCGAGGCTGAGCGCCGCGCGCCCTGGCAGGGACTGCGGGGCGTCCCGGCCCTGCGCCCTCACTCCCGGGTGGCCTGCCGAAGCGTCTGCACCACAGGGCGCTGCAGCACCTCGCGCAGGCCCCACCAGCCGGCCGCCAGCGCCAGCACCGCACCGAAGGCGGCCCCGGCCAGCGGCACGAACGGCGAGGCTGTCCAGGTGAACTCGAACGCGAAGCGCGCCAGCGCCCAGCCCACGCCCACCGCAGCCACCGAGGCCAGGAAGCCGGCCAGCGCACCCACGCCGAGCAGCTCGGCGCGCTGCACCTGCCCGAGCAGACGGCCGCTCGCGCCCATCGCCCGCATGATGGCGAACTCGCGCGAGCGCGCCTCCCGCGTGGCCGTGATGGCCGCGAACAGCACCACCAGCCCGGCCGCCAGCGTGAAGGCGAACAGGAACTCCACCGCACGGATGACCTGGTCGAGCACCCGCTGCACCTGGGCGATGCTGGCCGACACGTCCACATTGGTGATGTTGGGAAAGTCGCGGCTCAGCGCGTTGTCGAAGCCGGGCACCGCGCTGCCATCGGCCTGTCGCGGCGAGCGGAAGGCCGCGATGTAGGTGCTGGGCACGTCGGTCATCGACGCGGTGGGGAAGATGACGAAGAAGTTCACCCGCATCGACGCCCAGTCCACCTTGCGCAGGCTGGTGACACGCGCCTCGACCGGCACGCCCGCGATGTCGAAACCGAGGGTGTCGCCCACCTTCACGCCGAAGGTCTCGGCCAGCCCCGACTCGACGCTGATCGCACCCGCCTCGTCATCCGTCCAGCGTCCGGCCACGAGCGTGTTGTGCTCGGGCAGCGTGGCATGGTGGCTGAGGTTGAACTCGCGCTCGACCAGTCGGCGGGCGCGGTCGTCGGTGAAATCGTCGGGCGTCACGGCGCGGCCGTTGATGGACACCATGCGCCCGCGGATCATCGGGTACCAGTCGTAGCCGCTGACCCCGGCGCCGTCCAGCGTGCGCCGGAAGGCGTCGCCCTGCTCGGGCTGGATGTTGATGACGAAACGGTCGGGTGCATCGGGCGGCGTGGCCTGCCGCCAGCTGCCGATGAGGTCGGTGCGCAGCAGCACCAGCAGCACCAGCGCGAGCAGGCCCACGCTCAGCGCGCTGACCTGCAGCACCGCGAAGGCCGGTCGAGCGGCGATCTGCCGGGTGGCCAGCACCAGCCAGCGGGGTGCACGGGTTTCCGGAACGGCGCGGCGCAGCAGCCACACCGCCAGGGCCGCCGCCGCGGCGAACACCGCCACCGCAGCGGCGAAGCCACCCACCGCGATCAGTCCCAGGCGAAGGTCGCTGCTGACCGCCAGCAGCAGCGCCACGAAGCCGGCCGCGCCCGCGGCCAGCACCAGCAGCGACGCGGGCCGCAGCGCGCCGACGTCGCGGCGCATCACGCGAAGCGGCGGCACCTGGGCCAACTGCAGCACGGGCGGCAGGCCGAAGCCCATCAGCAGCGTGAGGCCCACGCCCATGCCGAAGAGCGCGGGGAACCAGCCCGCCGCCGGCAGGCTCGCATCCACCAGCCCGGCCAGCAGCGCGACGAACACGTAGTGGACGCCGAAGCCCACCGCCACCCCCAGCGCACTGGCCACCAGACCCACCAGCGCGAACTCGATGAAGTAGGCCGCGGCGATCTGCCGCTGGGGCAGGCCGAGCACCCGCAGCATGGCGCAATCGTCCAGGTGACGCTCGGCGAAATCGCGGCTGGCAATGCCCACCGCCACCGCGGCCAGCAGGGCCGAGAGCAGCGCGACCAGGTTGAGGAATTTCTCCGCGCGGTCCAGCGTCTGCTGCATCTCCGGACGGCCGCTCTGCAGCGACTCCACCCGCAGCCCGCGCAGCCGCTCGGCCTTGACCTGCTCGTCGGTGAAGGCCACGAAGGCGCGGACGTCGGCCTGGGCGCGCGCGCCGCGGGTGTCGTCGGCGGCCACCGCGAGCCGGTAGCTCACGCGGCTGGCCGGCTGGACCAGACCGGTGGCAGCGAGATCGGACTCGGCCAGCATCACCCGCGGGGCGAAACTCATGAAGCCCGCCCCGCGGTCGGGCTCGATGACGATCAGCCGCTCGATGCGAAGCGAAGAGTCGCCCAGCAGCAGCGCATCGCCCACCTTCAGCCCCATCGCCTCCAGCAGCGCTGGATCGACCCACACGCTGCCCGCCGCCGGCACGCCGGTGGCAGCCCGGTCGGCCTGGCCGGGGGCATCGGCCACGCGCAGCTGGCCGCGCAGCGGATAGGCCTCGCTGACCGCCTTGACCGCCACCAGCCGCGCGGCCCCGCCCTGGGCATCGGGGGCTCGGGCCATGCTGGGAAAGCTCACCGAACGCGCCATGCGCAGCCCCAGGCGGCTGGCCTCGTCGGTGAGCAGCGCCGGTGCCGGCTTGTCGCTGGACACCACCGCATCGCCGCCCAGCAGCTGGCGGGCGTCGCGGGCCAGGCCGTTGTTCAGCCGGTCGGCGAAGAAGCCCACCGCGCTGAGCGCGGCCACTGCCAGCATCACCGCCACCACCAGCAGGCGCAGCTCGCCGGCGCGCAGGTCGCGCAGCATCTGCCGCCACGCCAGCCCGAGCGACGAGGCGCCGCCGGCCCGTGCGGCGGCCGGACGGTGGACGGAAGCTTCGGATCGGGACTCAGCGCTCATGTCGTCGGCCGCAGCCCGGGTGCGGTGGGGTGAGGGTCGGGTGGAGGGGCGGCCGGCAGCGGCGGGCAGCCGCCGTGAGCCTGGGGTTTGCCTGGGGTTTGCCCGGAGTCTGACACCGAACCGATGCCCCCAAACCGCGGCAGCCCACGTTCCTGCCGCCGACCGGCCCCCGGCCCGAATGCTGGCTGCAAGCGAATTGAACCCTGACGGCCTGCCGCTGGCGCCCAATCGGTACATGAACCTGCCCAGCCCCACACCTGCGCCGCTGCCCTTGCTGCCACCGCTGTACCTGTCGCACGGCTCTCCGATGATCGCGCTGCAGCCGGGCGCGACCGGTGCCTTCTTCCAGCAGCTCGGGCGGGTCGCCCGCGAGGGCTTCGCCCGTCCACGGGCGGTGCTGGCGGTGTCCGCACACACCGCCTTGCGCAACCGCCGGGACGCCGATGCCTTGGCGCTTTCGGCCGACCGGCATATGGCCATCCACGACTTCGGCGGCTTCGATCCGCGCCTGAACACGCTGCGTTACGACACCCCGGGCGACCCGGACTGCGCGCGCGAGGCCATCGAGCTGATGCAGCGCGCCGGGATGCGCGGCCAGCTGCTGCCCAGGGGCGGCCTGGACCACGGCATCTGGACCGCCCTGATGCACCTGCACCCCGCGGCCGACTGGCCGATCGTGCCGCTGGCCTGGGGCCAGGACGCCTCGCCGGCCGATCTGGAGGCCCTGGGCAAGGCTCTGCAGCCGCTGGTCGATCAAGGCGTGCTGCTGCTGGCCACCGGCAGCATCACCCACAACCTCGCCCGGGTGTTCCAGGGCGGCGCCGGCCGGGGCGCGCCGGATGCGAGCGCGCGGGAGATTCCCGAGAGCCGTGCCTTCCGCCAGTGGTGGGCCGACCGTGCCAGCGCCGGCAACGCGCAGGACCTGCGCGACTGGGAGCGCCTCGCACCTCACGCGCATGACATGCACCCCAGCGCCGAACACCTGCTGCCCTGGTTCGTCGCCAGCGGTGCTGCGCCCGGACCGGCCGTGCGGCTGCACGAGGGCGTGACCTTCGGCTGCCTGGGCATGGACGCCTACGCCTTCGGCCCGCAGGCGAACGCCCTGCTGCAGGCACTCGATGCGCCTGGACAAGCCGGCTGAAAGATCCGCCGGGCAAGATGCAAGGTCTGATGAGGACGACCCCACCCCCCGCTGCTTCGCAGCCCGAACCTCCGCCGGGGACGCCCGCCGCAGACGACCCTGACCACAGCGCGGCCGAGGACGCCGCCCGCCGCGCGGCGGCGAACCGCAGCACCGGCGTGAGCATCGCGGTCAATGTGGTGCTCACCGCGCTGCAAATCGCCGCGGGCGTGGCCACCCGTTCGCAGGCGCTGGTGGCCGACGGCCTGCATTCGCTGTCCGACCTGGCGTCCGACGCGATCGTGCTGGTGGCCAACCGCCATGCCCACCGCGACGCGGACGCCCACCATCCCTACGGCCACCGCCGTTTCGAGAACGCCGCGTCGCTGGTGCTGGGCCTGCTGATGGCGTCCGTGGGCATCGGCCTCCTGGTGTCGGCGGTGGGTCGGCTGCAGTCGCCCGACGCCGTGCCTCCCGTCCATCCGGCCGCCCTGGGCGTGGCCGTGGCCACGCTGGTGTGCAAGGAGGTGCTGTTCCGCTACCTGCTGCGGGTCGGCCAGCAGGTGAAGTCCAGCCTGCTGGTGGCCAACGCCTGGCATGCGCGTTCGGACGCGGCCTCGTCGCTGGTGGTGGCGCTGGGCATCGTCGGCAGCCTGCTGGGCTATCCGCTGCTCGATGCGGTGGCCGCGCTGGTGGTGGGCCTGATGATCGTGCGCATGGGCTGGCGCTTCGCCTGGGACGCGCTGCACGACCTGGTCGACCGGGCCGCGGACGCCGACGAAGTCGAGGCCATCCGCAGCACGCTGGCCGCCACCCCGGGCGTGCAGGGCGTGCACGACCTTCGCACCCGCCGCATGGGCGACCTGATCGTCGTGGACGTGCACCTGGAGGTCGATGCAGGCATCACGGTGGAAGCCGGCCACGACATCGCCGTGTCGGCCCGGCGCGCGGTGATGCAGCGTCACCGGGTGCTCGACCTGATGACCCATGTTGACCCCTGGCGCCGCCCGGATGGCGACCACGCCTTAGCATCCGCGTCCTCCCGCCCTTCCCCCTCCGACCCGCCGCCCGCCTGACCCTGGCCGACGGCCTGCGCGGCTGCCCGCCATGTTCAAAGGCAACAAGTCCCACCTTCCGAGCAAGCCCTGCGTGGCCTGCGGCCGAGAGATGAGCTGGCGGCGGGCCTGGGCCCGCAACTGGGAATCGGTGCGCTATTGCAGCGACGCCTGCCGCCGTCACAAGGGGCCGGCAAGCCCCGCAGCCGCCAACGGGCCGGCCCGCCGATGAGCCGTCCACCCCTGCGCAACCGGGTGCTCGTCCTCGGCGACCAGCTCGACCCGGGCTCCAGCGCCTTCGACGGCTTCGACGCCACACGCGACACCGTCTGGATGGCCGAGGCCGCCGAGGAATCCACCCATGTGTGGTCCAGCCGCATGCGAATCGCGGTGTTCCTGTCGGGCATGCGCCACTTCGCGGCCGACCTGCGCGGGCGTGGCCTGCCGCTGGAGTACCGCGCACTGGACGACCCGCGCGGCGAGGCCGGCACGCTGACCGAGGCCCTTGCCGCCGACCACGCCGCCCGCCCGAGCGAGCGGCTGGTGGTGACCGAACCCGGCGACCACCGGGTGCTGACGGCCCTGCAGGCCTGCGCACGCGCGCTGGGCCTTGCGCTGGAGGTGCGGCCGGACCGCCACTTCCTGTGCAGCACCGCTGCCTTCTCGCGCCATGCCGGCACCCGGCGGCAGCTGCGCCTGGAAACCTTCTACCGCGCCCAGCGCCTGGAGCACGGCGTGCTGATGCAAGGCCCGGATGGCCGCGAGCCGGCCGGCGGCCAATGGAACTACGACGCCGACAACCGCGAGGCCTTCGGGGCCCAGGGGCCGGGCTTCGTGCCGCCACCGCTGCGCTTCGAGCCCGACGACATCACCCGCGAGGTCATCGCCACCGTCGAGCGCCGCTTCGCCAGCCACCCGGGCAGCGCGCTGGCCTTCGGCTGGCCCATGACGCCAGCGCAGGCCCGCCAGGTGCTCGACGCCTTCATCGCAGAGCGGCTGCCCGACTATGGCCGCTGGCAGGACGCGATGTGGACGGGCGAGCCCTGGCTCTACCACTCCCACCTGTCGGTGGCGCTGAACCTCAAGCTGATCGACCCGCGGGAGGTCATCGCCGCCGCCGAGCGCGCCTGGAAGGACGGTCGCGCACCGCTGCCGGCGGTCGAGGGCTTCATCCGGCAGATCCTGGGCTGGCGTGAATACGTCCGCGGCGTCTACTGGCTGCACATGCCGGGCTACCTGGAGCAGAACGCTCTGGACGCGCAGGAAGCCCTGCCCGACTGGTACTGGACGGGCCGCACCGACATGGCCTGCCTGGCCGACGCCCTCGGGCAGACGCTGCAACTGGGTTATGCCCACCACATCCAGCGCCTGATGGTCACCGGCCTGTATGCGCTGATGCTGGGGGTCGAACCCCGGCAGGTGCATGGCTGGTACCTGTCGGTCTATGTGGACGCGGTGGAGTGGGTGGAGCTGCCCAACGTGCTGGGCATGAGCCAGTTCGCCGACGGCGGCGCGATGTCCAGCAAGCCCTATGCCGCCACCGGCCAGTACATCGACCGCATGAGCGACCACTGCCGCGGCTGCCGCTACCGCCCCCGCGAGCGCACCGGCGACCGCGCCTGCCCCTTCACCACCCTCTACTGGGACTTCCTGATGCGCCACGAGGCCCGCTTCGCGCGGCATCCGCGCATGGCGCTGCAGGTGAAGAACCTGGCGCGCATCGCCGAGCCCGAGCGAGCGGCCATCCGCGGGCGGGCGCAGGCCATCCGCCGCGGCGAGGTCGGCGCGCTGCCTCCCGCCCCGGACGGCCCATGACCCTGCACTTCGAACCCACGCCCGAGGCGGCGCGCCAGCGGCTCGATGCCGTCGACCCCGCCGCCTACGCGGCCACGCGCAACCACCTGGACGGGGCCGTCAGCCTGCTGTCGCCCTACATCAGCCGCGGGCTGCTGACGCTGCCCGAGGTGCGCGATGCGGTGCACCGGCGCCGTCCCCTGCCGCCCGGGCACAAGTTCATCCAGGAACTCGCCTGGCGGGAGTACTTCCACCACGTGTGGCAGCACCGGGGCGACGGCATCTTCGAATCCCTCCATGCCGGCGAGAAGCCCGACTCGGCCTATTCCCGCTCGCTGCCGGAGGCGCTGCTGCAGGGCCGAACCGGCATCTGCGCCATCGACCTGAGCGTGCAGGCGCTGGTGCGCGACGGCTGGCTGCACAACCACGCGCGCCTGTGGCTGGCAGGCTGGCTGATCCACGACGCGGGCGTGCACTGGCGGGTGGGTGCCGACTGGATGTATGGCCACCTGATCGACGGCGACCTCGCCAGCAACCACCTGAGCTGGCAGTGGGTGGCCGGGACCGGCAGCCACAAGCCCTACCGCTTCAGCGAAGGCAACGTGGCGATGTTCGCGCCGCGCGACTGGCATGGCCGGTGGCGACCGGGTGCTGGCGCGGCGCTTCAGGACGGTGGCTCGCTGAGCGCCACGCCGCCGGACACCCGGGGACTGCAGGCCCCTCCCGCCGGAGGCGACCTGCGCGGCCAGCACCTGTGGCTGGCCCATCCGGGCGGCCTGGCCGATCCGCCGGCGGGCTTCACCGGGCGGGTGGTCGCGCTGCTGCCCACCGATGACCTGGCGGGGCGCCCCTGGGGCGCGGCGCGCTGGCGCTTCGTGCTGCAGCGCCTGCGGCAACTGGTCGGGCCCGAAGGGGCTTGCTGGACGGGCAGCGGCACGGCGCTGGCTGCAGCGCTGGCGGGCGCCGCCTCCTGCGACGGCCAGGACGATCCGCACCTGCCGGCTGCGCTGCGCCGCCTGAAGCTGCGGCCGGTTCCGCGCCTGTATTCGCCGCCAGCGGGCCGCTGCGACTCCTTCTCCCGCTTCTGGCGCCAGGTGGGCCCGCCCAGCCCGCGCTGATGCCGCCTTCACACCCCCGCTTGAACCCTTCCCGTCGATGCTGTCTCTGTTCGCCACCGCCTTCGGCCTCGGTCTGATCTTCAACGCCGCACCTGGCGCGGTGTTCGCCGAGACCATCCGGCGCGGCGTGCGCGGCGGCTTCCAGCCGGCGCTGCAGGTGCAGCTGGGCTCGCTGGTGGGCGATGCGCTGTGGGCGGTGCTGGGCCTGGTGGGCGTGGGCCTGCTGCTGCAATGGCAGGCCTTGCGCGTGCCGGTGGGCATCGCCGGCGTGCTCTACCTGCTGTGGCTGGCCCGGGACGCCTGGCGCAGTGCAGAGCAGGCCTTCGAGATCCCGCCCGGGCCATCCGGCAACGCCGGCACCCCCCACCCCGCTGCGGCCCGCGCTGCCTTGCGCGCCGGCGCGCTGCTGAGCGTGACCAACCCGCAGAACGTCGCCTACTGGGCCGCGCTGGGCAGCGCCATGGGGGCGGTGGGCGTGCTCGAGCCGGAACCGGCGCACTACGGCGTGTTCTTCGCCGGCTTCATGGTGTCCTCGGTGGTGTGGGCCTTCGTCTGCGCGGCGTTGGTGGCGCGGCTCTTCCGCGACACCTCCGCACGCTGGGCCCGCATCACCTACCGGCTGTGTGCGCTGGCCTTCCTGGCACTGGCGCTGTCCAGCGTGCGCCAGTTGCTGGACGCCCACGCCTTGCAGGCGAGTGCTCCGCCCCCAAGTCAGGCCTCGTTCGGCGAACCCGCCGTCCCAGCCGTGAAAGCGCCCTCGCCATGATGCTCGCCCTGTGGATCCTCACCCTCGCCGCCCTCGGAATGTGGTCGCTGACCGCCTGGGGACTGCACGCGGTCCTCACGCTGGACAGCAGCCAGCTGTCCGACCTCAAGCCGCTGGTCGACCAGATTCCCCATGCCGACACCATCGGCCAGTGGTTCCCCGGCTTCCAGGCCATCCTCACCGCCACCATCGACCTGACTCAGGTGATGCTCGGCTGGCTGGGCGGCGCCGCCCCGGTCATCGTCTGGGTGCTGTGGGGCCTGGGTGCGGCCGTCATCGTGGGCGTGGCGCTGTTGCTGTCGGTGGTGATCCGGCTGCTCCGCCGCCGCAGCCCGCCGCCGTCGGGCGCGCCCGCCTGAGTCCGGCCTGAGTCCGGCCAGCCAGGCATCGGCGCCCCCGGAGCACTCCGGCCCCTTGGGTCCCGCTCGTTCGGCCGGTTCAGCGCAGCGTCCACAGGTGCAGGCGGCTGAGCTTCTCGCGCCCCACCGCCTTTTCGGGCACCTCCACCACCCGGGTGCGGTCGGGCATCCAGTCGCCCATGTCCCAGTCGTGGCTGACGATGCGGGTGCCCGGCCGCAGCGCCTGCAGCCGCGGCCTCAGGCGCAGGTTGACGTCGGGCAGCAGGTAGAGGGTGATGACGCTCGCCCGCGCGAGGTCGGCGTCCAGCGCCGGGTCGAAGAGGTCCTGCACGCGGAACTGCACCCGGTCGGCCACGCCCGCCTGAACCGCATGGCGACGGCTGAGTTCGACCAGGTCCGGCACGATCTCCACCCCCAGTCCGGTGGCGCCGAAGCGGCGCGCGGCGGTGATGACGATGCGGCCGTCACCCGAGCCGAGGTCGATGAGATGGTCGCCGCGGCCCACCCCCGCCAGCTCGAGCATCGCCAGCGTCACGTGGTCCGGCGTGGTGATGAAAGGCACGTCCAGCGATTCGGCGCGTGAAGGCGCCGCGGCCCCCACGCCTAGTCCCACGCCCAGCCCCAGGCCCACGGCCGTTCCCAGCTTCAGACCGGCCGGTGCCGCGCCCCGCAAGCCGGCGGCCGCACAGCAGGCGGCGGCCCGCCGAAGCCAGCCTCGCCGATCGCTCACGGCGCGGCCTTGCGGCCCCACAGTTGCTCCAGCCGAGCGTCCCGTCCGCAGGCCTTGCGGTAGTACTGGTAGCGCACCGGGTTTCGCTGGTAGTAATCCTGGTGGTAGTCCTCGGCCTTGTAGAAGGGGCCAGCCATCAGGATCTGGGTGACGATGGGCTCGCTGAAGGGCTTGCTCTTGTCCAGCGCCGCGAGCGACGCACGGGCCGCCGCGAGCTGGGCGCCGTCCACCGCGAAGATGGCGGTGCGGTAGGGAGTGCCGGTGTCGCAGAACTGGCGGTCGCGCGTGGTGGGGTCGATGGTCCGCCAGTAGTGGGCCAGCAGCGCCTCGTAGCTCACGCGGCTTGGGTCGAACTCGATCTCCACCGCCTCGGCGTGGCCGGTCGTCTTGGCCGCCACCTGCTCGTAGCTCGGGTTGGCCACCGAGCCGCCTATGTAGCCGGAGGTCGTGCGCAGCACGCCGGGCACCTTGTCGAAATCGGCCTCGACGCACCAGAAGCAGCCGCCGGCGAGGATGGCGCGGGCGCTTGCAGTGGGGGCTGCAGCCGCGGGCACCGCCGTCGGGGCATTGCTCCGCGGCTGTGCGAACACCGCCGCTGCCGACCCGAGCGCGAGCAGCGCCACCAAGGAAGCAGCCAGCGCCAGGCCCGCGCCCAGCACGGCGCGGCGGCCACTGCGGTCGGCCCCGAGGCTGGAGCGCCCCTGCCAGGGCGACGGCGGCCCGCCGGACGCACCTTCGCTGGCGCTCAGGGTGTCCGCCGGCTCGGACGACGCGCCGGTGGCGCCACGGATGGGGGGGGCTGGCTTGGGCATGGACGTGACCTTACACGGCCCCGCGGAAGGCTGCATCGAGATCGGCCCGCCACAGCGCGCGCTGCGGGGGCGATGCGAAGCTCGCCTCCAGGCTGTTGGCCGCCAGTTGCCAGGCCTGCCGGGCGCCCAGCGCCGGCAGCGCGGCGAAGGTGTCGACGAAGTTGGTCGCCAGGTAGCCGCCGAAATAGGCCGGGTCGTCGCTGTTGAGCGTCACCCACAGGCCCGCGGCCATCAGCTCGGGCAGGTTGTGGCCGGAGAGGTCGTCGAACACCCGCAGCTTCACGTTGGACAGCGGGCACACCGTCAGCGGCACGCCGCGCGCCGCCAGTTCGGCCACCAGAGACGGGTCTTCGGTGCAGCGCACGCCGTGGTCGATGCGCTCCACCTTCAACAGGTCCAGAGCGCTGCGGATGTAGGCCGCCGGCCCCTCCTCGCCCGCATGCGCCACCCGCCGCAGGCCCAGTTCGCCGGCGCGCGCGAACACCCGCGCGAACTTCTCCGGCGGGTGCCCGCGCTCGGAGCTGTCCAGCCCCACGCCGATGAAGTGCTGCCGCCACGGCAGCGCATCCTCGAGCGTGCGCAGCGCGGCGTCTTCGCTCAGGTGGCGCAGGAAGCACAGGATGAGCTCGCTCGACAGGCCGAAGCGGTCGAAGGCGGCGCGCCGGGCGCGGCTGAGCCCCTCGATGACCACGCCCACGGGCACGCCACGCTCGGTGTGGGTCTGCGGGTCGAAGAACACTTCGGCCCGCACCACCCCGTCGGCCGCGGCCCGCTCGAAATAGGCCATGGCCATGTCGAAGAAGTCGTCCTCGTGCAGCAGCACGCTGGCGCCGGCGTAGTAGATGTCCAGGAAGCTTTGCAGGTCGGTGAAGGCGTAGGCCGCACGCAGCGCCTGCACGCTCGGCCAGGCGAGCTTCACGCCGTTGCGCTCGGCCAGGCTGAAGATGAGTTCAGGCTCGAGCGAGCCCTCGATGTGGATGTGCAGCTCGGCCTTGGGCATGCGCCGCAGCAGGTCCGGCAGACGATGACTTTCGATGGCCTCGAAGGCGATGTCGGCGGGGGGGCTGGGCAGTGAAGGGAGTGCGCTCATGTCCGAAGCTCCGGGGAAGCTCCTGCCTCGCGGGTCGAGGGCAGGCTTGGTTCCCAGCAAGCGCGAAGCATGCCAGCGCGGCGTGACGCCCAGGAAAAGCCCCGGGGCTGTCGCGGCGGGAGCGAAAACAAAAAGGCCCCCGGGGCTTTCGCCCCGGGGGCCGTGTCGGTCACACCCGGCGCCCTGCGGACGCCGGCGGTCACGCGGCCGCAATCAGCGCACGCGGCCTTCCTTCCACGCGGTCAGCAGCGTGTCGTAGGCAATCGTCTGGCCCTTGGGCTTCTCGTTGGCGAGCCTCTTCCACGGGGCCTGCTTGTCGCTCAGGTACTTGGCCGGGTCGCCCTTGGGGTTGAGCTTGGGCGCGCAGTTGGCCATGCCCGCACGCTCCAGCCGGGCCATCACGTCGTCCATCTCGTCGGCCAGCGTGTCCATCGCCTTCTGCGGGGTCATCTCGCCGGTCACCGCCTGGGCCACGTTCTTCCACCACAGCTGCGCGAGCTTCGGGTAGTCGGGCACGTTGGTGCCAGTGGGCGTCCAGGCCACGCGAGCCGGGCTGCGATAGAACTCCACCAGGCCGCCGAGCTTGGGCGCCATGTCGGTCATGGCCTGCGACTGGATGTCGCTCTCGCGGATGGGCGTGAGGCCCACGATGGTCTTCTTCAGCGACACCGTCTTGCTGGTGATGAACTGGGCGTACAGCCAGGCACCGGCCGTCTTGTTGGCATCGTGGTCCTTGAAGAAGGTCCACGCGCCCACGTCCTGGTAGCCGTTCTGCATGCCCTGCTTCCAGTACGGGCCGTTCGGGCCCGGGGCCATGCGCCACTTCGGCGTGCCGTCCGCATTCACCACCGGCAGGCCGGGCTTGACCATGTCGGCGGTGAAGGCGGTGTACCAGAAGATCTGCTGGGCGATCTGGCCCTGGGCCGGCACGGGGCCGGCCTCGCCGAAGGTCATGCCAGTGGCCTCCTTCGGGGCGTACTTCTTCATCCAGTCGACGTACTTGGTGAGCGCGTAGACGGCGGCCGGCGAGTTGGTGGCGCCACCCCGGGCCACCGAGGCGCCCACCGGGGTGCACTTGTCGTCGGCCACGCGGATGCCCCACTCGTCCACCGGCATGCCGTTCGGGATTCCCACGTCGGCGGTGCCGGCCATCGACAGCCAGGCGTCGGTGAAGCGCCAGCCGAGCGACGGATCCTTCTTGCCGTAGTCCATGTGGCCGTAGATGGGCTTGCCGTCGATCTCCTTCACGTCGTTGGTGAAGAAGGCGGCGATGTCCTCGTAGGCGCTCCAGTTCAGCGGCACGCCCAGGTCATAGCCGTACTTGGCCTTGAACTTCTGCTTCAGGTCGTCGCGGGCGAACAGGTCGGCGCGGAACCAGTAGAGGTTGGCGAACTGCTGGTCGGGCAGCTGGTAGAGCTTGCCGTCCGGCGCGGTGGTGAAGCTCGTGCCGATGAAGTCCTTCAGGTCCAGGCCGGGGTTGGTCCACTCGGCACCGGCACCGGCCATGTAGTCGGTCAGGCTCAGGATCTTGCCGTAGCGGTAGTGGGTGCCGATGAGGTCGGAGTCGGAGATCCAGCCGTCGTAGATGGACTTGCCCGACTGCATG
>JAIYCR010000050.1 GCA_027487905.1 Rubrivivax sp. | reverse complement strand
GCTCGGCGGCGTGTCGCCCACCAGCGGCAACACGGTGGAGGCCTTCAACGCGGTGATCCAGCAGGAACTGGCGGTGCTGCCGCAGAAGGCGGTGGAGCTGGGGTTGAAGCTGGATTGAGCGGGGGGTGCGACGGGCCGAGCCGGCTGAGGGATCGGCCCGCACCGCACCCTTGCCAGGGGGCTAGAAGACACGGCAGGGCGACAGGCTCCAGCGGATGAACTGCAGGTTGCGATCGCTGATCGACCACGACACATAGTCCGTCTGCCCGGGCGACAGAATGACGGAATCGGCGTTGCTTCCGTTCTGCAGAAAGGCTGACCCATTGGGGAACCGGTATTCCCCGAACACGGTGCAGGAGATTCGGTAGGCACTGGGGTTGCGCAGATACAGCCGGTACTCGTTGAACAGGCCCCTGGCGAAGTAGCCCTCGTTGAGGGTCTGGGCCTGAACGGTGGTGGGGCGCGGTGCAGGGGCAGGGGCAGGAGCGGGAGCCGGCGCAGGTGCAGGCGTGGGGGTGATGATCGGCACCGGCGTGGGCGTGATCACCGGGGTCGGCGTCGGCGCGATCACCGGTGTCGGCGCTGGTGCGAGCACTGGAGCGGGAACGGGAACGGGAACGGGTGCGGGTGCGGCCACTGGCGGTGGCGCCGCACCCCCGGGGCCGCAGTTCCACTCCCAGTTGACGCCGTTGACGATGATGTCCGCGGCTGCGCCGCTGGAGCACTGCAGCACTGCAATGCGGGCGCCACCACTGAGCGTGGACAAGACGATCCGCGCGCGCACGATGCCGGCCTGAACAACGTTCGCGCTGCTGTCCACCGTGAGTCCACCGACGCGAGTCTGTCGACTGAATACCAGAGTCCGATCTGAAGTCTGGACTTCAAACGAGTCGTTGCTCGCGTCCTTGATGACCGAGCCGTTGGCATTGCCTTCCCATTGCGCCCAGCCCGAATCGTCAGACCCGCCTCCACCCCCGCCCCCGCCGCAGGCGCTCAGCGCGATAAGCATGGCCAAGGCGCACGACACCCGCAGGTGAGGCATCTGAGCGGGCGAAGCTTCAACGAGGGACGGCAGCACTCGCCCGTCGGGCGATACGGGGGAAACCGCAGGCGGCGGGCAAGTCGACAGCGTCATTTCAGGAACTCCTCTCAAGTCCAGCAGGGCAAGTACAAGGACGGACAAGCGGCTCTCTCTGGCCCGCTCATCGCCGGGGAACGGAATTCCACGCACGGGTGTCGTGAAGATCGAAGCGCAGCTGGCCGCTTTCCACACGGCGCGTCACCAGCCACCGACCGTCAGACGACAAGGCATGCAAGGCGTCGGACGCCGACACGCGCCCGGTCAGAAGCGCCTGCGTCTGCAGGTCATAGAGGTGCAGCAGACCGCCGTGGGACAGCAACACCAGCGAATCGCCGCGCACCGCTCGCACGCCCTCGCCCAACGGGGTGAGGTTCGAGCCGGTGCAGAACGGGCGGACAGCAGCGGTCACGTCAACGCCCGCAGCGGGGCTGATCTGACCCGTGGCCAGCGGATAGAGCATCCGCGCGTCATAGCTTTGGCACAGCGAAGCGCGGATGTCACCCACGCCATTGAACGGGGCGGGCTGGTAGCGTCCAAAGCCGGGCAGGGGGGCACCCACCCGCCCGTCTTCGCCCACCGCCGTTCCCGTTCGGGTCATGCCGCGGTTCGCCAGTACGCTGTCGACCAGGGCAGGGGCGCCGGGCACGCTCGCGTCCGCCTCGCGGGTCAGCGAACCGGCTCCTGAAAGCGAGAAGGAAGCCCGGTACCAACCGATGGGGCTGAAGGCGTCCCCCGTGATCACGCCGACCGATGACAGGCTGCCCCCCGGCACGATCTGCAACTGCCCGTGCATCCAGCGGTTGTCCAGGTTGAAGAGGAACAAGGTGGCGGGTACCGGAACCGCAGGCCACGCGCGGAGCAGGGATGCCTGGCGTCCCGGCCGGGTGAGATAGCGCAGGTTGCGGGTCGTCGCCGCGTCGGGGGCCTGGAAGGTCAGTGCCGCGACCTCCTCATGGGACCAGGTGGCCGTCCAGTTGACCTCCGCGACCCTGACGCCATCGAGTTGCAGCACAGGCGCTGCGCTCGCCGCAGGCCCGGCGAGCGTGATGGCCAGCAGACGCCCTCGAACATTGGCTGCGGCGCTGCAGCCGCCGCCGGACAGGGCGGTGTTTTCCGGGAGGATGAGCTCGGCCCCGTCCTGACTGAGGCTGTAGCGAATGCCCTGGGTCGGGCACAGGGCCACATCGGCTCCCCGCTGGATCGCGTCGTACACCAGTTGGGGGGCTGCCGTCGCGGACCGCAGGTCCAGGCGGTAGATCGAAAGGCTCCGGGGCGCCGTGGTCGTTGCGGACCGCAACCCGAAAATGAGGTTCAAGCCGACGTCGTCGATCAACAAGGACCTCGGCCCGCCGACGGCCGTGGAGGTGCCGAGCAGGCCATCGGCGGTCAGCCCCTCCACCGAGTCGTCAGGGATCTGCCCTGCAGGCAAGGGAAGCGCGATGGATCGTGTCGCAGCGACGGCGGGTGGGAATGCGGGCGGCGGTGACGGTGACGGTGACGGTGGTGGCGAAGGTGCGGGTGCGGGTGCGGGTGCGACGACCGGTGACGGTGCAACAGCCGGGGCCGATGCAGTCTCCGCAGGGGCCGGTGATCCACCCCCGCACGCGGCAAGAGCGAAGAAGGTCACCGTCGAGAAGGCGGCGCGGTTCCACGCTCGGGGAGAACGTCCTGCGGCTGGCGAAGAGCACTGCCTGTTCTCAGGAGTAGCGGCATGGAGGCATGGCGAGAAGGGCTTCATGCGGGCGTCCTCGACACCGGCCCCTGGCTCAGGAGTAGCGCCAGGGTGCGGTAGATGGAGTTCGTGTATGGGAGGTCGGGTACACAACTGCAACGCAGACTACCGACGCAGCCCCGGCCCGGTCATCGTCAGATTTGCGGAATGGCACCATCGCCCCATGCCCACCCGCCGCCCCACCCTCGACTTCATCTGCGAACAGTCCGGCCTCGGAAGTCGGGTGCGGGCGCGGGCCATGTTCGGCGAGTACGCCCTCTACCTGGACGGCAAGGTCGTCGGCCTGGTGTGCGACGACACGCTGTTCGTCAAGCCCACCGAGGCCGGCCGCGCGCTGCTGGGCACCCCGACCGAGGCACCGCCCTACGAAGGTGCGAAGCCGCATTTCTGCATCCGCGAGCTGCTGGACGACCGGGAGGGGCTGCAGGCCCTGCTGCTGGCCACCGCCGCAGCGCTGCCGGCGCCCAAGCCCCGGGTGAAGGCGAAGGCCCCCAAGGACGCGCCGGGGGGCTGCGCGCCGCCCCGCCGCGCCTGAGCGACCGCTCAGGCCGCTGAAGCCGCGAAGGCCGCCAGGTCTTCGCTCAGGTCGGCATGGCCGCCCAGCTGCTCGATGCAGAAGTCCACGAAGGCCCGCACCCGCTCGGGCAGCTGCCTGCGGCTGGGGTAGTGGATGAAGAGCTGCCAGCCCTCGGGGGCGTGGTCCAGCAGCACGCAGCGCAACTCACCGCGGCGAAGCGCCGGCAGCGCCAGGGGCTGCGGCAGCTGCGCGATGCCCAGGCCACGGGTGCAGGCCTGCAGCAGGCTGCGGTAGTCGTTACAGGCCAGGCGGCAGTGGGTGGCCGTGGGCACGAGCTGCAGCGCGCGGGCGCCGTCGCGCCGCGACTGCAGGAAGAAGGGCATGGGCTGGGCCTGGCCACTGAACTGGATGGCCAGCAGGGCGTGACGGGTACCGTCCAGCGCCTCCGGACCGGCGGGTGTGCCGTGGCGCTGCAGGTAGTCCGGCGAGGCGCACAGCGGCAGCCGCATCGGCCCCAGCGAGCGGGCGACGAAGGCAGCGTCCTGCAGCGCGCCCACGCGGATGCCCACGTCGTAGCGTTTGGGGATGAGCGGGCTGCTGTCCTCGCTGAGCTCGAGCTCCAGGCGGATCTGCGGATGGCGCTCGAAGAACAGCGGCAGCAGCGGCACCAGGTAGAGATAGGCCACCGGCGACACCACGCTGGCCCGCACCAGGCCGCTGGCCTGGCGGGCGTCGTCGCGGGCGCCCTGGCAGGCGGCGTCCAGCGCGGCCAGCGGCTCGCGGCACTGCTCCAGGAAGGCCGCGCCCTCGGCCGTCAGCGCCAGCGCCCGGGTGCTGCGCGCAAAGAGCCGCACGCCCAGCGAAGCCTCCAGCCGGCTGATGTTCTGGCTCACCGCCACCGCGCTCACGCCCAGCTCGCGCCCGGCGGCGGCGAAGCTGCCCAGCTCGGCGGCCCGGGTGAAGTTGAGGATGCCGCGCAGGCTGTGCATGGCCGGCATTGTCCAGGGGACGCCGGCGATTGCAAACCAAAGCTTTGGTCTGATTCAAGCATTGCAGCCATTGGCCTTGGAATCAGGCCCGCCTATCGTGCGTTCACGGCGGGTCGGCCAGCCCAAGGCCGCCGCCCACCGTTCCATGCCCCTCACCGCTCCACCCGGAAGACGCCCATGCAGTTCGAACACACCCACCGCATCGCCGCCCCCGCCGCCCGCATCTACGCCCGCTATGCCGATGTCGCCGCCTGGCGCGACTGGGACCAAGACCTCAAGGCCTCGTCCATCGACGGCGCCTTCGTGAGCGGCGCCACCGGCGTGGTCGAACCCAAGTCCGGCCCCAAGTCCAAAGTGAAGTTCCTCGATGTGGTGCCCGACCAGGGCTTCGCGGTGGAGTGCGGCCTGCCGCTGTGCACGATGCGCTTCGAGTACGAGCTCAAGCCCACCGGCGGCGGCACACTGGCCACCCACCGTGTCGTGTTCCGGGGCGCGCTCGGCTGGTTCTTCGGCCGCGTGATCGGCTCGGGCATGCGCGCGGACCTGCCCAAGTCCATGCAGCGCCTGGAGCGCGTGGTGCTGGCGACGCCCGGGACACGGTGAGCCCGAGCCCCAGCGCCGCTTTGCCCCGGCCCCGCCCCTGCCCCTGCCGGAGACCCGCCCCGTGTCAGCCGCCGCCCTTCCCTGGACCCTGCTCTTCGCCAGCGCCTGCGCCTTGCTGCAATGCGCGCTGAGCGCACTGGTGATCGCGCAGCGCATGCGCGCCCGGGTGCTCTTCCTGCACGGCGACAACGACACGCTGCTGCGCCGCATGCGCGCCCACGGCAACTTCACCGAAACCGTGCCGATGGCGCTCTTGCTGATGCTGCTGCTCGAGCTCAGCGGCGTGGCCACGCCCTGGCTGCTGGCCATGGGCACGGCCCTGCTGCTCGGCCGGGTGCTGCATGCGGCCGGCGTGCTGCGCCGCGGGGCGCTGGGCGCGCGCCGGGCCGGCATGGCACTGACGGTGGCCGTCATCAGCCTGGGGGGCTTGGCCTGCGGCGTCCTGGCCTGGGTGGGTGTGCGGGCGGGTGCCTGGCCGGGTGTCTGAAGGCCGACCGTCCCGCAGCGGGCTTCAGCCCGGACCCTTGCGGGTCCGCCCGGCGTGACAGCGCGGCCGCCGCGTGTCACCGTGCGGCATCCGCGCAGGAGACGCCCACATGCCCACCCTTGAAGTCTGGATCGAGTACTCCAGCACCTACTCCTGGCTCACCGTGGCCCGCATCGGGCGCCTGACGGCCGAGCGGGGCGTGGCGCTCGACTGGCAGCCCTTCTTCCTGCCGCCGGTGCGCGAGCAGCAGGGCCTGGGCTTCCCGTTTCCCGAGGGCTCGGCCAAGACGGCCTACATGTGGCGCGACCTCGAGCGCCGCGCCGCCACGCTGGGCGTCCCATTCCGCAAGCCCGAGGCCTACCCGGTGAACTCGCTGCCCACCGCCCGCGTGGCGATGGTCGGCACGCGCGAGGGCTGGTGCCAGCGCTTCACCGAGGAGGCCTTCCGCCTGCACTGGACCGAGGGCTGCGCAATCGGCAGCGACGAGAACCTGCAGCGCGCGCTCGATGCGCTCGGGCTGGACGCAGCCGCGGTGCGGGAGCGGGCGAACGCGGCCGAGAACAAGGAGGCGCTGAAGGGCCAGACGGCGCGGGCGGTGCAGCGAGGGCTCTTCGGCGCGCCGTCCTTCGTGGTGGAGGGCGAATTGTTCTGGGGGGATGACCGGCTGGAGGAGGCGGTGGCGTGGGCGGCGCAGGGGAAGGTTCGGGGTTGAGGGCACCATTGGCGGATCGAGTTCATCGCCAGCGAAGCCGCTTGCTCATCGCCCAGACGGCCGGGAAGGCCGCTCGGGTGAGGGCTCAGGCCTCAGTGGTAATCGTCTTCCAGCTGGTGACGCACGGCCAGGATCGTCAGCGTGCTGGCGTCCTCGATCTCGAACGGGGCCACGTAGCCGCTGTTTCCAAAGGGGATGAGCAGCTCGCGCAGGAAGGGATCCTCAGCGGCCTTGCGGTAGATGAACGGGGAGCGACGCAGGTTCTCCACCGCCGCGCTGACCGCTGCCAGTGCCCGCTCGGCCAGATCCAGGTCTTCGGCGGTGGTCGCGCGATCCAGCAGGAAGTCGTACAGCCGTTCGAGGTCGTCCCGCGCCGACGCGCCGTACCGGACCACGAAGCTCACGCGGGCGCCTTCTTCTGCAGTCTCGTTCGGGCCTGAGCCAGCTTCATGGCCAGCTCCGCGTGAACCGCTTCAGCATCCATCGTCACGCCCGTCCGCTTGACCTCCTCGCGCGCAGCGAGACCCCGCGCGATGAACTCAGCGCGCACGCGGCGCCGCTGGATCGTCTCTCGTACCGAGGCCTCGATGAAGCCGGACAGCGTCTCGCCCTCGTGGAGCACGCTCTCCGCGGCCTCCCGAAGCTCAGGCTCGACGCGCAAGGACGGCAGCGTGGCGGATTTCATGGTGGGTGCGTAAGCTCCCCCGTCAAGTAGACAAGTTTGAACTAGAGACTTCCTGGTTGATCACGCGGGGCTTGAAGACCGCGGGCGGTAGGTTGCCGAGCGCCTCGTGTGGGCGGAACTCGTTGTAATCGTTGAACCAGTCATCGGCAGCCTGCTGCGCCTAGGTGACCGAGGCGAACAGCCAGGCGTTCGCACCTTCTGGCGGAAGCGGCGTTGAAGCGCTCGACGAAGGCGTTCTGGTTGGGCTTGCCTGGCTAGATGAACAGCAACTCGATGCTGTGCTTCCTGGCCCGTTCTGACCTTCCCCCGCGCAGCAATACCGTGCTGCGTTCGATGCAATCCATCTGACACCGGATGCGGCGCTCCCGGGTTAGCGACCTGCGGCGTGAACCCGTCGCGCCCACTCCAGATTAATTCGATGATTCCGACGGGCCCGCGCCGGATGGATTCCGCCTTGCTTAGATGAGGGCCAGACAACAGAGCCGGAGGATTTCCATCGTACCTCGGCATTCCCAAGGCGGGCTAACTCAAAAGTATGGTCTTCGCAATTCATTCTGACGCCTTCGCATGGTCAACCCGAATACATATCCAGCCTCACCGCGCTGAAGTAGCTTTAGGGCGTCATGAGCACAAAGATTCGATTTTTCTCCATGCCCACCCTAGCAGCTAGCGCGTATTACATAAACAGTTGCCGATCTCTGCGGCGCTGGCATTAGCGGCTGCAACGCAGCATACGACCGCAATAGGATTAATTCCACCACCCTCAACTCTCAGTATCTATAAGCTTTCGGCGTGGCGGCCGCGGGCTCTGACAGAAAGGGTGTGTCCAAAACTGAGCCTCGAATAGAGAAATCCCGCCGATTGTCGCTGATTTGTTGCGCCGCTGGGCCTGTTGAGGCTCCCCAGTAGTTCAGCGTCCCATCCACGCTACCCACGTCGGTGTTCACCAACCCTATACCCGTCCTATCGCGAATCATGAAAGAGTTCTCCTTGATTATCGGATTGACAGAGGCGGAGGCAGCAATACCTCCCACGATTGTTGGTCCTTGGTCCCTGCATGCGGTCGACGACGATGAAGTAATTTGATTTCGTACCCCATACCTAGCATGCCCGAATAGGCTATTTCTAATCTCCCACCGACCACTTGGCGTTCCGCTTGAGCGAATCGGCCCACTTTCATCAAAAACGTTTCTAAGAATTGATGTGGACGTAACACCAGCAAGTAGCCCGCTGCGCCTGAGGTAAGAGTCCGAGATCTGAACAGTTGAATACGAATTACCGCTCCCGCTGCTTCCACACCCCAAGTCAGAGGAATTGATATCCACATATTCCAGCGAGAGCGTACGCTCCCCTTGATTGCCCGGATTAATAGAGCTCGCCACGATATAACTGTTTGCGCTCGAGTTACCTTGGATTAAGAGACTGCCGAAAACACGTATGTTGGAGTTCGCAACCAAAACCCCCGGCCCAATCGTAAGAGTTGCACCGGGTAGCACATCAGCGCTTATTTCGGCGCACGGAGTTGTTGACGAATCTAGGGTCCTATTGCTGGATATCCTCCCACTGACGCTCTCGCAGCGCAGAACTGGCAGCTCAAGTGTGACGTCTGCAAATGGCAGCGGCCCAGTGCTTCCGGGAAGACTTCCGTTCAGATCGAGCACCGGAGAAACGCGGCCCACTATCCTAACGATTTTTCTGCTTGGATCTCCTGCCCCAAAGACCGGAAGACTGGGTGACGAACCGTCGATTGACAACACAAGCATGGAGGAAATTGATCGTTCTCCACGAAATGTCACCTCGTACTCAAGGCCAAATACTCCAGGTATGAATCGTTCTGGCGTCGCCCAAAGCAACCTTGGCCCAATATACTTTGCCTCAACTGGCGGAAGGACTGGTGCACTTGGGAGCGGCGCTGCGCTCGGCTCTGCACTACCCCCACCGCCCCCACACCCAGTGACTACCATAGTGACCAACAGCGCTGTCGCAACCTGAATGTGCTGACCGCAATGCCGAGAGTTTTGTGATTTATACATACTGCGCGACTTGAGCAATAACAAGTATTTTAGGAAAGCGATATCAGCCTAATTAGGCTGACGAACTTCAGTTGAGGGTCGACGGTGTACTTAAGCAAGGTAATGCCCCACTTCACCGAAGCTCCAATCCCCAGATGGGGTCGTATAGGTCAGCGGGACACCATGCAAAGGAGATTTATTACCAAATTTGCCCCGGAGCGCAGGCGTAAGCGCGGGCGCTTATGCACAGTCCATTCTGCCGGCATCGCGGTGGAATGAAGCGCAGTACAAACCACGAAATCAAGCACTGAGACTGCAATGGTTCCACAATCCAATCTGAACGGTCGCGACTCTCATTCACTCGACCGGGCACTCGGCAACATAGCCCCGCGCAGGTCTCCCAGCCACCCATCCCCCCTCCCCACCCCACCCGCGGCGCCGGGCCCGCCCGGGGCGCTGAGGGCGGCTGCGCGACTCGGGCTTGCGGGCCGCGCGCCGCAGGCGCGCTTCGGCTGCTGACTCGCGCGGATGGTCTGGGCGCAGCGGCCGCAGGCCGCGAAGCGAGTTGAAGCGCGCGCCTGCAAGCCCGAGCAGCGCATCGAAGTCGCCGCTGCGCGGCGACCGCCCGTTCGCACCCCGGGCGGGCCCGCCGCCGCGGGTGGGGCGCGCCGAGGGTGGAAAGGCCGCAGCCGCCTCGTTCAAACCTCCACAATGCCCCGCATGCCCACCGCCCTCACCACCCCCGACGGCCTGACGCTGGCCTGCCGTGAATGGCCGGCCGCTCGTGCGCAGGCCCGCAGCCCTCGCGCACCCGTGCGCGGC
>JAIYCR010000066.1 GCA_027487905.1 Rubrivivax sp. | reverse complement strand
GCGCTGCCCCGGGCGCCGCTGGGCGTGGGAATGCCCGAGTTCCTGGCCGCTGGCAAAGCCCGCAAGCGCACCGAGCGCGACACGCTGGCCGAAAGCCTGGCGCAGCCCGCACCGGCTGGACGGCCGCGCCGGGCCGCATGGTCGGCGGAGGCATGAGCGTGAACCGCCGATACGGGACCGTCACGCCCGCAAGTGACGAAGCCCCCGGGCTGGCAGGCGCCGGAGGCTTCCAAGGGATCGAGCAAGGGGACAGCTCCGATTGTGCCGAGGCGCTGCGCCGTGTCAAAGCCCCGGCCGTTCTGGCCTGGCACTACAGCACAGGCGAGAAGTTCATGTCGATCATGACATCGGGCCTGCTGCTACCGGCGACTGTTGGCGTTATTCCGCCCGAATGCCCGGTGGTGTGGTTCTCTCTGGTGCAGGACTTTGAGCCGACCGCGCTTAAGGGCATCGTGGCGCCTGACGGGTCTCGGCGCATGGCGACTTTGAAGGAAATGCGCGAGCTGGCCGGTGGGCTAGTGCGTTTCGGCATCGCGCCGCGTGCGCTGCTGACCGGCGAGGCACTGCGCAGGAAAGCCCGCATCAACCGTGCGACGTGGGCCGGCCTATGCGCGGCAGGACGGAAGGCCGGCGCCGACCCCGGCATGTGGTTCGGCGTGTGCGAGCCGCTGGACGTTGACGAGCTGGTGCTTGAGGTGGAGAACGCGGCCCGCTGGGTGCCCGCGCAAGGGGGCGCAGCATGACCCCCGACGAAAAGCGCCTGGAGAACCTCACCGCCCGCGCTGCGCTGCTGGGCATCGAGGCGGTGCCGCTCAAGCATTCGAGGGCGGCGCCCGGGTCATACCTGCTGATCGCGCACACGACCGGCACACCGGCCGGTGTTGTCACCGGGCTGGACGCGCTGGCCGCTGTCATCGGTGGCTTCGAGCAGGCCGTGGGCGACATGCGCGAGCTGGTGCGCAGCAAGGGGGACGCGGCATGACCTTCCCCCGATTGATCGCATTCGATCCGAAGGCGCGGGCACCCCAGGGCGGTGGCCGCTTCAACCGGGCCGCGCTGCCCGACCCGCTGGCCTTCTACCCGGCCGAGGGACTGGCGCTCAGTCCCCGGGGCGCCTGGCGCGATGCGCTGTGCCCCTTCCACGGTGACACACGCCCGAGCCTGCGGGTGAACGCAGAGACGGGCGCGTACCGCTGCATGCGCTGCGGCGAGCGGGGCGGCGACGTCCTGGCCTTCTACATGGCCCGGCACGGCGCGAGCTTCACCGAGGCCGCGCAGGCGCTGGGCGCATGGGAGGGCGGGCGATGAGCAGCGCCAGCGAAAGCCCCCGGGATGCAGCCCGGCGCCTGTCGGCCGGCGCCATCCGCGGCGGATTCAAGCCGCAGGCCCTGCACACCTACACCGACGAGACGGGCGCCGCGCTCTACTGGCGCATCCGGGCGAAGCATCCCGAGTCGGGCGAGAAGTGGATTCGCCCGATGAAGCTGAACGGCGCAGGCTTCGTGATCGGTGAACCCGCGTTCGAGGGCGGGAAGCCGCTCTATCGCCTGCACGAGCTGGCGGCCCGCCCAGACGCTGAAGTGATCGTCACCGAAGGTGAGCAGAAAGCCGACCGCCTGGCCAAGCTGGGGCTAACCGTGATGACAAGCGGGAGCGCATCGTCTGCGGACGCAGCCGACTGGAAGCCCCTTGCCGGCCGGCGCGTGATCGTGTGGCCTGACAACGACCAGGCCGGGCAGGAGTACGCGGATGCAGTGACGGCGGCGCTTATGCCGCTGGGCTGCACGGTGCAGCGCATCGACGTGCAAGCGCTGGGGCTGGGGCCGAAGGAGGACGCGGCCGACTGGCTGGACCGGAACCCCGGCGCGACCGCTGCGGACGTCCTGGCGCTGCCCGTGGTGCAGGCGGCGCCCGGGATCGAGGTGCAGAACAACACCGAGGGGCCGATGCCGCTGCCGGCCGAGCTGCTGCCGGTGGACCCGTTCCCGCTTGAGGCCCTGCCCGACACCTTCGCGCCCTGGGTGCAGGACGTCACCGACCGCATGCGCTGCCCCCCGGATTACGTCGCTGTGCCCATGCTGGTAGCCGCTGCGTCGCTGGTGGCCCGGCATGTAGGCATTCGCCCGCAAGCCCGCTCGGACTGGACGGAACGGGGGAACCTGTGGGCTATGTTGGTCGGCCGTCCCGGTCAGATGAAGTCCCCGGCAATGGCGCAAGCGCTCGGACCTATCGAGCGGCTGGAGGCACTGGCGGCGAGTGCATTCAATGACGAGGTGGCGAACTTCGAGGGCGCCGCGCTGGTAGCGAAGGTGCGGGCGGATGCTGCGATGAGTGCGGCGAAGGCCGCGCTCAAGAAGGACTCGGCGGCCGATGTTTCGGCGCTGCTGGCCGCTCCTGATGAGCTGGCCGAGCCGGTGCGAAAGCGCTTCGTTGTGAACGATGCCACCTATGAAAAGCTAGGCGCGATCCTGTCGGAGAACCCGGGCGGCGTGCTGTCCGTCCGTGATGAGCTGCGGGGCTTGTTCAAGGCGCTGGAGGACGACCAGAACGCAGCCGCTAGAGCCTTCTTCCTCCAAGCATGGTCCGGGGGGTCCTACACCTTCGACCGTATCGGGCGAGGCACCGTGACGGTAGCGGATGCCCGCCTGTCCATGCTGGGCAACATCCAGCCCGGCCCGCTGTGTGAGCTGGTGCGGATGGCGCGGCGGGGTGCTGCTGATGATGGCCTGCTGCAGCGCTTCCTAGTGGTCTGGCCCGACCCGCCTACCGAGTGGGTGGAGGTGGACCGCTGGCCCGACACACCCAGCAAGCGCACCGCCTGGAAGGCATTCGAGCGCCTGGACCTGCTGACCCCCGAAGCGCTGCAAGCCGAGCAAGAGACGGACGCTGAAGGGCAACCGAAGGGACTGCCGTTCCTGCGCTTTGCCGACGACGCCCGAGAAGCCTTCTCGGAATGGCATGCCGACCTACAGCGCACCCTTCGAGCGACGGATGCCGAAGGCCTGGAGGCGGCGCTGTCCAAGTTCAGGCACCACGTCCCCGCGCTGGCGCTGGCGCTGCACGTCATCGACGGGGGCACAGGCCCGGTGAACCTCAAGGCCACCCTTCGCGCCCTGACGCTGGCTGACTACTTCGAAAGCCACGCCCGCAGGCTGCACGGCAGTGGCCGGCGCATCGTGGTGCAGGCCGCCCGGCTGATCCTGGCGAAAGCCAAGGCCGGCGAGCTGCCCGACCCCTTCACCGCCCGCGACGTGTACCGGCGTGAGTGGACCGGGCTTGCCGATGCGAAGGCCACCGCCGAACCGCTGGACATGCTGGCCGCGTATGGCTGGCTTGCCGAGGCCACGCTAGACACAGGGGGGCGCCCGACGACCGTGTACCGCCTGACCGAAGGGGCGCGGCGTGGGTAAGTGGGCCGCCCGACTGGCCGCTGATTTTTCTGTACACCCCCCGGAAGACACCCGACAGAACCGACAAAACCCCCTTCTGTCGGGTTTGTCGGGTACCCCGGAGGGGTGTGCAGAGATTTTCGAGGCTGGCCCGCAGGCGATGGCGGACGAGGCGCCAGCATCCCCCATCGACTGCAAGCGCTGCACCGGCCGCGCCCGGCATGGCAACTGCACCCGGCCGGAAGCCGCTGGGCTGATCCCGGCCGGCGTGGGCTTCGGTATCGCATGGGCGCCCGAGGGCCACGCGGGGGACTGCCCCGCCTTCGACCCTGCACCCGTCCCTGATGCCCGCCCCTACCGGCTGGACCGCATCGAAGGGGATGCCGCGCACGCAGCCGCATGGGATGACGAGTGCATCGAGCGCTTCGAGCTGCGCGTGATGGCGCTGCGGCGCCGGGGCTTCGTGGAGCTGGACGCGGAAGACCTGGCCGAGCGGATGCACCTGGCTGACGTGGAGCAGGACGACCGAGGCCGCTGCATCCAGTGCGCCCACCTGGCGGGATCGGTGCCGACCGGCTGGCGCTGCAAAGCGGCGGGGATGGCCGGCGTAGTGAACCCGCTGCCGCTGGCGCTGGTGACGCTGGGGCAACGGTGCGGGGGCTTCGACCTGGCCGCGCCCGCTGGGTCCTTCCGCATGCACTGCGGGGAGGGTAGTTCGAGCCTCCAGGCCGCGCTAGTCCGGGCACGCGGACAAGGTGAACAGTGAACGCCCCGGGTCCTCCTGACGACCGGCCGGCGCGGGAGACAACACACCCCGGGCGCCGACAGTTTCCGGTCTGCCCTGGCTTGTTGTGCCACCCCGGGGGGGCGTTGAATCTTCTGCGCATCGTGCCCCGGGACCGTTCGTGATCCATCGTGCAATCGCTAACCCGAAAAACGCCATGCCCACAAAGCGCAAGACCCCGGCCCCCCATCCAGCCGCCGCCCGCAGTCAGGACGATGAACGCCACGTCGCCAAGGTGATGACAGATGGAAGCGTCAACGCGGCCGTGGTCACCGCCTACCTTCCGAGCGTGAACGGCGGGGGCGTGGATGCGGGCTTGCTGGCCGAGACGATGACCGACCAAGCCGCCGCCGCAGGCCGGGGTGACCTGGCGACGATGGAGCGGATGTTGTGGACGCAGGCTGTAGCGCTGCAAGGCATGTTCACCGACCTTGCGCTGAGGGCGAAGGCGCAGACCGGCCTAGCGGCGACGCAAGGGCTTACGACGCTGGCGCTGAAAGCCGCATCGGCAAGCCGCGCCGCTATCGTGGCGCTGGCCGAGTTGCGCCAGCCCCGAACGGCTGTGTTCACCCGACAGGCCAACATTGCCACCGGCCCGCAGCAAGTGAACAACCAGGCGCCGGCCGCACTGTCGGCCCCGCACCCGCTGGCCGAGCTGGACGCAGTGCGAATGCCCGCGCAGCCGGCACACCGGGAACGGCTGGCACGGTAGCGGGTCGCGTGCGTGCGCCCGCGAGCAACAGAGAATCGGCGCAGCGAACTAAAGGAGGCGCCCGGATGGCGAACGGCTGGACACCCGAACGACGCGCCCGACAGGCCGAGCTGATCCGGTCCTGGCGGCCGTGGGAGCGCTCCACCGGCCCGCGCACGGCCGAGGGCAAGGCGCGGGCATCGAGGAACCGCTACCGGGGCGGCGTGCGGCCCGAGCTGCGGCGCCTGGCGCGGGCGCTGCGGGAGGCTACCGACCGGCTGCGCGATACCCTGGCGCGGGGCTGATCGGGGGCTTTCGGGACGAAGTGCCTTCGCATTCGTGTGGGGAAGGCAGTGGGGAACAGACCCCCACCCCCCGGAAAGCTAGCACTGGCGCGGGGTTTGCCTTCCTGGCTCTCCGCCGCCCCTCGGGCCCCACGAACGAACGAACGTCAACGTTCCTGAACCGTTGTTCATCGGCGAACAACGTTTTTGAGCAGTCGAGAGCGTTCTTGCGCGGGAAGTGCACCTGGGGCAGGAATCCATGACAACCCACAAGAAGCGAACGGGATGGCGCCTCCTGGCGGCGTATGTCGCGCTGAACGCGGCGATCTTCTTCATCAATCCCTACGCGTCGCCCTGGCACTACGGATCGCGCCATCCTTCGCCCATCGCAGCCAGTCAGCCCACCTACGCCTCACTGACCGTGGATGAAATCGTCCGGACGCTGGACGCCATAGACCTGGCCTACAAGGCCCGTGAGCCCTCGACGCAGGAGCAGTGGTGGCGTGGCGGGCTGAAGCTCATGGCCGTCGTCTGCCTGCCGGCCAGCGCGGCCCTGGGGGCGCGTGACTTCTTCGGCTACATGGGTCCGGCCAACCGGGAGCAGCAGGCCTTCACGCTGTCAGTCAAGCGCCGGTACAACCACCTTGCCAGGCTGGCGGTCACCCAGGGCATGGCTCGGGAGGGCTTCCTCTTTCAGGAAGAGCCCTCGCTGACCAAGAAGAACGGCCCGTCTTTCGAATCGCTTCGCCGACAGCCTGGCGCCTAGGCTCGGTGGTTCGCGGCGCGGCCTCGGGCGCCGTGCCGCGCACCCGCCCGTGCGCCGCTTGGCGATCGGCTGCGCCACCTCGGTCTCACCCCTGCCCGCTCCTCGCTGCCTGCCCGTGCACCCAGGCGAGGAAGGCCTCCACCGGCGCACGCCGGGCGTGCCGGGCGGGGTAGACGGCGAAGTGCGCCTTGACCCGCACGCTGCGTTCGTAGCCGAAGATCGGTCGCAGGCGTCCGTCGGCCAGGTAGGGCGCGGCCATGACCGCGCTTTCAAGGGCCACGCCCAGTCCCTGCACCGCCGCCTCCAGCGCCATCTGCGCCCGGTCGAAGCGCAGGCTGAAGCGCTCGGGCGCGCGCCGGTCGCCCACGGCGGCGAACCAGTCGGTCCACTGCACCACGTTCACGTTGCTCTGGATCAGGGGCAGTTCCAGCAGTTGCTCGGGCCGCTTCAGGCGGTGCTGGCGGATGAAGGCGGGGCTGGCCAGCGGCAGGATGCTTTCTTCGAACAGGGGCTCCACCACCAGGTCGGGCCAGTTCGGGCGCCCGTATCGGATGTCCAGGTCGGCCGGGCCGAGCCCGAAATCGCTGTGGATGTGGGCGGCCGACAGGTTCAGCGCGATGCCCGGGCAGGCCCGGGCGAAGTCGGGCAGGCGCGGCATCAGCCACAACGTGGCCAGGCTGGGCGAGCAGTGCACATACAGGCTGTTGGCCACGCCCTGGCGCAGGTCATCGGTGGCCGCACCGATGGCCGCCAGCGCCCCGGCCACGCGGGACAGGTAGGACTCGCCCGCCGCGCTCAGCCGAACGCCGTGTGCGCTGCGCTCGAGCAGGCGCACGCCCAGCAGGCCTTCCAGCCGTGACAGTTGGTGGCTGACAGCCGACGCGGTGAGGTTCAGTTCCGCCGCTGCCAGCGCAAAGCTGCGGCGCCGGGCCACGGCCTCGAAGGCCTGCAGGCTGGCCAGCGGAGGAAGGGATGACATCGGGTAGACCCGGTCTTTGAATGACGAAGCGTCATCTTAGGGTGAAAAACAATCGCTTGTCGTCATGCTGCACCGGCGCAACCATCCTGGCATCCGATCGCCCGACGGGCCTTCGCCTTCATTCCCCACCTCACCCCAGGAGACCGTTTCACCATGCTGCTCAAGGACAAGGTTGCCCTCATCACCGGCGGCGCCGGCCCCAACGGCCTGGGCTACGCCACCGCCCGCATGATGGCCGCACAAGGTGCCCGCGTGGTGCTGCTCGACCTGGCCCGCGCCGAACCGGCCGCCGCCGCCGCGCGGCTCGGCGAGGGCCACCTGGGCGTCGTCGCCGACGTGACCGACAAGGATTCCTGCGTGGCCGCAGCCGCGCAGGTGCTGGCCCAGCTCGGCCGCATCGACATCCTGGTCAACAACGCTGGCATCACCCAGCCGCGCAAGACGCTGGACATCACCGGGGCCGACTACGACGCCGTGCTCGACGTGAGCCTGCGCGGAACGCTTTACATGTCTCAGGCAGTGCTGCCGGCCATGCGCGAGCAGAAGTCGGGCTCCATCGTGTGCATCTCCTCGGTCAGCGCGCAGCGCGGCGGCGGCATCCTGGGCGGCCCGCACTACTCGGCGGCCAAGGCCGGCGTGCTCGGCCTGGCCCGCGCCATGGCCCGCGAATACGGCGTGGACAACGTGCGCGTGAACAGCGTGACGCCGGGCCTGATCGCCACCGACATCAACAAGGGCCTGATTCCCGAGGACCGCATGAAGGGCATCCTCGAGGGCATTCCGCTGAACCGCATTGGCGAGCCCAACGACGTGGCCGGCTGCGTTGTCTTCCTGGCCAGCGATCTGGCCAAGTACCTCACCGGCGTCACGCTCGACGTCAACGGCGGCATGTTGATCCACTGAGCCCCGTCCAGCGCCCCACTTCTTTCCCGTTCCACCCACACCCACAAGACCGACAGGAGACCGCCATGCAACGCACCACCTTCCTTCGCAGCCTCGTCGCCGCTGCGGCCGTCGCCGCCGTGATGCCCGCAGCCTGGGCCCAGGCCCAGACCAAGCTCACCCTGGGCCACGGCGCCGCGCCGGGCAACCCGCGCCATGAGGCCTCGGTCAAGTTCGCCGAGGTGCTCAAGGCCAAGACCGCCGGCCGCATCGAGGTCCAGGTGGCGCCCTCGGCGCAGCTGGGCGACGACGCCGCGATGATCACCGCGCTGCGCACCGGCGCGCTGGACATGTCGGCCAATTCGCAGGGCGCGATGGCCAATGCGGTGCCCGAGTACGCCGCCTTCGGCATGCCCTTCCTCTTCGCCAACCTGGCGCAGGCCTGGAAGGTGCTCGACGGCCCGATGGGCAAGGAGCTGGCCGAGCGCACCGCCGAAAAGGGCATGGTGGTGCTGGGCTACTGGGACAACGGCGTGCGCCACATGAGCAACAGCAAGAAGCCGCTGCTCAGGCCCGAGGACCTCAAGGGCATGAAGATGCGCACGCCGCCCGATGCCGTGACGGTGGACATCATGCAGGCGCTGGGCGCCGAGGCGCAGCAGATCCGCTTCGCCGAGCTCTACGTGGCACTGCAGCAGGGCGTCGTCGACGGGCAGGAGAACCCGCTGATGAACATCCACGCGAGCAAGCTCTACGAAGTGCAGAAGTTCATCTCGCTGACCGGTCACAAGTACGAGATGACGCCTTTCGTGATGAGCAAGCGCACCTGGGACCGCCTGAGCGAGGCCGACCGCCGCGCGGTGCAGGAAGCCGCCAACGAGGCCACCGCGCTGCAGCGGCGCCTGTCGCAGGAGTCCGACGAGAAGCTCGTGGCCGAGCTCAAGGCCAAGGGCGTCCGGGTGGACACGGTGGAGCAGGCGCCCTTCGAGCGCGCCACCTCCGCGGTCGACGACAAGTGGATGGCCAGCCCCATCGGGCCGTACGTCCGCAAGGTCATCGCCGCCGCGCGCGCGAAGTAAGCGTCCAACGCCCGCCGCGCCGGCGCTGCCCCGACGGGCCGCACGGCCGGCGCGGCCGAAAGGGGAACCCCATGCAAGTCCAAGCGAGCACCGCGCTCGATCGCGCCATCGGCCTGCTGTGCAAGCTCGTGCTGTGGCTCTCCACGGCGGTCATCTTCGCCATCCTCGTGGCCAACACGGTGCTGCGCTACGCCACCGGCTCGAGCCTGCAGTGGGCGAGCGAGGTGCCCGAGCTGCTCTTCCCCTGGCTCGTGATGTCGGGCGTGCTGCTCGCCGCGCAGAGCGGGGCGCACATCGCCACCACCTTCCTGATGGAAGCCGTGTCCCCGCGCTGGAAACGGCTGCTGGCCACCGCCGCCTGGGCGGTGGTGGCCACGCTCTACGGCACCTTGACGGTCGCCACCTGGCGGCTGCTGCCCATCGTGCACGACGAGAAGTCGCCCATCCTGGGCGTCCCCGGATCGGTGACCTACGGCTGCGTGATGGGGGGCATGGCGCTACTGGCCGTGATGGCGCTGCGCTCCGCGGCCCGGGCCTGGACCGCGCGCCCTGCACCGCCAGCGGCCGACGAGGCGCCGCCCGTGCCCGTCGCCCACTGGTAAGCCCCTCAGCGCACAACCGGGAATCGCCATGAGCGCCCTCATCCTCGTCGTCTTCATGTTCGCCGCCGTCGCGGCCATGCCCATCGCCCATGCGCTGCTGGTGGCCGCCATGGCCGCCGCGGCCACCTCCGAGCGCGTGCCGGTCGATCTGCTGGTGCAGCAGATGGTGGCCCAGGTGCAGAGCTTCCCGCTCATCGCCATCCCCTTCTTCATGCTCACCGGCACGCTGATGATGGGCGGCCGTCTGGGCGAGGCGCTGGTGGGCGTGCTGTCCGCGCTCATCGGCCGATTCCACGGTGGGCCGGCGCAGGTGGGCGTGCTGTCGTCCACCCTCTTCGGCGGCGTGTCCGGCTCGGCGGTGGCCGATGCCTCGGCCATCGGCTCGC
>JAIYCR010000115.1 GCA_027487905.1 Rubrivivax sp. | reverse complement strand
TGCTGAACCCCAATGTGCCGGGCGCGGTGCAGGCCAACCGCCAGGTGCACCGCTGGCTGGTGGAGGGCGTGCCGGTGGAGTACCAGCGCGAGGGCGAGACCCGCGGCGACCGGGTGCGGCTGGTGGACTGGACCGATGCAGGCCGCAACGACTGGCTGGCGATCAACCAGTTCAGCATCCAGGGCCCGCGCCAGGCCCGCCGCCCGGACGTGCTGCTCTTCCTCAACGGCCTGCCGGTGGTGGTGGTGGAGCTGAAGAACCCCGGCGACGAGAACGCCGACCTCTGGGCGGCCTTCAACCAGCTGCAGGCCTACCGCGAGGACATTCCCGACCTCTTCCTGAGCAACGCGCTGCTGGTCATCAGCGACGGCATCGAGGCCCGGATGGGCTCGCTCACCGCCAGCCGCGAGCGCTTCATGGCCTGGCGCACCATCGACGGCGTGACGGTGGACCCGCTGGGGCCGATGAAGGAACTGGAAACGCTGGTGCACGGCCTCTTCCAGCCCGCGCTGCTGCTGGACTACCTGCGCCACTTCATCCTGTTCGAGGACGAGGACCGCCTGGTGAAGAAGGTGGCCGGCTACCACCAGTTCCATGCGGTGCGCGCGGTGGTGGACAGCGTGCTGCGGGCCTCCCACCCCGAGGCCGATGCGGCCCGGCGCGGCAAGGGCGGCGTGGTGTGGCACACCCAGGGCGCGGGCAAGAGCATCGAGATGACCTGCCTGGCCGGCAAGCTGATGCAGCACCCGGCCCTGGGCAACCCGACGCTGGTGGTGGTGACCGACCGCAACGACCTGGACAACCAGCTCTTCGGCGTGTTCGCGGGCGCGGCCGAGCTGCTGCGCGAAACCCCGGTGCAGGCCGACACCCGGCCCCGCCTGCGCGAGCTGCTGGCCCACCGGCCCTCGGGCGGCGTGATCTTCACCACCATCCAGAAGTTCACCCCCGGCGAGGATGAGGACCGCTTTCCGGTGCTCTCCGACCGCCACAACATCATCGTCATCTGCGACGAGGCGCACCGCAGCCAGTACGGCTTCCAGGCCAGCATGCCCCGCCTGCAGAAGCAGTTGAAGGATGCGCGCCAGGCCGCGGCCGCCAACGAGCCCGTGGCCTTGCAGGCCGCCGAGCCCGCAGCCGGCTACGACGCGCTTCGCCATGTGCGCTACGGCTACGCCCAGCACCTGCGCGACGCGTTGCCCCGGGCCACCTTCGTGGCCTTCACCGGCACGCCGGTGTCCAGCGAGGACCGCGACACCCGCGCGGTGTTCGGCGACTACGTGCACATCTACGACGTGGAGCAGGCGGTGCGCGACGGCGCCACCGTGCCCATCTACTACGAGAGCCGCCTGGCCCGCCTGGAGCTCGAGGAGGCCGATGCCGCACGGCTCGACGACGAGGTGGAGGAACTGACCGAGGACGAGGAAGACGACAGCGCCCGGGCCGCGCAGCTGCGCCGCTGGGCCGCGCTGGAAAAACTCGTGGGCGCGCCGCCGCGCATCCAGAAGGTCGCGGCCGACCTGGTGGAGCACTTCGAGCGCCGCCTGGCCAGCCTGGAGGGCAAGGCCATGGTGGTGGCCATGAGCCGCGAGATCTGCGTGCACCTGTACGACGCGATCGTGGCGCTGCGGCCCGCCTGGCACGACGCCGACCCGGAGAAAGGCGCCGTCAAGGTCATCATGACCGGCTCCGCCTCGGACAAGGCGCTGCTCAGGCCGCACATCCACGGCAAGGACGTGAAGAAGCGGCTGGAGCGGCGCTACAAGGACCCGGCCGACCCCTTCAAGCTCGTCATCGTGCGCGACATGTGGCTCACCGGCTTCGACGCGCCTTGCATGCACACGATGTATGTCGACAAGCCGATGAAGGGCCACAACCTGATGCAGGCCATCGCCCGGGTGAACCGGGTGTTCAAGGACAAGCCCGGCGGCCTGGTGGTGGACTACATCGGCATTGCCAACGAGCTGAAGGCGGCGCTCAAGGACTACACCCAGGCCCAGGGCAAGGGCCGGCCCACCATCGCCGCCGAGGACGCGCTGGCGGTGCTGCTGGAGAAGATGGACGTGCTGCACGGCCTGCTGCACGGCTTCGACCACTCCGAGTTCCGCACCCGGGGCTATCAGCTGCTGCCGGGCGTGGCCAATCACATCCTCGGGCTGGAGGACGGCAAGAAGCGCTTCGCCGACACGGTGCTGGCCGCCAGCAAGGCCTTCGCGCTGTGCTGCACGCTGCAGGGCGCGTTGGCCCACCGCGACGAGCTGGCCTTCCTGCAGGCGGTGAAGGCGGCGTTGAACAAGTTCGGCCGCTCGGGCCGCAAGCTCAGCGACGAGCAGCGGGACCACGCGCTGAGGCAGATCATCAGCAAGGCGGTGGTCAGCGCCGAGGTGGTGGACATTTTCAAGGCCGCCGGGCTGAACCGACCGGACATCGGCATTCTGTCCGAGGAGTTCCTGGAGGATGTGCGCCACATGAAGGAGCGCAACCTCGCGGTGGAGCTGCTCGAGCGGCTGCTCAAGGACGACATCCGTTCCCGCTTCAAGACCAACGTGGTGCAGCAGGCCCGCTTCTCCGAGCTGCTGCAGCAAAGCCTGCAGCGTTACCGCAACCGGGCCATCGAGACGGCCCAGGTCATCGAGGAGCTGATCGAGATGGCCCGCAAGTTCCACGCGGCGGCGCAGCGCGGCGACGAGCTCGGCCTGAACGGTGACGAACTGGCCTTTTACGACGCGCTGGCCACCAACGAGGCCGCAGTGCGCAGCCTGGGCGACGAGACCCTCAAGGCCATCGCGGTGGAGCTGACCCAGAAGCTGCGGACGTCAGTGACGGTGGACTGGTCGGTGCGCGAGACGGTGCGGGCGCGGCTGCGCGTGATGGTGAAGACCCTGCTCAAGCGCTACAAATACCCGCCCGACCGGCAGGACGAGGCCACCGAGACGGTGCTGAAGCAGGCCGAGACGCTGTCGGCGGAGTGGACGTCGGTTTGAGCCTGCGAAGGGACCGCGCCCCGGTCAGGCCACCGTCCACGGATTGAGCACCACCACGCCCGTGGGCGCGAAGTCGCCGACGTTGCGGGTCACCACCGTCAGCCGATGCACCAGCGCCGTGGCCGCGATCAGCGCGTCGCGTTCGGCGCGGCGGTCGGGCACGTGCAGCTGTGCGCAGCGCTGCGCCACCGCCACGTCCACCGGCAGGATGCGATGGGCAAAAGCCGGCAGCACCTTGTCGTCGATCCAGCGGCGCAGCACGGTGCCCTGTGCTTCATCACGGCGCGCCACGGCAAGCGCGCCCAGCTCGAGCTCGAGCACGGTGATCGCCGACAGGTACAGCGCTGAGGGGTCTGCGGCGTCCGCCCAGGCGGCCACGCCGGAATCGGTGCGGTCGCGACGGCGCAGCTCCGACAGCACGTTGGTGTCAAGCAGGAACATCAGCCGAGATCCGCCGGGCGTGTGAGCGAGCCGGGCAGGGGTGATGGCTCGAACGCGAAGTCGGTGTCACCGGCGATGTCCGAGCTGTCGAGCAGGTCGCGGATGCCGGGGCGCCCGGCGATCAAGCTGGTGTAGACGTCGTGTCGCAGGAGGACGAAGGCCGGGCGGCCACGGTCGGTGATGACGACGGGGCCGGACTCGGCCGAACGCTTGGCGCGGCCAACGTCCTGGTTGAACTCGCGGCTGGTCATGGTGGTCACGAATGGATCTCCGGCAGCAGTTGTTGCTACGTTACTACTGACCGACAGCGTGAACAAGTCAAGCGATGCATAACCCAGCCGCCACCACCGCATAGATCACAAGCGACAAGGCCAGCACGCCCGTCGACCGGGTGCGTTCCCGCAGCAGCGCGACCCACCCCACCACCGACATGCCGTACATCGTCGCGGCCAGCAGATAGGCCTGCGGAGCGGGCACGAAGACCGATCGTCCGCCCCGGCGGGGCGAGGTCTCGAAGCCCGAATGGGCGACGATGAGCGAGCCGCCCACCAGCCCGAGCACGACGATCGCGGCGATGAACAAGCGCAGGCCTGCGCCGTAGGGCTCAGGCGGCTTCATGGCGGGAAGCCGGTGGAACGCCGCTCGACGGCCGGCCCGTCCGCTGCGGCCAGCACCCGCCCCATCCACCCTGCAGCCCCCGGCCCCACCACCCACTCCAGGTGCGCCCGGGCGCGGGTCAGGCCGACGAAGAGGGCGCGCCGGGTGCGTTCGTCCAGCGTGTCGAACTCGCATTCGGTGAGCACCACCGCGGGCATGGCCTGGCCCTTGAAGCGCCGCACGCTGTCGGCCAGAAGGTCGCCGCGGGTCCAGACCGGGGCGCCGGCTGCGTCGTGCCGGCCGGTGAAGCGCAGCAGCGCGTGTTCGCCCAAGCGGTCGAGCTGCAGCAGCTGCGACCGTTCGCGCCCGCGCAGCGTCACGAGCGCGATGTCCTGCAAGCGAAAGCCCCGCTGCAGGCAGCGTTGCACCGCCTGGGCGGTGGCCTGCTCCCAGTGGCCGTCGGTCGCGACGATGGGGTCGGGCAGGTCGCCCTCCAGCGGCGACATCGCCTGGATCGGCTCGCTGGCCAGGCCCAGCAGACTCAAGGTCTGGACCAGGGAGCGGGGGCTGCGGAAGTTCTCGCGCGAGTGCACGACCACGGCCTCGGGAATGTCGAAGGGCTCGCGGTCGTCGTAGAGGCACTGGTCGGGGTCTTCGAGCAGCACCGCGCGGGCGTCGTGCTGCAGGCCCCGCAGCAGCGCGCCCACCCACTCGGGCTGCAGGTCCTGCAGCTCGTCGATGACCAGCAGGTCCAGGCCGCTGGCGCCGCCGGCCGGGTCGTCCAGGCTGGCGCGGACGATCTGCTCGAAGGCGCCCGGGGTGGCGAAGTCCACGTCGCGCCCGGCGCGGCGCAGCAGCCTGAGCCCTCGTTCATGGAAGGTCTGCGCCTCGACCGACGGCGGCAGCAGGCGGGCCATGTGGTCGGCCAGCGCGCGGTTGAAGCACACATAGCCGGCACGCCGGCCGGCCGACGCGGCCTCGCGCAGCAGGCGCAGCGCGAGCTGCGTCTTGCCCGAACCGGCGGTGGCCACCACGCGGATGACGCCGGACGGTGCGTGGATGCGCGGCACCCAGGTGGCCAGGCCCGACGCCAGGCGCGTGGACACCGCCTCGAAGCGCTGGGCCACCGCCGAGACATCGGGCTCGACCTGGAAGATGTCGCTGTAGAAGTCACGCACGCGCTCCAGGGTGTGCGCTGCGGGCATTCCGGGGCCGAGGGCCTCGCGCACGCGTGTGCACAGCAGCGGCATGTCGCCGGCATCGACGATGCGCTCGCGCGGCCACCCGGCCGTCTCCGACCCCACCCGAACCTGCGGCATCACCAAGAGCGAGCGCGGCGGGCCGGGCAGGCCGGCCTTGGCCAGCCGCTGGCGCAGCACGCCGAACTGCACCTGCACCTGGCGTGTGACGTCCTTGACCGTTGCGCCATAGCGTTTGACGAAACGCTGGTCGACCTGCTCCACCGCGCCGGCCTTCACCTCGATCAGCAGCGATTCCCCGGCCTGGTTCACCACCACCAGGTCGCACTCGCCGTGCCGCTCCTGGTCGCCCGCGCCCGCGCTCCAGTCGACGCCGTGGAAGAGGTGGTAGGCATCGGGCAGGCCCTGGGCCAGCAGTCGCACCACCTCGGCCTCGGCATGGTCGCCGGCGCTGAGCAGGCGGCGCGGTGTGTCGGGGTGGAGATGGGCCATGGTCAGGTGTTCGCGGTCAACGGCTCAGCCACACCAGCCAGGGCAGCAGGCTCAGGGCCATCAAGCCATAGAGCAGGTAGTTGCCGGTGGCGGGGTTGAAGTCCTGCAGCACGCGGGCCCAGGGCTTGCGCAGCAGCCCCAGGCCCAGGGCGATGTCGAAGGCGGCCATGAAGGCGGCCAGCACCAGGCCGAGCAGCAGGTGTGCGGCCGAGCCGGTGAGCCCGACGCCGGGCACCCACCAGGCGCACAGGGCCGCGGCCAGCACGGTGCCCGTCAGCGCACTCCATTTCGTCGCCCGGTCCTTGCCCAGGCGGGGCACGGCCAGCGTGGTGCGGGCAATGCCGTGCAGCGTCTCGGCACTGGCGAGCAGCACGCACAGCGCGGCGATGCGCAGCAGGGCTTCGGAGGTCATGGCCACCGAAGGGTAATGCGTGAGGACACCTGGCTTCGTTGCACATCAACACGAAGTCAGGCAGAATCTCTTCGTTGCGTAATGCAACGAAGTCAGGGCCGATCAACTCCAGGGAGTCCTTCATGAGCTATGTCGTGTGGGTGGATGACAACTTTCACCATGGTGATGCCGACGAACGCTACTGGGCGGGCGAGTTTGCCGACGTCAACCAGGCCATCGAACGCTGCCGGGAAATCGTCGACGATTACCTGCGCTCGGCGCTGAAGCCGGGCATGGCGGCGGGCGAACTCTGGGAGAGCTACAAGTGTTTTGGTGAGGATCCCTTCATCAAGGCCCCGTACGGCCCGCCGGTGCGCTTCAGCGCGTGGGACTACGCGCGGGTGCGATGCGTGGAGCTGTGTCCCGAAACCGGGTGACTCCGCGTCTCGCGGCGCGCCTAGGATTCACGCCTTTCCCCCACCGCGCTTCCTCCACGCCGCCCGTCCATGACCGAATCCCCGCCCTGGGTGCTCAGCCAGTTGCAGACCGGCGCCGAGGCGCTGGCCACCGTGGCCTTCGCGCTGTCCGGCGTCATCGAGGGCGCTCGCAAGCGGCTCGATGCCGTGGGCATCTGCGTGGTGGCGGGGCTGGCCGCCTTCGGCGGCGGCACCGTTCGCGACCTGGTGCTGGACCGCCGCCCGCTGTTCTGGGTGGAGCACGCCGGCTGGATCTGGGCGCTGCTCGCCCTGTGCATCGGCGCCATGCTCTTCATGCGCGCACGACACCTGGAACCCACCGAGCGGGCGATGCAATGGCCCGACGCGGTGGGCCTGGGCCTCTTCACCGCCAGCGGCACGCAGATCGCGCTGAACAGCGGCATGCCCGCCATCGTGGCCGTGCTGCTCGGCATGGTGACGGCGGTGTTCGGCGGCGTGCTGCGCGACGTGGTCTGCAACGAGATTCCGCGCGCCTTCCACGACCACCGGCCCTATGCCATCTGCTCCTTCGCGGGCGCCTGGGTGCTGGTGGGCGCGCACACGCTGGCGCTGCCCGGCTGGGTGGCGCTGGTCATCGCGGCGGTGGTCGCCACGGGCTTGCGCGCAGCCGCGGTGGTGTGGGATTGGCGGCTGCCGGCGTGGCAGGCGGTCAGGGGCGAGTGAGGAGCGGATGGCCAGGGCTCCCCAGCCGCCTGGCCAGGAAGTCGGCGATGTCCTCGATGCAGGCCTTGGCCTGCGCCACCGACCGGCTGAAGCCGAAGAACAGGTGTGACATGCCGCTGTACACCTTCAGTGCATCCAGGCGTTCTGCCGCAGCCAGTCGGTCAGCCATCGCCCTGGAGCCATCGAGGAAGACGTCGAACTCGGCCGCGGCGAGGAAGGTGGGCGGAAGCATCCCGGCCGGAGCGTTCAGAAGGTCGGCACGCGGGTCTGATCGGCTGCCTGGCTCCGGCAGGTAGTCGTCGAAGATGGCCTTCACCGCGGCGCGATCCGGGAACAGCCCTGCATCGCCGTAGGCCTGCATCGACGGCGTCGACGTGTCCCAGCTGAAGGCGCCGACGATTCCCACGCCAGCACGCAGCCAGGACGGCCCACCCAGATGCACCGCGGCCCCCAGCGCCAGCACCGCTCCGGCGGAGTTGCCTCCGCAGGCGATGCGGTCGCCGTCCAGGCCCCAGCGGGAAGCGCAGGCCCGGACCTGCTGCAGGATGCAGGCCGCCTCTTCCACCGCGGACGGGAAGACATGCTCGGGCACGTGCAGGTAGTCGGCACTGATGACCGCACCGCCCCAGGCCTGGGCGATCTCGCGCATCTGTCGGTCGTTGGTCATCGCGGTGCCAAGCCGGAACCCGCCGCCGTGGAAATAGACGAAGACAGGCAGCGGCGCGGTAGCCGCAGCCAAGGGCTTGTAGACGACCACTGGCACCGACCGGGTCGGGCCGGGCAAGCGGGTCTCGAGCCTGAAGGCCTGCGGGCCGCCCTCGTTCCAGTGCCGACGGCAGGCCTGCGCACGACGCCTGGCGGCGATCGCCCCCGACTTCACCGGGCCCATGCGGCGGGCAATGCTCGCCGACAGCTCCAGTGCTTCACGAAGGTCGGCCGACAGCGCTGGCGTTTGCATCATGGTTCGCTAGACGCCGATGTACTGCACCAACCACAGCGAGATGCCGGGGAAGAGGAGCAACAGCAGGGTTCTCAAGGTGTCGCTCAGCAGGAAGGGCATGACCCCTCGGTAGCTCTCCGCAATGGGAATGTCCTTGGCCATGCCGTTGACCACGTACACGTTCAAGCCGACCGGTGGGGCGAGCAGACCGAATCCGACCGTCATCAGGACCATGATGCCGAACCACAGCGCAACGCTTTCCGCGGGCATGCCGAAGTCCAGCGCCATCACCATCGGGAAGAAGATCGGGATGGTCAGCAGGATCATGCTGAGCTCGTCCATCACCGCGCCGAGCACGACGTAAAGAAGAATGGCCGCCACCACGGCAAGGGGTGGCAGCCCCCAGCCCTGCACCGCGCCGGCAAGCTGCGCGGGCACCTGCGTGAGGGCCAGCGCCGAGTTCATCAGGTCCGCGCCCAGGAAGATCAGGAAGATCATCGCCGTCGACTCCGCCGTCGCGTAAAAGCACTGCCTGAGCTTGCTGACCGTGAGTTCGCGCTTGATCAAGGCCGCACCGAAAGTGGCAAAGGCACCGACGGCAGCGCCTTCGGTGGGCGTGAACAGACCCCCGTAGATGCCGCCGAACACCAGGATGAAGATCACCGCGATCGGCAGGATTCCAATGAGTGCCTGCGCCGTCATCGCGGGTGCGTCGTCGCGCTCGGGGGCATGGCCTGGAAACCAGCGCACATAGACCGCGATGGCGATCATGTAGCCGACGACGGCGATCAAGCCGGGCAGCATCGCCGCGGCGAAGAGCTTGGCGATGTTCTGCTCGGTCAGGATGGCGTAGATCACCAAGGGAACCGAAGGGGGAATCAGGATGCCGAGGGTGCCGCCGGCCGCGAGCGCGCCCGTGCTCAGGCGTCCGCTGTAGCCATGCTTGCGCATCTCGGGCAGGGCGACCTGGGTGATGGTCGCTGCGGTGGCCACGCTGCTCCCGCAGATGGCGCCGAAGGCTGCGCAGGCCAGCACCGATCCCATCGCCAGGCCTCCCTTGAACCGCCCCATGACGGTTGCGGCGAACTGGAACAGGGAGCGAGAGATGCCACCCTGGGTCGCGAAGTTGCCCATCAGGATGAACAGCGGGATCACGCTCAGGTCGTAGCTCGCGAAGCGTGCGTAGGCCTGCGCGCTCAGGAAGCTGGACAGGGGGAGCCACCCCGCCTGAAGGACGTAGCCCACGCCGCCTGCGATGAACATCGCCACCGCGATCGGGACGCGAATGGCCATCAGCGTGAGCATCACGCCGAAGATGAGAAGCGCCATGGTGATGGCGCTCATGAAACGTCAGTCATGTTGTCTTGATCCGATCGGCGCTGGGTGGCCTGGGCCAGCGCGATGCCTGCCGTCAGCAGCAGGGGAGGAACGATGGCCGCGTAGACGATCCATTCGGGAAACCCGAGCATCATGGTTCCCGACCGCGACCGCCACGCACTGAGGCCACCGATGGCCGTGCGCCACGCCAGCAGCAGCATCACCCCGCCCAGCAGGGCCGCGCCGAGTCGGTCCAGCGCCGCCTGGGTCTGCGTGCTGGCTCGCGCGGTGAAGAAATCGACCGCGATGTTCGCTCTTCGCAATTGGCACAGCGGGAGGAACATCGCGATGGCGGCGCCTGCGGCGACCCCGGTAAGCTCGAAATCGCCGTTGAGGGTCCAGCCGGTCGTGTTGCGTCCGAGCAGGCTCACGCAGGTCACCAGCGTGATCAGCGTCAACAACAGGCCCGCCAGGATGGCGAGCATCCGGGCCGCAAGTGAAAGCAGCTTCATCGGCCTGGCTGTCGAGGTGAGCGTTTCGGGCTGGACGGGACTGGCGCGATCACCGCGGGCGGTGCTTCTCGATGAGCATCCGCGCGCTGTCCAGAAGGCGGCGACCGTCCTGGCCGCGTCCGTTCATGTCCTTGACCCAGTCCTCGGTCACCGAGGCCGTGGCCTTGATGAACTCCTCGGCACCGGCCTTGTCGATGGTGTGCACCGTGTTGCCCTTGTCGAGGACGGCCTTGCGCACGACGGGGTCGTAGTCGGAGATCGTCTTGCCGAAGAAGGCCGAGGTGGCAAGGCCCGAGTTGTCGTCGATGACCTTGCGAAGGTCCGGCGGAAGCTTCTGGTAGGTCGCGCTGTTCATCGCCAGCAGCTGGGTCGAATTGTTCAGTCCGAGCAAGCCCTTCTCGAACTCGGTGTGGAAGGTCGTCAGCTCGTCGAGCTTGGCCGAAGGTGCGGTGTCCCAGGGAATCAGCGCGCCGTCGATCACCCCCTTGGACAGCGAATCGGGAATCTGGGGCAAGGGCATGCCCACCGGAATGGCCCCGATGGCCGCCAGCGTCTGGGTGGCTCGGCGCGACGGCCCGCGCAGCTTCATGCCGCGGGCGTCGGCCATCGTCCTGATGGCCTTGCGCCGGGTGTGGATGACGTTCAACCCATGCGTGTGGAAGGCGAGGAACTGGAGCTCCCTCATCTCCTCGCTGGCCTGCGTCGTCATGAATTCCCAGACCGCCTTGGATGAGCCCTCGCCGTCGTAGGTCATGAACGGCAGCTCGAACACCTCGGCTTTGGGAAAGCGTCCGGCGGTGTAGCCCGCGAGCGTCCAGACGACATCGACGACGCCATCTCGTGCCTGGTCGAGCAGTTGCGGCGGGGTGCCCCCGAGCTGCATGGAGCTGTAGGTCTCGAACTTGATCCGGCCTGAGGCCTCTTGCTCGATCTTGCGCATCCACGGGGTGATCACCCGCACCCAGACGTTGGAGGTGGCTGGAACGAAGGTGTGGAACTTCAGCGTGATGGGTTGCTGAGCCCGGACGATCCAGGGTGCCGCCAGCGCCGTGGCTGCGACCGTCCCCAGAACCTGTCTTCTTTTCATCGACTGTCTCCTCGTGGATGGGCGGCGGGATGCAGCCCGGTGGATCAAACGAACTCGAAGCCTTCGTAGCCGTTGGCCTCGACGGCTTCGATGGCCCGGCGATAGACCGGAACCCCGGCGACGAAGGGCAGGAACACCCGTGGCTTGCCGGGAATGTTGGCTCCCATGTACCAGGACGAAGCGGTGGGGTAGAGCGTCTTGGCGGCTTCGTCGCTGCACCGACGCGCCCAGGATGCGTCGGCCTGCGCGGTGGACGACACACGGGTCCAGGACCGCTCGCGCATCGTCTGCACCAGACGCATGATCCAGTCGACGTGGGTTTCGATCGAATGGACGACGTTGCTCAGCACCGACGGACTCCCGGGGCCGGTGATCGTGAAGAGGTTCGGAAAGCCGGACGCCGTCAGGCCTAGGTAGGTCAGGGGGCCATCGGCCCAGTACTCCTTCAGGCTGGCACCCTTGGCGCCGCGGATGTCCATGGCCAGCAGCGCGCCGGTGAGCGCGTCGAAGCCGGTGGCGAAGATCAGGATGTCGCAGGGAAACTCGGCCTCGGTCGTTCGAAGCGTGTTGGCGGTCACCGACTGGATCGGGGTGGCCTTCACATCGACGATGTCCACGTGATCCAGGTTGAAGGTTTCGTAGTAGTTCGAGTCCACGCACAGCCGCTTGCCGCCGAAGGGCAGGTCAGGCTTGGGACAGAGCAGGTCGGCCTTGCGCGGGTCCTTGACCTTCGCCCTGATCTTGGACCGCACGAAGTCGGCGACCAGCCTGTTGGTCTCGATGTTGCTCATCTGGTCGGCGAAGGTGCGCAGCATCCGGAAGCCGCCACCGGCGCCTTTCCAGCGGTACTCCAGTTCCGCCTGCCGCTCGTCCTCGGTCATCTCGGCCGCAGTCTTGGTGTTGGCGTTCAGGAACTGCCCGGTGATCGCTTCGCGTCCCATGGCGCGGCGTTCGGGGTAGCGGGCCTTCGCCGCGGCGAGCGACACCGGGGTGTAGGCGACGTTGTGAGCCGGGACGCTGAAGTTGGCGGTGCGCTGGAATACGGTCAAGCGGGCGCAGGTCTTGGCCACCTCCGGCACCAGCTGCACACCGCTCGAGCCGGTGCCGATCAGACAGACCCGCTTGCCGGTGAAGTCGACCGGGTGGTCCGGCCATTGGGCCGTGTGATGGACCTCGCCTGCAAAGCGCTCCATGCCTGCGAGTTGGGGTGCCTGGGGCAGCGAGATGCCACCGGTGGCCATCACGAGGAATCGGCAGGTGAAGGCCTCGCCCGCCACGCTCGTCAAGGTCCACAGCGATGTTTCATCGTCGAACCGGGCGCCTTGCACCCGGGTGCGCAGCCGGATGTCGGGCCACAGGGCGAAGCGATCGGCGACATGCCGGATGTAGCGCTGGATTTCCTCCTGCGGCGCGTAGCGCTCGGACCACTCCCACTCGATCTCCAGGTCGCGGCTGAAGGAATAGGAGTAGTCAAGGCTCTCGACATCGCAGCGGGCACCGGGGTAGCGGTTCCAGAACCAGGTGCCGCCGATGTCGCTGCCGGCCTCCAGCAGCAGAACCTTCAGGCCTGCCTCACGTGCACGGTGCAGTTGGTAGACACCCGCGAAGCCCCCACCCACCACCACCATATCGAAACGCATTGACACCCCAGGGCTCCTTGTTGCAGAGGCGGCAACTGGCTGCCTCGTGTCCGAAATGCTAGCCCCGGCAGGTTGACATCGCAACAAAAAAGCGGTGCCACCAGGGTAATCCATAGGTTGCGTTGTCAACCTGCAATGCGTTGACATCCAGCACCCGAGGCGCTTCAATCCGGCCCGACATGAATGCCTTCAATGCGCTCGACCTGGCCGGCCGGACCGTGGTGATCACAGGTGCTGCGGGCGGCATCGGAAGCGCCTGCGCTCGCCGCTTGTCCGATCTGGGCGCCGCGGTCCATCTGGTGGACCGAGACGAGAGTCGCCTCCAAGCCTGTCTCGTGGCCCTGCAGCAGCGCGGAGCCCGTGTGTCCTGCCACCTCAGCGATCTGGCAAGCCCCGATGCCTGCGCCCGGGCTGTGGCGACGTGCCCCCAACCGGCCGACACGCTGGTTCACCTGGCGGGCGTGTTCGAACACGACACCCTCGACGCCTCCGACCGGACGGTCTGGAATCGCTCCCTCGCCGTGAACCTCACGAGTGCCTACGATCTCGTGATCGCATGGCGAAGCCAGTTGCCGCCAAGGCAACAGGGGCGCGTCGTGCTGTGTTCGTCTCGTGCCTTCCAGCGTGGAGTGCCCGGACGCGCTGCCTATGCTGCGGCCAAGGGCGGTGTGGTGGGCCTGGTGCGGGCCTTCTCGCGGGATCTGGCCCCCGGGTCCATCGTGAACGCCGTGTCGCCCGGTCTCATCGAGACTGAAATGACCCGCGAGTTGATTGCAGACTCCGGTGACCAGAGGCGTTCGGAGATTCCGTTGGGCCGCCTCGGGCAGCCAGACGACGTGGCGGGTGTGGTCGTCTTCCTGTGCAGTGCCTTGGCCTCCTACGTGACGGGGCAGGTGCTCACCGTCGATGGTGGTGTGATCAATGGCTGATCACGGCTGCGCCACGCAGCCCTTCAAGGTGGAGTGATGAGTTGAAGCTTGATCTTGAAACCTACGTGCCAGGGCTGCTGCTGTGGTTGTCGAACAAGGTGTCCGCCAGCGCCTCCCAGGTCTACAGGGAGCGCTTCGGCATCACCGTGACCGACTGGCGTCTGCTCTCCTTCTTCAAGGTCTATCCCTGGTCGACGGCGGCGCAGGCCTGCGATCTGATGGGGCTGGACAAGGGAGCCGTGAGCCGTGCCACGGCGCTGCTGCACGACGCGGGTTGGATCGAAAGCCGTCCGCAGGGCCTGCGCAAGGTGGAGTACCGCGTCACGGCGTCGGGAAGCCGCCTGCACGACCAGGTCTTCGCCCTCGCGATGGCCCGCGAACAGGCGCTGGTCCATGGCTTCACCTCGCCTGAGCGCAGGGAGCTGGTGCGGCTGCTCAAGAAGATGCTGGGCAACCTCGATCGGGTTCGCGAGGTCGGAAGCGACGGCGAAACCTGACGGCCCACCCGTCCCCGCCCCTTCGCGGAGAAGCGCTCAGGCGCCCCCTCCACCCAGGCGCCCATGCGTGGCCTTCACATGCCCGCCTCCTGGGCCCGTGCCCGTCGACTCGGGCGAACCCCCCGCCCGAGCCAGCCCATCCAGGATGCCGCACACCCTGGCCGCATCGGGGTCGGTGCACCGCTCCCGCAGGGCCTTGAGCTGCTTTTCCAGCAGCCGCAGCGAGCGGATTCGCTGGGCCACATGGCCGATGTGGGCGTCGAGCAGGGCGTTGACCTCGTCGCAGGCGGCGTCGGGCTGGCTGCGCAGCTTCAGCAGCACCCGCACCTCGTCCAACGACATGTCCAGCGACCGGCAGTGGCGCACGAAGGCCAGCTGCTCGGCATGTTGCGTGGTGTACACCCGGTAGTTGCCTTCGCTGCGGGGTGCGGGCGGCAGCAGGCCTTCGCGCTCATAGAAGCGGATGGTTTCCACCGGGGTCTGGCTGGCCCGGGCGAGGTCGCCGATCTTCATCGCGGGCTCCGTGCTGTGGCCATCGCCACACTGTAGGCGCTGGCGCCGTTCGAAGGCGCTTGACCTTGTAGCTGCTGCAGGGTTTGCAATGCAGGCACCGGGCTTCGGCCCAGCAAGGAAAGCCTGCGATGAGCAAGACCTGCGGCCTGCCCGGCCAGCCCCACGCCCAACCCCACGGCCACCCCCACGGCCATGCCTGCGCCCCGCTGCCTGCCAGCGACGACCCACGCTACCGGCGGGTGCTGTGGGCGGCGCTGGCGATCAACGCGGCGATGTTCGCGGTGGAGGTGCTCGCAGGCCTGCGCTCGGGGTCGGTGTCCCTGCTGGCGGACGCGGTGGACTTCTTCGGCGATGCGGCCAACTACGGCGTGTCGCTGATGGTGCTAGGCCTGCCGCTGGTGTGGCGTTCGCGTGCAGCCTGGGTCAAGGGCGTGAGCATGGGCGCATTCGGGATCTTCGTGTTGCTGCAGGCCGTCTTGTCGGCCCTGTCGGGCGATGTGCCGCAGGCGAGCACGATGGGCGCCGTCGGCGCACTGGCGCTCGCGGCCAACGGGGCGGTGGCGCTGATGCTGCTGGCCTGGCGCGATGGCGACGCCAACCGGCGATCGGCCTGGCTGTGCAGCCGCAACGACGCGCTGGGCAACCTGGCGGTGATGGCCGCAGCCCTGGGTGTGTTCGGCACCGGCAGTGCCTGGCCGGACCTCGCCGTGGCGGTGGTGATGGCGGCGCTGGCGCTGAATGCGGCGCTCAGCGTGGTCCGGCAGGCCATGGCGGAACTTCGGCAGGTGAACCAAGCGCCTGCGCAGCGCAGCGAAGCCCCGGGCGACAAGGCCTGACCGGGTTGACAGCGCCGATCGCTAGACTCGATGCGCCGGGTCAGCACCCCGGCACCCGTCCACTCGGCGCCCAGGCGTCCACCGGTCATGCACGTCGCGCTTCGCCCCCGTCGCCTTGTCGGCTGCCTGCCCGCCGCCGCTGCCCGCCAACGGTGGTGGGCGGCCTTGTGGCTGGCGTTCCTCGGGCTCACCTTCCTGGGGCTGGCCCTCGCATCGACGGACGCAGCGGCCCAGCGGCCGGCCGAGCCCGCGCCCGGCCCGAAGGCAACGACGTTCGCTGCCGAACGTGCCTCCGCACCGACAGGCGACCCCCTGTGGGAGCTCGGCGTCTTCGGCGTGGCCGTGACCCAGCAGGCCTACCCGGGTTCGGACCAGCAGGTGCAGCGCGCGCTCGTGCTGCCCTTCGGCATCTACCGCGGGCGGTTCCTGCGGGCCGACCAGGACACCGCCGGTCTGCGCGCCATCCGGACCGACCGTTTCGAGGTGGATGTCGGTTTCGCCGGAAGCTTCGGCGCGTCGTCCAACGAGATCGAGGCGCGCCGCGGCATGCCCGACCTGGGCACGCTGGTGGAGTTCGGCCCGCGCCTGAAGTGGCGGCTGGATGCCGGCGGTGACGATGCCTCGGCGCTGCCGCGCCGCGCCGCCCGCTGGAGCCTGGAGCTGCCGCTGCGGGGCGTGTTCGACCTCAACGACCGCGGCGCGAACCGGGGCGTGTCGCTGGAGCCGGAGCTTGCCTTCTCGCACCGGGTTCCGGGGGGCTGGAACCTCAACGCCGGCGTGGGCGCCATCTTCGGGGACCAGCGCCTGACCCGCACGCTGTACGGTGTGGACGCCGCCTTCGCGCAGCCCGGGCGACCGGCCTACGAGGCCCGGGCCGGCCTGGTGGCATGGCGGGCATCGGCGTCGTTCTCGCGGCCTTTGACCACCGACTGGCGGGCCTTCGGCTTCGCCCGGCTGGACAGCGTGGCCGGAGCTGCCAATGCCGAAAGCCCGCTGGTGCGCCGCACGGGCGGGGTGTCCGCGGGCTTCGGTGTGGCCTACACCTGGATGCGATCGGGCGAGCGTGCGGCGGACTGACCTCGCGCCGCCTTCAGTGGCGGCGCGGCTGCTCAGGCCGGGCGCCGGGCCGTCTCCATCGCCTCCAGCAGCGCGCGGGCGATGGTCGGCAGATCCGCCGGCTTGACGATGTGCGCGGTGAAGCCGGCCAGCTGGCTGGCCTGGCGGTCCTCCACGCCCCCATAGGCCGACAAGGCCACGGCCGGCACCCAGCGCCCGCCGGGCTGGGCGCGCAACCGGGCCAGCACCTCCTCGCCGCGCTGGCCCTGGCCCAGGTCGAGGTCGCACAGCAGCAGGTCGAAGCCGGCCGAGTCCAGCGGTTCGAGGGCGGTGTTCGCGTCGGGCCGCCATTGCACCTGCAGGCCCACCGAGCACAGCGCCAGGCGCACGCCCTCGGCCAGGTCGGGTTCGTCCTCCACATAGAGCACGCGCAGTCCGCGCAGGCGGTCGAGGTCTTCTTCGGACAGGCCCTCGGCGGCGGGCGGCGCGGCATCCCGGCCCGATGCGGCACGGGGCAAGGTGAACTCGAAGCTCGCACCGTGGCCCATCCCTTCGCTGTGCGCCTGCAGCCGCCCGCCGAAGAGGTCGACGATGCTGCGCGCGATGGCCAGGCCCAGCCCCAGCCCCCGGTGCGCGTTGCGGGTGTGGCGCGACTGCTGGAAGGGCTCGAACAGCAGCGGCAGTTCCGCCGGTGCGATACCCCGTCCCCAGTCGGTGACCCGCACCTTCAGGCCCTGCTCGTCGGCACTGAAGTCCACCTTCACCCGGCCGCCTTCGGGCGAGGCCTGCACTGCGTTGTTGATCAGGTTCCACACCACCTGTTCCAGGCGTACCGGGTCGGTGGTCAGCGGCAGCGCCGGCCCGGCGGGCGGCAGCTCCACCGTGATGCGGCGTGCCGCGGCATTGGCCGACGCCACGTCCGCCGCCTTGCGGATCACCTGCGCGGCGTCCACCTGGCTCATCTGCAGGCTGAGCTTGCCGCTGAGGATGCGCGAGATGTCCAGCAGGTCGTCGATCAGGCGCGCCTGGGTGTGCACGTTGTGCAGGATGCGCTCGGCAGCGCGCCGCGCATGCTCGGCATTCGCCCCGGCCTGCATCAGCAGGTGCGACCAGGTCAGCGTGGACTGCAGCGGCGTGCGCAGCTCGTGAGACACCTTGGCCAGGAAGCGGTCCTTCAGCGCATTCGCCTCCTCGGCGGCTTCATGGGCGGCGCGGGCCTCGGCGCTCGCCTGGCTGAGCTGGCGGGTGCGCTCGGCCACCCGGTGCTCCAGTTCGGCGCGCTCCTGCCGCAGCAAGGCCTCCACCTCACGGCGCTGGGCCACCTCGACTTCCAGCGCGTCCTTGGCCGCCTGCAGCTGCCGTGTGCTCGGAATGGCCAGGATGCGCGGGGCGAGCGCCACCAGCGCCGCGGCGGTCAAGGTGGAGGCCAGCGCGGTGACCACCTTGACATTGGCCAGCAGCCAGTAGTCGGGGTACCAGACGGTCCACACGCCCAGCAGGTGGGTGGCGCCGCAGCTGACGATGAACAGCGCGAACAGCACCACCACCCAGTCGAAGGGCATGTCCCCCCGGCGGCGCACCAGGTTCACCAGCGTGACGGGAATGCTCACATAGGCCAGGCCGATCAGCCCGTCGCTGAGCACATGCGTCCACACCAGCGTCGGGTTCCAGGTGAAGCAGTAGCCGTGCGGCAGCAGGCTGCCGGCGGTGCCGCGCTGGACCCACAGCAGCGCGAAGAGGGCGCCCAGCGTCGGGATGGCGGCCAGCGCCACCCATCGGGCGCGAAAGGCTTGCAGCATGGGGGCTCCTGCAGCGGATAGGGAAGGACGAACGAAGCGACCGCTTCGTCCTGAACCCCGATGCAGGGCGAATGGCGTGCCTGGCGGGCGGGGGGGCCTGCAAAGGCTCCCGCGTCCGGCCGCGTTCAGACCACCCGTTGCCGCTGCCTGCCGAGCGGCCCGCCGTCCAGCGTCATCACATCGCCGCGCCCGAGGAACACCGGGTTCGGCTTCATGCCCAGGCCCACGCCCTGCGGCGTACCGGTGACGATCACGTCGCCCGGCATCAGCGTCATGAAGGTGCTGAGATAGGAGACGATGAAGGCGACCGGGAAGATCATGTCCGCGGTGCTGCTGCGCTGGCACACCTGCCCGTTCACCGCCAGCTCGAGCGGGACGGCCTGCGGGTCGGGCAGCTCGTCGCGGGTGACCAGCCAGGGGCCCAGCGGGCCGAAGCCATCGAAGCCCTTGCCCTTGCCCCACTGGCCGTTGCGCTTGAACTGCCAATCGCGCTCGGAGATGTCGTTGGCCAGGCAGTAGCCGGCCACGTGCGACAACGCGTCTGCCACGCTTACCATGCGGGCGGGCGTGCCGATGACCAGGCCGAGCTCGATCTCCCAGTCGGTGGCCAGCGAGCCCTCGGGCAGCGGCACGTCGTCGTCCGGCCCCGCGATCGACCCCAGGGCCTTGGTGAACACCACCGGTTCCTGCGGAATCTCCTGGCCCGCCTCCAGTGCATGCTGGCGGTAGTTCAGGCCGATGCCGATGAACTGCCGCACGCCGGCCACCGGCGGCCCCAGGCGGGTGCCGGCGCTGACCTTGGGCATCCGGTCGAGGTCGATGGCCGCCAGTGCGCCCAGGCGCTCAGGGGACAGCCAGTCCGGCGTGAAGTCGGGCACCAGCAGCGACAGGTCGCGGGCCTGGCCTTGTGCATCGAGGGCGCCGGGACGTTCGGCCCCCGCTGGGCCGTGGCGAAGCAGTTTCATGGAGGTCTCGTGGCAGGGACGGAAGGTATCGGGCAGGGGCCCGGGGCGGACTCTAAGCCGGCGGCTCGCGACCCCGCAGCACGGCTCAGGCGGGCCCCTGGCTGACGAAGGCGTCACTGTGGAAGCGTCCGGCGGGCAGGCCCAGCGGTCCGGTGCAGACCTCGCGCAGCGCCGCCACCAGCGCCGGGGCGCCGCAGGCGTAGACCTCATGGTCGGCCAGGCTTCCTTCACCCAGGTCGGCCAGCAGCGCGGCGGGCAGACGCCCGGTGCGTCCGGTCCAGGAACCGTCCGCGGGCGGGCGGCTCAGCACCGTCTCCACCTCAAGCGAGGGCCGGGTGGTCTTCCAGCGCGCCAGCTGCTCGGGTGCGTAGAGGTCGGCGGGGACGCGGCCACCCCAGTAGAGGCGGGCCGCTCGACCGCTTCGTTGCCGGATCAGGTGCTCGACGATCGAGCGGATCGGCGCGAAGCCGGTGCCGCCGGCGGCCAGCAGCAAGGGCCGCTCGCTGTCCTCGCGCAGCCAGAAGTCGCCGTGGGCCAGCTCCACCGAAAGCGTGTCGCCCACCTGCAGCGTGGGCAGCAGCCCATCGCTGAACCGGCCGCCGGCCTCGTGCCGGATGTGCAGTTGCAGGTTGTCGTTGTCGTGCGGGGCATTGGCCATCGAATAGGGCCGGCGCTCGCCTGCGGGCAGCAGCACCTGAAGGTGCTGGCCGGCCTTGAAGCGCGCACGCACGCCCGCAGGCAGGCGCAGTTGCAGCACGGTCACGTCCGGGGCCGGGCGTTGCACCCGGAAGACCTTGGCCTGCAAGGTCTTGCGCTCGCCGGGGTCGGTGCGCTGCCAGTGGCGTGGCGCGATCAGCAGGTCGCTGTCCGGCCGGGCGCGGCACAGCAGGTGTTCGTTCGCGTCGCGGATGCCGGTCTCGTGGCTTCCGCCTTCCGTGCCTGGGACCAGCCGGCCGTCCAGCAGGTGCGCGCGGCAATTGCCGCACACGCCCTTGCGGCAGGAATAGGGCAGCTCGATGCCCGCGCGTGCCGCCGCGTCGAGCACCGTCTCGCCGTCGGGGCAGGCGAAGGCGACGTCGCTGCCGTCGATGCGGATGGTGTGCTCGGTCATGGGTCGAAGGTGCCGGAGAAGGTGCTGGGGTGGCCGGGTCAGCCGGCCGCGCCCGGCAGCGACGCCAGGCGCGACACCGCCGCCAGCATGGCGCTGGCGTCGGCTCCACCCCGCGGCGCGAGGTCCATCGCGCTGCCATGGCCCACGCTGGAGAGGATGACGCTCGCGCCGATGGACAAGGCGCAGGCCTGGCGGGGTGCCAGCAGCTTGACCGGGATGTGGCCCTGGTCGTGCAGGGGGGCGACGTAGAGGTCGTGCCGATGCTCGGAGAGCAGGACGTCCGCGCCGATCGGTCCGTCCACCTGCAGGCCGCGGGCGCGCAGCGACTGGGCGGCCGGCTGCGTGATGCGCTGGTCGGCATCGCCGAACAGCCCGTTCTCGCCCGCGTGCGGGTCGATGCCGAACAGGCCGATTCGGGGGCTGGCCACGCCCATCCGCGTGAGTGCGCGCACGCCTGCATCGGCGGCGGCTTCGATGAGGCGGGGGCTGAGCCGGTCGAGCGCGCGCTGCACGCTCTCGTGCAGCGTGGCGTGCACGATGCGAAGTCCCCCGCCGAGCAGCAGCAGGAAGACGCTGTCCTCGGCCTGGCCGCACACCCGCGCCAGCAGCGATGGATAGCCGCAAAACGCAATGCCGGCCAGTCGCACCGCCGTCTCGTGGTGGGGCCCTGCCACCACCGCATCGTGGCGCCCCGCCGCGGTGGCTTCGATGGCCGCCGTTGCGCAGGCGATCATCGCCGCGCCGGCCGGTGCGCACACGCGGCCCGGTTCGAAGCCGTCCCCGGCCACCGGGGCCGTGGCCTGCCGGCGCTCGGGCAGCGGCAGGCCCAGCCGCTTCGCGGTGGCCTCCAGCACCCCGGCCGGCGCATAGAGCTCGAGCAGCAGGTCGTCGCGGCCGGCCAAGCTCGCGGCCGTGCGCAGGGCAATCTCCGGGCCGATGCCGTTGGGGTCGCCCACCGGCAGCGCGATGCGCGCCGGCCCGGGCCGGGCGGCACCGTTCACAGCGGAATGGCCAGCAGCGTGTCGATGCGGCTGCTGTCGCAGATCACCTGGCGGCTCAGCAGCAGCGGCTGCTCGCCCGAGAGGTCGAAGCGGTCGTCGTAGAGACCGGTGCAGAAGAGATCGGTCGTGCCGTCCTGCATGATGCGCGCGACCATGAAGGGCGTTTCCGCGTGGGTGCCCTCGGGCGTGTCCCCGACGACGAAGGGCTGCCCGACGATGTGCCGGTAGCGGTGGCGCTCGTACACGTTGGCATGGCGCAGCGCCGAGATGCGGTCTTGCAGCATCGCGCGGCTGTCGGCCCAGATCAGGCCGGCGGCCAGGCCCTCGCGCCGGTTGTCGGCGGTGGTCACCACATAGTGGCAGCGCTCGGCGAAGAAGGCGGGCCAGGCCTCCAGGTGGTCCGCCCCGATGCAGCGGATGTAGGCGGCGTGGAAGGCGGCGATGCGTTCGCGGCTGGAGGCGTTCACGATCCTGGTTTCCTCGAAGGCTTCAGATGTCCATCAGGCCGCGGTAGCGCTTCCAGAAGCCGCGCACCGCAGATTCGGTCACCCGCGAGGGGCTGGAGCCGGTGCTGTCGCCGCCCATCTCGACCACCGCCTGGGCAGCCGCGCCATCGGCACCCGCGATGCCGCGCTGCACGAAGCCGCCCACTGCACCGTCCTCCATCGACACGAAGCCCGCCGGCCCGATGAGGTTGGCCTGCTTGAGCCGCACGCCGCGCTGCTCGGGCGTGTCGTCGGCATAGCCGAGGTAGGTCCAGTGCAGGTCGGTGCGGTCCACGCCGCGCGGCAGCACCTGGCGGATGGCCAGGCAGTTCTGGATCTGCTGCAGCACGAAGCCGGGAAAGACCGACAGGATCTGCAGCGTGATGCCGTCGTCGAACTCGCGGAAGCCCTGAAGCAGCGAAGGATCGGCCAGCCGGTAGCCGCCCTGGTCGGAGCGCAGGCCCTGGTCCTTGTAGGCGGCGTCCGCGCCGGAGGGCGAATCGGGTGCGTCCACCATCGAGTAGCTCACATGGTGGCCGCCGCAGCCGCTGACGATGACCGCCCCGCGCTGGGACAGCCGGTTCAGCCGGAAGGTGGTGAAGAACAGATGCAGCAGGCTCGCGTGGTAGCTGTCCTTGACGTTCTCGAAGTAGAGCTTCCAGTTGTTGGGCAGGGCCTGGGTGAAGCGGCCGATCACCTGCACCGGCTTGTGCAGCACGCGCTCGATGCGCTCGCAGATCTCCGGCCCCAGGTAGTCCTCCAGCGGGTCGACGTCGTCGCTGAAGCTTGCGAACACCAGCCCGCAGAAGGTGGCCACGCGCAGCTTGCGCGGCGAGTGCTCGCCCTTGCAGAAGGTGGCGGGCATGCCGCCACCGCCGCCCAGCCCCTCCTCGAAGGCCACGCCCTTGAGCGTGCCCTGGAGGTCGTAGGTCCAGGCGTGGTAGACGCACTGGAAGTCCCGGGCCACGCCCGAGGGCTCCAGCACGATGAGCGCGCCGCGGTGGCTGCAGCGGTTGACGAAGGCATAGAGCTCGCCGTCGGTGTCGCGCGCCAGCACCACCGGCGTGGCACCGACGAAGGTGGTGCGAAAGCTGCCCGGCTCGGCCAGGTCGGCCTCCAGGCCGAGGTAGTTCCAGGTGGCACCCTCATGGATGCGCGCCTGTTCCTGCTGCAGCAAGGCGTCGTCCTGGTAGAGGGCATAGGGCACGCGGGTGTGCTGGTCCTTCATCCAGGTGATGGGGCGGGTGGCTGCGGTCATGGCGACGGTGGAAAGACGGGGGCGACGAGGGAGCGTGCAGTGAAGGTGCGGGACTTGCGCGACGCGTCAGTCCACGGTGACGTTGGCGTCCTTGATGACCTTGGCCCAGCGGACGGTCTCGCCCCGCACGAACTGCGCCATCTGCTCGGGCGTGTTGGCCACCGTCTCCGCGCCGTACTCGGCGAAGCGGGCCTGCACCTCGGGCAGCCGCAGCGCTTCGACGAAGGCAGCGTTCAGCGCCTGCACGATGGCCGGCGGCGTGCCGGCGGGGGCCACGACGGCGAACCAGGTGACCGCCTGCATGCCGGCCAGGCCCAGTTCCGCGAAGGTGGGAACGTCCTTGATGACCGGCGAGCGCTTGGTGTCGGCCACCGCGATGATGCGGATGCGGCCCGACTTGTGCAGTGCGGCCGATGCACCCAGGTTGTCGAAGAACACGTCGACCTGCCCGCCGGCCAGGTCGGTGAGCGCCGGGGCCGTGCCCTTGTAGGGGATGTGCAGCATCTGCGTGCCGGTGAGGGTCTCGAAGAGATTGGCCGTCAGGTGCGAGGTGCTGCCGTTGCCCTGCGACGCGTAGGTCACCTTGCCCGGATTGGCCTTCAGGTAGGCCAGCAGCTCGGGCACCGTCTTGATCGGCAGCTTGTTGCTCACGGCCAGCACGTTGGGCACGGCGGCCATCACCGTGACCGGCGCGAAGCGGGTCGCGTCGTAGGCGAGCTTGGGGTAGAGCGAGGGGTTGATGGCCAGTGGACCGGGCGGCGAGGCCAGCAGCGTGTAGCCATCCGGCTCGGCCTTGGCCACCGCCTCCGCGCCGATGTTGCCGCCGGCACCGGTGCGGTTCTCCACCACCAGGCCCTGAGGGAAACGGCTGCGCATCTTCTCTGCCAGCACGCGCGGCAGGATGTCGGCCGTGCCGCCGGCGGGGAAGGGCACGATCACCCGGATGGGCTTGTTCGGAAAGTCCGACGCGGCGCTCAGGCCCGAGGCCAGTGCCAGCGCGGTGGCGGCCAGCAGGCGCAGGCCGAGGGTGAGGGTTTGCATGTCTCCATCCTTCTGTATGAGGGGTCACCGGTGCACGTCCAGGTGCGGGCGCAGTGTGCTCAGCCCCGGCTGTTGCGGCCAAGTGGTTTTTGCGCATGGCGCAAAAAGAAGGAATCGGGTGTGATCGAGCGCATGACGACGAAACAAATCGGGACGGCGGCCGGGGCGACTGGCGAAGACCGCCCCGACCGCACCGATCGGCGCGACCATGTCGGCGTTCTGGCCAAGGCCCTGAGGCTCATCGAGGCCTTCGACGCCGCCCATGTGCGCATGACCTCCTCCGAGGCCGCACGCCGCACCGGGACGACGCCGGCCGCGGCGCGGCGCTGCCTGCTCACGCTGTGCGAACTGGGCTATGCCCAGACGGACGGCAAGCGCTTCAGCCTGAGCCACGGCATGCTCAGGCTGTCCTACGCCTATGCGTCGTCCACCCGGCTGCCCCGCCTGCTGCAGCCGGCGCTGGACACGCTGAGCGAACGCACCCGGGAGTCCGCGTCGCTGTCGGTGCTGCACCAGGCGCAGGTGCGGGTGGCGGCCCGGTCCACCGCGCGGCGCAGCATGACGGTCGGGCTGGGCGTGGGTTCGCGCCTGCCGCTGGCCTGCTCGGCCTCCGGGCGGGTGCTCATGGCCGCGCAGCCCCCAGACGAGCGCGAGGCGCTGTTGCGCTCCTGCCTGCCGCTGCAGGCGCTGACCCCTCACACCCTGACCGACCCGGTGCGCCTGCGCCGCCTGCTGCGCAGGGTGGCAGAACAGGGCCATGCGCTGTGCGACGAAGAGCTCGAGCCCGGGGTGCGCTCCATCGCCGTGCCCCTGCACGATGGCCAGGGCCGGCTGGTGGGCGCGCTGGCGCTGGCCAGCCGGGCAGACCGCATGACCTGCATCGAGATGGTCGAGCAGTTGCTGCCGGCCATGCTACGCACGCAGGCGATGGTGGCGCGGCAGCTGGGTGGGGTGGGCGCCGAGATGGGCCCTCCGCCAGGCTTGACCTGACGCAAATCTCATTCGATTGGCGCGCGTCGCCGATCCGCCCCGCACTCGAATCGTCTCGCACGCATCCCAGAATGGCTCGGGTGCCCGGCGGCGCTGCCCGTACCGCCCGTCGACACCAGACTTGGGGCCGTCCCGAGGAATCCGCCGCGAATGAAGCCGATCCGACCTGCCGCGACAGCACCGAACCGCCCGGGTTCTGAAGACGTCGGCGATTCAGCGCGCTGGCATGCATGGCCGGGTGATGCGGTGCTCGCGCACTTCGGTGTGGACTCCTCGAGTGGCCATGATGCCCAGGGTGTGGCGCTCGCCCGCTCGCGCCACGGCTTCAACGCCCTGGCCGAGGCACCGCCACGCCCCTTGTGGAAAACCTTCGCCCGACAGTTCGCGAGTCCGCTCATCTACATCCTGTTCGCTGCTGCAGCGATGGCCGTGCTGCTGGGCCATCGCAGCGATGCGATCGTGATCCTTGCGGTGGTGTGCGCCAACGCACTGATCGGAACCTTGCAGGAGGGACGTGCAGAGCGTTCGATGGCGGCGCTGCGCCGCCTGGCGGGGCTGCGATCGCGCGTGCTGCGCGATGGCGCGGAGCAGTCGATCGAGGCGCGCGATCTGGTTCCGGGAGACGTGCTGCTGCTCGCCGCCGGCGATGCGGTGGGCGCCGACGCCCGACTCGTCGAGGCGGTGCAGCTTCAGTTGGCCGAAGCCGCGCTCACCGGCGAGTCCGTTCCGGTGGCCAAGTCGGTCCGGGCCGTTGCGCCCGACACGGGACTGGCGGACCGCCACGGCATGGTTCATGCGGGCACCCATGTGACCGCTGGGCGGGCGCGGGCGGTGGTGGTGGCCATCGGCTCCGATACCGAGGTCGGCCGCATCGCCGGCCTCACCGAGCGCGCGAAGGAACCGGGGACGCCGCTGGAACAGCGCTTGCAGCGTTTCAGTCGCGCACTGGTTGGTGCTGCCCTCGGCCTTTTTGCCATGGTCCTGGCTCTCGGTCTGTTTCGCGGCCTGCCACTGGCGGAGGTGCTGATGGTGGCCATCAGCCAGATGGTGTCCATGGTGCCCGAAGGCTTGCCCGTGGCCATGACCATCGCCCTGGCCGTGGGCATGCAGCGCATGGCTGCGCGCGGCGCCATCATCCGGCGGCTGTCGGCGGTTGAGACGCTGGGCTCGACCACGGTCATCTGCAGCGACAAGACCGGCACCCTGACCCGCAACGAGATGACGGCAGTGGCCCTGTGGCTGCCCGATGGGCGCGAGGTGGCAGTGGGTGGTATCGGTTACCGCCCGGAAGGAGCCTTCACATGGGCGCAGGCCTGCGGCGGCATTGCCGACCCAGCGCGCGACCCCGCCGTGCGCGAGCTGCTGAGGGCAGCTGCCGGGTGCAACGATGCGCAACTGATGGCGCCCGGTGCGTCAGCGTCCGGTGCTGGATGGTCGGTGCTGGGCGATCCGACGGAGGGGGCGCTGCGGGTGCTGGCCGTCAAGGCGGGCATCGATCTCGCCGAGCTGCAAGCGCAGGCGCCCCGCGAAGCCGAGCTGCCCTTCGATCCGGATAACCAGCTGATGGCCACGCGCCACCGCACCGCCGGCGCTGTCCGCCGAGTTTGGATCAAGGGTGCTCCGGAGGCGGTGCTGCGCCTGTGCAGGGAGCCGACTGACGAATGCCATGCTGCGCGCGACGCAGCGGATGCGATGGCATCACAGGCTCTGCGGGTGCTGGCCTTCGCCACCGTCGAGGACGACCCGCTGGACGCTTCGGCAGGTTTCGTGGCACTGGCTGGCCGTGCCCGTCTGCTGGGCCTGGTCGGACAGATCGACCCGCCCCGCGAGGAGGTCCGCACTTCGATTGAGCAGTGCCGCGCAGCAGGTATCCGTGCGGTCATGGTGACCGGAGACCACAGACTCACCGGCCTGGCCATCGCCCGAGAACTGGGCATGGCCCGCGATGGCGACCGCGCAGTGGACGGCACCGAGCTCGAGCGCATGGACGACGTCGCCCTGCGCCGGGCGCTGCCCGACATTGCCGTTTTCGCACGGGTGCAACCAGCCCAGAAGCTGCGCATCGTCGAGGCTCTGCAAGCGCGAGGCGAGGTGGTGGCCATGACCGGCGACGGCGTCAACGACGCCCCCGCGCTTGCACGCGCCGACGTCGGCGTGGCCATGGGCGTCACGGGCACCGAGGTCGCGAAGAGCGCCGCCCGGATCGTGATCAGCGACGACAACTTCGCCACGCTCGTGGGTGCGGTGCAGCAGGGCCGGGTGGTCTACGCGAATATCCGCAAGGTGGTGCTCTACCTCTTCGCCACCTCGCTGGCCGAGGTGCTGGTTCTGCTGCTGGCGCTGCTCGGCGGTTTTCCGCTGCCTTTGCTGGCCGTTCAGATCCTCTGGATCAATCTGGTCACCGAGGGCACGGTGACGGTGAACCTGGTGATGGACCCGGCCGACGGCGACGAGATGCGACGCGCGCCGGTGTCGCGCGACGATTCGCTGCTGGGTGGCGGGCTGCTGCGCCGTGTTGCGCTGATGACGCCCACCATCGCTGCGGTCGCCTTTGGCTGGTTCGCCTGGCGGCACGGCCAGGGAGTGGACATGGACACCGTGCGAACCGAGACCTTCACCGTGCTGGCGATGTGCCAGTGGTTCAACGTGCTGAACTGCCAGTCCTCGACAGCGTCGGCGCTGGGTCTGCGCATCGTGCGCAACCCGTGGCTGCTCGGCGGCTTGAGCGTGTCCGTTCTGCTTCAGGCTGCGGTGCTCTATGCGCCGCCTCTGAATGCGATCTTCCACACCGTGCCGCTTCCGGGAATCGACCTCCTTCCGCTGCTGGCGCTGGCCAGCAGCGTGCTGTGGGTCGAGGAGGCCCGCAAGCTCAGAGCACGCCGGCGACTGGCGCAGGAGCGGCGGGTGGGTCCGGTGGGCGCTGCCGGTTGACCAGCCACACCAGCGACAGCATGACCGGCACCTCGACGAGCACCCCCACCACCGTGGCCAGCGCAGCGCCGGAATTCAGCCCGAAGAGCGAAATGGCCACTGCCACCGCAAGCTCGAAGAAGTTGGAGGTTCCGATCAGGCAAGCGGGTCCGGCGATGTCGTGGGGCAGCCGAAGCGCCCGCGAGCCCCACCAGGCGATGGCGAAGATGCCGTAGCTCTGCAGCACCAGGGGCACGGCAATCATCGCGATGACCAGCGGCTGCTCGACCAGGGTGCGGGCCTGCAGGCCGAACAACAGCACCACGGTGGCGATGAGTCCGAACACCGAGGCGGGCTTGAGACGCGCCACGAACTCGTTCACCGCCCGCGGAGAACGTCGGGCCAGCAGATGCCGGGTGACCACTCCGGCCAGCAAGGGCAGCACGACATAGAGCACGGTGGACAGCAGCAGGGTTTCCCACGGAACGGTGAGATCGGTGACGCCCAGCAGGAAGGCGGCGATGGGCGCGAAGGCCACCACCATGATGAGGTCGTTTACGCTCACCTGCACCAGCGTGTAGCTGGCGTCACCCCGGACGAGCTGACTCCAGACGAAGACCATCGCCGTGCAGGGGGCCACGCCCAGAAGGATCATGCCGGCGATGTATTCGCTGGCCGATTTCGGGTCGACCCAGTGCGCGAAGACGTGCTGGAAGAACAGCACCCCCAGCGCGGCCATCGTGAACGGCTTGATGAGCCAGTTCACGACCAGCGTGAGCACCAAGCCTGCAGGGCGCTTGCCGACGTCCCGCACCGATGACCAGTCGATCTGGATCATCATCGGGAAGATCATCACCCAGATGAAGACGGCAACCACCAGGTTCACATGGGCGAACTCCAGCGCCGCGACGGCCTGGAAGGCAGGCGCAGCGACCAGCCCCAGCAGCACACCGGCCAGGATGCCCAGGGCCACCCAGAAGGTGAGGTAGCGCTCGAACAAGCCCATGGTGGAGATCGGCTCAGCTGCGGCCGATGGCCTGGACCTCGCGCTGCAGCGACAGGCGGTCCAGCGAAGCGATGGGCAAGGCCAGCATCAGTTCGATGCGGCGCTTGAGCAGCAGCGTGGTGTCCCAGAAGGCGCTGGCCTGCTCGGCTTCGCTGCCCTGGACTTCGGACGGGTCGGGCATGCCCCAGTGCGCCGTCATCGGTTGGCCCGGCCACACAGGGCAGACCTCGCCCGCCGCCCGGTCGCAGACGGTGAAGACGAAGTCGAGCGCGGGCGCGCCGGAACGAGCGAACTCCGCCCAGTCCTTGCTGCGAAAGCCGTCGGTCGGAATGCCGCTGCGCTCGAGCATTCGAAGGGCCAGCGGCTTGACGCTGCCTGACGGCTGGCTGCCCGCCGAATGCGCGCGGAATCGGCCCTTGCCCAGGCTGTTCAACAGGCCTTCTCCCAGGATGGAGCGTGCCGAGTTGTGGGTGCAGATGAAGAGCACCTCGTAGATCCTGTGGTTGGGCGGGTTCGCCGCGGCGTGGTCAGGCTTCGGCGCTGCGGGGTGGGTGGTTCCGTTCATCCTGGCTCCTGGGTTCGGGCGGTGGTGGAGACGGGTTGTGGGTGCAGTGCAGATGACTCCACCAGGGGGTCGTGGGGTGCGGGCAGCGGGCTGGCTGCCCCACTGAGCGGATGCTCCCGCCGCACCGGCAGCGCCAGCGTCACCGCCCAGCAGATCACCAGCAGCACGGCCGAGCCGACGAGCGCGGCGAGCAGACCGCCCCATTGATAGAGCAGGCCGGACATCAAGGTGCCGAAGAAGCGGCCGAGCGCGTTGGCCGCGTAGTAGAAGCCCACGTCCTCGGCGGCCTTCTCGGAGCCGGCATAGGCCAGCACCAGGTAGGAGTGGACCGACGAGTTCACCGCGAAGGCCACGCCGAAGAGGCTGAGCCCGGCCACCACCACCCAGGCGAGGTGATCGACCTGCAGCGCCACCAGCGCCGCCAGGCCCATGGGCACCACGGCGAGCAGGCCCGACCACAGGCGCGCGGCGGGCACTTCGGTGGAAAGGCCGTCGCGGCTTCGGCGCACCACGGCCGGTGCGAATGCCTGCACCGCGCCATAGCCGATGGTCCACGCCGCGAGGAAGGCGCCCACCTGGGTGAAGCTCCAGCCCGATGCATAGAGGAACACCGGAACGCCCACCACGAACCACACGTCGCGTGCGCCGAAGAGGGCCACCCGCGCGGCGGCCAGCCCGTTGATGCCGCGGTTCTTCGCGAAGAGCTCACGCGCGGACTTCGAGGCGCGGCTCTTGCCCATCAGCCGGGGCACGAAACCCAGCACGCCGCCCAGCACCAGCGCGAGCATCGCCGCCAGGATCCACAGCGCCGCCTGGAAGCCGACCGCCTGCAGCAGCAGCCCGCCGAGGAAGAAGCCCACGCCCTTCATCGCGTTCTTGCTGCCGGTGAAGAAGGCCACCCACTTGAAGAGCTGGGCGGAGCCGGCCCTGGCATCGTCGGCGGTCAGCTTGATGGCCGATTTGCTTGCTGTCTTGGTGAGATCCTTGGCCACGCCGCAGATGCCCTGCGCCAGCACCACCCAGCCCACCGACATCACCGCCGTCCAGGTGGGCGACAGCGCCGACAGCAGCAGGAAGCCGGCGATCTGCGTCGACAGCCCCACGGCCAGCATCCGCGCGATGCCGTAGCGGGTGGCCAGCCACCCCCCCACCAGGTTGGCCACCACGCCCATGGCCTCGTAGAGCAGGAAGAGCAGCGCCAGCGTGAAGGGGGAATAGCCCAGCTGGTGGAAGTGCAGCAGCACCAGCATGCGCAGCGCGCCGTCGCTGAGGGTGAAGCCCCAGTAGGCCGCGGTGACGATGGCGTAGTTGCGCAGACCCGCGTTCATCGCCGCCTCACAGGCCCTGGCGCTCGAGATGGCAGGCCAGGTCGACCATGCGGCAGGCGTAGCCCATCTCGTTGTCGTACCAGGCATAGACCTTGAGCAGGGTGCCGTCGGTGACCAGGGTGGACGGCGCGTCGACGATGCTGCTGCGGGTGTCGCGGGCGTAGTCGACGCTCACCAGGGGGCGCTCCTCGTAGCCGAGGATGCCGGCCAGCGCGCCGCGGGCGGCCTCGGCGAAAAGATGGTTCACCTCCTCGGCGGTGGTCTCGCGGCGCATCTCGAACACGCAGTCGGTGAGCGACGCGTTGAGCACCGGCACCCGCACCGCATGGCCGTTCAGCTTGCCCTTGAGCTCGGGGTAGATGAGGGCGATGGCCGTGGCGCTGCCGGTGGTGGTGGGGGCCAGGCTGAGCAGGGCGCTGCGCGCGCGGCGCAGGTCCTTGTGCGGCGCGTCGACCACCAGGTTGGTGTTGGTCGGGTCGTGCAGCGTGGTGATCTGGCCGTGGCGGATGCCGATGGCCTCATGCACCACCTTGACCACCGGGGCCAGGCAGTTGGTGGTGCACGACGCGGCGGTGACGATGCGGTGGCGGGCCGGGTCGTACAGACCCTCGTTCACGCCCATCACGATGTTGAGCACCTCGCCCACCTTGACCGGTGCGGCCACGATCACCCGCTTGGCTCCGCGGTCCAGGTGGCCCTGCAGGGTCTCGGGCGTGAGGAACTTGCCGGTGCACTCGAGCACCACGTCCACGCCGGCATCTCCCCAGGGAATGTCGGCGGCAGTCGCGTGCGACGAGAAGCCCAGCCGACGATCCTCGATGCGCAGCTCCGATTCCCCTTCGGCCGCGATGTCCGCGCGCCACCGGCCCTGCACGCTGTCGAAGGCCAGCAGGTGCGCTGTGGCGTCCACGCCCCCCTTGAGCTCGTTGAGGTGGACCACTTCGAGCCGGTTGCCCGACCGAGGGTCGTCCGCGGACCGTTCGGCCGCACCGAGGGCGGCGCGCAGCGCCAGTCGGCCGATGCGGCCCATTCCGTTGATGCCCACGCGCATGGTGAAGTGTCTTTCTAGCTTGAAGTGGATGAAGTGGGATCGGGTCGCGCGCGCCGCCGCTTCAGCAACGCACCCGCCGTGCGGGTGCGACGGTTTCGCAGGCGCGGCCCTGGCAGCAGTGGTCGGTGAGGTAGGCGATCAGGCCGTTCATGCGCTCCAGCGACGGCCGGTAGTGCAGGTGGCGCCCCTCGCGTTCGGCGCTGACCAGGCCCGCATGGACCAGCTCCTTCAGGTGAAAGGACAGCGTGGAGGCCGGGATGCCGAGCAGCGCGGACAGGGCGCCCGGCGTGAGGCCCTGCGGCCCGGCACCCACCAGGGCGCGGAACACCCGCAGCCGGGCGTCCTGGGCCAGTGCAGCCAAGGCGGACACGGCGGTGGATTCATTCATGCTTCCAGTATCTTGGAAACATGTGACAGCCTCAAGACGGTGAAGCGGACGGTCGGTGGAGGCTCGCGAGGGTTTCCACGCAAGGTGGGAACGCTTTCGCCTTCTAGACTGGGTTTGATCAAACATCAACGCAGCGGCTGCCTCGCTGTCGACGTCGTGAGCAAAGTCATCATCACCTGCGCGGTCACCGGGGCGATCCACACGCCCTCGATGTCGCCCTACCTGCCAGTCACGCCGCAGGAAATCATCGACGCGTCGGTGCAGGCGGCCGAAGCGGGCGCGGCCATCATCCACCTGCATGCCCGGGACCCGGTGACGGGCAAGCCCGACCAGACGCCCGAGGCCTTTGCACGCTTCCTGCCGCAGATCAAGGCACGCACCGATGCCGTGCTGAACCTCACCAGCGGCGGCTCGCCCTTCATGGGCATCGAGGAGCGCATCCAGCCGTCGATGCGCTTCGCGCCCGAGGTGGCCTCGCTCAACATGGGCTCGATCAACTTCGCGCTCTTCCCGATGCTCGAGCGCTTCACAGACCTGAAGCACGACTGGGAGCGGGCGCACCTGGAGAACAGCCGCGATCTCATCTTCCGCAACACCTTCAAGGACATTGAGTTCGCGTTGAAGGCCTGCGCGGAGAACGAGACCCGCTTCGAGTTCGAGTGCTACGACATCGGCCACCTCTACAACCTGGCGCACTTCGCTGACCGCGGGCTGGTCAAGCCGCCGTTCTTCGTGCAGTCGGTGTTCGGCATCCTCGGCGGCATCGGCGTGCACCCGGAAGATGTGGCGCACATGCGGCGGACGGCCGACCGACTCTTCGGCCATGACTACCGCTGGTCGGTGCTCGGGGCGGGGCGCCACCAGATGACCATCGCCGCGCTGTCCGCCGGCATGGGCGGCAACGTACGGGTCGGTCTGGAGGACAGCCTGTGGCTGGGCCGCGGCACGCTCGCGCAGAGCAATGCGCAGCAGGTGCGTCAGGTGCGTCAGATCATCGAGGCGCTGGGGCGGGAGGTGGCCACGCCAGCCGAGGCCCGCGAGCTGCTGCAGCTCAAGGGCGTGGACAAGGTCCGCTTCTAGGGCCGCAGCGCGCCATGCTGCCGACCGTGCACTGCACCCCGGCCCGCCTGTGGCGAGGGGGTGGCCTGCGCGCCCGTCCGGGCTTGCAGCCGGCCGGCGTGCACCGCGCGGATGGTCTGGGCCGCCACGCTGATGTCAGCCACGATGGCCTGACGAAGGGCGCCGCCTTCCCCCGCCGCGAGGTGGCTGACGATGTTGGCGTGGTGGCGGCTCGCGTCATGGCAGCCCGTCTCGTTGAAGCAGGCGCGGATCAGCGGGCCGGCACGCACCCACAGCTTCTCGATGATCGACAGCATGAACGGGCTGGCGCCCAGGCGGTAGATGCCGAAGTGGAAGCGGAAGTTGCCGTCGAGGTAGGCGTCGATGTCTCCCTTGCCACCGGCGCGGTGCATGGCCTCGTCGATGGCGCGCAGGCGCTCCAGATCGGCTGGCGTCATCCGTCCGACCGCCTGTGCGGCCACCTGGCCCTCGATGTGGCAGCGCAGGTCGGTGAGCTCGTCGAACTCCTGGCCCGACAGCAGCGGCACGATGACCGTTCGGTTGGGCCGCAGTTCGAGCGCGCCTTCGGCGATCAGCCGGTTCATGGCCTCGCGCGCAGGCATCACGCTCGCGCCGAGCATCTCGGTGATGGACTTCACCGTCACCACCTGACCGGGCTGGAAGTGGCCGTTCATCAACGCACTTCGAACCGACTCCACCACCTGCTCGCGCAGTGTCGCGCGCTCGACCTGCCGCAAGGCGGGAAGCAAGGGCTGCGCAGGGGTGTTGCGCTCGGGCGGGGCGGCTGCAGGCATCGACCCGAACGAGGTTAGCACGCAGCTTTCGGACCTCCAGCCGCCTTCATTGCCGACACCCAAAGGAAACACGACATGACAGCAAACACCTCAGAGGCGCGCTGCGCCATCGTCACCGGCGGCAGCCGTGGCATCGGCCGTGCCGTCGCGCTGGCGCTGGCGCGCCAGGGCTGGAACCTGTGCATCAGCTACCTGGGCAACACCGCAGCGGCCGAGCAGACGCTCGAGCTGGTGCGCGAAGCAGGAGCCCAGGCGCTTGCCGTGCAGGCCGACGCCGCCTCGCAGGCCGACACCCGGCGGCTCTTCGCCCAGGCCGACCAGACCTTCGGACGTCTGGACGCCCTGGTCAACAACGCCGGTGTGGTGGGTGGCGTGCGGTCCATCCTCGATGCCGACGAGGCCCATCTGCGCGGCGTGTTCGAGGCCAACGTGCTCAGCTGCTTCTATGCCGCCGGCGAGGCCGCCCGTGCGATGTCCACCCAGCGCGGCGGGCGGGGCGGGGCGATCGTCAACCTGTCCTCGGTGGCGGCGCGCACCGGCGGCATGCCCCAGGAGGCGCACTACGCCGCGGCCAAGGGCGCGGTGGACAGCCTGACGCTCGCACTCGCCCGTGAACTGGCGCCGCACGGCATCCGCGTCAACGCGGTGCGACCCGGCCTGATCAACACCGAGATCCACGAGGCTCACGGTGGCCAGGCCACGCTCGACCGGCTGGCACCCACGGTGCCGCTGGCCCGGGTGGGCAGTGCGGCCGAGGTGGCCGATGTGGTGGCCTTCCTGTGCGGGCCGACCTCGAGCTATGTGCACGGCACGCTGGTGGACGTGTCTGGCGGCCGCTGACGGTTCTTCCACCGCCATCCGAACACAACGAAGACAGGAGACCCGCATGCAACGCAGACAGATCCTCTCAGGCGCCGCCGCCGCGCTGGGCACCACGCTCGGCACCACGCTCGGCGCCTCGCTCACCCGGCCTGCCTGGGCCCAGAGCGGCTATCCCAACAAGCCCATCCGGCTCATCGTGCCCTACGCGCCGGGCATCTCGCCGGACGTCATCGCCCGCATCATCTGCGAACGGCTCGGCCCGGCGCTGGGCCAGCAGGTGATCGTGGACAACCGGGCCGGCGCGGGCGGGATGATCGGCGCGGAGGCCGCGGCGGCACTGCCGCCGGACGGCTACAACCTCTTCTACACGGTCAAGGGCGTGATGGCCATCGCGCCGCACCTCTACCCCAACGCCAAGTACAACCAGCTGCGCGACTTCAAGGCGGTGAGCGAGGTGCTGATCGTGCCGCACATCCTGACCGCCACGCCGGCGGCGCCCTTCAACACGATGGCCGAGCTGGTCAGCTTCGCCCGCGCCAACCCGGGCACGGTCACCTACGCGTCGGCTGGCGTGGGCTCGCAGCCCCACGTCGCGCTGGAGGCCTGGGCCCGCCGGCTGGGCATCAAGCTCAACCACATTCCCTACCGGACCAACCCGTCCCCGGACGTGATGAGCGGTGTGGTGATGCTCTACCTGGAGGCTTCGACCACTGCCATTCCGTCCATCCAGGGCAAGCGGATCAAGGCCCTGGCGGTGTCAGGTTCGGACCGCATTCCGGCGCTGGCCGATGTGCCGACGATGACCGAGTTCAACGCCGAGCTCGACCCCAACGGCGTCATCGGCAACTCGTGGCACACCTTCTTCGCGCCGGCCGGCACCCCCGACGACATCATCGCCCGGCTCAACACCGAGATCGTCAAGATCGTCAGGACGCCGGACATCCAGGCGCGCCTGCGCTCGCTGGGCCTCACGCCCACCGGCACACCGGCGGGAACGGTGAACGCCGGCATGGCCGCCGACCACGCCTACTGGGGCCGGCTGATCAAGGAGCTGGACATCAAGCTGGAGTGAGGCGGGGCCATGACGTCCTCACCTGAACACCCGGTCGACGCGGTGCTGGCCGCGCTCAGGCCGCTGCACCTGATCCGCGCCTTCGAGGAGGCGGCCGGCGCCGCGCTGCACCGCGGGCAGGTCCGCGGCTCGGTGCACCAGTACACCGGTCAGGAGGCGGTGGCCGCGGGCGTCTGCGCGCACCTGGGGCCGCAGGACTTCGTCTCCAGTCACCACCGCGGGCACGGCCATGCGATCGCCAAGGGCGTGTCGCCGGCGCGCATGATGCGCGAGCTCTTCGGGCGCGAGGGCGGCACGTCCGGCGGCAAGGGCGGCTCGATGCACATCGCCGATTTCTCGTGCGGCATGCTGGGCGCCAACGGGGTCGTGCCCGACGGCGTGACCATCGCCACGGGGGCGGCGCACGCACTGAAGCTGCGTGGGCGCCCTGGCGTGGTCGTGGCCTTCTTCGGCGACGGTGCGATGAACCGCGGACCCTTGTTCGAGGCCTTCAACTGGGCCCGCCTCTTCGATCTCCCGGTGCTCTTCGTCTGCGAGGACAACGGCTATTCGGTGACCCTGAAGACCCGCAGCGTCACCGGTGGGCCGCCGCCCGTGAAGCGCGTGGCAGCCTTCGGCATTCCGGTGGGCGAGGTCGACGGCAACGACCTGGTGGCCGTGCTGCAGGAGGCCGGCGAGCGTGTGCAAGCGGTGCGCGACGGCGGCGGCCCGCAGTTCCTGCACGCCCGAACCACGCGCTGGCAAGGCCACCTGGCGCACGACCTGCAGCCTTATCGGGACGCCGACGAGCTGACCCGGGCGCGCGCGGACGATTGCATCGAACGGGCCGAGCGCTGGTTGCTGGCCGCGGGCGTGCCGGCGAGCCGCCTGGACGAACTGCGCCTGCAATGCCAGCGGGAGATCGACGCTGCCGTCGCCGAAGCCGACGCGGCGCCCTGGCCGGACGCCGCCACTGCCTTCACCGACGTGCAGGACATCGGGAGCCCCGCATGGCGCTGATGAACTGCGCGCAGGCGGCCTGCCTGGCCCTGGCGCAGGAGATGGAACGCGACCCCGACGTGTGGGCGCTGGGCGAGGATCTCGGGCCCGACGGTGGCGTGGCTGGCCAGTACCGGGGCCTGCAGCAGCGATTCGGCAAGCACCGGATCGTGGACACGCCCATCTCCGAGTCGATGATCATGGCCGCGGCCATCGGCTCGGCCCTGCTGGGCATGCGCCCGGTGGCCGAACTGCGCTATGCCGACTTCGCGCTGTGTGCGGCCGACGAGATCATCAACCAGGCCGCCAAGGCCCGCTACATGCTGGGCGGGCAGGCGCGCGTACCCATCGTCATCCGCCAGCCGATGGGCATGCGATGGGGAATGGCCGCCCAGCATTCGCAGAGCCTGGAAAACCTGTGGGTGGGCACTGCAGGCCTGGTCGTCGTGGCGCCGGCGACGCCGGCGGACACCCATGCACTGTTGAAGGCGGCCATCCGCGCCGACGACCCGGTGGTGTTCATGGAGCACAAGGAGCTGTGGCTGACCGAGGGTGAGGTGGACGAGGCCGCGCAGCCTGCGGAGATCGGCCGCGCGGTGGTTCGCAGGCGCGGTTCGGACATCACGCTGGTGAGCTGGTCGTCCACGGCGCTGGCCTGCGTGGAGGCCGGGGCGATGCTGGAGCGGGACGACATCGACGCGGAAGTCATCGACCTGCGTACGCTGTGGCCTTGGGACCGGGAAACCGTCATGGCCTCTGTGCGCAAGACCCGCCGCGTGCTGGTCGCGCATGAGTCCACCCGGGTGGGCGGCTTCGGCGCCGAGCTGGTGGCCGAGATTGCCGAGCAGCTCCATGACGAGCTGGCCGCAGCGCCGGCACGGCTGGCCTCACCGCGCATTCCCGTGCCCTTCTCCGAACCGCTGGAGGCGCTGTGCCGCGTCAGCGCTCACGCCATCGCCCGGCGCGCCGACCAGCTGTGCCGCTATCTGCCGGGCCGACTGTGATTGCGCTGCGGGCCCTGGCCTGCCGCCTCGTTCAGAACACCGCGTGCTCGCCCCGTTCGGCGACCACCTCGCCGCGCAGCAGCTGCCGGTAGTGCTCCAGGAGCGTGTCGCTGCCTGTTTCGGGCGTGGCGGTGGCGTCGTAGCGGCCAGTGGCCGGGTCGAGCACCAGCATGGACTCGCTGGCGTAATAGCGCCCGATGCGGGCGAGTTCAGCCTTGTCGGCCAGGCGCGGCATCAGCCGCCCGGCCAGCGACAGCCCCGCGATGATCGTGTCGAGCAGGCCGAGCGGAACCGAGCGCAGCGCAACCGGGCGGCCGAGGAGCGCGGACAGCATCGCGGCCTGTTCCCGCGGCGTGACGGCGGGACCCGGACCGCCGATGGGCAGGACGCGGTTGCGACGCAGCGGGTTGCCCACGCAGCCGACCAGGTAGCGGGCGAGGTCGGCGTCGCTGATGGGCTTGCAGGCGGTGAGCCTGCCGTCGCCGAAGACGAGAAAGGGCTTGCCGCGCCGCACCCGCTCGACCTGCCCGGACAGCGACTTGAAGAAGGCCGTGGGCCGCACGATGCTGTAGTCGACACCGCAATCCACCAGCGCCCGCTCGAAGGCGAGCTTGGCCTGCTGGAAGGCGAGGCGGGGCTTCTGCACGCAGATGGCCGACAGCAGCACCACCTGCGTCACGCCGGCGCCGAGGGCGGCCTGCAGCGCTTGAACATGGGCCTGGTGGTCGATGGCCCAGGCGTCGCGCGGCACGCCGGTGCGCGAGGCCAGGCAGGACATCAGCACGTCGAAGCGCTCGCCCCGCACGCCATCGCGCGCGAGGGAGGCAGGGTCGAGGAGGTCGCCGGTGCGCCACTGCAGGCGGGCGGTGTGCGGGGCCTGCAGGGCTTGCGGGCCGGCAGGCCGCTGGCGCGCGAAGGCCACCACCTCATGCCCCTGTTCGAGCAGCGCCGCCACCGTGGCGCGCCCGATGGTGCCGGTGGCGCCCAGCAACAACACGCGTGCGCGGCTGGCCGGCGGCGTGTCGTCGACGGACGGGAAAGGATCGGGTGGCAGGGCAGGGTGCAGGGAAGAGCAGGCCTGCGCCGCCGCTGGCTCGGTCACGCGCTCAGCGGCTGGCCGCAACCGTGGCCAGGTGGTGGGCGAGGTCGAGGAAGTCGGCGTCGCTCAGGCCGATCAGCGCGTTGGTCATGGCCGTGTCCCGTCCGCCGGTCCGCCCGGCGGCGAAGTCTCGCAGGGATTGCACCAGATAGTCCTCGCGCTGGCCCGACAGCCGGGGCACCTGCTCCTGCCCGCGGTAGTCGGCGAGGTGGCAGCCGCCACAGGCAGCGCGCTGCGACACCGCCAGGCCGCGGGCCGCACGCGCCGCGTCGCGGGCCGGGCGCTCGGGCCGAAGCGGCAGGGCGGCGTAGTGGCGCGCCAGCGCGATCAGGTCTTCGTCGGCCAGTCCGTCCAGCAGGCCCTTCATCGACGGCACCACCGACAGGCCCTCGCGGATCATCACCAGCCGGTTCTCCAGGAAGAGCCGCGGCTGGCCCGCCAGGTGCGGCACCCCCGGCAGCGGTGCATGGCCGTCTGCACCGTGGCAGGCGGCGCAGGCCGCCACCCGGGCGGCTGCGGCGGCGGGCAGCGCCTGCGGCTGGGCCTGGGCCTGGGCAGGGGCGCCCATCAGCAGCGGCAGGACCAGCGGCAGGACCAGCGCCGCTCCGGCCAGCGCGGCCCGGGCCCGCTGGGCAGCCACGCTCGCCGCCACCCGTGCAGCCAGCCAGCGCCGCGCTCGAGCGACGGCGCTCAACGCGCGTAGCTCACGCGATAGATGGCGCCCATCTGCTCGTCGCTCACCAGCACGCTGCCGTCAGCCATCTGCAGCAGGTAGGCCGGGCGGCCGCTGAAGCTGTCGGAGGCCTCGTCGAGAAAGCCGGTCATGAAGGGCTCGGTGCGTGCACCGCGCCCATCGGCACCCACCGCCACGCGCAGCACATCGAAGCCGATCTTCTTGCTGCGGTTCCACGAGCCCTTGCGGGCCACGAAGAGGTTGTTGCGGTATTCGGCCGGGAACATGCTGCCGGTGTAGAAGAGCACGCCCATCGCGGCGGCGTGCGGTCCCATCTCGGCCACCGGCAAGGTCACGCCGGCGCAGGGATCGGCCTTCTTCAGGTCCTTGTCGGGCACGCCGTTGGCATGGCAATAGGGGAAGCCGAAGTTCAGGCCCGTGCGCGACATGCGGTTGAGCTCGTCATGGGGCAGGTCGTCGCCCATCCAGTCTCGGCCGTGGTCGGTGAACCAGAGTTCCTTGGTCACCGGGTGCCAGTCGAAGCCCACGGTGTTGCGCACGCCCCGGGCCACCACCTCCATGCCGCTGCCGTCGGCGTTGTAGCGGCGGATCTGCGCGTATTCGTCGGTCGTCTCGCAGATGTTGCAGGGTGCGCCGAAGGGCACGTAGAGCTTGCCGTCGGGGCCGAAGCGGATGTACTTCCAGTTGTGGTGCTGCAGCGGCGGCAGCTTGAAGGCGGCGGTCATGTCCACCGGCTGGGCGTTCGGGTTGGCGGCGATGCCGTCGTAGCGCAGCACCTTGTCGATGGCCATCACGTACAGCGAGCCGTTGCGGAACTCCACGCCTGCCGGCTGGGTCAGGCCGCTGGCCACGACGCGGCTGGTGCGCGCACCACCCGCATCGGTGACCTCATAGACGCGACCGATTCCGCGCGTGCCCACGTACAGGCGGCCGCCATCGCCTTGCACCATCGCGCGGGCGCCGGGCATGCCATGCGCCCAGAGTTCGACCTTGAAGCCGGCCGGCACGCGGATGCGGTCCAGGCGGATGTCCGAAGGCGGGGTGACGGTGTTGCGCCCGGCCAGCGGGGCGAGCGTGGAGTTCGCGTAGTCGGCGCCGCGGCCCTGGGCCCAGGCGGGGGGTGCCGCGGGTGCCGCAGGTGCCGCAGGTGCGGTGGCGGTGGCGGTGGCGGTGGCAGGCGCCGGGGCGGCCACCGTGGGTGCTGCCGCCGCGCTGGTCGCGGGCGCCTTCAGGCCGGCGCAGCCGGCCAGGGCCAGCGCGGCCACCAGCGTCGTGAGGGTGCAGAGGGATTTCATCGGGCGGGCTCCGTCGTCGTTGTGCGGCTGGGCCTGGCGGGGCCAGGAAGATCGGCGCGGAGTGTGGCGGCCGGTGTTCAGTCGATCAATAAGATGAATCCACTATCCCCGAAGGACTCGACCGTGCCGCAGCAACGGCGCCGGACGCGCCCTGCCGACTTCAGCCCGCAGACGCCGGAAGCCCCCGCAGGAAGTCCAGCAGCAGCGCGCTCACCTGCTCGGCGCGTTCGCGCTGTATCCAGTGGCCTGCCCCCTCGAGGATGTGGCAGCCCCTGAGCCCGGGCAGCGTGCGCGGGTAGCGATCGATCTGGGCGCGGGAGCCGGGAAAGTGCAGCACGCCATCGCGTTCCCCGGCGATGAACAGCGAGGGTTGCCGCACCGGCAGGCCCCTCCAGGCCGAAAGCAGCGCGCTGCCTCGCCGCATGGCGCGGTACCAGTTCAACCCGCCGCGAAAGCCCGTGCGCGAGAACTCGGCGACCACCTCGTCGAGTTCGGCCTGCGGCAGCCACTCGGGCAGCACGGCGGGGTCGACGGTGCGGTCGAGGAAGCCTGCGCCGCTGAGCACCCGTCCGAAGGTGGCCCCCGGCGGCGCGTCGCCGCTGGCGCTGTAGAGGATGCGGCGAAGCGACGCGGCCACGTCGCGCTCGAGTTCGGCCTCGGCCACGCCGGGCGCCTGGAAGAACTGCATGTAGAAGTCGCCGATGCCGGCTTCTTCCAGGGCTTCGATGAGGCTCAGCCGGTGGGGTGGCGCGTAGGGCACGCTCATGCCCACCACGGCGGTGAAGCAGTCGGGCCGCAGCAGCGCCGCGTGCCAGGCCACCGGGGCGCCCCAGTCATGGCCGACGATGACCGCCGACGGCGCCTCCAGCGCCTTGAGCACGCCCACCATGTCGCCCACGTGGTGCAGCAAGGTGTAGTGCTCGGCATCGGCCGGCGCGTGGCTGCCGCCATAGCCGCGCATGTCCGGCGCCACCGCCCGGAAACCCGCCTGCGCGACAGCGGCCATCTGATGACGCCACGAATGCCAGCTTTCCGGCCAGCCGTGGCAGAAGAGCACGGTGGGGCCTTGGCCCTGAACGGCCACGCGCAGCGCAATGCCGTCGATCTGCAGGGTGTGCAGCTGGGGTTCGCTCATGTGCTTCCGGTGGTCCGGCCTCCAAGTCCGGTGCCAGCATAGCGCTGCGCCACCGTGTGCCATGCTCCACCATCAGGCCTTGCCGATCCGTCCACCGTGCCCCCTGTCCCTGACCCTGACCCTGGCCCTGGCCCTGCGCCGCGCTTCGACCCCACCGGGCCTGCTCGCCCGCACGGCCCGGGCGAGGACTACCTCATCGTGGTGCCGGCGGCGGCGCGTTCGCTCGGTGCGGCCGGCTTCGCCACCGAGAGCGCCTTCGCCGCCCACCTGCTCGAACTGCGCGAGCGCCTGCCCGCGCGCTTCGGTCGGCTGGTGCTGCTGGCCCCTGAATGGCCGGCCGCCGAGCACGAGCGCCTGGCGGCGAGCCTCGCGGTGCTGCCGCCTTCGTCGGGCATCCACTTCCTGCCGGCCTACCGCACGGACATCTCCCGGCCGCAGTTCCTGCGGCACCACCTGCTGCCCTTGTGGCGGCGGGTGAAGGGCGCCGTGCAGGACGCGGCGGTGGTGCACAGCGGCCTGTCGCACCAGTTGGCCAAGCCGCTGCTCTTCATGGCCTGTGTGGCCGGCTGGCGCCTGGGCCGCACGGTGCTGTTCATCGTGGACATCGACCACCGCCGCTCGTCGCGCCGGCTGCTCGACATCGGCGCCTGGAACCTGCGGCAGTACGCAGTGAACCGATGGGTCTACGACCCGCTGAAGTGGCTGCAGATGTGGCTGGCGCCCCGGATGTTCGACCTCGTGCTGCTCAAGAGCGCGGGCCTGGTGCGCGCTTTCGGCCGCGGGCGGCCACAGGTGAAGAACTTCTACGACACCGTCCACGCCGAGCGGGACGTGCTGGCCGGCGCAGCACTGGCCTCGCACCTGGCCCGCCTGCAGTGGGCCGACCGGCCGCTGCAGGCGGTGGTGTTCAGCCGGCTGGTGCCCAACAAGGGGGTGGAGCGCGCGCTGCAGGCTGTGGCGCTGGCGCGTGCAGCGGGCGCTTCGGTGCAGCTCACCGTCATCGGCGAGGGCGAGAGCCGCTCCGCTCTGGAGGCCTTCTGCGCCGCCCAGGGGCTGCAAGATGCGGTGCGCTTCACCGGCCCGCGGGCTTATGGCGAGGCGCTCTTCGCGGCGCTGGCCGGCATGGACCTGATGCTGGCCACGCCGCTCATCGAGGACACGCCGCGCGCGGCCTTCGACGCGATGGCCCGGGGCCTGCCTATCCTGGCCTTCGACATCGCCTACTTCCGCGACCTGGCCGAAGGCAGCGGCGCGGTGGCGCTGGCCCGATGGCCCGAGCCCTCCGACCTGGCGCGCGAACTGGTGGCGCTGCAGGCCGATCGCCCGCGCCTGGCACGCATGGCCGCCAGCGGCATCGCATTCGCCCGCGAGAACACCCAGGCGGTTTGGCTGCAACGCCGCCTGCAATGGACGATGGAGGCGGTGCTCAGGCGCGAGGGCGCGCGGCGTTCAGGCTCGTCGGGGGCCTGAACGCAGCCCGGGTTCACTTGCACCGTTGAAGGGGCTTGCAGGCTGCGCGCTGCACGAAGGGCCCGGATCGGTCATGCTTCGCGGTTCCGTCACGCATTCCCCTGAGCCATGGCCGCCTTCCTTTCCCTGATCGACCGCCGTCTCGAACGCCTCTTCGCCATCCTGGAGAAGAACACGCTCGCCCGCCGTCGGCCGCGCTGATCAGGCGGCCTTGCGGCCGTCCCGGGCCAGCACCAGGCCCCGAAAGACCGCGGTGTGCGCCGGTGTCGCCACGCCCCGGGCCAGGCCCAGGTGGTGCAGCCGGCCGCTCAGCCAATCGAGTTCCAGCCGGTTGCCGCGCTCGAGGTCCTCGGCCATCGACGAACGGAAGGAAGCGGGCATTCCCGCCAGGCGGGTCATGACCTCGTCGGCCAGCCCGACCCGGGTGGCGATGCCCTCGGCGTTGGCCACCGCCACCGCTTCATCGACCAGTTGACGCTGGAACGCCCGGGTCTCGGGATGGGCGAGGATGGCACCCATGCGTTCGCGCAGCAGGGTGGTAGCCCCGGCCAGTGAAGCCAGCGCGATGAACTTCTCCCAGACGATGGCCGTCACTTCGTCCGCGAGCTTGATCTCCAGGCCCGGCGTCGATGCGCCGTGCTCGGCCAGTGCCGCCATCACCGCATCGCCGCCCGCCCGGTCGGCCACGATGGTGTGCAGACCGCCCGGCGAGCGGATGACGCCCGGCTGGGCGATGACCGCCGACACGTAGATCACGCCGCCGCGCACCTGCGCCGCTTCACCCAGCGCTGTCTTCAGCAGCGCCACGCTGTCGATGCCGTTCTGCAGCGTCAAGACCCGGGTGTCCGGGCCGACCAGGGGCGCCATCTGGCGTGCGGCCGCCTCGGTGTCGAAGAGCTTCACCGCGAAGATCACCAGGTCCACCGGACCCAGTGCAGCCGGGTCGTCGGTGGCTCGAACGCGCGCCAGCTGCAGCGGCAACTGCGGGTGTTCGATGCGAAGGCCGTGGGATTGCAGGGCTTGCAGGTGGGCGCCTCTGGCGATGAAGGTGACGTCAGCCCCGGCGTGCTGCAGCCAGGCGCCGACATAGCCGCCGACGCCGCCGGAACCCATGATGGCGATGCGCATGGAAGGAGGTCCTTTCGGGAATGCGGGGTTTGGGGAAGGGTGGCGGCCCGGGCTCAGGGCTCGATGCGCGAGCGGGGGGAAGACCAGATGCGGATGGTGCGGGTGGCCAGGTGCACCTCGCGCAGGAAGAAGGCCAGGCCCACCACCAGCGCCAGCGTGGAGGCGGTGAAGATCAGGCCGATGAGCCACTTCACCGAGGTCTGCAGCAGCACCTCCAGGAAGAGCCCGCCGATCACCAGGCACACCAGCAGCGCGGACAGCGTGCAGGCGGTGATGGCCGCGCTGGCCAGGTAACGGCGCAGGTCCAGGGTTCGAAGCTCGCGTTCCAGCAGGGAGGGGTCTCGCAGGGCCGGTGGGGGCTCATGCTCGGTAAGGGTGCGGCCGCGGTCGATGATGCGCGACAGGCGTCCGGCCATCACGTTGAGCAGGCCGGCGATGCCGGTGAGCAGGAAGACCGGCGCCAGCGCGAGCTGTATGGCCTGCGTGACGTCGCCGAGGTTCAGGGAGAGGGTGGGCATGGGGGCGGGGCGGGGCCGGGTCGGCCGGACGGTGCCGCATTGTGGGCAGGTCCGGCCTTCACGCCAATGCCCGGTGCCGGGCCGGCGGGACGGAGCGGTCAGCTCAACCGGCCGCGGCCTCGGCGGCACGCAGTGCCGCTCGCACCTGCTCGGCGGTGGGGATGGGCTCCACCGCGCCGTAGCCTTCGGTGGACAAGGCGGCCGCCACCGCCGCGTAGCGGCCAGCCGTCTGCAGGTCGTCGCCCGCGACCCGCCGGGCCACGAAGGCGCCGCCGAAGGTGTCGCCCGCGCCGGTGGCGTCCACCGGTGTGCACGGGTGGGGCGCGATGTGCAGCCGCTGGTGCGCGTCGGCCACCCAGGCGCCCTCGGCGCCCAGCTTCAGCGCCACCACCCGGGCACCGCGGCGCAGGCAGTGGTCGATCAGCGCCTGCGGGTCGCTCAGGCCGGTGATGGCGACGATGTCGTCGTAGCTGGGCAGGCAGATGTCGCACTGTCCGATCAGGTCGTCCATCACCGCGCGGGCGCGGTCGATGGACCACAGCTTCAGGCGCAGGTTGGTGTCGAAGGACACCAGCGCCCCGCGGGCGCGGGCCGCGTGCATCGCGGCATAGGCCGCATCGCAGGCGCCGGGCGAGATGGCCACCGAGATGCCCGACAGGTGGAACACCTTGCACGGTGCAACCCGCTCGGGCGGCAGGCTGGTCGGGTTCAGCCGGCTCGCGGCCGAGCCCGCGCGGAAGAAGCTGAACTGGTGGCCCTGCGGGCCGTGGGTGACGAAGTAGATGCCGGTGAAGGCCGCGTCATCGGTGGACACGGCGCTGTGGTCCACGCCCTCGCGGGTCCACAGCGCGCGCAGCCAGGCGCCATAGGGGTCGGCCCCCAGCGCGCTGACATAGGCCACGCGGGCGCCCTGGCGCGCAGCGGCGATCGCGAAGTTGCTGGTGTCGCCGCCGAAGCCTTGCAGGTAGAGCCGCCCGTCGGCCGCGCCGGTCTGGTTGAACTCGACCATCGCTTCGCCGAAGGCGACGATGTCCACCGGCTCCAGCATCTGCGCCTCGTCCTCAGATGCGGCCGTAGCGGGCCAGGCCCTTGCGCAGGCTGCGCTCGGCCATGATGAGCCGCGCCTGCTCAAGTTCGCGGGCGTCGATCTCCTGGGCCATCGCGAGCACCGCAGCCGCATGGTCGCGCGGCACGATGACCACGCCATCCACATCGCCCACGACGATGTCGCCCGGGTGCACCATGATGCCGCCCACGCGCACCGGCACCTGCGAGGCCACCGTGCGGTAGCGGCCCAGCGTCGTGCCTGGGGACACGTCGCGGGCATAGACCGGGAAGCCGTAGTCCCGGCGGATCTCCACCAGGTCGCGCACGCTGCCGTCGAGCACTGCGCCGGCGTGGCCGTTGGCCACGGCGCCCGCGGTCATCAGCCCGCCCCAGACCGCCACGTCGGGCTGACCGCCTTCGATGGCGATGACGATCACGCTGCCGCGCGGGGCTTCGTCGATCAGGTCCAGCGCGTGCTGGGGCGGCACGAAATCGTCGGTGGCCGCTTCCAGCACCGTGGCCGCAGGGCCGCAGATGCGCAGCTCGTTGATGCGCGGCTTGATGGCCGATTCGAGATAGCCGCGGCGGCCGCAGACCTTGTCCACGGCATCCGCGATGGAGGCGACGGCGACCTTGCCGAAGGCGGCGATCAGTTCAGGGAGTTCCATGGGTTGTTTCCTTGTCTACCAGGGGTTGAGCCAGTGCAGCGGGCGCTCGCCGCGCAGCACGCGGGCGGCCTCCTCGGCGGCCTTGCGCTGCAGGTCGCGCAGGGCTTCCTCGCTGTACCAGCCGATGTGGTTGGTCACGACGACGTTGTCCAGGCTGAAGATCGGGTGGGACGGGTCGGGCGGCTCGTGTTCGAGCACGTCAAGCCCCGCGCCATGCAGGCGCCCCTGCCCCAGCGCTTCGGCCAGCGCGTCGAGGTCCACCAGGCCGCCGCGTGCGGTGTTCACCAGAACGGCGCTGGGCCGCATGAGCGCGATGCGCCGGGCGTCGATCAGGTGGCGGGTCTGCGGCGTCAGCGGTACGTGCAGGGAGATGAGGTCGGCCTCCCGGCACAACGTGTCCAGGTCGGCCGCCTCGCAGGAGGCGGGCAGGCGGGACTGCTGGCGGTCGTGCACCAGCGTGCGCGAGAAGCCGAAGCCCGCCAGCATCTCGTGCGTCCGGCGGGCGATGCGCCCGTAGCCCACCAGGCCCAGCGTGCGCCCGCGCAGGCGCAGCATGGGACGCAGCACGCCGGTGGACCAGCGGCCGGCGCGCACCTCGGCGTCGTGCAGGCGCACATGCCGGGTCACGGCCAGGGCGAGGGCCACCGTCTGCGTGGCTACCTCGTCGGTGCCGTAGTCGGGCACATTGGCCACGGCGATGCGCCGCTCGCGCGCAGCGACCTGGTCGATGTTGTCCACGCCGATGCCGTAGCGGATGACCGCACGGGCCTGGGCCATGGCGTCGAAGGCCGCACGGGGCAGCGGCCCCTCGCGGACCATCACCACGGTGGCGTCGCGCACCGCTTCGAGGGTTCGCTGCGGGTCTCGACGGCACGGCCGCAGTTCGAAGCGCGCCCCGACCGCCCCGAGGATCGCTTCCTCCTGGTCGTAGGACTGGTAGCCGTCGTCGATGGCGACGACGAGCGGGGCGTCGGCGTGCATGTCGCTGCGGTCCTTCTTACTTGGTGGCTTCGATGGCCTTGAACAGGTCGTCCACGTAGGCCTTGCCGATCTCCGCCTCGGCCCAGGCCCGCACCGGCGGCTGGGCCAGCCGGCGGAACTCGCCGACCTGGGCGGCGGTCGGCACATAGACCTGCATGCCGTTCTTCTCGAGGATGGCCTTGGCGTTCTTGTCCTGGTCCGCGGTCATCTTGCGGTGGATGGCCGAGGCCTTCTGAACGCCTTCGTCCACCGCGCGCCGCTCGGCCGCGCTCAGGCCTTGGTAGAAGCGTTCGTTGACCATGTAGGCATGCACCGAGTAGACGTGCCCGTCCAGCGTGGCGAACTTCTGGTGCTGGAAGAGGCTGGCGGCCAGGATGTTGGTCACGCCGTTCTCCTGGCCGTCCACCACCTTCTGCTGCAGCGCCGTGGGCAGTTCGGCCCACGGAATGGCCGAGGCCGACGCGCCCAGCGACTCCACCAGCGTCTTGTAGACCGGCGAGGGCTGGATGCGCATCTTCATGCCCTTCATGTCGGCCGGCGTCTGGATGGGGCGCAGGCTGTTGGTGAAGTGGCGCACGCCGTTGTCGGCCACCGACAGCATGCGGATGCCCGTCTTGCGCACCATGTCGTCGGAGAAGCCCTTCAGCCAGGCCGAGTCATAGACGCGCCAGGCGTGCTCATGGTTCTCGTAGAGGAAGGGAATGCCCAGCACGCCGATGGGCTTGTGCACGGTGGCGATGGCGCCGTCGTGGGCGACGGCCATCTCCAGCGTGCCCAGCTTGAGCCCTTCCATGGTCGGCTGGTCCTTGCCGAACTGGCCGGCCGGGTAGATCTCCACCTTCACCGAGCCGTTGGTCGCGCGCTCGACGTGCTCCTTCATCGCCAGCGCCGCCGCGTGCTTGGGCTGGTCGGCGGCGGCGGGTTGGAAGTGGGCGTACTTCAGAACCTTCTGTGCCTGGACGGCCAGCGGCGAGGCGAGGGAGGCCGCGGCGAGCACGGCGGACATCAGGGCGGTGAGCTTCATCGGGAGTCTCCTGGTTGGGATGGGGGCGACGTCGGCCGGTTCACTTCAGGTAGCCGAACGCGTGGGGCAGCCAGTTGCTGAAGCCGGGAACCAGCGTGAGCAACAGCAGGACGACGAGCTGCGCGCCGAGCATCGGCAGCAGTTCGCGGGAAAGCTTGCCCATCGTCACGCCCGAGACGATGGTGGTGATGAACAGCAGCGCGCCCACCGGCGGCGTGATCATCCCCAGCGTGAGGTTGAGGATGACCACGATGGCCAGTTGCAGCGGGTCCACGCCGGCGGCCAGCGCAACGGGGGCCAGCACCGGCACGAAGATCATCACGCCGGGCAGCGGCTCGATGAAGATGCCGGCGATGAGCAGGAAGAGGTTGATCAGCAGCAGGAGCTCGATCGGCCCGAGCCCCAGCCCGGCGATCCACGCGGCCGCCGTCTGCGGCACCTGGCCGACGGTGAGCACCCAGGCAAAGACCTCCGAGGTGGCGATGACCATCAGGATGGACGCGGTGAGCAAGGCGGTGCGCAGCAGGATGGCCGGCAGCATCGGCAGGCGCAGCGTGCCGTAGACGAAGCGACCCACCACCAGCGCATAGAGCACCGCCGCGGCCGAAGCCTCGGTGGGCGTGAACACGCCGAAATGGATGCCCCCGAGGATGATCACCGGCAGCATCAGCGCGGGCAGTGCCCGCACGAAGCTGCGGGCGATGACGCCCCAGGGCGGGCGGGTCTGCGCGCTGCGGTAGCCGCGGCGGCCGCTGACCACATGGTTCACCAGCAGCAGCGAGCCGGTGATCATCAGGCCCGGCACGATGCCCGCCAGGAAGAGCCCCATGATGGACACGCTTGGCTCGGTGAGCGCGTAGACGATCATGATGATCGACGGCGGAATGATGGGGCCCACGATGGCCGTGGCCGCAGTGAGCGCGGCGGCGTACTCGGCGTGGTAGCCAGCCTTGCGCATCATCTTGATGAGCATCGAGCCAGGGCCAGCCACGTCGGCCAGCGCCGAGCCGCTGATGCCCGAGAAGAAGGTGATGGTCAGCACGTTGGTGTGCCCCAGCCCGCCCCGCACATGGCCGATCAGCTGGCTGGCGAAGCGCAGCAGCACCTCGGTGAGCGCGCCGCCCGTCATCAACTCGGCCGCGAGGATGAAGAAGGGAATGGCCATCAGCGGGAAGCTGTCGATGCCCGCGAACATCTGCTGCATGGCCACCAGCGGCGGGAAGGAGCCCTGCACCCACACCGCGGCCAGCCCGGCGATGAGCAGCGTGAAGGCGATGGGCACGCCGATCACCAGCGTGACCAGGAAGACGATCAGCAGGGTGAGGCTCACAGCACCGCCTCCTCGGGGGACAGGCCGCCGTCGGTGCGGAACTGCCGGTCGCGCACGAAGGGCACGGCGATGAAGGCGCCGTGCAGCAGCATCAGCACCGCGCCGATCGGGATGGCCAGGTAGATGACGCCGAAGTTCCAGTTCAGCACCGGGGACTCCTGGCCCCAGGCGAACTGCACGTACTGCACGCCCAGCCACAGCATGGCGCCGATGCACACCAGCATCACCAGCAGCACCGCCAGGCGCAGGGCCTGCGCGGCGCGGCGCGGCAGCAGGTCCTGCAACACCTCCACCGCGATGTGTGCGCCGGCCCGCAGCACCAGCCCCGAGCCCAGGAAGCCCACCCAGATCATCATGTAGCGCGACAGCTCCTCGGCCCAGACGAAGGAGTGGTTGAAGGCATACCGGGCGATGACGTTGGCGATGACCAGCAGCGCCATGCCGGCCATCAGCCCGATGAGCACCGCGGCGTTGGCAGCGACCAGCCCGCGCTCGAAGGCGCTGTGGCGCGGGGCGGCCGAAGGCGGCTGGGATTCAGGGGCGGACATCGGGTACGGCGGCTCCAGGACTAGGGAAGATGCTATCTGATATGTCAGATAGCACATCGGCGCGAACCCTATACTCATGCCTCGTCGTCACCATGAACGCACCCCTCCCGCTCCAGCGCCCGCAGCTGCTCACCGAGGTGGCGCGCGAACGCATCCGCGACGCCATCGTCACCGGCGAGCTCAAGCTGGGCGAACAGATGTCCGAGGCCCAGCTGGCCGCGCGCATGGGCATCAGCAAGACGCCGGTGCGAGAGGCCCTGCTTCGCCTGCAGGGCGACGGGCTGGTGGAGATCCATCCTCAGCGCGGCAGCTTCGTCTTCCGGCTCGACGCCTCCCAGGTGGGCCAGCTGTGCCGCTACCGCGCGATGATCGAATGCGCTGCACTGCGAGAAGCCATGGCCGAGCACCGCGGCGCCCTGCTCGACCAGATGAGCCGCCGCGTCACCGAGATGCGCAAGGCCGAGCGCGCACGGGACCTCATTGGCCTGGCGCGCATCGACATGGACTTCCACTGGCAGTTCCTGGCGCACTCGCCCAACGGCTACCTCTCCGAGGGCTATGCCATCGTGCGCTGGCAACTCACCGCGCTGCGTTACCGATCGCCCATCGCGAACGCGGTGGGCAGCCACCAGGTGCTGGTGGACGCGGTGGAGGCCGGCGATGTCGACCGTGCGGCCGAGCTGCTGGCCGGCCATGTGCTGGAGAACGAGCCCCGCTACCTGGCGGCCAACCGGGGGGACTGAAGCCTTCGGCGGGCGTGGCGCCGCTGACCGTGCCGCTCAGCCCGCTGCGGCCGGTGCGCCGGGCGGTGTTTCCGACGGACCCAGCCGCGCATAGACGCACAGGTTTCGAAGGCGGCCCTGCGCATCGCGCTGGACCTGGCGGTGAGTGCCCTCGAGCACGAAGCCGCAGCGAAGGGCCACGGCGCGGGCGCCGTGGTTGGACTCGTCGGTGACGAACTCCACCCGGACGGCCTTCAGCGGCCCCAAGGCCCAAGCGGCGAGCGCCGACACCCCTTCGCCCGCATGGCCGCGACCGGCCTGGCTGCTGCGCACCCAGCAGCCGATCTCGGTGCGCGGCAGCGACCAGTCGGTCCGGTGCAGCCCGAAGGACGCCACCAGCCGGCCGGTCGTGCGCTCGAAGGCGAGCCAGGGCAGGTCGGTGCGCAGCAGGAAATCGGCCTGCGCCTTGCGACAACGGGCCCGGGCCGATTCCAGCGTGGGCGCTTCGGCGACCCAGCCGATGTGCCCCAGGTGGCGCCGCAGGTCGGGCAGGGACTCCACCAGGGCTTCGTGCAGCGCGGGGGCGTCGTCTTCCACGAAGCTGCGGAGGTGAAGGCGCGGGGTTTCCAGGCTTGAAGGGGGATCCAGGGCGGCGAGGGGGGCAGGGGCTGGCATGGGAGCTGGGTCTCGCGGTCGGTCCATCAGGTCGTCAGTCGGCGGTGCTCGACCCTCAGTCGTCCTCGAACACCACGACCGATCGGCCGAGCTTGTCATGCCAGCCCTGCTTGCGGGCGTCGAATGCGATCCACAGATAACCCAGCCCCAGCGGCAGCAGCGAGACGAAGTAGCCCAGGTAGCGCACGACGCACTGCCTGGTGCCCAGGGGCTTGCCGGTGGTCGCATCGACGATGAGCACGCGCAGCAGGCGCTTGCCCGGCGTTCCCTGGAAGCGCCGCCAGAACCAGACGGTGGCCACGGCCGGCAGCACCCAGCCCAGCAGGAAGTCCAGCAGCGGGCCGGCGCCTGCCCCCAGGGCGAAGCCCAGCGTGAGATGGACGGTGAAGGTGATGACGATGATCAGCACCGCGTCGATCAGCGTGGCGCACAGCCGGCGCCAGAAACCGGCATAGACGGGGGTCGGAGGGTTCATGGGTGGCTGCGTTGGCGATGGCCGGTTCCGGGCTTCAAGGCAGGTCGATCGTCGTGTTCGCCCCGGTGGTGCAGGTGTCGGTCGGCACCACCGTGTGCTCGGTCATGCCGAAGGCCGGGCCCTGCAGCGTGTTGTAGAGCCGGTCGCCGCGCAGCAGGCCCTGCATCGTGCCCAGCTCGCACTGCGTGGGCTGCACCCGACGCAGGCAGAAGGTGTGGGGCTGCATCACGAAGAAGAAGGAACCACCGACCGCAGGCTGGCTCACGGTGACGCGGCAGGCCGGCCCGTCGGTGGGCGTGGGCGGCTGCGGCGGCAGCGGCTCGGCGCCGAGCGGGTCCATCGCCGGCAGCACGCCCGAGGCCATCGGCAGCGTGTTCAGCTGCAGCGACACGGCCGATGCCATCGCTGAAGGCCGGATGCCGGTGGCATTGCGCGGGCCGGCCAGGAAGCCCTGCATCGCAGCCTTGAACTTCAGGTCCTGGTTGGCCACGCGGTCGGGCCGGAAGGCCAGCGCCAGCTCGGTCAGGGCCTGTTCGACCGTCACCGGCTCGCCAGGCCGCACCGGCAGGTCGGCGCGCAGCGTGGACACTGCCGCCAGTGCCAGGCCGTAGTTGCGTGCGCCGCGCGTCGCGGTGGCCGACTCGGGCCGTGTGGGGTCGGCGGGACGGGTCTGGCGCAGGTCGGCGGTGTCGAAGGCGCTGGCCACCTGGGCCATGGCCGCGTCGATGGCCGCGGGCGACAGCGCAGGCTGCGCCGTCTCGGCGCGCCGCAGCGCGAGTTCGGTCAGCGGCGTGACCATCGTCGTGACCGACTGGCCCGGCAGCAGGCGCACCGCCGAGCGCAGCGTGGCGTCCAGGCCGCGGGCGGCGCCAGTGGCCTCGTCGCTGTACAGGCCGGTGTTGCGGGTGCCGGCCACCACCAGCGTCTCGCCTTGCGGCGCCACCGACAGCACGAAGAGGCGGTAGTTGCCCTGGTCGTCGGTGACGCCGCAGCCGCGGCGCTCGCCCTGAACGCCGTTGACCAGCGAGAACGCACAGACCTCGCCCGAAACCACCGGGCCCTTGACCAGCGAACCGCTGATCACGCCGTCGCGCAGCGCCGCCTCGTCCACGAAGGACCCACCGCCCCCGCAGGCGGTCAGGAGGGTAGCGCCCGCGAGGGCCAGGGCGGCCGGCAGGCGGCGCGCCCGGGGGGCGGGGGAATGATCGGCAGGGCCGTGGGAGCGGGTGCGCTTCATCAGAGGTCTCCGTCGTTCAGGTAGTGGGACTGAATGGACGGAACTCTGAGGAGGCAGGCTCCCCGGTGTCTGTGGTCCTGTGGTGGGCGGATTGTGTGAGATGTGTGACAGGCCGGGGCGTATTGGGCGGTTTGGTCGAGTGGCGCGGCTTCCGCGTCCTGTTCTCCGCTCAGTTCTGCGATGGACGCGACAGTGCCAGCCGCAGTGCCAATCCAATGAGCACCAGGCCGCTGCAGCGGTGCAGCCACAGCAGGGCGGCCGGCCGTGCCTGGAACCAGGCACTCAGACGCCCGGCACCCACTGCCACCGGGCCCTTGATCACGAAGGTCAGCGCGGCGAACAGCAGGCCCAGCGCGAAGATCGTCAGCGTCGGGCGCGTGGCGCCGGGGGCGACGAACTGGGGCAGGAAGGCGAAGTAGAAGACGGCGATCTTCGGGTTCCCGAGGTTGGACAGGGCCCCGGTGAGGAAGAGCGCGGCCGGCGTCGCACGGGTTTCGGTGGCGGCACCCTGAAGCGCAGCACTGCGGGTGAGCAGCAGCCGCACACCGAGGTAGAGCAGATAGGCCGCACCCGCGAGCTTGAGTGCGGTGAAGAGCCACTCGGAGGTTCGCAGCAGCGCACCCAGGCCCAGGGTGGCCAGCAGCGTGTGCCCGACCAGGCCGACGCTGACGCCCGCCGCGGTGGTGACGCCCGCGCTCACGCCGTGCGCCAGCGACTTGGACATCACCAGGAGCATGTCCTGACCCGGGGTGGCGATGACGGCGGTCGAGGCGAGGAGGAAGAGGAGCCAGTGGGCTTCGATCATGGGGGGCTGCAATGGGGGTGACTATTCCTTGCTCGCCGCCACGTGATCCGCATAGGCCACGCCGAGTCCGAGCGACCAGTCCATCTTCGAGTTCTCGGTCAAGGCCACCATGATGTCGTCGGGCCGGAACCCGGCTTGTGCGGCCCGCTGGGAGATGTACCGGAACAGCGCACGCTTCTGATCCTCGGTGCGGCCTTGGAGGAAGGTGATCTCTGCAATGCAGGCGTCAGCCGATCGATTCACGCCACCAAACGTCGGATCGAGAATCATGTCGTCGGCGTCGAAGCGCGAGAGGAGTTGGAAAAGATCCTTCGGAGGGACGCCGCAGGTCTCCACGAGACCCTCCTGAACGGCAGCAGCCAGCGCTCTGACCTGGGTTGAACTGAGGTGCCTGGGGGCGGAAATCTTGGTGAGGGGCATGGT
>JAIYCR010000069.1 GCA_027487905.1 Rubrivivax sp. | reverse complement strand
TGTACTTGGCGGCGTTGGTGAGCAGGTTGGCGAGGATCTGCGAGACGCGCAGCCGGTCGCAGTCCAGCCACACCGACGGCAGTTCGCAGTGCAGCCGGTGGCCGCCTGCGGCGATCAGGTGACCACAGGATTCCATCGTCTCCTGGGCGATGGTGCGCAGGTCGGCCGCTTCGCGGCGCAGGTCGAGCTTGCCGGTGCTGATGCGGCCCACGTCGAGCAGGTCGTCCACCAGCCGGGCGAGGTGCCGGGTCTGGCGCTCGATCACGCCGCGGGCGAGGGCCACCTCGGGCGTCTGGCTGCCGCTCAGCTCGATGATGCGGGTCGCGTGCAGGATGGGCGCAAGGGGGTTGCGCAGCTCGTGGGCCAGCGTGGCCAGGAAGAGGTCCTTCTGGCGGTCGGCGTCCTCGAGCCGGCTGCGGCTGCTGCGCAGGTCCTGTTCGAGCGCGCGGCGCTGCTCCACCTCGCGGGCCAGCGCCCGGCGCTGACGCTGCTGCCACACGACGGTGAGCACCAGCAGTGCCAGGATGAGCAGCGCGGCACCCCCGAGCACGCCCAGCGTGGTGGCCATGCGCTGGGTCACCAGGTGCACCTGGGTGTAGGACCAGCGGTCGAGGATGCGGTCGAACTCGCCGGAAGCCTTGATGCGCGCGAGCGCCGGGTCCAGTTCGGCGGCGAGCGCCGCATCGGCCTGCCGCACCGCGATGTTGCTGCTCGTGCGCAGGAAGGGTGCGAGGCCGACGACACCGCGGATGCCCAGTTCGCCGAGCAGGTGGTGCGCGCTCCACTCCTGGGCGGCCATCGCGTCGATCTCGCGGCGCACCAGCCGCTGCATGCCGTCGAGCACGGTGTCGACGATCACGTACTGCGCTTCCGGGTGCGTGGCCTGCAGGTGGCGACGTGCGAGACCGCCCTCGGTGACCCCGATGATCTTGCCTTGCAGCGAGGCGGCGAGGAAGCGGTGGTTGTCGTCGGCCCGCACGAAGAGGGCGAAGGTCACCGGCATGGTGTTCTGGGTGAAGGCGTACCGCGCCTGGCGATCGGGCGTCCGGGCTAGCATGGTCAGCGCGTGCGCCTCGCCGGCGAGCAGCCGCCGCTGGGCATCGTCCCAGTCCAGCAGCCGAACCTCCACCGGCCGCCCGAGTTCGCGCCCGATCGCCTTCGCCAGGTCGACGTTCGCGCCCCGCGGCTGGCCGTTGTCGAGATATTCGTAAGGCCGCAGGTCCTGGTCGCCGAGGAAGATCAGCGGCGGCGGGCGGGCGGCGCCCGCTGCATCGGTCGCGGCCGGGCCTGCGGCGCCGCCCGGACCGGTGGCGCTCGCCGAGGCCGCCGCCGCGGAACCCGCGTTCGCAGCGGCCACACCCGCACCCGCCCACGCGAGAAGCGCGCAGGCAAGAAGGAGGCGTGGCGCAAGCGGGGCCATGGCGTCGGACATTCTCCATGGGGGCCGCCTCAGGCCAAGGGTCCAAGCTCGCAGAAAGAGCGGCTGAATCCCCGGGCCGCAACAGGCCTGCGGATTGCTCCGCGCCCCTGCGGTGGGGTCACTCCGGGCCCTGAAATGGCCGGCCACGACCGGGCCCCTTGGCATTGGGCGTACGCTTTGACCACCTTGATGCCGCACCCGCAAACCCCCGCAGGGGTCGCTCCGTCCCGACCCGCGCCGATCGGCCCGCCCGTGGACCCCATCGCCGGAGGCGGCGGCCCCGAGCGGCTGCTCGCCGGCCCCATCCTGCGGCGGGTGCGGCCCCGACAGCTGCTGCTCTGGCTGGCCACCGAGAGCGCCTGCGCCGTGCGGGTGTCGGTCGAGGCCGAGGACGGCCGCGCGCTCGCCACCGCCACCCGGGCGCGCTGCCTGCGGGTGGGGCAGCGGCTGCACCTGCAGCTGGTGGAGGTGCAGCTGGAAGAGGACCTACCGGCCGAAGCCTGGACCGGATACCGGGTGTGGACGCGGCCCGATGCCCAGGCCCCCGAAGACCTGTCCGAGGCCGGCTGGCAGGACGTCACGCCGCCGGGCCTGTGCTACCCCGGACGCAGCGCGCCCGGCTTCGTCCACCAGCCGCGGGTGCGTGCGCTGCTGCACGGCTCGTGTCGCAAGCCGCACAGCGGACGTCCCGGCGATGGCCTGGCCCGCGCCGATGCCCACCTCGCGGCTCAGCTGGCGCTGCCGGCCGATGCGCGGGACGCCTGGCCGTCGGCGCTGGTGATGAGCGGCGACCAGGTCTACTGCGACGACGTGGCCGGACCGATGCTGCGCGCCATCCACGGTTTCCTGCAGCGCTGCGGTCTGCCCGACGAGCGGCTGGCGGGCACCGAGGAAGCCGGCATCGCCTGCGCGAGCGAGCTGCTGCGGCACCCGAGCGGCTATTACGGGCGCGACACGCTGCTGCCGCGCACGAGCGGCAACGCCGCACTGGCCGACCTCTTCTTCGCCGGGGTGCGCAAGCCGGTGTTCACCACCGCCAATGCGCACAACCACCTGGTCACGCTCGGCGAGGTGCTGGCGATGTACCTGCTGGCCTGGTCCCCGGTGCCCTGGGAGGGGCTGGACCTGTCGCCGCCCCCGGGCCTGGACGCGCGCCACGCCGAACGCTGGGCCCGCGAGCGGCGCGCGGTGGAAGCCTTCCGCGACGGCCTGGCCGAGGTGCGCCGGGTGATGGCCCACCTGCCGGTGGCGATGATCTTCGACGACCACGACGTCACCGACGACTGGAACCTGAGCCGCGAGTGGGAAGAGGCCGCCTATGGCCACCCGTTCTCGCGCCGCATCATCGGCAATGCGCTGATCGGCTACCTGCTCAACCAGGCCTGGGGCAACCGTCCGGAAGCGTTCGGCGCGCCGCTGCTGGACCAGGTGCAGCAGGTGCTGGACGCGCCGGGCGGCGACGCGCACGATGCGTTGGTGGAGCAGCTGCTGCGCTGGCGCGAATGGCACTACACCTGGCCGACCGAGCCGCCGCTGATGGTGATGGACAGCCGCACCCACCGCTGGCGGTCCGAAGGCTCGCCGAGGCGGCCCTCGGGCCTGCTCGACTGGGAGGGCCTCACCGACCTGCAGCAGGCGCTGCGGGGCCATCCGGCGGTGCTGCTGGTGGCCTCGGCGCCGGTCTTCGGCGTCAAGCTCATCGAGACGCTGCAGCGGGTGGCCACCTACCTGGGCCGTCCGCTGATGGTGGACGCGGAGAACTGGATGTCGCACCCGGGCGCGGCCTCCACGGTGCTGAACATCTTCGGCCACCCGCAGACGCCGCAGACCTTCGTCATCCTGTCGGGCGACGTGCACTACTCCTTCGTCTACGACGTGGAGCTGCGCCCGCAGGCGCGGCGCGGCCTGCGGGGCGACGCCCCGCGCATCTGGCAGCTGTGCAGCAGTGGCCTGCGCAACCAGTTCCCGGGGCGGCTGCTCGCGGTGCTGGACCACCTGAACCGCTGGCTCTACTCGCCGCGCTCGCCGCTGAACCTCTTCACCCGCCGCCGCTCGATGCGGGTGGTGCCGCGCAAGCCCGAGGGCACGCCGCACGGGCGGCGCCTGCTGGTGGGCCATGGCATCGGCCTGGTGGAACTGGACGCCAAGGGGCAGCCCTGGCGCATGCGGCAGCTGATGTGCGACGGGCGCGACATCGCCTTCGTGCCGCGTGAGGGGGAGGCGCGGGAGGAGTAGCCTTGAGGGGCGGCCGCTCCCCGATCGACGCCCGGCGCCACGACGCGCCCCGCGTCCAAGGCGCCGCCGCCGCCCCCCGCCACCCCAGCTGCGCCACGCCATGTACCTGCCCGCGCATTTCGCCCTGCACGACCCGGCCGAGCTGCACCGCATCCTGCGCGAACACCCGCTGGGCCTGCTGGTGCGCCAGGGGCCAGCAGGCCTGGACGGCGACCACATTCCCTTCGAGTTCGACCCGACGGTGGGCCCGCTCGGGCGGCTCTCGGCCCATGTGGCGCGGGCCAACCCGCTGTGGCGCGAGTGCGCGGGCGGGGCCGATGTGATGGTCGTCTTCCGGGGCGCCGAGGCCTTCATCTCGCCCAACTGGTACCCGAGCAAGCACGAGACCCACCGCCAGGTGCCCACCTGGAACTACGAGGTGGTGCATGCGCACGGGCGCCTGACCGTGCACGACGACGAACGCCATGTGCGTGCGCTGGTGGCGCGGCTCACCCGCCACCACGAGGCGGGCGAGCCTCGGCCCTGGAAGATGGGCGATTCGGCGCCCGAGTACATCGACGCCATGCTGGCGCAGATCGTGGGCATCGAGGTGGCCGTCACCCGGATGGTGGGCAAGTCCAAGCTCAGCCAGAACAAGGCCGAGCGCGACCGGCTGGGCGCGGCCCAGACGCTTGCCGAGCGCGGCCGCGCAGCGCTGGCGCAGCGCATGCGGGACGCCGGCTGAGGCCCGCGGACCGACCCGCCCCCGCCACCGGGCCAACCCCGATCGGGCAAGCCCCGCTTGGCCGTGGCCGGCCCGCCCTCCACACTGGTTGCCTCGCCGCGCTGCGGCCCGCTCCGGGAGCTGAACCATGCGCCGTCGTACCGTGCTCGCCGCGCCGCTGGCCGCGGCCTGGGCCCTCCAGGTGTCGCGCCCGGCCCGGGCCCAGCAGGGCGCCTGGCCCAACCGGCCGGTGCGCATCGTCGTGCCCTTCGCGGCCGGCGGCACCACCGACATCCTGGCCCGCGCGATGGCGCCCGAGCTGCAGCGCGCCTTCGGCCAGCCCTTCGTGGTGGACAACCGGCCGGGCGCCGGGGGCAACGTCGGCGCGGATGCAGTGGCCAAGTCCGCGCCTGACGGCTACACGCTGCTGATGGGCACGGTGGGCACGCAGGCCATCAACCCGTCGCTCTACCCGAAGATGCCCTACGACGCGGCGCGCGACTTCGCGCCCATCACGCTGGTGGCGGGCGTGCCCAATGTGCTGGTGCTCAACCCGGCGCGGGCCGAGGCGATGAAGGTCGCCACCGTGCCCGACCTCATCCGCTACGCCCGCGCCAACCCGGGCCGGCTGAACATGGCGAGCTCGGGCAACGGCACCTCCATCCACCTGGCGGGTGAGCTCTTCAAGACCATGACCGGCACCTTCATGGTCCATTTCCCCTACCGAGGCTCGTCGCCCGCGCTGATGGACCTGGTGGCGGGCAACGTCGATCTGATGTTCGACAACCTGCCCTCGGCGCTGCAGCAGATCCGCGCCGGGCGGCTGAAGGCGCTGGCCGTCACCAGCGCCGAGCGCAGCAGCGCGGTGCCTGAGCTGCCCACCATTGCCGAAGCGGCGGGCCTGAAGGGCTATGAGGCGAGTTCGTGGTTCGGCCTGCTGGCGCCGGCCGGGACGCCCGCCGAACTCGTGGGCCGCATCCAGCAGGAAAGCGCCCGGGCGCTGGCCTCGCCGGCGGTGAAGGAGCGCCTGCTGGCCCAGGGCGCGATTCCCGGCGGCAACACGCCGGCCGAATTCGGCGCGCTGATCGCCGCCGAGACGCGCAAGTGGGCGGAGGTGGTCAAGGTGTCGGGCGCGAAGGTGGATTGAGCAACAGCGGCGAAGCCCTTTGGCGTCCTTGCGCTGCCTTGAACGCCGCACGGTGCCGTTCCTGCGGTGGGGGGTCCGGTGGCGGCGGTGCACGGCTCCTAGCCGCCCCTTCGAGCTCAGCCGCCGAAGGCTCCTGACAGCCACAGCCCGACCAAGAGCGCGACCAGCCAGAAGACGGCGCGCGCCAGCGGGTTGACCTCGGCCAGCCAGTCGTCCAGGCGTCCACCCCGGCGATCACCGTCTTCGGGCAGGCCGAAGCTTTCGCCGCGGGCGCTGCGCTCGAGGTCGCGCACCGTCTCGCGCCGCCGGCCGAGGTCGGCTTCGAGGGCCTTGAGCCGCCGCTCGCGCACATGGGGCGCGGCCGAGCGTTCGTGCGCAGCCAGCGGGGCGGACAGTTCGGACAGGCGTTGGTGCACCGCCTTGAGGTCGGTGCTGATGAGCGTGGCGCCGCACTGCGGACAGCCGGTGCCGGACATGCCGCTGCCCGAATGGCCGCAAGCGTGGCAGGTGAAGGTGTGGCCCGCGCGTTCGCTGCGGTGGATGGACATGGATTCGGTGGCCCCGTCCGGGTCCAGCGCACGGGCCATGCGGGCGATGTCGAACACACCGGCCAGGCTGCCGCAGAACGAGCAGGCACTGCCATTGGCCTCGGCCATCGGCGCGCCGCAGTTGATGCAGTTCCAGTCGATGCCCTGGCGCGCGGCGAAGGCCACCCGGTCGGCGGCGGTGAGCGGGCGCACCAGGCCCCGCTCGGCCAGCCACTGCCCGAAGCTCGACCAGGTGCCGTGGCCGGCGCGGCACTCGAGTTGCTCTGCCTGGCCGAAGCGGCTGCGGTTGACCACCGGCTTGAGCCCGGCGCTGCAGTGCGGGCAGGCCGCGGCCGGCCTCAGGGCATGGTGGGGCTGGGCGTGCGCATCGGCCATCGAACCCAGCAGCGACAGCATCGAGCGGCCGGTGAGGCGGGAGCCCTCCAGCGAGTCGAACCACAGCAGGTGACAGGGCGCGCACAGGTCGAGATCGACGCTGCGGCCGTAGTGGCCTTGAAGTGCCAGCCGCTGCATGGGTTGGCGGCAGTTGCCACAGGCCAGGGTCGACACGCTCATCACTGGATTCTGGGTGGATGGGCGGGCCTTCCCTTGGATGCCGGGCGTGAGGAATTCGCGGCTCGGCCGGCTGCCGTGCCCGCGCCCGGGCCCCATCTGGCGGCAACCCCGGATGCGGGGGTGGACCCCGCAGGAGCGGGGTCGCCAGGCTCACGGCGTGAGCCGCGCGCTCGGCACAGTCGGATCACCCGCTCCAGGGTCTCCGCCGGCCTCGATGCCGGCGAGAACAAACGCTCAGGGAAGCCGCATGAAAACGTCTCCGTCCGCACCCCGTGCCTCCAGGCGCGCCCGTCCCCCGGCCGATCAACCGCCGCCCCGGCGCCGTGCCGGGCGCCCGCTGCACGCGCTCGCCGGCCCCTTGGCCGCCGTGCTGGTGCTCGCGGCCTGCGGCGGCGGCGGTGGGTCCCCCGCCCCCTCGGCCGCGGAGGCCCCGGTGGCTGCGCCGGTGCCCGCGCCTGTACCTGCGCCAGCACCAGCGCCTGCGCCTGTACCTGCGCCAGCACCAGCGCCTGCGCCTGCACCCGTACCTGCGCCCGCCCCCGCCCCTGCACCTGCGCCCGCGCCTGCGCCAGCACCTGCGCCCGCGCCTGCGCCCGCGCCCGCGCCTGCGCCAGCACCTGCGCCTGCACCTGCACCTGCACCTGCACCTGCACCTGCACCTGCACCAGCGCCTGCACCTGCACCTGCACCTGCACCTGCACCTGCGCCTGCGCCCGCGCCCGCACCCGCACCCGCACCCGCACCCGCACCCGCACCCGCACCTCCAACCACCACGGCCATCAGCGGCGTCATCCGCACCGCCGAGATCGCCATCGTCGACTCCGACACCAACGACCCGCTGCAGCGCAACCGTGCCAGCAACAACCTGGTGTCCTGGGCGCAGGCGGCACCCAATCCGGGCCTGGCGGTGGGCTACGTGAACCGGCCGATGGTCGGCCCCACGGGGGCGAACCATGCCGCGGGCGACCTCTTCGACATGTACCGGGTCAACCTGGTGGCCGGGCAGCTGATCGAGCTGAACTTCGGCGACGCCACCTCGGCCGACCTGGACCTGGGCATCTGGGACCTGGCCGGCAACCTGCTGACCGTCTCGTCGGGCACCACCCGCAGCGAGTGCCTGCGCATCTCGCGCAGCGGCAGCTACGTGATCAGCGTCTTCGCCTACAGCGGCGCGTCGGCCTACGAGCTCAGCTGGGGCGCGCAGCCGCTGCAGAGCAGTTGCCCGAACGTGTTGAGCTCCGCCGACGCTTCGGGCGCCATCCGGCCTGGGGAGCTGGTGGCTGCACCGGCGCGGGGCCGCGACACGGCCTCGGCTGCAGCCACCGAAGCGGCCAGCGAAGGTGCGCGTGCGTATGCGCGCTCCGCTGGCCTGGCGGTGCGCGCCGACAGCGGCGCGGGTGGCCCGATGCTGCTGCAGCTGCCAGCCGCGGCCGCCGACCGGGCGCGGGTGCGTTCGGCCATCGCGGCCGGTGCCGGCCCGCGGGTGGCGGCGGCGTCGGGTGCGGGCAGCGCTCCCGCCCCCGACGATGCCTCGGCCGAAGGCCGTGCCGCCTGGGACACCGCCCTGGCGGCCAAGGCCCTGCAGGCCACTGGCCGCTATGCCTGGGTGGAGCCCAACCGCAGCGCAAGCACCCAGCAGGTCGCGGCAGGCGGCTGGCCGCCCAACGACGCCGACCTGTGGCGACAGCCGCACCTGGACCTCATCCGGCTGCCGGACGCGCTGCGCGCCTATGCGAGCCTGAGCCCGGCGCCCGGCTACACGCCCATCGTTGCGGTGCTGGACACGGGCATCGTGGCGGACCACCCGGACCTTCGCCGCATGCTGGTGCCGGGCTTCGATTTCGTCGCCGATGTGCTCAACGGCGGAGACGGCAATGGCATCGACGCCAATGCAGACGACGCCGGTCGCCTGGGAGACCGCAGTGGCTTTCACGGCACCCATGTGGCCGGCACCATCGCCGCCGAGGGCTACAACGGCCAGGGCGGCATCGGCGTGGCCCCGATGGCCCGCCTGATGCCGGTGCGGGTGCTGGGCGTCACCGGCAGTGGCAGCGGCTTCGACATCGCGCAGGGCATCCGCTTCGCGGCCGGCCTGCCCAACAGCTCGGGCACGCTGCCGGCGCGCCGGGCCGACGTCATCAACCTCAGCCTGGGCGGCGTGGGCGCTTGCCCGGCGATCTACGCCGAGGCGGTGGCGGCGGCGCGCGCCGCGGGCACCCTGGTGATTGCGGCGGCGGGCAACGACTCGCTGGGCGTGGTCAGCTCGCCGGCCAATTGCCCGGGCGTGGTGTCGGTGTCGGCGCTGAGCTACGACGGCCGCCTGGCGAGCTACTCGAACTACGGCGCCGGCCTGTGGGTGACCGCGCCGGGCGGCGACCCTTCCCGCGCCTCGCCGGCCGGCCCCGACCGCATCCACAGCACCTCAGCCACCTTCTCCGGCGCGCTGCGCATTCCGTTCTACACCGGCCAGAACGGCACGTCGATGGCCACGCCCCATGTGGCCGGGGTGGCCGCGCTGATGCGGGCGGTCCGTCCGTCGATGACGCCCGCGGAGTTCGATGCGTGGCTCTCGAGCGGGCAGATCACCCGGGACGTGGACGCGCCCGGCTACGACCAGCGAACCGGCTACGGCCTCATCGACGCCGCGCGCGCCGTGCTGCTGGCCGCGGGCGCCTCATCGGCCCCGGTGAGCAGCCTGCCCACGCTCGCAGCCTCGGCCGTCGTGCTCGATTTCGGCTCCACGCTGACCGAGCGTTCGCTGACGCTGCAGCGCGTCAACGGCTCCACAGACGAGCCGGCGAGCTTCGGCAGCGACGCCTTGAATGCCGGGGCGGTGAGCCTGCGCTACGACACCGGCGGCAACCCGCCGGGCGGCCCCTACCGGCTGATCGTCAGCCTGAACCGCTCGCTGCTGGTGCCCGGTGAGAACGCGGTGCGCCTGCGCATCAACACCGCGCAGGGCCGGCAGGTGACCGTGGACATGACCATCACGCCGCGGCCGCCGGCCTTCACCGGCAACCGCGGGGCCGGCACCCTCTACGCACTGGCCCTCGACGTCGACACGCTGGACAACATCGCCGAGGCCACCCTGACCGACACCGCCACGCTGGTGGGCTATGTCATCTCCGGGGTGCCCGGCGGTCGGCGGGTGGTGGTGGCGGCGGGCTCCGACCTGGACAACGACGGCTTCATCTGCGGCGCTGCCGAGCCCTGCGGGCTCTACCCGGTGCTGGCGGCCAGCCCCACGGTGCTGGACACCTCGCGCAGCCATGTGAACATCTCCTTCGGGCTGGACTCGGGCGGCATTCGCGCCTCGTCCGCCGGTGCGGGGGCTGGTCCCGGGGCCGGTGCGGGGGGCTCGGGCAGCGCCTGGCCTGTCCGGGGAATCGCACGAAGGCTGCCCTGAGCGTGAATTGCGTTCCCGCACCCGGCTGCGGGAATCGCCGCACGGCGACAGAATGGTGAGTTCCAATGAAGTGCCAATGCCGGCATTGACCGGCATTGCACTCATTCCCGCCATGCACGCCCGGGGCCGCGCCGACGAATGCCGCAAAGCGAACGAATCATCCGCCTGATGCACCTGTTCGGCACGGGCAAGTCCTACAGCCAGCGCCGCTTGATGGACGAGTTCGGCATCTCGCGGGCCACGCTGAACCGCGACCTGGCGCTGGCGCGCGACCGTCTGGGCGCGCCCATCGTCTTCGACCGCGACCTGGAGGCCTACCGGCTGGACCGCAGCCAGCCGGTGGTGGGGGCGCAGTACGAGCTGCCCGGCATGTGGCTCAATGCGCAGGAAATCCACGCCCTGTTGACCATGCAGCACCTGCTGTCCGAGCTGGACGCAGGCGGCTTGCTGTCCGGCCACATCAAGCCGCTCATCGAACGGCTCACGCAGATGCTGGACGAAGGCACCCACGGCTCGCCCGAGCTGGCCCGCCGCATCAGGGTGCAGACGGTGGGCGCACGGCGAATGAACCTGCCGCATTTCCAGGCGGTGGGTTCGGCGCTGCTGCGCCGCCAGCGGCTGCAGCTCGTCTACCACGCGCGCAGCCGCGACGAGACGAGCGAGCGCGAGGTGTCGCCGCAGCGCCTGGTCCATCACCGGGGCAACTGGTACCTGGACGCCTGGTGCCACTGGCGCCAGGGCCTGCGCGCCTTCAGCGTGGACGCCATCACCCGCGTGGCGGTGCTCGACCGGGCCGCCCTGGATGTGGCCGAGGCCGAGCTGGACGCCACGCTCGGCGCGGGCTACGGCATCTTCACCGGCCGCAAGACGGCCACCGCCGTGCTGCGCTTCAGTGCCGAACGTGCGCGCTGGGTGAGCTCCGAGCAGTGGCACCCGCGGCAGCACGGCGAGTTCGACGAGGAGGGCCGTTATCGCCTGAGCGTGCCCTATGCAGACCCGACCGAACTGGTGATGGACGTGCTGCGCCACCTGCCCGAAGTGGAGGTGCTGGAGCCGCCCGCTCTGCGCCAGGCGGTGGCCGACCGGGTGCGCGCGGCGATGGCGCAGTTGCAGGCCCAAGCCGAAGCGCAAGCCCAAGCCTGAGCGTGGCGCCCGGGCCCGCCGCCGCGGCCCTGGGCAGGCGGGCGCCGGCCCCGGCCTGGCCCGGCCTGGCCCGGCCCGGCCCGATCCCGGTCCGATCGTCAAGGCGCCGCGCCCGCCCCCTCGGATGCCGCGCCGTCATCGTCCTCCAGCAGCGAGGCGGTCTGCCCCCGTCGCGGCAGTGGTGCGGCCACCGCCTGCAGCGACTCGGCCGGACAGGCATGGAGGAAATCGCGCTGCCGCTCGGGCGGGCATTCCAGCCAGGCGTCGAGGTCGCCGTCGTCCAGCACCGCCACCATGCGTTTCTCGTCCTCGGGCTTGTGGAAGCGCCGCATCAGCGGATGGGCGTCGGCGTTGAGGGTGAGCATCGTGAAGCTGTCGATCCAGCGGCCGTCCGGGCCACGCCAGCGGCTCCACAGGCCCGCGATGCCCATCGGGCGGCCGTCGGCGCGCGCGATGCGCCAGCGCACCGCGCGGCCGGTCTCCCAGCAGGGCTCGTAGATCGCCTCGGCCGGAACGATGCAGCGCTGGCCCCGGCGCCAGGCGTCGCGAAAGCTCGGCTTCTCGTGCACCGTCTCGCTGCGCGCGTTGTAGGTTCGCCGCCCGAAGGTGAGATCGCGGGCCCAGGCGGGCACCAGGCCGAAGAGGCCGGCGCGCGCCTGGCGGGCGAACTCGATTCGCTCGCCATCGCGCAGCACGAAGGGCGCGAAGTAGCCGGGCCAGGTCTCGCCGGGCAGGGGCTCGGCCGGCGCGCGCACGCCGAAGAAGCTGCGCAGGCGCTCGGCCTGGGTCACGGGGTGGTAGTTGGCGCACATGCGGAGGCGGTCGCCGAAGCGGGTGTTGAAGTCTTTGCCGAGGGGCAAGTGTGGCGCCCCGGCTTCGATTCGCCCTTTTTGCCGAGGCTGCACTAGCGTCCCTAATCACGCAAATCTCCCCCGACGGGTGGATGTGCCACTTTGGCCTTGCGAGTGAGCGACGGCGCCGACCGAGTCGATCGAGCCGCCCGTCCCCCGAAACCCGCGATTCCGCCCGGTGCCCCTTGCCATGACCGTCCTGTTGATCGGCTTGCTGCTCTTCCTGGGGGTTCACTCCGCCCGCGTGGTGGCCGAGCCGGCGCGCCAGCGCTTCATCGCAGAGCGCGGCGAGAACGCGTGGAAGGGCCTGTATTCGCTGCTGTCGGTCGCCGGCTTCGCGCTCGTCGTGTGGGGCTATGGCCTGGCGCGGGCGCAGCCGGTGCTGCTGTGGGTGCCACCCGCGGCGCTGCGCCACCTGTCGGCGCTGCTCGTGCTGCTGGCCTTCGTGCTGCTGGCCGCGGCCTATGTGCCGCGCAATCCGATCAAGGCGCGTCTGCACCACCCCATGGTGCTGGCGGTGAAGGTGTGGGCTTTCGCGCACCTGCTGGCCAACGGCCAGCTGCACCAGGTGCTGCTCTTCGCGGCCTTTCTCGTCTGGGCCGCGCTGAGCTTTCGCGCCGCCCGTGCCCGCGATCGCGCCGCAGCGGTGGTCTACCCCGCAGGCGGCCTGGCGGCCGGCGTGGCCACGGTGGTCGCCGGTGGCGTGGCCTGGGCGGTGTTCGCCTTCTGGCTGCACGGCTGGCTCTTCGGCGTGCGGCCGTTCGGATGAGGCCGGATGAGCCCGGACGCGCCGGTGACGCGCCCCGCGGCGCTCGGGTCTGCCGAGCTGGCTGCGCCCGCTCCCGCTGCCGCGTCCGCGTCCGCGCCCGGGCCGGTGCCTGACCCGATGGCGCTTGCAGCCAGCGGCGAGTCGCTCGCCGGTGTGACCACGCTTTTCACCGACATCGAAGGCTCCACCCGGCTGTGGGAGACCCAGAGCGCGGCCATGCGCGCGGCCCTGGCGGCCCACGACGCGCTGGCCCAGGGGCTGGTGGCGGCGCACGGCGGACGCGTCGTCAAGACGACGGGAGACGGGCTGCATGCGGTGTTCGCCGATGCGGCCGATGCGGTGCGCGCGATGGTGGCGCTGGCGCGGGCGCTGGCCGACCCGGCCAGCACCGCCGGGCTGCCGCTGCCGGTGCGCTTGGGCGCCCATTGCGGCGCCGACGAATGGCGCGGCGGCGACTACTACGGACGCGACGTCAACCGCGCCGCCCGCCTGATGGGCGTGGCCCACGGCGGGCAGCTGCTGGTGTCTCAGGCAGTGGTCGACCGCGTGGGCGAGCGCTGGCCGGCCGGCGTGTCCACCCGCGACCTGGGGCTGGTTCGCCTGCGCGACCTGGCCGAGCCGCAGCGGGTGCACCAGCTGCTGCACGCCGGCCTGCGCGCGAGCTTTCCGGCCCTGCGCTCGCTGGAGGCCACGCCCAACAACCTGCCCGCGCAGCTGAACCGCTTCATCGGTCGCGCTGCCGAGTCGGCCGCGCTGCGCGGCCTGCTGGCCGGCAGCCGCCTGGTCACGGTGCTGGGTCTGGGCGGTCTGGGCAAGAGCCGCCTGGCGGTGCAGCTGGCCGCGGAGATGCTCGACGAGTTCCCCGACGGGGTCTGGTTCGCCGAGCTGGCCGGCATCACCGAAGCCTCGCTGGTGCCGGCCACGGTGGCCGGCGTGCTCGGGGTGCAGGAAGAGCCCGGCCGCACGCTCACCGAGTCCATCCAGCAGGTGCTGCGCGACCGGCGCACGCTGCTGGTGGTGGACAACTGCGAGCATGTGGTCGCCGCGTGCGCGGAGCTGGTCAAGCGGCTGCTGCGGGGCACCCGCTCGCTGCGGGTGCTGGCCACCAGCCGGGAGGCGCTGAACATCGCGGGCGAGTCCTGCTACGCGCTGCCCGCGCTGGCAGCGCCCCTCCACCCGCGCGGGGCGCCGCGCCCTGCGCCCCTTGCCGAGGCCAGCCCCGAGGCGCTGATGGACCTCGATGCGGTGCGCCTCTTCGTCGACCGGGCGCAATCGGCGCAGCGCGGCTTCGTGCTCGCGCCGGTCAACGCCCCGGCAGTGGCCTCCATCTGCGCGCAGCTCGACGGCATTCCGCTGGCGCTGGAGCTGGCCGCCGCCCGCGTGCGCAGCCTGTCGGTGCAGACGCTGGCCGACCGCCTGGCCGACCGTTTCCGCCTGCTGCGCACCACCGACCAGACGGTGCTGCCGCGCCAGCGCACGCTGCGCGCGCTCATCGACTGGTCGCACGAGTTGCTGGACGACGCCGAGCGGCGGCTCTTCGCCCGCCTGTCCGTCTTCACCGGCGGCTTCACCCTCGAGGCGGCCGAAGCGGTGGCGCCGCAGGGCGAGGACGACCCGCTGCTGGCGCCGCCGGAAGTGCTCGACCGGCTGGCAAGCCTGGTGGAGAAGTCGCTCGTGAGCATGGCCGCGGACGGCAGCCGCTACCGGCTGCTCGACACGGTGCGGGCCTACGCCGCCGACAAGCTCGCGGCGCTGCCCGAAGAGGCCCTGGGCGTTGCCGACCGCCACCTCGGTTTCTACCTCGGCCTGGCCGAGGCGGGGCTGGAGGGCAGCAAGCGCGCCGACGCCTCGGCCTGGATGGCCCGGCTCGACCTGGAGCAGGAGAACCTGCTGGCCGCCCAGCGCCACGCCATCGACCGCGGCGGCGAGGATGCCCAGCCCGCCCTGCGTCTGGCCTATGCGCTGGGCATGTACTGGACCGCCAAGGGGCTGGTGGGCCTGTCGCGCCGCATGAGCGAGCAGGCGCTGGCCCGCCCCGGCGCTCAGGCCGCCACCCCCCACCGCGTGGCGGGGCTGCTCACCCTGGGCCAGGACGCCTATTTCAGTGGCGATGCCGAGGGGGCCCGCCCCCGGGTGGAGGAGGCCATCGCGCTGTCGCGGGCCATCGGCAGCGAGCACTGGCTGATGCGCTCGCTGGCGGCCAACGCCTATGTGGCGCTCGCCCGCCAGGCGGTGGAAGTGGCAGAGCCGAGCTTCGCCGAGGCGCTGGCACTGGCCCGCCAGGCCGGCGACGACCAGCTGTGCGCGTCGGTGGTCAGCGGGCTGCTGCTGGTCAAGCGCGGGCAGGGCGACTTGCTGGCCGCCGGTGCGCTGGCGGCCGAGTCGCTCGCCTTCGCCCGGCGCAGTGCCCGGCCGGACGCGGTGGCCGTGGCCTTGATCAACGCCGCCATGGTGGCGCTGGACGCGGGCCAGACCGAGCGCGTGCCCGCCGCGCTGCGCGAGGTGATCGGCCTGGCGGGGCAGCTCGATGCGGTGACGCTGCACCTGTATGCGCTGGACCTGGCCATGGCGCTGGCCGCCGAGGTGGGTGAACCGGGTGAGGCGGCCGCAGCCGCCCGCTGGGCCGGCCACGCCGACCGGCTGCAGCTCGAGACCGGCCTGCAGCGAGACCCGATCGACCAGGCCTTCGTCGAGCGCCGCAAGGCGAGGCTGCGCGACGCGCTGGGCGAAGAGGGCTTGCAGCGCGAGCGCAGCCAGGGCGAGCGGCTCGGCACGCCCGAGGTGGTGGCCGAACTGCTGGCCTGGCTGAACAGGCCGGGCGGCCTTGCCGGCCCGGGCATGGCGGCGCCCTTCAGATGATGCGGATCACCGGATCCAGCGGGGGCAGCGGCACCCCCTTGCGCTGCACCCGCAGCGTGTAGAGGAAGACCTGGCCGGGCTGCGCGCCGTTGAGCACGCAGACCACGCGCTGCTCGCTCTCGCGCTTGCATTGCACCACCGTCTGCTGCTTGTTCAGCCGGGTGGTGAAGCTCGCGGGCTTGCCCTCGCGCCCGCTCATCGCCCCTGCCGGGTCGGTGCCGATGACCTCGCCCTCGATGTCCACGCCATTGCCGGCGAAGCTCACGTCGGCCCCGGCGAGGCTGAACACGATGGGCCGCGGCGCGCGGCTGTCCACGTAGATCGGCTCCTGGTCGACGACGATGCGGTCCAGCGCGTTCACCCGCACCTGCGGCGCGGTGGGCACCGGCTCGCCGCGCAGCGCGCCCGGCAGCGTAGGGCGGGTGCTGCAGGCGCCCAGCAGAACCGCCAGGCCGACCAGGCCGGCGGCCAGTGCGCGACGGGCGTGGGCGCGGGCGGGAGTTTGCGGGCCGGCGGGGTGGTCCTCGGGGGCCTGGGGCGGCAAGTTCGCGTTCATGCGTCACCTTTGCAGTGGGTTCCAGCGGGGGCCCGTGCGAGCCCGGCGGGGCTCGACACCCCGGACGGGGCGGGCGGCATCGAAACGTCCGCGACGATGCGAGGGCGTGCGGGCGCTGTCAACCCCAGCCGGTGGGAGGCCAGGCCCGAGGGGGAAGATTCACCCTGGGGCGCGCCGCCTCATCATCTGCCAGCCCAGCATGGAGAAGACGAGTTCACCGTGCTGGTTGAAGACCTCGGTGCGCTGGTGGATCAGCCCCATGTCCGGCCGCGACCGGCTCTCGCGCGAGGCCAGCACGGTGAGCGTGCCCCTGAGCGTGTCGCCCGGGTAGACGGGCCGCGGCCACTTGAGCTCGTCCACGCCGGGGCTGCCCAGGCTCTGCGCGTCCAGCAGGTAGGCGTCGCACAGCATGCGCATGGTCATCGACGCGGTGTGCCAGCCGCTGGCCGCGAGCCGGCCGAAAGGGGTCTGCGCCGCTGCCGCTTCGTCCAGGTGGAAGGGCTGCGGGTCGTAGCGCCCGGCGAAGGCCAGCACCTCCGCGCGATCGACCGTGTGCGGGCCCAGTGCCGTCACATGGCCGACCGGGAAGTCTTCGAAGGCCCATCGCAGGCTGGCGTTCGGCGGTGCATTCATCGCAGGGCTCCTGGGGACCGTCGGGGGCGGCGTCGGAAGAAGGGGGTCGCGTTCTCAGTGCGGCGCGGCGGTGCCGGCGGCCAGCGGCGCGGCCTCAACGGCGTCCTGCGGGCGCTGCGGACGCAGGCGCCGCCACTGGCGGGCGAAGCCGGCGATGAAGTCGTCCACGAAGGTGTAGACCACCGGAATCACCAAGAGGCTCAGGAAGGTGGAGGTGATGAGGCCACCGATCACCACGATGGCCATCGGCGAGCGGAAGCTCGGGTCCACCCCCAGGCCGATGGCGATGGGCATCATGCCCGCGCCCATGGCGATGGTGGTCATCACGATGGGCCGCGCGCGCTTGTGGCAGGCATCGAGCACGGCATCCAGCCGCGCCAGCCCGTGGTCGCGGCGGGCGATGATCACGTAGTCGATCAGCAGGATGGAGTTCTTGGTGGCGATGCCCATCAGCATGATCAGCCCGATCATCGACGGCATCGAGATGGCCTTGCCGGTGAGAAAGAGCGCGAGGAAGGCGCCGGGGACCGACAGGACGAGCGCCACCAGGATGGTCAGCGGCTGGATGAAGTCCTTGAACAGCAGCACCAGCACGATGTAGATGCACAGCACGCCGGTGGCCATGGCCAGGCCGAAGCTCTGGAAGAGCTCGGTCATGGCCTCGGCGTCGCCCACGGTGGCCTGGCGAACGCCGGGCGGCAGGTCCTGCAGGCTGGGCAGCGCGAGCGCCGCGGACTGCACCGCGCCCAGCGGCTGGCCATTGAGCTCGACTTCGATGTTGATGTTGCGCTGGCGGTTGAAGCGGTCGATCTGCGCCGGGCCGCTTTGCACCTCCAGCGTGGCCACGTTTCCGAGCGGCACCGGGCCGCGGGCGCCCTGCACCGGCAGGCGGCGCAGCAGCTCGAGGTCGGTGCGCGCCTCGGCGTTGAGCCGCACCACCACCGGCAGCTGGCGCTCGGCCAGGTTGAGCTTGGCCAGGCTCTGCTCGAAGTCGCCGGCGGTGGCGATGCGCAGGGTGTCGGCGATGGCCGCGCTCGTCACGCCCAGGTCGGCGGCGCGGGCGAAGTCGGGGCGGATGACGAGCTCGGGCCGCACCAGGCTGGAGGTGGAGCTCACCGCGCCGATGCCGGGGATGGTGCGCAGCTCGCGCTCGACCTGCTGCGAGAAGCTCTCCAGCACGCGGCCGTCGGCGCCGGCCAGCACCAGCACGTACTTGCCGCTCGAGCCGCCCAGGCCCACCTTGATGCGCGCGCCGGGAATGGCGTCCACCAGGTCGCGCAGCTGCGCCTCCACGTCCTGCTTGCTCGTGCCCTTGCGCTCGCCGCGCGGCGTCATGTTGATGGTCAGCGTGGCCTTGCGGGCCTCGGCTGCGCTGGCAGCGGAGAAGGGGTTGCCGCCGGTGGCACCACCGCCCACGGCGGTGTAGACCATCTTCACCTGCGGGTGCGACTGCACCAGCACGCGCGCCTGCTCGGCCGCGGCCAGGGTTTCGCTGAAGGTGCTGCCCGGCGGCAGTTCGATGGACACCTGCGTCTGCGACAGGTCGTCCGGCGGGATGAAGCCGGTGTCCAGCAGGGGCACCAGCGCGAAGGAGCCGAAGAAGAAGGCCATCGCGCCCAGCGTGGTCAGGACTCGGTGGCGCAGGCACCAGCCCACCCACCGCATGTAGGCGGTGAGCCAGCCCGGCTCGCGGTGTTCCTTCTTCGGGCGGGTGAGGATGTAGGCGGCCATCATCGGCGTGAGCACCCGGGCCACCACCAGCGAGAAGAAGACGGCGATGGCCGCCGTCCAGCCGAACTGCACGAAGAACTTGCCCGGCACGCCCGCCATGAAGGCGGTGGGCAGGAACACGGCGATCAGCGTGAAGGTGGTGGCGATGACCGCCAGCCCGATCTCGT
>JAIYCR010000055.1 GCA_027487905.1 Rubrivivax sp. | reverse complement strand
CGGTAGAGCGCGTCGCCGAAGCCGTGGCGGTGCCAGGCGGCGCGGTGCACCACCTCCCACAGCTCGACATCGCCGAAGTCGGTGAAGAACTCCAGGCCGCGCAGCAGCGTGAAGCGCTCCGAGTCAAGCACCTCCTGCAGCGCACCGCGTTCGCCGCGGTGCTCGGCGCCGGCGGCCGTGAGCGCCTTGGCGAACTCGTCCCAGCTCTCCGGGCGCAGCGTGCGCTCCTTGGCCAGGCACTGCTCCACCAGCGCCACCAGCGCCGCGGGCACGCCCTCGCGCAGCGTGGCCAGCGGCGGCGGGCTGCCGTGGTAGATCTGGTGCATCAGCGCGGCCTGCTGCTGCGCATCGAAGGGCGGCCGGCCGGCCAGCAGGTGGTACAGCACGGCGGCCAGCGAGTAGATGTCGGCCCGGCAGTCCAGCGCATCGCCGTCGAGCTGCTCGGGCGACATGTAGGCCAGGCTGCCGACGCGGTAGACCTGCGTGTGCTCGGCGCCCTGGTTGAAGACGCTGCCGAAGTCGGTGACCTTGACGTCGCTGATGCGGTCGCCGTCGAGTGTGACGAGCAGGTTCGCGGGTTTCACGTCGCGGTGGATCAGGCCCTGGCGGAAGCAGTAGCCCAGCGCCATCGCGCACTTGAAGCCGATCTCGATGATCTGCGACACCGGCAGCAGCCGGTCGGCGCGGCAGAAACGGCGCAGCGTGACGCCGTCGACGTGTTCCATCACCAGGTAAGGCGACTCGGCATCGGCCACGGCGTCGTGGATCTGCACCACGTTCGGGTGCTGCAACTGGCCGACCAGGGCCGCCTCGGCCGCGAAGAAGCGCTGCTGGAAGTGCTGCTCGCGGCTGTCGGCCAGCATCCCGCCGCGCACCCGCTTGATGGCGACCTTGCGGTTGTTGAACGGGTCGTGGGCGAGGAAGACCTCGCTGGTGGCCCCTTCGCCGAGCTTGGCCTGCACCACGTACTTGCCTATGCGCGAGGGCAAGGCCAGCGTATGGGTCGGGACAGCGGCCGGTGGGGCCGCCGGCACGGCCTGGGCGGGGAGGGCGAGACGGGAGGACACAGCCGCGCCATCGTGCCGGGCGGCGCGTGGACCGATGCGCCGAACAAGCCGGTGAAGGGCGCGCTGTTCAAGGGGCCCCCGTAGAATCCCGCTCCATGATCGAAGCCACGCAAGCGCTGCGCGAAGCGCTGCACACGGTGTTCGCGCAGCTCGTGGCCGGCACCGGCCACGCAGCGCCCGACGCCACGTTCGAAACCCCCAAGCAGGCCAGCCACGGTGACCTCGCCGTCACCGCCGCCATGCCGCTGGCGCGCGCGCTGAAGAAGAACCCGCGCGAGATCGCGGCCGAGCTGGTGCAGCGCCTGCAGCAGCAGCCGGCGGTGCAGCGCTGGGTGGCGGCGCTCGAGATCGCCGGCCCCGGCTTCGTCAACCTGCGCCTCGCACCCGCGGCCAAGCAGGCTGTCGTGGCCGAGGTGCTGGCCAGCGGCGCCTGCTACGGCACCAGCGCCGCGCGCCAGGGTGAACGGGTGATGGTGGAGTTCGTCTCCGCCAACCCCACCGGCCCGCTGCACGTGGGCCACGGCCGCAACGCGGCGCTCGGCGACTGCATCTGCAACCTGTTGGCCAGCCAGGGCCACGCGGTGCTGCGCGAGTTCTATTACAACGACGCCGGCGTGCAGATCAACACCCTGGCCACCAGCACGCTGGCCCGGCTGCAGGGCCTGAAGCCGGGCGACGAGGCCTGGCCCGAAGCCGCCTACAACGGCGACTACATCGCCGACATCGCCGCCGACTTCGCCGCGAAGAAGACCGTCAGCGCCGACGACCGCAGCACCACCGCCAGCGGCGACGTGGCCGACATCGACGGCCTGCGCGAGTTTGCCGTGGCCTACCTGCGGCACGAGCAAGACCTCGACCTGCGGGCCTTCGGCGTGCACTTCGACCACTACTACCTGGAAAGCAGCCTCTACAGCGACGGCCGCGTCGACGACACGGTGCAGCGCCTCGTGGCCAGCGGCCACACCTACGAGAAGGACGGCGCGCTCTGGCTGAAGACCACCGACTACGGTGACGACAAGGACCGCGTGATGCGCAAGTCCGACGGCACCTACACCTACTTCCTGCCCGACGTGGCCTACCACATGGCCAAGTGGGAGCGCGGCTTCCACCAGGTGATCAACGTGCAGGGCACCGACCACCACGGCACCATCGCCCGGGTGCGCGCGGGGCTGCAGGCCGCGGGCGTGGGCATCCCGGCCGGCTACCCGGACTACGCGCTCTACAAGATGGTGACCGTGATGCGCGGCGGCGAGGAGGTGAAGATCTCCAAGCGGGCCGGCAGCTACGTGACGCTGCGCGACCTGATCGACTGGACGAGCCGCGACGCGGTGCGCTTCTTCCTCGTCAGCCGCAAGGCCGACACCGAGTTCGTGTTCGACATCGACCTCGCCCTGCAGCGCAACGACGAGAACCCGGTGTTCTACGTGCAGTACGCGCACGCCCGCATCTGCTCGGTGATCGAGCAGGCGCGCACGATGGGCGATGCGGTGGACACCGCCGCGCTGGCGCAGGCCGACCTGGCGCCGCTCTGCGCACCGTCCGAGGTGGCGGTGATGCGGCTGCTGGCCGAGTACCCGCAGATGCTGGAGGTGGCCGCCCGCACGCTGGCGCCGCACGATGTGGCCTTCTATGCCCGCTCGCTCGCCGCTGCCTTCCACTCCTGGTATGCCGCCGAGCGCTTCCTGGTCGAGGATGCCGGCCTGCGCCGCGCGCGGGTGGCGCTGCTCGCCGCCGTGGGACAGGTGCTGCGCAATGCGCTGGAGGTGCTGGGCGTGTCCGCGCCGCAGCGCCTGCACCGCGACGAGGCGTCGGCGTCCTCCTTGCCGCCATCCGCTGGCGCTGCGGCTTCCGTTCCTGCCGCCTGACGGCCCGAGCGGCCACTTCGTTTCCGATGCCCCGTCCTGACATGGTCCGATCCGCCCGCTCCGCCCCCTGCTTCGCCCGCCCGGCGGCCGCCGCCCAGCGCGGCGGCTTCATCCTGGGAGCCGTCGTCGGCCTGCTGGTCGGGCTGGCCGTGGCGCTCGGGGTGGCGCTGTGGGTCACCAAGGTGCCGGTGCCCTTCGTCAACAAGGTGCCGCAGCGCACGGCCGAGCAGGACGCCGCCGAGGCCGAACGCAACCGCAACTGGGACCCGAACGCGCCGCTGGCCAACAAGCAGGTGCCGCGCATCGCCGCTCCGGCTGCGTCCGCGGCTGCGGCTGCGGCTGCGTCGGCCCCCGCCGCCGCCACCCCGCCGGCCACCGGCCTGCCCTCCGTGCGGGACCCTGCCGCCATCCTGGCCGGCCGCGCGCCCACGGCCGCCACGTCGGCCGCGTCGGCCCCGTCCGGGGCTGCCTCCCAGCCCGTGGGCGCCGATCCCTTCGTCTATTTCGTGCAGGCCGGCGCCTATGTCAGCCCGGCCGACGCCGAGCAGCAGCGCGCCCGGCTGGCCATGATGGGCCTGAACGCGAAGATCACCGAGCGCGAGCAGTCCGGCCGCACCATGCACCGCGTGCGGGTGGGGCCCTTCGACAAGCGCGACCTGGCCGACGCGGCCAAGGGTCAGCTGGACGGCGCGGGCATCGAGTCGGTGCTGGTGCGCGTTCAGCGTGCACCGTGAGGCGCCCCGCGCCGTTGGAAGTGAACCCATTGCCCGCCGGGCGATCCATCCCCGTTGAAGCGGCGCCTCTCCCGGCGTCCCGAGGACCCACCCCATGAAGCGCAGACAGTTCCAAGGTTCCGCAGCCGCCCTCGCCGCCGTCGCCCTGGGCGGCCCGCTGGCCGCCGTCAGCACCGGCGCCCGCGCACAGGCCGGCGCGCCCGTCGAGGGCCAGCATTTCGTTCGCCTGGCCCGGCCGGTGCCCGGCTCCACGCCAGGACGCATCGAGGTGGTCGAGTTCTTCTGGTACGAGTGCCCGCACTGCAATGCCTTCGAGCCGCTGCTGGAGGCGTGGTCGCGCCGGCTGGGCAGCGACGTGGCGCTGCGCCGCGTGCCGGTGGCCTTCCGCGAGAACCCCTTCGTCGCCCAGCAGCGCCTGTATTACGCACTGGAGGCGCTGGGCAAGGTCGAGGCGCTGCACCGCCGCGTGTTCACCGCCATCCACGTGGAGCGTCAGCGCCTGGACACGCCCGAGAAGATCACCGCCTTCATGGCCAAGAACGGCGTGGACGAGAAGACCTTCACCGACGCCTACAACTCCTTCGGCGTGCAGACCAAGGTCCGTCAGGCCAAGGCGCTGGCCGAGGGCTACAAGGTCGACGGCGTGCCGGCCATGGGGGTGGCCGGGCGCTTCTACACCTCGGGCACGCTGGCCGGCACCACCGAGCGTTCGCTCGCGGTGGTTGATTTCCTGGTCGATCGGGTGCGCAAGGGCGGCTGAGCCACAGGCGCGCCTGCGCCGGGCAAAAAGCGCTGGCGCCCGGCAGACGGGCCTGTCTAGAATGGAAGCAATTTCCATGCCCTAGGCGGCGCGGGTCGGGCATCGGTCGAAGCCCGGTGCCTGGCCGTCCCGCCCGACCCCTGCGCGGCTCCGCCCCTTCAAGGTCGGGCTCGCGCCGAGCCCATGCACCTGTCGTCCTTGTCGCGTCGCCTTGATCCACCCTTGCCCGGGCACCCGGTCGCCGCAGGCGACGGGTTCCGGCGCAGGGTCCTGCGCGCACGGCCCCTCGCGTGCGCGCTGCTGCTGGCCTTGACCGCGCTGTCGCCCGCGCGGGCCGAGCGCGCCGACCGGCTGCAGCCGATGAAGATCGAGGCCGACGCCGGCCGCTTCGACGACGCGCGGCAGATCGGCAGCTTCACCGGCAACGTGCTCATCACCAAGGGCAGCATCGTGCTGCGGGCCGCGCAGGTCGAAGTGCGCCAGGGCGCGGACGGCCAGCAGTCCAGCGTGGCCACCGGAGTGCCCGGCACGCCCGCGCGGTTCCGCCAGAAGCGCGAGGGCCTGGACGAGACGCTGGAGGGCGAGGCCCAGCGCATCGAATACGACGCGAAGACCGACACGCTGCGCTTCGTCGACGAGGCCGTGCTGCGGCGCTTTCGCGGCAGCACGCTGGCCGACGAGGCGCGCGGGCGCCTCATCACCTTCGACAACGCCGCGTCGGTCTACAGCGTGAGCGGCGGCGCCCCCGGTGCGGCGGCGCCGGCGGACGGCCGCGTGCGCATCATCCTGTCGCCGCGGGAGGCGCCGGCCGCGCCGCCGAGTGCGCCGCCCGTCCGCTGATGACCGCGTCCACATCGCCGGACCCGCTGCACGCCGTGCCGGCCGATCCGTTGGCCGAGCGCGGCAGCCGCCTGCAAGTGCAGGGCCTGCAGAAGCGCTACGGCGCGCGTCAGGTGGTGCACGACGTGCGTCTGGCGGTGGCCGCCGGCGAGGTGGTGGGGCTGCTCGGGCCGAACGGCGCGGGCAAGACCACGAGCTTCTACATGATCGTCGGGCTGGTGCGCGCCGATGCAGGCGAGATCCTCATCGACGGCCGCCGCATCGAGGCCTTGCCCATCCACCTGCGTTCGCGTCTGGGGCTGAGCTACCTGCCGCAGGAGGCGTCCATCTTCCGCAAGCTCACCGTGCAGGAGAACGTGCGCGCGGTGCTCGAGCTGCAGGTGGGCACCGACGGCCGACCGCTGCCGCCCGGGCGGGTGGACGCCCTGCTCGAAGGCCTGCTGCGCGAGCTGTCCATCGAGAAGCTGCGCGATGCGCCGGCGCCGGCGCTGTCCGGCGGCGAGCGCCGCCGCGTGGAGATCGCCCGGGCGCTGGCCACGCAGCCGCGCTTCATCCTGCTGGACGAGCCCTTCGCCGGCGTCGACCCGATCGCGGTGCTGGAGATCCAGCGCATCATCGGTTTCCTCAAGGCGCGCGGCATCGGCGTGCTCATCACCGATCACAACGTGCGCGAGACGCTGGGCATCTGCGACCGCGCCTACATCATCAGCGAGGGGCGGGTGCTGGCCGAGGGCACGCCCGCGGCCATCGTGGACAACGCCGACGTCCGCAAGGTCTACCTCGGCGAACACTTCCGCATGTGAGCGCGCGAGCCGGCGAACCCACCCCATGAAGCCGTCCCTGCATGTCCGCCTGTCGCAGCACCTGGCGCTCACGCCGCAGCTGCAGCAGTCGATCCGGCTGCTGCAGCTGTCCACGCTCGAGCTGCACCAGGAAGTCGAGCAGATGCTCGAGCAGAACCCCTTCCTCGAGCCCGAGGACGAGGGCGGCGCCTTCGACCACCTGCCCGAGCGCCAGCTCGAGCGCATCGGCGAGGCCGACCGCGGGCAGCAGCGCGAGGAGGCCGAGGACCGGTCGCAGCAGGCGGTGGAGGGCGGTGCCGAGGGCGCCGAAGATGCACCGGGCCTGGATGCCAGCGATCTGGGCACCACCGCGCGCGACGACTGGGAGAACGGCACCGAGGCGGAGGATTTCGACGGCATCGGCGAGACACCCGCCGCGCGCGGGCCGGAGGCCGACGGCGACGAACTGGACGCCGGCGAGCGCAACACGCCAGGCGTGTCCCTGCAGGACCACCTGCGCGAGCAGCTGCGCGGCATGCGGCTCGCCGATGAGGACCGCGCCGCGGTGATGGTGCTGATCGAGTCGCTCACCGACGACGGCTACCTGGACGGCACGCTGGAGGACATCGCCGACCGGCTGCTCGGGCTGGACGGGGCCCTGGGGATGGGCCCCGATGCCCGGACCCAGGAAGACGCCCCCGCTGATGCGGCCGAGGCCGCAACGGATGCAGATGCCGACCCGGACAGCCTGGCGGGCCAGCGCGAGCAGCTGCTGTCCCGGCTGCGCTGCGGGCTGTCGTGGCTGCGCTCGCTCGATCCGATCGGCGTCGGCGCGGCCAACCTCTCGGAGTGCCTGCTGCTGCAGCTGCGCGCGCGTCCGGCCGATGCGGCCCAGCGCCTGGCCTGCACCGTCTGCGAGCAGCACCTGGAGCTGCTGGCCCGACGCGACATGCGCAAGCTGATGGCAGCCACCGGTGCCGATGAGGAGCTGCTGCGCCAAGCCCAGCAGCTCATCGTCTCGCTGGAGCCCAAGCCAGGCCGCCCCTTCGCCCGCGCCGAGGCCAACATCATCGTGCCCGACGTCATCGTGCAGAAGAGCGGCCGCCAGTGGAAGGTGGTGCTCAACCCGGACGTGATGCCCCGGCTGCGCATCAACGACCTGTATGCCCAGGCCATCCGCGGCCAGCGCGGCGGCAGCGCGGCGGGCCTGTCGGCCCGGCTGCAGGAAGCCCGCTGGTTCATGAAGAACATCCTGCAGCGTTTCGACACCATCCAGCGGGTGAGCCAGGCCATCGTGGAGCGTCAGAAGAACTTCTTCACCCACGGCGAGATCGCCATGAAGCCGCTGGTGCTGCGCGAGATCGCCGACGAGCTCGGCCTGCACGAGTCCACCATCTCGCGGGTGACCACGGCCAAGTACATGTCCACCCCCTTCGGCACCTTCGAGCTGAAGTACTTCTTCGGCTCGTCGCTGAACACCGAGACCGGCGGCAATGCGTCCAGCACCGCGGTGCGCGCGCTGATCCGCCAGCTGGTGTCGGCCGAGGATCCGGCTCGCCCGCTGTCGGACAGCCAGCTGTCCGACATGCTGGGCGAGCAGGGCATCCAGGTGGCGCGCCGCACCGTGGCCAAGTACCGCGAGGCGCTGAAGATCGCTCCGGCCAACCTGCGCAAGACCCTCTAGAAGTCCCCTACGCGCCCGCCACGTCGCGGGTGCCCCGAGCCGCCGCCCATGCCATTGCCCCTGTTCCTGCCCTGCGCCGCCGGCGTGGAGGATCTGCTGGCCGCCGAGGTGGCCGACATCCTCGGCCCTGGCCAGCCCCTGGCCCGCCGCCGCGGCGGCGTCGCGCTCGACGGCAACCCGCTGGAGGTGATGCGGCTGAACCTGCACACCCGGCTCGCGCAGCGGGTGCTGGTGGAGGTGGCCTTCGGCCCCTATGCCGACGAGCACGGGCTCTACCGCCTGGCTCGAAGCGTGGACTGGTCGCTGTGGATCACGCCGCGTCACACGCTGCGGGTGGACGTGACCACGCAGCACAGCCCGGTCAGGAGCATCCGCTATGCGGCGCTGCGCATCAAGGATGCGGTGTGCGACCAGCAGCGCGAGGCCTTCGGCGAGCGCCCGAGCGTGGACACCCACGACGCCGACCTGCCGCTCGTGCTGCACCTGGAGCCCGAGCACGCCCGCCTGTATGTGGACACCTCCGGCGCGGCGCTCTTCAAGCGGGGCTGGCGCAGCGACGTCGGCGATGCGCCGCTGAAGGAGACGCTGGCTGCCGCGATGCTGGCCGCAGCCGGCTGGCGCGGACGGCCCGACGCGGGCGGCGCGCTTCACGACCCCTGCTGCGGCAGCGGCACCATCGCCATCGAGGCGGCGCAGATTGCCTGCGGCATCGCCCCGGGTCTGGGTCGGCGCTTCGCCTTCGAGCGTCAGCTGCCCTTCCAGACGCCCGAGGCCCGGCGCGACCTGCAAGGCCTGCGCGATGCGGCGCACGCGCAGGTGCACCCGCCGGCCGTGCCCATCTTCGCCAGCGACGTGTCCTTCCGGATGGTGGATTTCGCCCGCCGCAACGCCAAGCGGGCCGGCGTGGCCCATGCCATCGAGTTCCACGGCGGCGATGCGCTGGAGCGGCCCGCCCCGCGCCTGCCCGAGGGTCTGGCGGGCACGCTGATGCTCAATCCGCCTTACGGCGAACGCATCGACCCCGCTGGCCGCGGTTCCGACCGTCCTGACCCGGGCGGCGAATTCCCGGACGAAGGCGAGGGCCTGGCGACCCGACGCAGCCCCGCCGCCGGACGGCAGGGCGCCTGGGTCGAGGCCGCCGGCGGCCAAGCCGAGCCGGTGCAGGCAGCCGCCTTTGCCGAACGCCTGTCGGCCCACTGGAAGCGGGCCTACACCGCCGGCGGTCCGTGGACGGCCTGGGTGCTCAGCCCCGACCGCGGCCTGCCGGCGGCGATGCGGCTGAAGGCCGGGCGCCGCGTGCCGATGTGGAACGGCCCCATCGAGTGCCGGCTCTTCCGCTTCGACCTGGTGGCCGGAAGCCCGGATCGCTGAGGCGCACGCCAGGCCGCGCCGCCCGACCCGCCCTCGTCGCTCAGCGCCGGAACAACGCGCCCAGCAGTTCGTCGGCGCCGCCCAGTCCGCCCGCGGGCGCCTGGCCTTGCGGGGTGAAGTGGTTGACGAGTTCGGGCAGCAGTCGGGCCATCTGATCGCTCGCGTCGGCGGGAGCCAGCCCGGCCGCCTGGGCCAGAGCACCCAGCCGGTCCGCGCCGAGGGCCGATTGCAGCTGCTCCCCGGTGACCGCCAGGTTCTCCCCCTGGCCGATCCAGCTGGACATCTGCGGGCCGAGCCCCGCGCGCTCGAACTGGGCGATGAGCCCGCCCAGCCCGCCCAGCCCGGCAGAGGCGCCGCCGCCCATGCCGGCGCCCATGCCACCACCGAGGCCGCCACCCAGGCCGCCACCCAGGCCACCCCCTGAGCCGCCGCCGAGCGCCGCGCCGAGCATCCCGCCCAGCGACCCCAGCCCGGCCCCGCCGGCAGCACCCGCGCCCGCACCCGCGCCGCCACCCGGGTTGGCCAGCATCGCCACCGCCGCCTGCAGCAGCACGGCCATCGGATCCTGCGACGCGCCGCCCGCCGGGCCAGCGCCGAGCAGGGCGCCCAGCGCGCCCAGACCACCCCCCGCACCGGCAGGGCCGCCCAGACCGCCGGCACCCGAACCTGAGTTCGCACCCGCCGCTGAGTTCGCGAGCGCCCCGATCACCGATTCCAGCAATCCCATCTGATCACTCCCGTTCAGCCAAGGGTTGCGGACCGCCCGAGCGGCGGTCCGACCTGGCCGATTCTGGTGGGCACGGGTGACACCGGCAAGCGCCGCGCAGCAGCCGCTCAGGCCTCGGCGATCGCCCAGTGGGCCAGCCAGGCCAGCGGCGCCGTGTCCGCGCGCAAGACCCGCGGGCCCAGCGACACCGGCGTGAAGCCCGAGCGCAGCGCCAGGTCCACCTCGGTCGGCGCCAGACCCCCCTCCGGGCCGCTGAGCAGCCACACCGGACGGGGCGCGGCTTCGGCCGGGCGACCATCCACACCTGAGCCTGGGCCTTCCTCCGAAATGAAGGGGAGCGACCGCGCGGCGCCCTCAGCCGCAGCGGGGTGCAGCAGCAGGCGAATGGAATGAGAGTCTGCGCTCGCTTCCTGCAGGAAGGCGGCCAGCGTGACGACGGGGCGGACCTCCGGCACCCGCCGCCGCCCGGATTGCTCCGCAGCGCTGGCGGCCACCGCAGACCAATGCGCCACCTTGCGTTCGGCCCGCTCACCCGACAGGCGCAGCACCGATCGTTCGCACATCAGCGGCTGCAAGGCGCCCATGCCCAGTTCGGTGGCCTTCTCGACGAGGAAGTCCATGCGGTCGTTGGCGGGCATGCCCACCGCCAGCCGGACGGTGCGGCCCGGCTCGGGCGAGGGCGTCTGCACCAGCCCGACCAGCCGCACGGCGACCGACTGCCGGCCCAGGCGCAGCACTTCGGCCCACCAGGCCGTACCACCCCCATCGAAGCACTGGACCCGGTCGCCGCCTTGCAGCCGAAGCACCTGCACATGCCGCGCCGCTGCGGGGGGCAGATCCAGTTCCAGGCCAGGTTCGGGCGAAGGGCCCAGGCCGAGCGGGCCGACATGAAGACGCATGGGGGCAAAGGAGGTGGTTGGTGGCCGGTCGAGGGGCCGGCCGGGGCGCAGCCCGTCAGCGAAGGGGCGCTGCGGTGCGGTCGAAGGGGTTCAGCGCGGTGCCCGGCGGGTGGTGAGCAGCGCGATCTCCACCCCGTCGCCCACCGGCTGCACCCGCACCTGGCTGGCCGCACCCGCGGCGTCGTCGGCGAGCACGAAGCCCACCCCGCCGCCTTCGATGGCGGACTCGCGCATCGCCCGGCCTTCGCCCTCGGCCAGGCGCTGGCGGTAGAAGGCTGCCACCGTCTCCAGCGGCGCGGGGGCCCGCAGCACGACGGTGACCACCTGGCCCTGGGCGTTGCCGAGCCGGCTGGAGCGCTGCGGGTCGGCGGTGGCGCCGGGATACCAGGGCACGCCGAAATCGGCCGGATGCACCGAGCCCCCGCCGACGCTCACCTCGGAAGGCTGGCCGTCGGCCTGGGTCAGCGTGGCCTGGAAGCGGCCGTCCTGCATCTGCACCTGGGCGCTGCGCCCACCGGAGGCGCTCAGGGCCCGCGCAGCGGCTTCGGCCGGTGGCTCCGGCGCCGGGGCGCAGCCGGGCAGCAGGACCAGAACCGCCGCCAGGGTGATGGCCCAGGCCGTGGCCGTGGCCGTGGCCCGGAATGCAGGCCGCGCCGGTGCGCTCGCCGCGCCAGGCGAGGTCGGACAGTCGGCGGCGCTGCGGCTTGGGTTCAAGGGGGGAGCCATCGTTCGGTGCCGGGGGGAAGCCTCGGCGGGGCGTGCCGGATTCTGTCAGCGCCGCCCGGCCAGCCAGCGCCGGATCACCGCCTCGCCCACGCGGCTCGCATGTTCGGCCACGAAGCGCCCGAAGTCCACGCTGGCGCTGTCGTCGGCCCGGTCGGAGATGCTGCGCACCACCGCCACCGGGCGGCCGAAGTCGTGGCCCACCTGCGCCGCCGCAGCGCCTTCCATCTCCACCGCCAGCGCATCGGGCAGCAACTGCCGCAGCGCCTGGCTTTCCTGCGACGTGGACACGAAGCGGTCGCCGCTGATCACCAGGCCCCGGTGCAGGCGCGGCTCGCCGATGCCCAGGCTCGCGCGCCGGTCGCGCTCGGCCTCGTCCCGGGCCGGCAGCAGGCTTCGCGCCGCCGCCTCCAGGCCTCGGGACAGCGCCGCGTCGGTGGGGAAGCGCGAAAGGCCGGTCAGCGGCACCTCGTGGCGGGCAAAGAGCGGCGACGCGTCCAGGTCGTGCTGCAGCAGTGCGTCGGCCACCACCAGGTCGCCCACCGCGACATCGCTGGCCAGGCCGCCAGCCACGCCGCTGAACACCAGCGCGCCGGCATCGAACCGGTCGAAGGCCAGCGCGCAGGTGGTGGCCGCGGCGACCTTGCCGATGCCGGCCAGCACCAGCACCACCGCCTGGCCTTCCAGATGGCCGATGTGGAAGTCCCGGCCGCCGCAGCGCTCGATGCGGGCGTCGGGCAAGGCCGCGCGCAGGCGCGACAACTCCTCGTGCATGGCGCTGACCAGCGCCACCGGGCGGGCGTCGGACGCGGCCGCCGGACCCGGGGCACCTGAGGCCAGCGTCATCGGCCGCGGGTTCAGGCGGGCGTGCGCAGCTCGCGCCGCAGGATCTTGCCCACGTTGGTCTTGGGCAGGTCGGCGCGGAATTCCACCGTCTTCGGGCGCTTGTAGCCCGTCAGGTGCTGCTCGCAGTAGGCCCGGACCTGCTGCTCGGTGACCGACGGGTCGCTGCGCACGATCACGAGCTTGACCATCTCGCCGTTCTTCGCATCGGGCACCCCCACCGCGGCGCACTCGAGCACGCCGGGCATCTGGCTCACCACCTCCTCGACCTCGTTGGGGTAGACGTTGAAGCCACCCACCAGGATCATGTCCTTCTTGCGGTCGACGATGCGGAAGTAGCCGCGCTCGTCCACCGTGCCGATGTCGCCGCTGCGGAAGAAGCCGTCGGCGGTCATCACCTTGGCCGTCTCGTCGGGCCGCTGCCAGTAGCCGGCCATCACCTGCGGGCCGCGGATGGCGATCTCCCCCGGCGTGCCCGGCGGCACTTCGCGGCCGTCGTCGTCCAGCAGCGTGAGCTCGGTGTTGGGCATGGGCAGCCCGATGTTGCCGCTGAAGGCGGTGCTGTCCACCGGGTTGCAGGTGGCCGAGGGCGAGGTCTCCGACAGGCCGTAGCCCTCCACGATGGGGCATCCCGTCTTGTCCAGCCACAGCTTGGCCGTCGCGCTGGTCACCGCCATGCCGCCACCCACCGAGATCACCAGGCGCGACCAGTCCACCGTCTTGAACTGCTCATGGTGGGCCATGACGTTGAACAGGGTGTTGACCGCCGGAAAGCTGTGGAAGGTCTCGCCGGCCAGCGCCTTGAACATCGCCGGCAGGTCGCGTGGGTTGGGAATGAGGATGTTGCAGCCGCCCATGCGCAGGCTCAACATCATGTTCGTGTTGAAGCCGAAGATGTGATAGAGCGGAAGCGCGCAGACGGTGACGATCTGCTCGCCCTTGGGAATCTTCTTCAGTGCCGGCTGGTACCACGCCTCGGCCTGCAGCACGTTGGCCACGAGGTTGCGGTGCAGCAGCACCGCGCCCTTGCTGACGCCGGTGGTGCCGCCGGTGTACTGCAGCACGGCGATGTCGTCCGGGCCGGTGGGCACGGCCTTGAAGCCCATGCCGCGGCCGCGCGAGACGGCATCGTTGAAGGACACGGCGCCCGGCAGGCTCCAGTCCGGCACCATCTTCTTCACCTTGCGCACCACGTAGTTGACGATCAGCCGCTTGGGAAAGCCGAGCAGGTCCCCGAGCGCGGTGACCACCACCTTCTTCGTGGGCACCGAGGCCATCACCTGCTGCAGCGTGGTGGCGAAGTTCTCGATGATGAGAATGAGCTTGGCGCCCGAGTCCTTCAGCTGGTGCTCGAGTTCGCGCGGGGTGTACAGCGGGTTGACGTTGACGACGACGTAGCCCGCGCGCAGCACTGCGGCCACGGCCACCGGGTACTGGGGGATGTTGGGCATCATGATGGCCACCCGGTCGCCGCGCTCCAGGCCCTGGGCCTGCAGCCAGGCGGCCAGTGCCTGCGACTGCTCGTCGACGTCGGCGAAGCTGAAGCTGCGGCCCATGAACTTGTAGGCCGGCAGTGCCGCGTAGCGGCGGAAGCTCTCGTCCAGCAGGGCCACCAGCGACGGGTACTG
>JAIYCR010000058.1 GCA_027487905.1 Rubrivivax sp. | reverse complement strand
TCAGCCCCTGCCCCCCGATTCAGCCAGCACCGTCTCGCGCGGCAGGTGGCGAGTCTTCCACAACGAGAACACCACGCCGCCGGCAATCAGCCCGAAGGTGACGGTGAGCGAGATCCACGCCGGCATCTTGCCCACGATGCCCACGAAGAAGATCTTCGTGCCGATGAACACCAGCACCAGGCTCAGCGCGTACTTGAGGTAGTGGAAGCGGTGGATCATCGCCGCCAGCGCGAAGTACAGCGCCCGCAGGCCCAGGATGGCGAAGATGTTGCTCGTGTAGACGATGAAGGGGTCGGTGGTGATGGCGAAGATGGCCGGCACCGAATCGACGGCGAACACCAGGTCGACGAACTCGATGAGCATCAGCGCCAGGAAGAGCGGCGTGGCGAAGCGCACGAGCTTGCCGGTGGCCGGGTCCGCCTTCGTCACCCAGAAGGCATTGCCGTGCAGGTCGTCGGTCACCCGCATGCGCTTCTTCAGGAACTTCAGCAGCGGGTTGTTCGCGATGTCGGGCATGTTGTCCGCGACGATCCACATCTTGATGCCGGTGAGCACCAGGAAGGCGCCGAAGAGGTAGAGGATCCAGCTGAACTGGCTGACCAGCGTGGCGCCCAGGCCGATCATGATGGCGCGCAGCACGATCACGCCCAGGATGCCCCAGAACAGCACCCGGTGCTGGTACTGCCGGGGGATGGCGAAGTAGGTGAAGATCAGCGCGATGACGAAGACGTTGTCCATCGACAGCGACTTCTCGATCAAAAAGCCGGTGTAGTACTCCATGCCGCTTTGCGCACCGAGGTACCACCACACCCAGCCACCGAAGACGAGCGCCACCGAGATGTAGCCCGCCGACAGCAGCAGGCTCTCGCGCACGCCGATCTCCTTGCTGTCCTTGTGCAGCACGCCCAGGTCGAAGGCGAGCAACGCGATGACGATGGAAATGAAGGCCAGCCAGATCCAGGCGGGTTTGCCGAGGAAGTCGGCCAGAAGGAAAGAGCTCAGGGCGTCCATGGTGTGATGGGGGAGGAGAAATCGGAATCGGCGGATGATCCGGGGCGGCTCGACCTGCAGCCAGCAGGAAGCACCGAAGTCGGGTTTCGGTTTTTCTCATTGGCCTGCAAGCCTGAATGCGGGGACTCCATGGCCTTGACACCTCTGAACTACCGTCACCTCCACCACTTCTGGGTCGTCGCCAAGGAAGGCGGCTTCGCGCGGGCGGCCGAGCGGCTGGGCCTGGCCGTGCAGTCGGTCAGCGTGCCGGTGAAGGAGCTGGAGCGCGCGCTCGGGCATCAGCTGATCGTGCCCGCGGGGCGGGGCATCGCGCTCACCGAGGCGGGCCGTGCGGCCTTCGCCCGGGCCGAGGCGATCTTCGCCATCGGCGAGTCGCTGCCCGCCGAGGTGCGCGACGCCGCGCGGGGGCGCGGCCTGCGCCTGGCCGTGGGTCTGTCCGACGGGCTGTCCAAGCTGGCGGCGCACGCGCTGCTCGAGCCGGTGCTGGCCGCGCCCGGGCTGCAGCTGCGCTGCCATGAAGACGAGTTCGAGCCCTTGCTGGGCGAGCTGGCGCTGCACCAGATCGACCTGGTGCTCGCCGGACAGCCGGCCCCGCCGAACGCGCGGCTGCGGCTGAGCAGCCGGCGCCTGGTGGCCGCGCCGGTGGACTGGTGGGGCCCGCGCGCGCTGGTCACCGCGGTACGCCAGCGGGCCTTTCCGCACTGCCTGGCTGAACTGCCGGTGCTGCTGCCCACCGGGCACTCGGTGCTGCGGCAGACGCTGGACGGCTGGTTCGAAGGCCTGGGCGTGGCCCCTCGGCTGGCGGGTGAATTCGAGGACAGCGCACTGATGGCAGTGTTCGCCGCGCGCGGCCTGGGCGTGTTCCCGGTCAGCCGCCTGGGGGTGGCCGACGTGGCCCTGCTGCGCGGCCTGCGCCGGCTGGGCAGCGACGACGCGGTGGTCGAAGAGGTGTGGGGCATCGCGTCGCCGCGCAGCTGGCGCCAGCCGCTGGTGCAGCAGGTGCTGGCCGGGGCCGCGTGAGGCGGGCGCTCCACCGCACGGCAGGCCCCCGGGATCGCGATGGTGGGACCATCGGGCGTCCATGACCACCACCGCCCTCGCCCTGGTCCTGCTGGCCGCGCTGCTGCATGCCTCGTGGAACGTGGCCGCCAAGTCCGCTGGCGGGGACGCCCGCTTCGCGCTGCTGTCCTCGCTGATCGTCACCGTGATCTGGGCACCGCTGGCCCTTTGGATGGGCTGGGGCGTGGTGGGGCAGTGGGGCGCGGTCGAGTGGGCGGTGCTGGCCGCCAGCGGGCTGGTGCACATCAGCTACTTCCTCACGCTGCTGCGTGGCTACCGGGTGGCCGACCTGACCGTCGTCTATCCGGTGGCCCGGGGCACGGCGCCGTTGATGTCCGCCGGGGTGGCGCTGCTGCTGTTCGGCGAGTCGTTGTCGCCCATCGGGCTGGCGGGCGTGCTGTCGGTGGTGGCCGGCGTCTTCCTGATCGCGGGCGGCCCCGGCCTGCTGCGCACCGCACAGCAGCCGGCGGCCCGCGCGCGGGTGCTGCTGGGCCTAGCCTGGGGTGCGGCCACCGGCGTGCAGATCGCCGGCTATACGCTGATCGACGGCTATGCGGTCAAGGTGCTGCTGCTGTCGCCCATCCTCGTCGACTACATGGGCAACCTGCTGCGCCTGCCCATCCTGGTTCCGCTGGTGTGGCGCGAGCGCTCGACCCTGCCCTCGCTGTGGCGCACGCAGTGGCGCGTGGCCTTGATGGTGGCCACGCTGGGGCCCATCGGCTACGTGCTGGTGCTCTACGCCCTGCAGACGGCGCCGCTCAGCGCCGTGGCGCCCGCGCGCGAGGTGTCGATGCTCTTCGCGGCCATCCTGGGCGGCACGCTGCTGCGCGAGCAGGACCTGGCCGCGCGCCTGGCCGGGGCCTGTTGCATCGCGCTCGGTGTGGCCGGGCTGGTGTGGGGCGCAGCGGCTTGATGTCGCACGGACCCGCCCTGAGCCGCTCTCACGCGATGGGCAGCCGCGCCGTGTCCTTCACCTCCTCCATCACCGCATAGGTGCGCGTCTCGCGCACGCCCGGCAGCTGCCACAGCACGCTGCCGGCGAAGCGGCGGTAGGCGTCCATGTCGGCCACCCGCGTCTTGACCAGGTAGTCGAAGCCTCCGGCCACCATGTGGCATTCCAGGATTTCCGGGTGCACGTGCACCGCCGCCCGGAACTGGTCGAACACGCCTGGCGTGGTGCGGTCGAGCAGCACTTCGACGAAGACGAGCAGCCCTGCGCCGAGCTGGCGCGGATTGAGCCGCGCGTGGTAGCCGGTGATGTAGCCGTCGCGGGTGAGGCGCTGCACCCGGGCCAGCACGGCGGTGGGCGAAAGCGCCACCGCATCGGCCAGCGCCTGGTTGGTGATGCGCCCGTCGTCCTGCAGCTGCTGGAGGATGCGGCGGTCGGTTCGGTCCAGGTCGTCCAGGGTGGGCACGTTGAGTTTTCCTCTGATGCGGGGTCGAAAAACCGAAGAAGCTTCGGCGCATGTTCCGGATGATGGCGGAAGCTCCACATCCGAGGCCAGCCATGAACGACTCCCCGATTCAGGTCATCGACCGCCCGACGGCCAGCGAGCGCCGGCCCCCGCGGATGTCGTTCCACGCCCCCTCCAGCGCCCCCTCTTCGCCCACCCGGCAGGCGATCACCGCCCTCACCCGCCGCCCGGAACCCGAGCTGCTGCCCGGTCTGCTCGCCGCCGCCCGCCTGGACGAATCCAGCGCCGCCCGGGTGCAGGCCCTGGCGCTGCAGCTGGCCCGCGGCGTGCGCGAGCGCGCCCGCGACAGCGGCCGGGCCGGGCTGGTGCAGGGCCTGCTGCAGGAGTTCTCGCTGTCCTCGCAGGAGGGCGTGTCGCTGATGTGCCTGGCCGAGGCGCTGCTGCGCATTCCGGATGCGGCCACCCGCGATGCGCTGATCCGCGACAAGATCGTCCACGGCGACTGGCAGTCGCACCTGGGCAGAAGCCCCTCGCTCTTCGTCAACGCCGCCGCCTGGGGCCTGCTGGTGACCGGGCGGCTGGTGGCCACCCACAGCGACACCGGCCTGTCGGCCACGCTGATGCGGCTGATCGGCCGCGGCGGCGAGCCGCTGGTGCGCCGCGCGGTGGACCTGGCGATGCGCCTGATGGGCGAGCAGTTCGTCACCGGGCAGACCATCGCCGAAGCACTATCCAGCGCCCGGGCCCGTGAGGCCCGGGGCTTTCGCTTCTCCTACGACATGCTCGGCGAGGCGGCGCTGACCGAGGCCGATGCGCAGCGCTACCTCGCCGCCTACGCGCAGGCGATCGACGCCATCGGCGCTGCCTCGGGCGGCCGCGGCATCGTGGACGGCCCCGGCATTTCCATCAAGCTGTCGGCGCTGCACCCCCGCTACGCGCGCGCCCAGGCCGCACGGGTGATGGCCGAGCTGCTGCCTCGGCTGACGATGCTCGCCGCGCGGGCTCGCCAGCACGGCATCGGCCTGAACATCGATGCCGAGGAAGCCGACCGCCTGGAACTGTCGCTCGACCTGCTGGACGCGCTCGCCGCCGACCCGGCATTGGCCGGCTGGAACGGCCTGGGCTTCGTGATCCAGGCCTATTCGAAGCGCTGCCCCGCGGTGGTCGACCACCTCGTCGCCCTGGCGCGCCGAACCGGACGCCGCCTGATGGTGCGGCTGGTCAAGGGCGCCTACTGGGACAGCGAGATCAAGCGCGCCCAGCTCGATGGACTGGAGGGTTATCCGGTCTACACCCGCAAGGCCTACACCGACCTCGCCTACCTGGCCTGCGCCCGGCGCCTGCTGGCCGCGCCCGATGCCGTCTACCCGCAGTTCGCCACCCACAACGCGCACACCGCCGCCGCCATCCACGAGATGGCGGGGGGCGAATCGGCGGCGCAGGACCGCTACGAGTTCCAGTGTCTTCACGGCATGGGCGAGCCGCTCTACGAACAGGTGGTGGGCTTGCGCGGCCAGGGCCGGATCGGACGACCCTGCCGCATCTATGCGCCGGTGGGCCCGCACGACACGCTGCTGGCCTACCTGGTGCGGCGGCTGCTGGAGAACGGCGCCAACACCTCCTTCGTCCACCGCATCGCCGATGCATCGCTGAGCCTGGAGGCGCTGGTGGAAGACCCGGTGCGCACGGTCGAGGCGCTGGCCGCCGCCGAAGGCCGCCTCGGACTGCCGCACCCCGCCATTGCGTTGCCATCGGCGCTGTACGGCAGCCATCGCCAGAACTCGCAGGGGCTGGACCTGGCCTCGGAGCCGGTGCTGGGTGCGCTGGATGAAGCGCTGACCGGCTCCCGTTCGGAAACGGAACGCCTGCGGGCCGGGTCGCTGCTGGCTGGGGCCTCGCAACCCCTGCCACCGCAGCCGGTACGCAACCCGGCGCAGCGCGCCGAGGTCGTCGGCGTGGTGGCCGAGGCGTCGAGTGCGGATGTGGCCACCGCGCTGGCCGCCGCCGAGGCCGCGGCGCCGCGCTGGGCGGCCACGCCGCCGGCCGAGCGCGCCCGGATGCTTGACGACGCGGCCGAGCGGCTGCAGGCCGAGCTGCCCGAGCTGGTGGCCCTGCTGATGCGCGAGGCCGGCAAGACGGCGGGCAACGCCGTGGCCGAGGTGCGCGAGGCGGTGGACTTCCTGCGCTACGACGCGGCCGAACTGCGCGCACTGGCCGCGCCTGCCTTGAACACCGCAGCCGATGCGCTGCAGCCCCTTGGCCCGGTGGTCTGCATCAGCCCCTGGAACTTCCCGCTGGCCATCTTCATCGGGCAGGTCGCGGTGGCGCTGGCCGCGGGCAACCCGGTGCTGGCCAAGCCGGCCGAGCAGACGCCGCTGGTGGCCGCGCGGGCGGTGCAGGCGCTGCACGCCGCAGGCGTTCCGCGCGAGGTGCTGCAGCTGCTGCCCGGCCGGGGCGACACGGTGGGGGCCGCGCTGGTGGCCGACGCCCGGGTGCAAGGCGTGATGTTCACCGGCTCCACCGCCGTGGCCCAGCGGCTGCAGCAGGTGCTCAGCGCTCGCCTGGGCGCGCTCGGGCGGCCGGTGCCGCTGGTGGCCGAGACGGGCGGGCAGAACGCGCTGGTGGTGGACAGCTCGGCGCTGGCCGAGCAGGTGGTGGCCGACGCGCTCGCCTCGGCCTTCGACAGCGCGGGCCAGCGCTGCTCGGCGCTGCGCCTGCTGTGCGTGCAGCGCGAGGCCGCCGACCGGGTGCAGGAGCTGCTCGAAGGCGCGATGCGCGAACAGACGCTGGGCGACGCGCAGCAGCTGGCCACCGACATCGGCCCGGTGATCGACGCCGAGGCCCGCGTCCGCATCGACGCCCACCTGGCCGCGCTGCAGGCCAGGGGCCGGCGCATCACCCAGCCGCTGCGCGCGGCGTCCGCGGCCCTGAACGCGGCGGGCGGCTGCTTCGTCGCGCCGGCGGTGGTGGAGATCGAGCGCATCGACGAACTGACCGAAGAAGTTTTCGGCCCGGTGCTGCACCTTCTTCGCTACGACCGCGAGCAGCTGCCGGCGGTGCTGGAGGCCATCAACGCCACCGGCTACGGCCTGACCGGCGGCGTGCACACCCGCATCGACGAGACCGTCGCCCAGGTGGCGGCCACGCTGCGGGTGGGCAACCTCTATGTGAACCGCAACACCGTGGGCGCGGTGGTGGGCGTGCAGCCCTTCGGCGGCGAGGGCCTGTCGGGCACCGGGCCCAAGGCGGGCGGGCCGCTGGCGCTGACGCGCCTGATGGCGGGGCGGCCCGAGGCGGCGTTGCGGCGGGCGGTGGAGCGCAGCGGGCCGCTGGCGGCGGGTGGGGTGCCGGGGCACGACGCCCGGCCGCTGCAGGAAGCGGGCGCAGAGGCCGCCCGGGACGCGCTTCGGGCCTGGGCGGGCGAGTCGGGGAAACCGGTGCCGCACGTCGCCCTGGGCCTGGCGGCCTGGATGGACCGGGTGTCGGCCGCGAACCCGGCGCAAGGCTGGCGGCAACTGAGCGGCCCTACCGGCGAAGCCAACTTCTACGCCGCGCTGCCCCGCGACACCGTGCTGTGCCTCGCAGCCGACGATGCGATGCGGCTGAAGCTGCTGGCCGCCGCGATGGTCGTCGGCGCCCGAGCGCTGCTCCCCGCCGAGGCTCGCGCCCTGGTCGACGCGCTGCCACCCCCGGTGCGCGATCGCGTGCGGCTGACGGACGATTGGACCGCGCCGGCGGCGCGCTTCGACGCGGTGCTGCACCAGGGCGGCACGGAAGAGCGCCTTTCGGCGCTGGCCGCGCTCGCACAGAGGACCGGTGCGCTGGTGAGCCTTTTCGCGGCGGACGAGCAGGGCAGCCTGCCGATGGAGGCGCTGGTGGTCGAGCGCTCCATCAGCGTGAACACCACGGCGGCTGGGGGGAATGCGAGTCTGATGACGATGGGTTGAGGCTTTCGTAGGGACGGATGAGAAGAAAGCAGGCTTACCGTCCTGTAGCACCAGGTGCTACAGTTCAGGCAAAGGATGCAATTTCATGGCGGTCTACAAGACCCGCTGGTTTGACCGCTGGACGCGAAAACAGGATCTGCACGACAGCAGCCTGTGCACAGCCGTCCGGGAGATGGTCGCAGGGCTGATCGACGCCGACCTCGGCGGAGGCCTGATCAAGAAGCGCGTGGGAAGACCGGGCCAGGGCAAGAGCGGCGGGTTTCGAACGCTGGTGGCGACCCACCGCGGCAACCGCTGGGTGTTCGTCTACGCCTTTCAGAAGAGCGAGCGAAGCAACATCGCCAGCGACGAAACGGCCGCACTGAAGAAGTTGGCAGCCGAACTGCTGTCCCTGAACACCGCGGCCGTGGCCAAAGCCACCCAGGCCGGAGAACTCATCGAGGTGGATTGCGATGCGACAGCGTAAATCTTCGATCCTGGACGCCGTTCATGAAACGGCGGCCGGGCTGCGCCAGGCCGGGGTCATCGACCAGGTGACGATGCGCGAGTTCGAGCAGCTGTGTCTCCAGCCGGTCGAGCCGCTGGGCCCCGAACAGATCAAGGCACTGCGTGAGCAGGCCCGGGTCAGCCAGGCCGTCTTCGCGCGCCTCCTGAACACCAGCTTGTCGACGGTGCAGAAGTGGGAGGTCGGCGCCAAGCACCCGTCAGGGCCAGCGCTCAAACTGCTGAACCTTGTCCAGAAGCGGGGCCTGAGCGCCATTGCCTGAGCGCTTGTCACGAAGTGGCGGGTCGAGCTGTCCAAGGACCGCCGGTACGCCTTGACCGCCGGCCAGGAGCCGCGCCTCAAACCCGCTCGATCACCATCGCGATGCCCTGCCCCACGCCGATGCACATGGTGCACAGCGCATAGCGCCCGCCGGTGCGGTGCAGCTGCTGCATCGCGGTGCCCACCAGCCGGGCGCCGCTGGCCCCCAGCGGGTGGCCGAGCGCGATGGCGCCGCCGTTGGGGTTGACGCGCGGGTCGTCATCCTGAAGGCCCAGGTCGCGCAGCACCGCCAGGCCCTGCGCGGCGAAGGCCTCGTTGAGCTCGATGACGTCCATCTGCTCGAGCGTGAGGCCGGTGTTGTGCAGCACCCGCCGCGTCGCTGGCGCCGGGCCGATGCCCATGATGCGCGGCGCCACGCCCGCGGTGGCCATGCCCACCACCCGGGCGCGCGGCGTCAGGCCGTGGCGGCGGGCGGCGGCTTCGCTGGCCACCAGCAGCGCCACCGCACCGTCGTTGACGCCGCTGGCATTGCCGGCGGTGACGCTGCCGTCCGGCCGCACCACGCCCTTCAGGCGCGCCAGGGACTCCAGGCTCGTGTCGCGCGGGTGCTCGTCCACCGACACCACGACGGGGTCGCCCTTCTTCTGGGCGATGCTCACCGGGCAGATCTCGGCGTCGAAGAAGCCGGCCTGCTGCGCCGCCACCGCACGCTTCTGGCTGGCCAGGGCCATGCGGTCCTGCGCCTCGCGCTCGATGCGGAAATCCAGGGCCACGTTCTCGGCCGTCTCGGGCATGGAGTCCACGCCGTACTGCTCCTTCATCAGCCGGTTGATGAAGCGCCAGCCGATGGTGGTGTCGTAGACGGCGTTGCTGCGGCTGAAGGCCGCATCGGCCTTGGGCATGACGAAGGGCGCGCGGCTCATGCTCTCCACGCCACCGGCGATCAGCAGCGAGGCCTCGCCGGCCTTGATGGCCCGCGCGGCCGTGCCCACCGCGTCCATGCCCGAACCGCACAGGCGGTTGATCGTGCCGCCGGGCACGTCCACCGGCAGGCCGGCCAGCAGGGCGCTCATGCGGGCGACGTTGCGGTTGTCTTCGCCCGCCTGGTTGGCGCAGCCGTAGAGCACGTCCTCCACCGCCGCCCAGTCCACGCCCGGGTGGCGCGCCATCAGCGCGCGGATGGGCACGGCGCCCAGGTCGTCGGTGCGCACGCTGCTCAGCGCGCCGCCATAGCGGCCGAAGGGGGTGCGCTGCACGTCGCAGAGGAAGGCTTGGGGTGGGGTCATGGCGGGGTCGTGGGGCTCGGTTGAGAGGGGTGCGGGCGTTGCCGGGCCGGGCCGGGGCTCAGCGCAGCGTGGCGGTGCGGGCGGCCAGCCAGGGGCTGAGCCGGTAGCGTTCGCCGCGGTAGACGGCATCAAGCTGGGCGATGAGGGCTGCCACGCCGTCCACGCTCCAGCCGGCCAGCCACTCGAAGGGGCCGGCGGGGTAGTTCACGCCGAGCTTCATCGCGGCGTCGGCGCCTTCGGGGGTGCACACGCCCTGCTGCACGGCGTCGGCCGCCTCGTTGATGAGCATGGCCAGCGTGCGCGCCACCACCAGCCCGGGCGTGTCGGCCACCGGCAGGGGCACGAAGCCCAGCGCGGCCAGCCAGGCGGGCGCCTGGGTGCGCCAGGCTGCGCTGCAGTCGGCGTGGGTGGCCCAGGCGAGGGCGATGGGTGCTGCGGCCGCAGCGGCGTCCGGCGGCTGGCCGACGCCGCCCGCCACCGGGCGGTCGAACACCGCGACGTCGCGCACGCCGTGCGCGCGCGCCCAGGCGCGGGCGGTGCGGCCATCGGTGAGCACCAGTCGGGCACCGTCCACTGCCAGGCCGGTCCAGTCGCTGTCCGGTTCGCGCGCCGGCCCCCAACCCTGCGAAGACAGAGCCCGCGCCGCCATGGCCTCGAGCCAGTCGGCCACCGGGCCGCGCCCGTGCACCGTGACCACGCCGGCCGTGGCCGGCGTGTCGTGCACCGCCACCGGAAGACGGCCTGCGCCTTCGGGATAGGCATAGAAGCCGCGCCCGCTCTTGCGGCCCAGCCAGCCGGCATCGACCAGCTCCTGCTGCACCAGCGAGGGCATGTAGCGCTTGTCGAAGAAGTTGGCCTCGTAGACCGACTTGGTCACCGAGAAGTTGGTGTCGTGGCCGATCAGGTCCATCAGCTCGCAGGGCCCCATGCGAAAGCCCGCCGCCTTCAGCGCCGTGTCCAGCACCAGCGGCGTGGCCGCCTGCTCGTGCAGCAGCGCCAGCGTCTCGGCGTAGTACGGCCGGGCGATGCGGTTGACGATGAAGCCGGGCGTGCTGCGCGCCGCCACCGGCAGCTTGCCCCAGGACCGGGCCAGGCCGGTGATGGCCTCGGCCACGGCGGGCGCCGTGCCCAGGCCGCTGACCACCTCGACCAGCTTCATCAGCGGCACCGGGTTGAAGAAGTGCATGCCCACCAGCCGCTCGGGATGCTGGAGCCCGTTGGCGATGGCCGTCACGCTGATCGACGAGGTGTTGGTGGCCAGGATGGCCTCGGGAGCGAGCAGGCCCTCGAGCTGCTGGAAGAGCGCACGCTTGGCGTCCAGCCGCTCGACGATGGCCTCGATCACCAGGCGGGCCGAGGCGGCTTGCTCCAGCGCGTCGATGGCGTGGATGCGGCCGAGCGTGGCCTCGGCGGCCGCCGCTTCGATACGGCCCTTGGCCACCAGCGTGTCCAGGCTTCGGCCCAGCTGCCGGCGGGCCTCTTCGGCGGCACCGGGCCGCAGGTCGAACAGGTGCACGGTGTGCCCGGCCTGGGCCGCCACCTGGGCAATGCCGGCGCCCATGATGCCGGCCCCGACGACGAGCAGGGAATCGGAGGAAGAGAGGGTCATGTGCGCGGGGCGGCCCCGGAAGGGCGACGGCGTTCGGTCGGTGGGCGGAAGGATAAAGGCGGCACGGGGCCGACCGGCGGGCGAGCCATGGGCGGGGTGCCGGTGCCGGTGCCGATGCCGGTGCTGGCCTCAGCTCGGCACCCAGGGCGCCGGTCGCTTGGCCAGGAAGGCGGCGAAGCCCTCGCGCGCCTCGTCGGTGCCGCGCACCCGGGCGATGGTCTGGGCGGTGAGCTCGCGCAGCTCGGGCGTCACCGCGCCGCCGTCCATCTGGCCATAGAGGCGCTTGACCTCGGCCTGCGCGGCGGGGCCGCCCACCAGCAGGTCGGCGAGCACCGCATCCACCGCGGCGTCGAGCGCGTCCAGCGCGACGACCTGCTGCACCAGGCCGATGGCCAGCGCCTCGCTCGCCGCGATGCGGCTGGCGGTGAGCGCCAGCCGGCGCGCCTGTCGAAGGCCCACGGCCTGGGTGAGGTAAGGGCCGATGACGGCCGGCAGGATGCCGAACTTCACCTCGCTGACCGAGAAGCTCGCGTTGTCGGCCGCCAGCGCCAGGTCGCAGGCGCACAGCAGCCCCACGCCGCCGCCGAGTGCGGCGCCTTGCACCCGGGCCACCGTAGGCTTGGGGCAATCCGCAATGCGGGCCAGCATGCCGGCGAAGCGCCGCGCATCCTCCAGGTTCCAGGCCTCGCTCGCCGCACTGGCGCGCTGCATCCACTGCAGGTCGGCGCCGGCGCTGAAGTGGCGGCCTTCTCCGGCCAGCACGATGACGCGAACGGTGGGGTCGTCGGCCAACTGGGCGAAGGCCGCGTCGAGCTCGCCGATCATCGCCTCGTCGAAGGCGTTGAAGACGGCCGGGCGGGCCATCGTGACCTGGGCCACGCCCGGGCGCAGGCAGTCGATGCGAAGGGTGGGGGAGGTGCTCATGGGGTGCGGGCGGACGGGTGCGGGCGTGACCAGGCGTAGCCGCCTCAGTAGGTTTCCAGGTGCAGGCGGCCTTCGCGCTGAAGCGTGGCGCCCACCGCCTCCCAGTCCAGCCCCGCGCCGTGGGCGATGTCGCGCAGCGCCAGCACCACGCCCTCCTCCATCGCCTTGAGGCCGCAGACATAGAAGTACGTGGCCGGGTCCGCCAGCAGGCGGGCGACATCGGCGGCGCGGTCGCGCAGCGCGTCCTGCACATAGCGCCGGGGTGCGTTGGCCACGCGGCTGAAGGCCAGTTCGATGTCGATGAAGTCGCGCGGCAGGTTCTGCAGCGGGCCGAAATAGGGCAGTTCCTCGGGCGTGCGGGCGCCGAAGAAGAGCATCAGCTTGCCGCCTTCGAACTTGCCCGAGGCGCGCAGGCGCCGGCGCCATTCGGTCATCGCCCGCATCGGCGCACTGCCGGTGCCGGTGCAGATCATCACGATGTGGCTCTTGGGGTGGTTGGGCATCAGGAAGCTCGAGCCGAAGGGCCCGATCACCTGCACCGTGTCGCCCACCTGCAGGTCGCACACATAGTTGCTGGCCACGCCGCGCACCGGGCGGCCCTGGTGGTCCTCCAGCACCCGCTTCACCGTGAGCGACAGGTTGTTGTAGCCCGGCCGCTCGCCGTTGCGGGGGCTGGCGATGCTGTACTGCCGCGCGTGGTGCAGCCGGCCGCGGGCGTCGGTGCCCGGCGGCACGATGCCGATGCTCTGGCCTTCGAGCACCGGGAAGGGCAGCGCGCCGAAGTCGAGCACGATGTGGTGGGTGTCGTAATCGGGCTGGCCGCGCGCGCCCACTTCGGTGACCCGCACGTTGCCGGTGACGGTGGCCGCAACCGACGCCTGCGCGGCCCGCGGCCCGTAGAGGTTGGTGTAGGCATGCGCGGCCGACCACGGCGGCAGCTTGGCGTTGTAGCGGCTGCTGCTGGCCGCAGCCTGCGAGGGCTCGGCCGCCAGCGGCGAGCCTTCGGCCAGTGCAGCCGGGTTGGCCGGGTCGGCCACGGCAACGCCCGCCGCTGCGCCATCGAGCCCGTCGGGCCCGGCTCGGCCCGGCTCTGCACCCGTCAGCCCGGCCTCGGCCATCTGCTCGGCCACCTGCTCGGGCGTCAGCGCCACCGGGAGTTCATCCCAGCCCAGCTGCTCCTGCACCGAATAGGCCTTGACCCGCACCACCTGACGCCAGTTGTCGATGCTGCCCGTCGGGCAAGGCGGCACGCAGGCCATGCACAGGTTGCACTTCTCCGCATCGACCACGTAGTTCCGGTCGTCGTGCGTGATCGCCCCCACCGGACACGTCGCCTCGCAGGTGTTGCACCGGATGCAGATCTCCGGATCGATCAGATGCTGCTGAATGACCACGCCATCGGCCATGTCCATGACTGTCTCCTAGATCACAAAGCGAACGCCCGCATCAGCGGGCGCAGCATCTCTCAAGCGAACGCCCGCAAAGCGGGCGCAGCGCCCCTCAAGCAACCGCCGCGGAACCAGCTCCGCTGGGCCGCTGGCGGTGCCCCCCTGGGGGGGAGCCGATCTGTGATCGGCTCCGGGGGGGGTTAATTGAATCTGACGTATTCGAAGTCCACCGCCTGCCGATTGATCCCCATCACCGGCGGCGCGATCCAGTTGGCGAACTGGCCCGGCTCCACGCAGCGGCCCATCAGGCTCGCCACGAAGGCACGGTCGCCAGCCGAGGGCAGCCAGCTGTCCACCCGGGCGGCCCATTCGGCCTCGCTCACCACCTGGCCTTCGGGCGACACCTTAACGCCGGCCAGTGCGCCGATGTTGCGGTGGAAGGCCTTGTGCGGCGTGGTCAGGCGCATGGGCAGGCCGGCCTTCTCGATGACCTTGTTCCAGCGCGCCACCCCGGCCACGCTGTCCTTGATGTAGTCGTCGCGCAGCACTTCGTTCAGCGCGTTGAGCATCGGCACCTCGCGCTCGACGAGCTGCCCGCCCTGCACCGCCAGCACCCGGTAGGACTGGCCCTTGAGCTGGTGGTCGTCCTGGCGCTTGCCTTCCTCGTAGCGGCCTTTCAGGCCGGTGCTGTAGAAGGTGGCCGCATTGCTCGACTCGTCCGCGCCGAAGAGGTCGATGGTGACGCTGAAGTGGAAGTTCAGGTAGCGCTGGATGGTGGGCAGGTCGATGACGCCGGCGGCGCGCAGCTTGGCCGGGTCGTCGGTCTTGAGCTCGTTCATCTTGGCGCAGGTGCGGCTGATGACGCGGCTGATGCCCGACTCGCCCACGAACATGTGGTGCGCTTCCTCGGTCAGCATGAACTTGGTGGTGCGGGCCAGCGGGTCGAAGCTCGACTCGGCCAGCGCGCACAGCTGGAACTTGCCGTCGCGGTCGGTGAAGTAGGTGAACATGAAGAAGGACAGCCAGTCGGGCGTTTCTTCATTGAAGGCCTGCAGGATGCGGGGGTTGTCCTCCTGGCCGCTGCGACGCTCGAGCAGCGCCTCGCCTTCCTCGCGGCCGTCGCGGCCGAAGTACTTGTGCAGCAGGTAGACCATCGCCCACAGGTGGCGGCCCTCCTCGACGTTGATCTGGAAGAGGTTGCGCAGGTCGTACATGCTCGGGGCGGTCAGGCCCAGGTGACGCTGCTGCTCGACCGACGCCGGCTCGGTGTCGCCTTGCGTGACGATGATGCGGCGCAGGTTGGCGCGGTACTCCCCCGGCACTTCCTGCCAGGCGTCCTGGCCCTTGTGGTCACCGAAGTGGATCTTGCGGTCCTGCTCGGCCGGGTTGAGGAAGATGCCCCAGCGGTAGTCGGGCATCTTCACATGGCCGAACTGGGCCCAGCCCTGTGGGTCCACGCTGACGGCGGTGCGCAGGTAGACGTCGAAGTCCTGCGAGCCGTCCGGGCCCATGTCCTTCCACCAGCTGATGTAGTTGGGCTGCCACTGCTCGAGGGCGCGCTTGAGCGTGCGGTCCTCGGCGAGGTTGACGTTGTTGGGGATCTTCTCGCTGTAGTCGATGGTCGCGGCGGTCATGAAGGGGTCTCCGGGAAATTCAACGTCGGGGGAGGAAGTCCGGTTGCGGCGCGCCACCCGGTTCGCGCCGCACAACAAAAATGCTGGCTTACACCCGGTTCCAGTCGAACTGGGCCCTGTCGCCCTTGCCATAGACCTTCAGCGCGCCCTTGTCGCCCACGGCGTTCGGGCGCTGGAAGATCCAGTTCTGCCAGGCGGTCAGGCGGCCGAAGACGCGGGTGAACATGTTCTCCGGGCCGTTGAAGCGCAGGTTGGCTTCCATGCCGGTGAGGGCATCGGGGCTCATGGACACGCGCTCCTCGATGGCGATGCGCGTCTCGTCGGCCCAGTCGATGTCGTCCGGGTTGCTCGTCACCAGACCGAGCGCGAAGGCGGCGTCCGCGTCCAGCGGCTGGCCGGCCCGGGCACGCACCGCGTCGAGCGCCGGCGCCTCGCCATAGAAGCGCCGCTGCAGCCGGCTCTGGCCGGTGGCCATCGGGAAGTGGCCGAAGTTGAGCTCGCCCACGGCGATCTTCGGGGCACGGGCCTCGTCGTCGGGCAAGGCCAGGTGGTAGCTGCGGTCGCAGGCCAACGCGAGCTCGAGCAGGCTGCCGGCGAAGCAGGAGCCCTCGTCGATCAGCGCGAAGAGGCTGCGCGAGGACACGTCCACGCGGCTGAAGGTGCGGCGCATCAGCCCCAGCGTCTCGCGCACCAGCCAGTGGCCCTGGTGGGCCAGCAGCGTGGCGTCGCTCGCCAGCACCGCCGACGCGTCGCCCTGGGTGCGGATGAGCCAGGTGCCGATGTCCAGTTCGTTGGTGCGCATGGACAGGATGGCGTCTTCCAGCTCGCGGGCCATGGCCAGCGGGTACCAGGCGGCGCCAGCGGCCTCGATGCCGGCGATGTCGGTGGGCTGCGGCCCCTGCGGCGCGCGCACGGTGAAGGTGGCCACGCGGCGGGCGCGGTCGATCTCGACCGACACGTGGGTGTAGTGGAGCGCGTCGGCCTCAATGCGGCGATCGAGCGGGGTGAGGGCCACGCCCTTGGCGTCGGCAGGGCGGTCGCTCAGCGCGGCCAGTTCGCGGGCGCGCTCCTGCACGCGGGCGGCGAACTGCGCGGGCTTGGCGATGTCGTCCACCAGGCGCCAGTCCTTGGCCTTCTGGCCGCGGATGCCCTCGGTGGTGGTGCAGAAGATGTCGGCCAGGTCGTGGCGCACGCGGCGCTTGTCGGTCACGCGGGTAAGGCCACCCGTGCCGGGCAGCACGCCCAGCAGCGGCACCTCGGGCAGGCTCACCGCGCTGGAGCGGTCGTCCACCAGCAGGATCTCGTCGCAGGCGAGCGCCAGTTCATAGCCGCCGCCTGCGCAGGCGCCGTTGACCGCGGCCAGGAACTTCAGGCCGCTGTGGGCCGACGAGTCCTCGAAGCCATTGCGCGTCTCGTTGGTGAACTTGCAGAAGTTCACCTTCCAGGCGTGGCTGGACACGCCGAGCATGAAGATGTTCGCGCCCGAGCAGAACACCTTCTCGCGGGCGCTGGTGAGCACCACGGTGCGCACCTCGGGATGCTCGAAGCGGATGCGCTGGATGGCGTCGTTCAGCTCGATGTCCACGCCCAGGTCGTAGCTGTTGAGCTTGAGCTTGTAGCCGGGGCGCAGGCCCGCGTTCTCGTCGAAGTCGGCGGCGAGCGTGGCCACGGGGCCCTCGAAGCTCAGCTTCCAGTGGCGGTACTGGCTGGGGTGGGTCTGGTAGTCGACACGGACATCGGCGGTCATGCGGGGTCTCCTGTGCGGCGGGGCTGCGAACGCCCGGGATGGCCGCCGCGTGACGCAGTATCTTGCAACACCAGAATGCTGTCAAGTGCATGAACTGCACTTTCATGCATCTTGCGACCGCAGCTCACGCCGGCATGCCCAAGGCCCGGCGCATCAAGCCACGCAGGGCGCCGAAGGTGGCCTCCAGCGGCTGCGCGCTGGTGTCGACCTCGAACTCCGCCTTGGAGTAGAACGCCGCCCGCCCCGCCAGGATGGACTTCAGGTCTTCCATCGCCTCGCGGCTCGCGGCCATGGGGCGCAGGTCGCCCTGGGCCATGACGCGCTGCATGTGGTCCTCAGGCGCCGCCTTCAGCCACACGGTGGTGCAGTGCGACAGCAGCAGGTTGAAGTTCGCCGGGTCCGACACGATGCCGCCCGGCGTGGCGATGACCGCCTCCGGGTAGATCTGGATGCTCTCTTCCAGGGCGCGACGCTCGTAGCGCCGGTAGGCGTTCTGGCCATACAGCGCCTGGATCTCGCTGATGCTGCAGCCCGCGAACTTCTCGATCTCGCGGCTGAGCTCGACGAAGGGAAAGCCCAGGTCTTCGGCCAGCATGGCGCCCAGCGTGGACTTGCCCGCACCGCGCAAGCCGACGAGCGCCACGCGCGGGCTGCGTCGCCCGCTGCCGCCGCCATCGCCCGCGCCGCCCAGCAGCGCGCCCACGGCCACGCGCACGCGGTTCAGCGTCGCCTCGTCGCGGCCCTCGAGCAGTTCGCGCAGCATCAGCCACTCGGGGCTGGCCGTGGTGACGTCGCCGAGCAGCTCGGCCAGCGTGCAGTGCAGGGCGCGCGCCACCTGCAGCAGCACCAGGATGGACGCGTTGCCGATGCCGTATTCGAGGTTGGCGAGGTGCCGCTCGGAGACATCGGCCGCGGTGGCCAGCGAGCGCCGGGTCATGCCGCGGCGCGCACGAAGTGCTCGAACCCGCTCGCCCAGGGCAACGAGGAAGGGGTTCTTGGCGTCCGAGCCGTGGCCGTCCTCCGGCCCGGCGTTTCCCTCCGGAGCCGGACCAGGGGCTTTCCCGGGGGGCTGCAATATAGTGCTTGACATGGTCTGACGCCGGACCTAGAGTGCTTTCACGCACGATAGTGCATCTTCCCGAGGCTGGCAAGTCGATGCGTCTTCGCAGCCGGCCTGGCCAGCGGCCCCACACGGCTCCCGGAGACTCCATGTCCGACACCCCCAGCTCGAACGTTCCGCCGCCGCCCGATGCCTTCAACTTCGCGCAGCACCTGCTGCAGCGGCAGGCCGCGCGCGCTGCCCAGCCGGCCTTCGTCGACGACGTCGAGACCTTGAGCTATGGCGGCCTGGACGAACGCGTGCGCCGCATGGCCGCCGCGCTGCTCGGCCTGAAGCTGCGGCGCGAGGAACGGGTGCTGCTGTTGATGCAGGACGGCTGCGACTGGCCGGTGGCCTTCCTCGGCGCGCTCTATGCCGGCGTGGTGCCAGTGGCGGTGAACACGCTGCTCACCGCGGACGACTACGCCTACATGCTGGAGCACTCGCGCGCCCAGGCGGTGCTGGTCTCCGGCGCGCTGCGGCCGGTCTTGAACGCGGCGCTCGCCCAGGCCCGGCACGAGGTGTCCCGCGTCATCGTCTCCCGCCCGGTGGAGCCCTGCGGAGCGGGCGAGGTGGAACTGCGGGCGCTGCTGGCTGCGCACGAACCCCTGGGCGACGCGGCCCCCACTCGCGCCGACGAGGCCGCGTTCTGGCTCTATTCCTCCGGCTCCACCGGCCGGCCCAAGGGCACGGTGCACTCGCACGCCAACCCCTACTGGACGGCCGAGCTGTACGGGCGAGGCGTGCTCGGCCTGACCGAACGCGACGTGTGCTTCTCCGCCGCCAAGCTCTTCTTTGCCTACGGCCTGGGCAATGCGCTGACCTTCCCGCTCAGCGTGGGCGCCACCACCCTGCTGATGGCTGAACGGCCCACGCCGCAGGCGGTGTTCCGCCGCTGGAAGGGCGAGGTGGGCGGCCTCCAGCCCACGGTGTTCTTCGGCGCACCGACCGGCTTCGCCGGCATGCTGGCCGACCCGGCACTGCCGGCGCCGAAGCAGGTGGCGCTGCGCATGGCGTCCTCGGCGGGCGAGGCGCTGCCGGCGGACATCGGCGAGCGCTTCCAGCGCCATTTCGGCGTGGACATCATCGACGGCATCGGCTCGACCGAGATGCTGCACATCTTCCTGTCCAACCTGCCCGGCCGCGTGCGCTACGGCAGCACCGGCTGGCCGGTGCCGGGCTATGCAGTGGCGCTGCGCGGCGAGGACGGCGCCGCGGTGGCCGACGGCGAGCCGGGCGACCTCTACATCCAGGGGCCGTCGGCGGCACTGATGTACTGGGGGAACCGGGCCAAGACCAGCGAGACCTTCCAGGGCGGCTGGACGAAGAGCGGTGACAAGTACGTGCGCAACGCCGACGACAGCTACACCTACAGCGGTCGCAGCGACGACATGCTCAAGGTGAGCGGCATCTATGTGAGCCCCTTCGAGGTCGAGGCGACGCTGGTGCAGCACCCGGCGGTGCTCGAGGCCGCGGTGATCGGCGTGGCCGATGCCGAGGGCCTGACCAAGACCAAGGCCTTCGTCGTGCTCAGGCCCGGCGCGCAGGCCGATGACGCCGAGCTCAAGGCCTTCGTCAAGGACAGGCTCGCACCCTACAAGTACCCGCGCCAGATCGAGTTCGTGGCTGAACTTCCGAAGACGGCGACGGGCAAGATCCAGCGCTTCAAGCTGCGCGAACTCGAGCGCGGCCGGGCCTGAAGGGCGCATCGAGCGATGCCCAGCCGCTTCATCGAACTTCCGTGGGACGGGCGCAGCGTCCGCATCGAGCACTGCTTCATCGGCACCGGACCTGAAGACCGGGGCGAGCGTCCGCTGATCGTCTTCCTGCACGAGGGCCTGGGCTCGGTGTCGATGTGGCGCGATTTCCCCAAGCGCCTGTGCGATGCGCTGCGCTGTCGCGGCCTGGTCTATTCACGGCCGGGCTACGGGCGCTCCACGCCGCGGCCGGCCGACGAGGCCTGGAACCCGGACTTCATGCACCGGCAGGCCCGCGAGCTGCTGCCAGCCCTGCTGCAGGCGCTGGAGGTGGACACCCGGGCGCAGCCGCCCTGGCTCTTCGGCCACAGCGACGGCGGCTCCATTGCGCTGCTGCACGCGGCGGCCTTCCCCGAACGCGTGGCCGGTGCCATCGTGCTGGCGCCGCACATCCTGGTCGAGCCGATCTCGGTGCACAGCATCGAGGCCACCCGCGTCGCCTACGAGCAGACCGACCTGCGCACCCGCCTGGCCCGCCACCACGACGACCCCGACTCGGCCTTCTGGGGCTGGAACCGCATCTGGCTGCGTGAGGATTTCCGGCACTGGTCGATCGAGGCGGAAATCGGCACCATCCGCTGCCCGTTGCTCGCCGTCCAGGGTCTGGACGACGAATACGGCACGCTCGAGCAGATCCGCGGCATCGCCCGACGACTGCCGGGCACCGAGACCCTCGAACTGCGCGACTGCGGCCATTCGCCGCACCGCGACCAGCCTGAAGCGCTGATCCAGGCCTGCCTGGGCTTCATGTCCCGCCAACCCACAGCCGCCGGCTGAGGCACCCCCGCATGGACTTCGCCACCTTCCTGATCCAGTGCCTGAACGCGCTGCAGTACGGGCTGCTGCTCTTCCTCGTGGCCTCGGGCCTGACGCTGATCTTCGGGATCATGGGCGTGATCAACCTGGCCCACGGCAGCTTCTACATGATCGGGGCCTACATGGCCTTCGCGCTGGCACCCATCGTGGAGCGCACGCTGGGCGGGGGCTTCTTCGCCACGCTGGCCATCGGCGTGGTGCTGGCGGTGCTGCTGGGCTATGTGCTCGAGTGGGTGTTCTTCAGCTTCCTCTACGAGCGCGAGCACCTGCAGCAGGTGCTGATGACCTACGGCCTCATCCTCGTGTTCGAGGAGGTGCGCAGCCTGCTGGTGGGCGACGACGTGCACGGCGTGGCCCCGCCCCCGCTGCTGGCGGGCACGCTGCCGCTCGGGGACGTGATGACCTACCCGGTCTACCGGCTCTTCATCTCCGGCGTGTGCCTGCTGCTGGCCGCGGGCATGTGGTTCGTCTTCACCCGCACCCGGCTGGGCATGATGATCCGCGCGGGCAGCACCAACCGGGAAATGGTGCAGAGCCTGGGCGTGGACATCCAGTTCCTCTACCGCGTGGTGTTCGCCGCGGGAGTGGCCATTGCGGTGCTCGCGGGCATGGTGGCCGCGCCCGTGTCCTCGGTCTATCCGAACATGGGCGCGTCGGTGCTGATCATCTGCTTCGTGGTGGTGGTCATCGGCGGCATCGGATCGATCAAGGGGGCGCTGGTGGCCGCGCTGCTCATCGGCGTGGTGGACACCTTCGGCAAGGTGCTGGTGCCGCAGGCCGCGGGCGTGCTGGTGTATGTGCTGATGGCGCTGATCCTGCTGTGGCGGCCTGCGGGCCTCTTCAAGGCAGGGTGATGGACCACGCCCGACGCGCTGAGCGCGCCACCACCGCCCGACGCTACCCATCGAACGACCCCGTTTCCCCAGAGGGACAGATCGCGTGAACCACAGCAAGCTCGCCGTCGTCGTGGCCGCCTTCGCGGCGCTGGCGGCCTGGCCCTTCATGGCCGGCGCCTACGGCATCGACCTCGTCACCAAGATCATGATCTACGCGATCTTCGCGCTGAGCCTGGAGCTGCTGGTCGGGCAGACGGGCCTGGTGTGCTTCGGCCAGGCCGCCTTCTTCGGCATCGGCGCCTATGCGGCGGTGCTGCTGTCGGGCGAGTCCCAGGCCGCCTCGGTGCTGTGGCTGCTGCCGGCCTGCGTGGCGGCCGCGGCGGTCTATGCGCTGGCGGTGGGCTCGCTGTCGCTGCGCACCCAGGGCGTGTACTTCATCATGGTGACGCTCGCCTTCTCGCAGATGGCCTACTACGTGGTGCACGACACGCCGCTGGGCGGCGGCACCGACGGCATCTACCTCTACTTCAAGCCCGAGCTGCCGGGCGGGCAGCCGCTGGACGGAGCGGGCTTCTTCTACGGCTTCACGCTCGCCTGCCTGGCGCTCACCTTCGCGCTGCTGGCGGTCATCCTGCGCTCGCCCTTCGGCCGCACGCTGGCGGGCATCCGGGTGAACGAGGCGCGCATGCGGGCCACGGGCTTTTCCACCTATCCCTACAAGCTGGCCGCCTTCACGCTGTCGGGCGGGCTGGCAGGGCTGGCGGGCTTCCTCTTCGCGGTCAAGGACGGCTTCGTCAACCCCGAGCTGATGAGCTGGCACCTGTCCGGTGCGGTGCTGATCATGATCATCCTCGGCGGCCTGGGCCACCTGCGCGGGGCGCTGATCGGTGCCTTCGCATTCGCGCTGCTGCAGGAGTTCTTCAAGAGCGAGGCCATCTTCGGCGCCTTCGCCAAGCACTGGCACCTGGGCCTGGGCATCACCATCATCCTGAGCGTGGCGCTGCTGCCCAAGGGGCTGGTGGGCATACCGGCGGCGGTGCGCGAGCGCCTGGCCGGGCCTCGGCCGGGTGGCGGTGGCGGTGGCGGTGGCGTTGGCGACCCCGGCACTGAGCCCTCCGCCGTGAAAGCCTCCCCCGATGCAGCCGCCTGAGGAAGCCGCCGTGAAGTCATCCGAAGTGCTGCTCAAGGGCGAAGGCCTGACCCGCCGCTGGGGCGGGCTGGTGGCCGTGAACCGCGTGTCGCTCGCGCTCGAGCGCGGGGCCATCCACGCAGTGATCGGCACCAACGGGGCGGGCAAGTCCACGCTGATCAACCTGCTGTCCGGCGAAGTGCCCGCCAGCGAGGGGCGTGTGGAGCTGATGGGCCAGGACGTCACCGCCTGGCCCCAGCCCCGTCGAGCGCGCAGCGGCATGGGCCGCAGCTACCAGCGCACGACCATCTTTCCGAGCTTCACCGTGCTGGAGAACTGCCGCCTGTGCGCGCAGAGCCGCAGACAGACGCCCTGGGCGCTGTGGCGCGACGCGTCGGCCGATGAAGCCACGCTGGCGCGCGCGCGGCAGGCCGCGGCGCGGGCCGGTCTTTCCGATGCGCTGGACCGGCCGGCGGGACTCCTGAGCCACGGCCAGAAGCGGCAGCTGGAGATCGCGATGTGCCTGGCCACCGAGCCGCAGGTGCTGCTGCTGGACGAGCCCCTGGCGGGCATGGGCGCCGACGAGACCGACCGCATGCTGAGCCTGCTGGACGAACTGCGCGCGGGCCACGCCATCTTGCTGGTCGAGCACGACATGGACGCGGTGTTCCGCGTGGCCGACCGCATCACGGTGATGGTCAACGGCTCGGTGATCGCCTCGGACACGCCCGATGCGGTGCGTGCGAATGCCGACGTGCAGACGGCCTACCTCGGAGGACATTGATGGACACCGCAGCCCCTGCCACGGCCATCGAGGCCGCCCCGCCCGCGGGCGAGGTGCTGCTCGAGGCCACCGGCGTGCACGCCTGGTATGCCAGCAGCCACATCCTGCACGGCGTCGACCTGAGCATCGGCCGCGGCGAGACGGTGGGGCTGCTGGGCCGCAACGGCATGGGCAAGAGCACGCTCATCCGCACCCTGCTCGGCCACGTGACGCAGCGCGAGGGACGCATCCGCCTGATGGGCCGTGACCTGTCGCGCGCCCGCCCCCACGAGATGGCGCGCCTGGGCGTGGCCTATGTGCCCGAGGGACGGGGCATCTTCCCCAACCTCACGGTGCGGGAGAACCTGCTGATGGCCGCCCGCGCCGGGCGCGACGGCCGCAACACCTGGACGCTCGACCGCGTGCTGCAGACCTTCCCGCGCCTGGGCGAGCGCATCGGCAACGGTGGCAACCAGCTGTCCGGCGGCGAGCAGCAGATGCTGTCCATCGGCCGCGCGCTGATGACGCACCCCGAGCTCATCATCCTGGACGAAGCCACCGAAGGCCTGGCGCCGCTGATCGTCGCCGAGATCTGGCGGGTGATCGGCGAGATCCGCGCCAGCGGCATCGCCACGCTCATCGTCGACCGCGACTACCGCAAGGTGCTGGCCCGCAGCGACCGCGCGCTGGTGCTGCAAAAAGGCGTCGCGGTGCTGCAAGGCCCGTCGGAGGCCGTGGCCGCCAGCCCGGCGCTCGCCGGCTACCTGGGCGTGTAGGGCGGCGCGCGACAGCAGGCTGCCCGCCCACCCTGCGAAGGGCGCGCGCCGGGCGCTTGCCTGCGCCTAAACTGCGGAAATGAACCGGTCGGTACATTCCGCAGCCCCTGACGGGACCGAAGCCGCTGCCGAGCGCCCCGCCCGCGCGGCGGCTGCACCGCGCACCCACGACCCGGCCCGCACCATGGCCGACATCCTGGAAGTGGCCACCCGGGAGTTCTCGGAGAAGGGTCTCGCGGGCGCGCGCATCGACGACATCGCCGAGGCCATGCGCACCAGCAAGCGCATGATCTATTACTACTTCGGCAGCAAGGAAGGCCTCTACGTGGCCGTGCTGGAGGAGGCCTACCGGCGCATCCGCGCCATCGAGGCCGACCTGCACCTGGACGACCTGCCGCCCGAGGACGCACTGCGCCGCCTGGTGGGCTTCACCGTCGACTACCAGTACGCCAACCCGGACTTCATCCGCCTGGTGATGAACGAGAACATGCACCGCGGCCAGTACCTGGCGCAGAGCCCGTCCATCGAGCGGCTGAACGTGCCGGCCATCGAGGGCCTGCGCCGCGTCTACCAGCGCGGGGTCGAGGCGGGCGTGTTCCGCACCGGGCTGGACCCGATCGACCTGCACATGTCGATCTCCGCGCTGTCGGTGTTCAACGTGGCCAACCGCCACACCTTCGGCCTGATCTTCAAGCGCGACCTGGACCGCCCGGCCGAACTGATCGCCCGACGCGACAGCATCATCGAGATGATCGTCCGCTACTGCCGGCGCTGAGCGCGGCAGGCCGTCGGCACCCCCGGGAAAGCCCTCAGACTGTCCGAACGTACCAGTTCGTACATTTTGATCTGCCGGGGCGCGTTCGCGACCCAACGGCCTTGCCGGGAGCTTGGATGGACCTCTGGATGAACCGTGCCTGTCGCCTGCTCGAGGGCGCGATCGCGCTGGCGCTGGCCCTCATGGTGGTGATGGTCTTCGGCAACGTGGTGCTGCGCTATGCCTTCAACACCGGCATCACCGTGTCCGAGGAGCTGTCGCGCTGGTGCTTCGTGTGGCTGACCTTCCTGGGCGCGCTGGTGGGCCTGAAGGAGCGCGCCCACCTGGGCACCGACGTGCTCGTCTCCCGGCTGCCGCCAGCGGGCCGGCGGGTGTGCCTGGTGCTGGGGCAGCTGCTGATGCTGGGCATCACGGTGATGCTGCTGATGGGCAGCTGGAGCCAATCGAAGATCAACCTGGACGTCGATGCGCCGGTGACCGGCTGGTCGATGGCCTGGGTGTATGGCGCCGGCGTGGCCTTCGCGGTGCCGGCGCTCGGCGTGCTCGCGCTGCAGCTGTGGCGCACGCTGAGCGGGCAGCTCAAGGACGACGAGCTGATCGGCATCCGTGAATCCGAGGAAGTGCCGCACGAGGGGAGCGCGCGATGACCATCCTCATCTTCATCGGCTCGCTGCTCGGCGCCATGGCGCTGGGCATTCCCATCGCCTATGCGCTGCTGGTGTCGGGCGCGGCGCTGATGCTGCACCTGAACCTCTTCGACCCGCAGATCCTCGCGCAGAACATCATCAACGGCGCAGACAGCTTTCCGCTGCTGGCCGTGCCCTTCTTCATGCTGGCCGGCGAGATCATGAACGCCGGCGGGCTGTCGCGGCGCATCGTGAACCTGGCGCTGACACTGGTGGGCCATGTGCGCGGCGGGCTGGGCTACGTGACCATCCTGGCGGCCTGCATGCTCGCGGCCCTGTCCGGCTCGGCGGTGGCCGACACCGCGGCGCTGGCCGCGCTGCTGCTGCCGATGATGGTCAAGGCCGGGCACAACCGCGCCCGGGCCGGCGGCCTCATTGCCTCGGCCGGCATCATCGCGCCGGTCATCCCGCCGTCCATCGCCTTCGTGATCTTCGGCGTGGCGGCCAACGTGTCCATCACCAAGCTCTTCCTGGCCGGCATCGTGCCCGGCCTGCTGATGGGCCTGTCCATCGCCATCGCCTGGGCCATCGTGGCCCGGCGCGAGGGCATCCAGCCGCCGTCCAAGGCCAGCCGCGCCGAGCAGCTGCGCGCGCTGCGCGAGGCCACCTGGGCGCTCTTCCTGCCGGTCATCGTGCTGGTCGGGCTGAAGATGGGCGTGTTCACGCCCACCGAGGCGGCGGTGGTCGCCGCGGTGTATGCACTCTTCGTGGCCACGGTGATCTACAAGGAGCTCAAGCCCGCGCAGCTCTATGGCCTTTTCGTGTCGGCCGCCAAGACCACCTCGGTGATCATGTTCCTGGTGGCCGCGGCCATGGTCAGCGCCTGGCTCATCACGGTGGCCACGCTGCCCGCGCAGCTCGTCGCCCTGCTGCAGCCGCTGCTGGACCAACCCACGCTGCTGCTCATCTGCATCATGCTCATCGTCATCGCCGTGGGCACGGCGATGGACATGACGCCCACCATCCTCATCCTCACGCCGGTGCTCATGCCCATCGTGAAGGCTGCGGGCATCGACCCGGTCTATTTCGGCGTGCTGTTCATCATGAACAACGCCATCGGCCTGGTGACGCCGCCCGTGGGCACGGTGCTCAACGTGGTGGCCGGCGTGGGCCGCATGTCGATGGACGAGGTGACCGTGGGGGTGCTGCCCTTCATGCTCGCCCAATTCATCGTGCTCTTCCTGCTGGTGCTGTTCCCGCAGATCGTGATGTGGCCGCTGAGCCTCTTCTATTGAAGCGGGCGTCGACGCCGCCACCCTTCCCCGTTTTCCGCCCCTCGAACGACAACCGGAGACTCCGATGAAGCGACATTTCCTCAAGACCACCACCGCCGGCCTCGCGCTGGCCACGCTGGCCGCTCTCGGCCTGTCCAGCGCCGCGCCCGCGTCCGCCCAGGTGCAGGACCGCACCTTCAAGCTCGGGCTGCAGAACCCCAAGGGCCACCCGCTCGAGATGGGCGCGACCCGATTCGCCGAGCTGCTGGCCACCAAGTCGGGCGGCAAGCTCAAGGTCAACGTGTTCCCCGGCGGGCAGCTCGGCGCCGACGCGCCCACGGTGTCGGCCCTGCAGGGCGGCACGGTGGAGATCACCATCCTGAACAGCGGCATCCTGGCCTCTCAGGCCAAGGAATTCGCCGTCTACGACTTCCCCTTCATGTTCGCCAACGCGGCCGAGGCCGACGCCGTGGTGGACGGCCCCTTCGGCCAGAAGCTGCACGGCCTGCTGGCTGAAAAGGGCATCGTGGGCCTGGCCTACTGGGAGCTCGGCTTCCGCCAGATGACCAACAGCCGCAAGCCGATCGCGACCGTGGAGGACATCGCCGGCCTGAAGCTGCGCGTCATCCCCAACGCCATCAACGTGGACTGGGTGCGGGCACTGGGCGCCAACCCCACGCCGCTGGCCTTCACCGAGCTCTACGCCGCCATGGAACAGAAGGCGGTGGACGGCCAGGAGAACCCGCTGTCGGTGATCCTCGCCAACAAGTTCGCCGAGGTGCAGAAGCACCTGGCCATCACCAACCACCAGTACAACCCGCAGTCCTTCATCTTCAGCAAGCGGGTGTGGGACACGCTGTCGGCCGAGGAGCGCCGCCTGGTGAGCGAGGCCGCAGTGGAAGCCGGCCGCTACCAGCGCACCGTCAACCGCGAGGCTGCCGCCGGCCAGCTGGCCGAACTGCGCAAGGCGGGCATGCAGGTGACCGAGTTCAATGCCGCCGAGCAGGCCAAGCTGCGCGCCCGGCTGGTGCCGGTGATCGAAAAGCACGGCGCGGCCATCGCCTCCACCGTCACCGAGCTGCAGGCCGAGCTGGCCAAGGTCCGCCGGTGACCCACGTGCTCACGGGGCTGATCGGCGCGGGCATCCAGCGCTCGCTGTCGCCAGCCCTGCACGAGGCCGAGGGTGAAGCGCAGGGCCTGCGCCTGCATTACCAGCGCATCGACCTCGACCGCGACCCCGCCGGCGAGCGGGCTCTGCCGGGCCTGCTCGACGCGGCCCGCACCATGGGTTTCGCGGGGCTGAACATCACCTACCCGTGCAAGCAGGCGGTGATCCCGCTGCTCGACGAGCTGTCCGACGAAGCCCGCCGCATGGGCGCGGTGAACACCGTGGTGTTCGACGGCCGCCGCGCCATCGGCCACAACACCGACGGACGCGGCTGGCGCTGGGGCTTCGAGCGGGCCCTGCCCGGGGCGGATGTGTCCCGCGTGGTGCTGCTGGGCGCGGGCGGCGCGGGCTCGGCCATCGCGCACGCACTGCTGGGCATCGAAGGCGCAGCGCTCACCGTGGTGGACGCCGAACTGCCCCGCGCTCAGGCCCTGGCCGCTGCGCTGGCCGGCCACTACGGCGGCCACCGGGTACGCGCTGCGGCGCGGGCGGACGAAGCGCTGGCCGAGGCCAGCGGCCTGGTGCACGCCACGCCCACCGGCATGGACAAGCTGCCCGGCCTGCCGCTGCCCGCCTCGGCGCTGCGCAGCAGCCTGTGGGTGTCGGAGATCGTCTACTTTCCGCTCGAGACCGAGCTGCTGCGCACCGCGCGGGCACTGGGTTGCCGGGTGAGCGACGGTGGCGGCATGGTGGTGGGCCAGGCGGCCGACGCCTTCCGCCACTTCACCGGCCGCACGGCCGACCTGGCGCGCATGGACGCGCATTTCCGAAGCCTGGTGGGCGGCTGAAGGCGCAGGGCGCTGATCGCTGATCGCTCGGGCGGCGGGCGGCTCAACGCCCGCTCGCCACGAAGCCGGCCACCGCGTGGCTCGCATCGCAGAAAGGCTTGTTGCGCGAGTGTCCGCAGCGGCACAGCCGCGCCTCGGTCACCCGGGCCACCGGTCGGCCGGTGCCGGTGCAGATTTCCAGGTTGCCGTGAAGCTCGAGCGGCCCGTTGCGCTGCGGCTCCACCACCAGCGGGCCGTTGCGAACCCGCAGCGGGGACACATCGCCGCTCGGCGGCTCGCCGCTGGCGGTGAAGCCGGCCGTCACATGCGAGCCGTCGCACCAGGGCTTGCGCTGCGACTGTCCGCAGCGGCACAGGGTGGCGCGGTGGCCGTCGCTGCGGCCCTCCAGCAGCAGCTCGGCATGCAGCGCATAGGGGCCGTTCTCGCGCACCCGCAACTGGTTCACCGGCGGTGCGGCCTCTTCAGGGCCGCCATCGTGCCGGCTGTAGCGGATGGCCCCCGACGGGCAGGCGTGCGCCACGCCCACCACCGTCTCCACCGACGCGGCGTCGGGAAAGATCCATTCGCCGGGCGTGTTGGCCAGGAAGACCTGCGGCGCGTCCATCACGCAGTGGCGGGAGTGGATGCAGCGGCGGCCCTCGAAATGCAGGGTCAGGCGGCGGCCCTGGGCGTGTTCCACCGGGGAGGCCGGCGGGGCCTCGTCGACGGCCAGGGCCAACGGCGGCGCCAAGGCGGCGGAAGTGGAAGTGGGTGCTGTCGCAGGCTGCACCATCCACGCCGCGGCAGCAGAGGCAGCAGAGGCGGCAGCGGTGGCGGCGGCGGCCTGCAGAGCGGCCTGCGGCGGGTCCGGCAGCGCCGTGGACGCCACCGGCATCAGCGCCGCCAGCGCCGCCTGCTGCTCCCCGAGCAGCTCGATCACGCCCTGCCAGGTGGCCGGTGATTCACCCGCCACGAGGTCCAGCGGCAGCGCCAGCGCCCGTTCGCGCAGCTGGCCCAGGCGCTCGGCCAGCACCTGCGGGGCCGATTCCTCGGGCAATGCAGCCAGAGAGCGCAGCGGCGTGAAGCTCAGGCCGGCGTGGACCGTGTCGCCGTCATGGCGAGCGGGCCGCGCGGCCAGACCCTGCCCCACCGGCACCAGGCCCCGCATCAGGGCGAAGCTGGCCGCCAGCCAGGCCGCCTTGCGCGGCCGCTCGGTGGCCACGAAGCCCTGCAGCAGGCAGCGCAGCGCGGTGGTGTAGAGGGCATTGCCGATGTCCAGCCAGCCCGCCTGCACCGGGTGCGACACGTGCACGCGGTCGAGGGTCTGGCGAACCGGCGGGTTCATCACCGGGTGGGTGGCTGCCGGCCAGGCCGGCTCGAAGGCCGGGTTGGCCCGCAGCCGGGCGGCCAGTTCCTCGCCGATGCGGCTGAAGCGGACGAAGTGCGAATCGGCGTGCTCGGTGCCGGCGCCTTCGCCCTGGGTGACGATGGTGGCGATGGCCGCCCGCGCCGAGGCGAGGTCGGTCACCGGCGCCACGCCGGGCAGCGGCGCGAGCGCGGCATCGACCTGCCGGGCGGCGTGGCCGACGAACACCGCGGCCTCGCCCCGGGCCTGCACCAGGCGCTGCAAGGCCCGGTCGAGCACGCTGTAGAGCGCACCCACCGTGTCGTAGTCCCAGGGGCCGGGGCTGAGCCGGCCGGGGGGAATGGCACGGTGGTAGTCGGCAGCCGGCTCGAAGCCTTCGCCATCGCGCAGCCGCTCATGGCCCGGGCGCTCGAGGTACTTGAAGTGCTCCAGCGTGGGCGCGTCGAAGGGGGTCAGGCGGATGACGAAATCGGCCGGGTAGGGCCCCGGGTCCACCGGGAAGGCGGGGCGCGACCACTGCGGCGTTGCGCCCAGCGCGTTGACCAGGTTGCCCACCAGCGCCAGGTGGCTCATCTCCTCGAGTGCCACCGAGGTGATCACGCGGCGCCACCCCGCCACGGCCTGTCGCTCCTCGGCCGACCAGGCCGGGTCGTCGCGCTTGAGGCTGAAGGCGGCGTAGAGGTAGCAGCACATCAGGTTGTGCTCGATCTCGCCGGCCTCCTGCAGCCAGTAGAGCAGCTGCTCGCGGCTGGGGAGTGCCGGGTCGGAAGGCTCGGCCGGCGCTTGCCCGGCTTGGGGTGTGTTCGTCATGGGACCGAGGCGGGCCGCACCTGGCGCCCTGGGGCTTCGATCGGCCGATCTTAGAACCGGGCCAGCTGCTCGCGCACCAGCGCCAGGCCCTGCGTCTGCAGCGGGCTGCCGGGCCGCTGCGAGGAAGTGGCCATCCACAGCCGGGTGGTCAGCGCCGCGCCCTGCACGCCGTGGCGAAGGGGCCGGGCCATCAGCCGCAAGGGCGGCGGCAGGTCACGCAGCGCCTGGCGCGACAGCACCGCACCCAGCGGCCCCTCGGCCACCAGAGCGAGCATGGCCGGCACGCTCTCCACCTCGAGCTCGATGCGCGGCTTCAGGCGTGCCTCGGCCATCGCCGATTCGACCGCCATGCGGATGGAGTGCGGGCGGCTGGGCATCACCAGCGGCCAGGCGGCCAGTTCATCCAGCCCGATCGCAGGGCCTTCGTGCACCGCCGAGTCGACCACCGGGCGGGCCTTGCGGGCGGCGGCCCGCTCGGGCGGCGAGCTGACCAGCACCAGCGGCTCCTCCATCAGCGGCTCCAGGTCCACCGCGGCCATGGGCGCGACCTGGTAGACCACCGCCGCGTCGATGCGGCCCTGCACCAGCCACTCCAGCACGTAGGTGGAAAGCCCCTCCACCACCGCCAAGGCCGCGCGCGGAAAGCGCTCCCGGAAGGCGCGCACCAGCGGCACGGTGAGCGTGCGGCTGAGGCTGGGCGGCAGGCCGAGGGCCAGCCGGCCCACGGGGGCACCGCGGTCGTCTTCGAGCTCGCGCCGGGCGCGCTCGACCTGCTGCAGGATGCCCACGCCGTGCGCATAGAAGCGACGTCCGGCGTCGGTGAGGGTGACGCCGCGGCCGTTGCGGTCGAACAGGCGCTGGCGCAGTTCGGTCTCGAGCAGGCGCACCTGGCGCGACAGCGCGGGTTGGGCGATGCGCATCACCCCGGCGGCGCGGGAGAAGCTGCCATGCTCGGCCACGCGGACGAAGGTCTCGATCTGCTGCAGGTCCATGGGAGGGGCGGAAACGGTGGCCGAACCAGCGCTTCGATTGGCAATGCCGGGGCGGCATTGTCATGCCCGTTCGGCATAGCTGCTAGGTGAGCCGGGCGGATTGCGCCCGCACCCACCGCTGCGAACAATGGGCCGCATGGCCGACCCCCTGTTCCCCTCTTCCGTGTCCCTCACCGGCATCTCGTCGATGGCCACCCGTTCGCTGCTGGCGGCGCTGGCGCCCGCGTGCGAGCAAGCCACCGGCGCACGGCTGGCGCTGCAATCGGTGGGCGGCGTGGACGCCGCGCGCCGCGTGGCCGAAGGCGAGGACTTCGACCTGGTGCTGCTGGCCTCCGATGCGCTGGAGCGCCTGGAAGCCGGCGGCCACCTGCGTGCCGGCAGCCGGGTGGCGCTGGTGCGCAGCGGCGTGTCGGTGGCGGTTCGCACCGGAACGCCCCACCCCGATCTTTCCTCCGAAGCTGCCGTCCGCGCCGCGGTGCTGGCCGCCCCCACCGTGGGCCATTCCACCGGACCGAGCGGCGTGCAGCTGCTCGCCCTGTTCGAGCGCTGGGGCATCCGAAGCCAGCTCGGCGAACGTCTGGTGCAGGCACCGGCGGGCGTGCCGGTGGCCACGCTGGTGGCCCGCGGCGAGGTGGCACTGGGCTTTCAGCAGCTGAGCGAACTCATCGGCCAGCCGGGCATCGAGGTGGCCGGCCCGCTGCCCGAGGCCATCCGCATCGACACCGTGTTCTGCGGCGCCATCGGTGTGCGGTGCGCGCAGCCTGAACGCGCGGCGCAGGCCCTGGCCTTCCTCGCCTCACCCGCCACGGCGAGCGCCAAGCGCGAGCACGGCATGCTGAGCGCTGAATGAGCGCTGAATGAGCGCTCAACCTTGACTTTCCGCCCCACCCCCAGCCGAGTCCATCCCATGATCATCGACATCCACGGCCACTACACCACGGCGCCCAAGGCACTGGAGACCTGGCGCAACCGCCAGATCGCCGGCATCGCCGACCCGGCGCTGCGCCCGTTGGTGTCGGAGCTGAAGATCAGCGACGACGAGATCCGCGAGACCATCGAGACCAACCAGCTGGCCAAGATGCGCGAGCGCGGCAGCGACGTGACGATCTTCAGCCCGCGGGCCAGCTTCATGGCCCACCACATCGGCGACTTCGAGGTGTCCTCCACCTGGGCGGCCATCTGCAACGAGCTGTGCTTCCGGGTGAGCCAGCTCTTCCCCGAGCATTTCATCCCGGCGGCCATGCTGCCGCAGAGCCCGGGCGTGGAGCCGGCCAGCTGCATCCCCGAGCTCGTCAAGTGCGTGGAGCAGTACGGCAACGTGGCCATCAACCTGAACCCCGACCCGTCCGGCGGCCACTGGACCAGCCCGCCGCTGTACGACCGCCACTGGTACCCGGTGTACGAGAAGATGGTCGAGTACGACATTCCCGCCATGGTGCACGTGAGCACCAGCTGCAACGCCTGCTTCCACACCACCGGCGCGCACTACATCAACGCCGACACCACCGCGGTGATGCAGCTGATCCAGGGCGAGCTCTTCAAGGACTTCCCCACGCTGCGCTTCATCGTGCCGCACGGCGGGGGCGCCGCGCCCTACCACTGGGGCCGCTACCGCGGGCTGGCCCAGGAGCTGAAGAAGCCGCTGCTCACCGAGCACCTGCTGAACAACGTGTTCTTCGACACCTGCGTCTACCACCAGCCGGGCATCGACCTGCTCACCCGCGTGATTCCGGTGGACAACATCCTCTTCGCCAGCGAGATGATCGGCGCGGTGCGCGGCATCGACCCCGAGACGGGCTTCTCCTTCGATGACACCAAGCGCTACATCGAGGCGTCCACGCTGCTGAGCGCCGCGCAGAAGCAGCAGGTCTACGAAGGCAACGCGCGGCGCGTCTACCCGCGGCTCGATGCCACGCTGAAGGCGCAGGGCCGCTGAGCGGCCGCACGCACCCCTTTGCACGACACACCCCCCGCCCTTTTCCACCGCACGGAGCAAGCCCAGCATGTACGAACTCGGCGTCGTCTACCGCAACATCGAACGCACCGACCCGGCCGTGGCCGACGGCCTGGCCCGCTACGGCGCGTCCACCGTGCACGAGGCGATGGGCCGCGTGGGCCTGATGAAGCCCTACATGCGCCCGATCTACCCCGGCGCGCAGGTCAGCGGCACCGCCGTCACAGTGCTGCTGCACCCGGGCGACAACTGGATGATGCATGTGGCGGCCGAGCAGATCCGGCCGGGCGACATCGTGGTGGCCGCGGTCACCGCCGACTGCACCGACGGCTACTTCGGCGACCTGCTGGCCTCTTCCTTCATGGCCCGGGGCGCCCGCGCGCTGGTCATCGACGCGGGCGTGCGCGACGTGAAGACGCTCACCGAGATGGGCTTCCCGGTGTGGAGCCGTGCCATCAGCAGCAAGGGCACGATCAAGGCCACGCTGGGCTCGGTGAACATCCCGGTGGTGTGTGCCGGCGCCTGGGTGACGCCGGGCGACGTGGTGGTGGCCGACGACGACGGCGTGGTGGTGGTGCCGCGCGAGCGCGCCGCCGCGGCGCTGGAGGCCGCGGCCGCCCGCGAGGCCAACGAGGGCGCCAAGCGCGAGAAGCTCGCCTCGGGCGTGCTGGGCCTGGACATGTACGGCATGCGCGAGCCGCTCGCCCGGGCCGGCCTGCGCTACATCGACTGAGCACCATGGACGGCCCTGCGGACACATTGCCCTGGGCGATCGCCCTCGTCGGCTACGGCGAGGTCGGCCGCATCCTGGCCGAGGACCTCGCCGCGCGCGGGCACCGGGTGAGCGCCTTCGACCGCAAGCTCGATGCGGGCGCTGCCGCCGCCGCGGAACTGCAGGCCCACGCGGCCTCGCACCGCGTGCACCTGGCGGCCAGCGCTGCCGAGGCGGTGCGAGGCGCCCGGCTGGTGGTGAGCGCGGTGACGGCCAGCCAGGCGGTGCCGGTGGCCGAGGCCATCGCACCGGCGCTGCAGGCCGGCGCCTTCGTGCTCGACTTCAACTCGGCCTCGCCCGGCGCCAAGCAGCGCGCCGGTGTCGTCGTCGACGCCGCCGGTGGCCGCTATGTGGAAGGCGCGGTGATGACCTCCGTGCCGCCCTACCGGCTGCGCGTGCCGCTGCTGCTGGGCGGCCCGCATGCGGCGGTGCTCGAGCCGCTGCTGCAGTCGCTGGGCTTCGCGCCGCGGGTGGCCAGCGACCGCCTCGGCGTGGCCAGCGCCACCAAGATGTGCCGCAGCGTGATGATCAAGGGCCTGGAGGCCATGGTCATCGAGAGCTTCACCACCGCGCGCCACTACGGCGTGGAGGATGCGGTGATCGCCTCGCTCAACGAAACCTTCCCCGGCATCGACTGGGAGCGCCAGGCCGCCTATTTCTTCCAGCGCGTCATCGAGCACGGACGCCGCCGCAGCGAGGAGGTGCGGGAGGTTGCCGTCACCGTGCGCGAGGCGGGTCTTGCACCCTTCAGCGCCAGCGGCACCGCCGACCGCCAGGCCTTCATCGCCGATGGCGCCGACGCCGGCTGGTTCGGCCCCCGCGGCACCCCGGGCTTCGCCCGCAGCGCCGACTGGCGCACCGAAGCCGACCGCCTTCTCGAGCACCGCAGCCAGGACACCCCATGAGCACCCCTTCGCCCTTCGACAAGACCCCCGGCTGGCTCGACTGGTATGCCGGCCCCAGCCGCCCTCGTTTCCAGCTTCCGGCCGGTGCGGTGGACGCCCACTGCCATGTCTTCGGGCCGGGCGCGCAGTTCCCGTATGCACCCGAGCGCAAGTACACGCCCTGCGATGCGAGCGCCGATCAGCTCTTCGCGCTGCGCGACCACCTGGGCTTCTCGCGCAACGTGATCGTGCAGGCCACCTGCCACGGTGCGGACAACCGCGCGATGGCCGACGCCTGCCGCCGAAGCGAAGGCCGAGCCCGCGGCGTGGCCACCGTGCGCCGCAGCATCACCGACCGCGAGCTCGAGGCGCTGCATGCGGACGGCGTGCGCGGCGTGCGCTTCAACTTCGTCAAGCGGCTGGTGGACTTCACGCCCAAGGACGAGCTGCTGGAGATCGCCACCCGCATCGGTGCGCTGGGCTGGCATGTGGTGATCTATTTCGAGGCGGTGGACCTGCCCGAGCTGTGGGACTTCTTCACCGCGCTGCCCACCACGGTGGTGGTGGACCACATGGGCCGCCCGGACGTGGCCCTGCCGGTGGACGGCCCGCAGTTCGGCCTCTTCCTGCGGCTGATGCAGGAGCACGAGAACATCTGGAGCAAGGTGAGCTGCCCGGAGCGGCTGAGCCTCACCGGCCCCAAGGCCCTTGGCGGCGAGGCCGCACCCTACCGCGACGTGGTGCCCTTCGCGCGGCGCGTCGTCGAGCGCTTCCCCGACCGCGTGCTGTGGGGCACCGACTGGCCGCACCCCAACCTGAAGGACCACATGCCCGACGACGGGCTGCTGGTGGACTTCATCCCGCACATCGCGGTCACGCCCGAGCTGCAGCGCGCGCTGCTGGTGGACAACCCGATGCGCCTGTACTGGCCCGACGAGGTGGCCTGAGCAGCGCACACTGCGCGCCCCTCCTTCCAACCGGAGACCCCCATGCCCCTGGACAAGCCCTACCTCGACATTCCCGGCACCACCATCTTCGACGCCGAGCAGTCGCGCCGCGGCTACTGGCTCAACCAGTTCTGCATGAGCCTGATGAAGGCGGAGAACCGCGCACGCTTCAAGGCCGACGAGCGTGCCTACCTGGACGAGTGGCCCATGCGCGAGGAGCAGAAGCAGGCGGTGCTGGCGCGCGACCTGAACGCGGCCATCGCCTCGGGCGGCAACATCTACTTCCTGGCCAAGATCGGCGCCACCGACGGCAAGAGCTTCCAGCAGATGGCCGGCTCCATGACCGGCATGACCGAGGAGGAGTACCGCGCGATGATGATCTCGGGCGGCCGCTCGCCCGAGGGCAACCGCCGGCTGGGCGAGGACGGATCGGCCCAGCCGCAGCGACAGCCCCAGGGCAGCGGCCAGACCGGCTGGAAGCCCTGAACCCACGCCCAACCGCAGCCGCATCCGTATCCGTTCCCTGAGCAGGAGCCCTTCCGCATGGCCCGCATCACCGCCTCCGTCTTCACCAGCCACGTCCCGGCCATCGGCGCCGCCCTCGACCAGGGCAAGACCGCAGAGCCCTACTGGCACAAGGTGTTCGCCGGCTACGAGTTCTCGCGCCAATGGCTGAGCGAGAACCGGCCCGACGCCATCATCCTCGTCTACAACGACCACGCCACGGCCTTCAGCCTGGAGATGATCCCCACCTTCGCCATCGGCACCGGCGAGCGCTTCCAGCCGGCAGACGAGGGCTGGGGCCCGCGCCCTGTGCCGGTGGTGCAGGGCCATCCGGAGCTGGCCAGCCACATCGCGCAGTCGGTCATCCAGCAGGACTTCGACCTCACCATCGTCAACCGCATGGACGTCGACCACGGCCTGACGGTGCCGCTCAGCCTGATGTGCGGCGAGCAGCATCCGCAGACCGGCGCCTGGCCCTGCCCGGTGGTGCCCTTCGCAGTCAACGTGGTGCAGTACCCGGTGCCCTCGGGCCGGCGCTGCTTCGAGCTCGGCCGCGCCATCCGCCGCGCGGTGGAGAGCTACGACGAGGACCTCAAGGTGCAGATCTGGGGCACCGGCGGCATGAGCCACCAGCTGCAGGGCGCCCGCGCAGGCCTCATCAACGCCGAGTGGGACAACCGCTTCCTCGACCGGCTGATCGACGACCCGGATGCGCTGTCGCGCCTGCCGCACATCGACTACGTGCGCGAGGCCGGCAGCGAAGGCATCGAGCTGGTGATGTGGCTGATCGCCCGCGGCGCGATGGGCGACGCGCCGCCCCGGGTCCGCCACCGCTTCTATCACGTGCCCGCCAGCAACACGGCGGTGGGCCACCTCATCCTGGAGAACGCATGATGCCCCCACGCTCGCATTCGCTCGCTGCCCCCCGAGGGGGCTACGGCCTCCTTGGGTCGACCCTGCGGAGGTCGACATGACCATTCGAGTCGCCCTGGCCGGGGCCGGTGCCTTCGGCATCAAGCACCTGGACGCCATCGGCCTGATCCCCGACGTCGAGGTCGTCTCCCTCGTCAGCCGCGACATCGCCAAGACGCGGGAAGTGGCCGCGAAATACGGCATCGCCCACACCAGCACCGACCTGGCCGACAGCCTGGCCCTGCCCGAGGTGGATGCGGTCATCCTGTGCACGCCCACGCAGATGCACGCCGCCCAGGCCGTGGCCTGCCTGGAAGCGGGCAAGCATGTGCAGGTGGAGATTCCCCTGGCCGATTCGCTGCGCGACGCCTACCGCGTGGTGGAGCTTCAGCGCGCCACCGGGCGCGTGGCCATGTGCGGCCACACCCGGCGCTTCAACCCCAGCCACCAGTGGGTGCGCCGGCGCATCGTGGCCGGCGAGTTCCAGCTGCAGCAGCTGGACGTGCAGACCTACTTCTTCCGCCGCACCAACATGAACGCGCTGGGCCAGCCGCGCAGCTGGACCGACCACCTGCTGTGGCACCACGCGGCCCACACGGTGGACCTATTCGCCCACCAGGCGCAAAGCCCCATCGTGCGCGCCCACGCGCTGCAGGGGCCCATCCACCCGACGCTGGGCATCGCGATGGACATGAGCATCCAGCTGCAGGCGGCCAACGGTGCGCTGTGCACGCTCAGCCTGAGCTTCAACAACGACGGGCCGCTCGGAACCTTCTTCCGCTACATCGGCGACACCGGCACCTACCTCGCCCGCTACGACGACCTCTACACAGGCAAGGAAGAACGCATCGACGTGTCGCAGGTGGATGTGTCCACCAACGGCATCGAGCTGCAGGACCGCGAGTTCTTCGCCGCCATCCGCGAAGGCCGCGAGCCCAACGCCAGCGTAGCCCAGGTGCTGCCCTGCTACGAGGTGCTGCACGACCTCGAACGCCAGCTGAACGCGCAGCAATGAACCCTCCAGCCCATCCGACCCAGCAAGCCCTGCGCCGCATCGGCCCCTTCGAGACGCCGGCCATCGGGCTGGGCTGCATGAACGTCAGCTGGGCCTACGGTCCCGCGGTGGACGAGGCGCAGGCCGAGGCGGTGCTGCTGGGCGCACTGGACGCCGGCGCCACCCTCATCGACACCGCGGCGCTCTATGGCTTCGGCCGCAACGAGACGCTGGTGGGCCGGGTGCTGGCGCCGCACCGCGAGCGCATCGTGCTGTGCAGCAAGGGCGGCATGACCGGCGAGCCGGTGGGCCCCGGCGGCACGCTGCAGCGCGTGATCGACGGACGCCCCGCGTCGCTGCGCCGCCACCTGGAGGAGAGCCTGAAGCGGCTGCGCACCGACCGCATCGACCTCTACTACCTGCACCGCTGGGACAAGGCCGTGCCCATCGAGGACAGCGTGGGCGAGCTGGCCTTGTCGGTGGCGCGCGGCGACATCCGCTCGATCGGCCTGTCGGAGGTGTCGGCCGCCACGCTGCGGCGGGCGCACAAGGTGCACCCCATCGCCGCGCTGCAAAGCGAATACTCGCCGTGGAGCCGCGAGCCCGAGATCGCGGTGCTCCAGGCCTGCGCCGAGCTGGGCACCGCATTCGTCGCCTTCAGCCCGGTGGGCCGGGGCGCGCTGACCTCCCGCCCGCCCGACCCGGCCACGCTGCACCCCAACGACATCCGCCGCGGCATGCCGCGCTTCCAGCCCGAGGCCTGGGCACAGAACCTCGCGCTCATCGGGGAGTTCAGCGCGCTGGCGGCCCGAAGCGGCCGCACCGCGGCGCAGCTGGCCCTGGCCTGGGTGCTGGCCCAAGGCCCCCACGTGCTGGCCATCCCGGGCACCACCCGGCTCGCGCATGTGCAGGAGAACCAGGCCACGCTCGATCGCCCCTTGGATGCCGACACGCTGGCGGCGGTGGACCGGCTGCTGCCCGCAGGGCGGGCGGTGGGCGGGCGCTACAACGCGGTGGCGCAGGGGGAGGTGGATACGGAGAGGTTCTGAGAGGGGTCGCCGGACCGCTCATGGCGCCCACCGTTGCCGGCGCATCGAAGCTCGCTGCGGAGCTCTCGCTGGACGTTCATCGGACCCCGTTGCAGCCGGGACCGTGGACACGCGCAGGACAGGCTTGATCAGGCCCGGTTGCGACGAAGCCTGTCGAGCCGCTCGACGATGGTCGCGTGACTGACCCGCAGGTTGTGCTCAAGCGAGCTTTGGCGCTCCAGGAGCAGCGCTTCTGGAACCGACATGCAGGACGCCTGGTCGAGCAGCCTGCGGTACGCTGCCACGCCATCCGCCGGGTTCGAAGCGATGGCCGTGGCCAGCGCTCGGGCAGCGCTGAGCAGCTCCGAGGCCGGCACGACCCGGTTCACCAACCCCCAGGCCAGCGCCTCTTCGGCCGACAGGAAACGCCCGGTCAGCGCCAGCTCCTTGGCACGGTGCAGCCCGACTCGGTGCAACAGGCGCACCGATCCGCCCCAGCCGGGCAGCAAGCCCACCTTGACATGGGTGTCGGCGAACCGCGCCTCGGTCGACGCGATGGCCAGGTCGCAGGCGAGTGCGATCTCCAGCCCTCCGGTGATGCACAAGCCGTTGACCGCCGCGATCACCGGGCCGTTGAATCGGTGCAGCCCGGCCACTGCATCGGTCAAGGGATGGTAGGCACCGGCTCCCTCCACTCGGCCTGCCGCGAGATCCTCCTCGCCCCGCCCGGCCCATTCGTCGAGGTCAAGACCAGCGGTGAATGCACGACCCGTGCCGGTGACGATCAGCACCCGAACATCCGGGTCGAGCGACAGGGCCTCGGCCGTCTCGGCCAGTTCCCGACGCAAGGCGATCGACAGGGTGTTTAGCTTGCCGGGCCTGTCGAAGGTGACGGTGGCAAAGCCGGCCCGATCGCGTTCGACCCGCAGTGCCGATGCCGCAGAGGTCTGCACCTTCAGCGCCCGTGGAAGACAGGCTTGCGCTTTTCCACGATGGCGGCGATGCCCTCCTGCGCATCCGCCGTCGTGGCGATGCGGGAAAGCGTCATGGCCTCGTCTTCCAGCTGGGCCTCCAGTTGCGCAGCCCCCGCCTTGAGGAACAGTCGCTTGATCTCGCCGTAGGCCAGCGTCGGCCCCTGGGCCAGGCGGCGTGCGAGCGCCATCGATTGCTCGCCCAGGGAAGCGTCATCGACGATGTCGTCGACGAGGCCGGCCTGTCGGGCCTCTTCGGCGTCCAGCACCTCGGCCAGCAGCACGAAGCGCCTGGCCCGGGCCGGCCCCATCCGGGCGGTGAGGGTGACGCTCGAGCCGGAGTCGCAGCTGAACCCAAGCTGCGCAAAAGCCGATCCGATCTTCGCGGTACGTGAGGCCAGGACGACGTCGCAGCCAGCGAGCAGCGCGACGCCTCCGCCCATCGCGAAGCCCTGCACGGCACACACGATGGGAACGGGCAGCCGCCAGGCGCGCTGCAGACCGAGGTGCAGGTCTGCCGTCCATTCCCGCACCAGCGGCCCCAGGCGGTCACGCTGGGGATGGAAGGTCTTCAAGTCGCCACCGACACTGAAATTCGGCCCCTCGGCCCGCAGCAGCACGGCCCGCAGGCCCTGCGCGTTCCAGAGGTGGGCGAAGGCGGCCTTGAAGTCTCGGGTGAACCCGCCGTCGAAGGGGTTGCCGCGGCTTGCCTGGGTGAGGCTGACGATCGCCAGACCGTCCTCGAAGTCGATGCGGATGGAATCGGTGGTGAGGCTCATCGAGGGTTCACTCCAACGCTCAGGACGACCTCGACTGTACACTACCGTACGACATCGGACCCAGGAGACGATCCCCATGCTCAGCCCTCAGGACGACCTGATCGGCCACCAGCTGCCCACCACCTTCGACCAGATCGACAACAGCGATCCGGCCTGGATGGAGCGCCTGTGGTACACGGGCCACCCCGCACCCGGCGGCGAGGTGATGTTCGACATCGGCCTGGGCTACCACCCCAACCGCAACGTCATGGACGCGTTCGCGGGCGTCGCCGTTGCTGGGCGCCAGTGGAATGTCCGCTTCTCGCGCCGCTTGCGGCCCGACCCGCTCACCACCACCGTGGGCCCGCTGTCCATCCAGGTGATCAAGGGCCTGCGGCACCACCGGCTGGTGCTGGTCGACAACCCGTCCGGCCTGTCCTTCGAGATCGACTTCGAATCGGATCTGGCGGCCCATGAGGAGAAGGCCCATCAGCGGCGCCGTGACGGCCGGGTCACCGAGAACATGGCCCGCGCCCAGCAGCTCGGCCGCTACCGAGGCTGGCTGCGTTTCGATGGCCGGCGCCTGGAGATCGAGGGCTGGCTCGGGCAGCGCGACCACTCGTGGGGCGTGCGCTCCGAGATGCGGACCGACGAGACCGCGCCGCCGCTGACCTTCTATCCACCCTTCTTCTACTGCTGGACCACGGCGCAGTTCCGCGACCGCGGGCTGCATGTGTTCTTCAAGGAGCGCGCACCGGGCGACAAGATCTACCTCTCGGGTGAAGAAGTCTTCGCCGCCAGCGAGCGGGTGAGTTCACGCCACCAACTGGTCGATGTCCGGCACGAGGTGCAATGGCAGGACGACCCGCACGGGCAGTCCCTGAAGGAGGCGGTGTTCCACCTGCGCTTCGCGGACGGCCGGGAACGCCCGATCCACATCCGGACGCTGCCCACCCGCTACTTCCTCAAGGGCGGTCTCTACGGGGGCCTGAACGGCTGGTTCCACGGTGACGACAAGGGCAAGGCACCCTACACCGAGCACGAATCCTGGGACCTGAGCGACCCATCCATCCGGCGCGTGACGCGCACCTTGGCCGATCAGGTCATCGAGGTGCGTGACGGCGACGACATCGGCTGGGGAATCATCGAGTACGGCGTCGGCAAGGGCTACGCGCTCTATCCGGAGGTTCAGGGGCACCCGCCGATCTGAAGCCAGGGCCGCGTCGCAAGCGTCGGCGCCCCCCTTCAGCCCCGCCGTCGAACTGCGCCAGCCGTTCGCGCCAGCAGCCCGGACGCTTAGAAGGCCAACGCAGCGCGGTGTCGATCGCTGTCGATGTCGGGCGTCAGGCCGCGGTCGATGATCTCGCCCTTGGCCATCACCACGAAGCGCTGCGTCGTGCGGCGCACCAGGTTCAGGTGCTGCTCGACGACGAGGATGCCGGTGCCGGCGTCACGGATCTTGTTGAAGCAGCTCACCAGGTCGTCGACCAGGATGGGCGACAGCCCCTCGGACGGCTCATCGAGCAGCAGCACCCGCGGGTTGCCGAGCAAGGCACGGCCGACGGCCAGCATCTGCTGTTGCCCGCCCGACAAGGCCGTTCCCATCTTGTCTCGCCGCTCCTGCAGGATGGGAAACAGCTCGAAGACCCGCTGCAGGGTCCAGTGGCCCTTGCGTCGGGAGGCCGCCCCGAGCTGAAGGTTCTCCTGCACGGTGAGGTGTGGAAGGATGAGCCGCCCTTGGGGGGAGATGGTCACGCCGTGTTCCGGTGCCCGATACCCCGGCAGTCCCTCGAGTGCCTGTCCGCCCACGAGGATGGAACCGCCCTTGATCGCGGTGCCTCCGAAGAACGAGTTGAGCAGGGTCGATTTGCCCGCGCCGTTCTTGCCGACGACCGCGACCGATTCGCCTTCATCGACGTCCAGGTCGATCCCCCGCAGCACCACGGACTTCCCGTAGCCGGCACTCAGACCCTTGATCTGCAAAAAGCTCATGCGGCGGTTCCGAGGTAGGCCGACACCACGCGCTCGTCGGATCGGACGCGCGCCGGCGAGTCGGTGATCAGCAGGCGGCCAAGGTCCAGGGCGGTGACGGCGTCGCAGAAGCGGAACACCGCGTCCACATCGTGCTCGACCACCAGGGCCGTGACCCCACGCTCCCGCACCAGCACGACCAGATGCTCGAACAGGGCGATGGTCTCGGCGGTGGAAAGCCCAGCAGCCGGTTCATCGAGCAGCATCAGCCGGGGCTTGCCGATCATCGCCAGCGCGATGTCGACCCGCCGCTGGTCCCCGTAGGCGATCACGTCCGCAGGCTTGTCGTAGACGTGTCGCAGTTCGAACGCATCCACGATGTGGGCGAGGTCGGGCTCTCCGAGCTGGGATGCCACCAGCTCCAACTGCTCTCGCACGGTCAGCCCCGGGAAGATGCTGGTGCGCTGGAAGCTGCGCGACATGCCATGGCGGCGTCGCCACTCGACCGATCGCTCGGTGATGTCCACGCCATCCACCCAGACACGACCGCGGGTGGGCTTGCGTCGACCGGTGATGGCATCCATCAGCGTCGACTTGCCCGCGCCGTTGGGCCCGATGATTCCGTGCAGGACGCCCTGGCGCTCGACCGCGAACGAAACGCCGTCCAGCGCCACGACGCTGCCGTAGCTGACCGTGAGGTCTTCAACGCGCAACATCGTCTGCCTTTCGCGTGAACAGATCCCGCAGTCGCCGCCACTGCTGCAGGAGGAAGCCGCTCGCACCGGTGGGGAAAGCCACGATCATGAACACCACGGCGATGCCGGTCAGCAGTTCAAGATACCCGGTGGCACCGAAGGCATCCTGGCCCCAGGTGTACATCAGCGCACCCAGCAAGGGGCCTGCGACGGCGGTGGCGCCGCCCACGAGCATCGCGACCAGCGCATGCCCGCCGGTGGCGAAGTCCAGGAGCTCGGGCGATGCGAACGCGGTGTGCAGGCCCATGAGCACGCCTGAGATCGACACGATGAAGCAGGCCAGCACGAAAGCGGCCAGCCGCGGTCGATAGGTGTCGAAGCCGGAGAAGCGCATGCGCTCCTCGTTGGCCTGTGTCGCGCGCAGCACCTTTCCGAAGCGGCTGTTGCCCGCCACCCAGACCAGCGTCAGCACCGCGCACAGCGCCAGCCACGCGACGGGCCAGAAGCTGGCAGCCGTGGCGAGCTCTCCCTGGTCCAGCCCGAAGAAGCTTCCGTTGAAGCTCATGGCCAGGCCGTCGTCTCCCCCCGTCACCGGACGTGCCGCGCGCAGCGTCACCGCCGACTTGAGCATCTGCGCGAGCGCCAACGTGAGCATCGCGAACGGCAGCGGTCTTGCCCGCACGACGAGAGATCCGACCAGCAGCGCGAACAGCGTGCTGCCGACGAGGGCGACCAGCACCGAGGTCTGCAGGCCCCAGCCCAGGTGAACGGTGCCAATGCCCAGCAGATAGGCGGGCAGCCCCAGGAAGGCGGCCACGCCGAACATCACCAGACCGCACTGGTGCATGAGAAAGCCGATGCCCACCGCGCCGACGCCCAGGATCACGCCGTTGATCAGCAAGCCCAGGTGGAAGGTGCTGGTCAGCACGGCGGGGACGAAGCACCCCGCGGCAACGGCGATCGCCCACAGCAGCCAGCGAATCGGCAGGCCCGCAGGGCGCAGGCTGCCGGCCTCGGCTGGCGCCACCGCGCCTGGTGTCGCACCCATCGTCATGCCACCCGTCCTCGTCCGAAGCCCTGCGGCCTCCACAGCAACACCCCGAACAGCAGGAGATAGGGCACCAGCACCGCAACCGACGGGAAGAGGACCGTGCCGATCACCTGGATGAAGCCATACACCAGCGCGGCGGCGATCGCGCCGCCGATGCTGCCCAGCCCGCCCACGACGACCACGATCAGGCAACTGATCAGGATGGTGGCGCCCATGCCCGGATCGACCGACAGGTAAGGCCCGGCGAGCACACCGGCAAGACCCGCGAAGGCGGTGCCCAGGCAGACGACCTGCAGGCTCAGCCGGTCGGTGTTCACGCCCATCATCCGGGCGACATGGGGCTGCTGGCTCACCGCCCGCGTGTGCATGCCGCTGGTGGTGTATTTCAGCCAGGCGGCCAGGGCCAGGCAGGTTCCAAAGCCCACCGCGATGAGGAACAGGCGGTAGCTCGGGTACATCGTTCCGAGGAGGTCGACCGAACCTGCGAGCACCTCAGGTGGCTCCACCGACAGCGGAATGGTGCCCCACACCTTGTGGACCGCCGGCCCGATGATCAAGGCGATGCCGAAGGTCACGAGCGCGACATCCATGTGCGACCGCTTCTGCAGCGGCCGCAGCACCGCGAGTTCGAAGACCGCGCCCACCGCAGCCAGGATGATCGGCACGATGACCAGCGCCGCCCAGAAGCTCAGCGCCTTGCCCACGGAAAAAGCGAGGTAGGCGCCGAGCATGTAGAGCGCGCCATGCGCGAAGTTCATCACGTCACGCAGGCCGAAGATCAGCGCCAGGCCGCTCGCCAGGATCGTCAGCAGGCTGGCCAGCGCCAGGGCGTTGGCCAATTGCGCCACGCTGATCAGCTGCATCCAGTCCATGGCGACGCTCAGCCCTGCGCCTTGCACTCGGGGTTGGCCGGCGGGTAGATCTCAGGGCCGGGCTTCATCACCCGCATCGAGAAGGCGGTGCCGCCGTTGGGCGCCTTCACCACCTGCGCCATGCCATGTTGACGGATCAGGTGATGGTCGGCGGCCCGCATCTCGACGTTGCCGAAGATGGTGTCGATCCGAAGGCCCTCCAAGGCCTTGCGAACACGGGCCGGCTCCGCGCTGCCGGCCTTGACGACGCCGGCGCGGAACACCTCGAGCGCGACCATCGTGTCCGCGTCGGTGTAGAACGGGCGGCGCTTGTTGCGCAGCACGAACTCCTTGACGTAGGTCGCGTTGCGCGCACCCGGCAGTTCAGGCGTCCAGCTCAGGGCGTTGACCACCCCGAGCACGTTCTCGCCATGGGCCTCCAGCTGGAAGTCGGTGGCGAAGCCGTTGCCGAGCACCACCTTGTACTTGTCGAACAGGCCGAACTGCTTGCTCTGCTTGCCGAAGGACTGGCCGTCGCTCATGAACAGCGTGACCACCAGCGCGTCGGCCGGCCGCGAAAGCTGCGAGATGTAGCTGCCGAAATCGCTCGTGCCCTGCGGGGAAAAGAGGCTCTGCTGGATCGAGCCGCCCATGCCGCCCACCAGTTCGCCGAAGGCCTTGCTGAAGCTCTGGCCGGCGGCGTAGTCCATGGAGATCAGGTTCCAGGTCTTCGCACCCGACGCTTTCACGTACTCCTGCATCATCCGCGTCGTGACCGCATCGGGCGTGTTCACGCGGAAGTAGTTCGGAGCGCACGACTTGGTCATCAGGTCGTTGCTCTGGGCGTAGGTGTCGATCATCAGCACGCCCAGTTGTTCCAGGCGAGGCACCAGGGCGAGCGAGTGCGAGCTTTGCGTCTGACCCGTGATCACCGACACCTTGCCCTGCTGGGCCAGGCGGGTCGCCGCCTGGATGGCCGCCGCCGGCGTGCCGGAGTGCGACTGGACGACCAGTTCGAACTTGCGCCCCAGCGCACCGCCCTCCGCGTTCAGGATGTCCACCGCGGCGCGGGCGCCGGACTCCATCAGGTTGGCGTAGGTGGCGAACGGGCCGCTGTCGATCGTCAGCAGCCCGATGCGGATGGGCTCCTGCTGAGCGCTCGCGGCAAAAGGCAGGCCTGCGCAAGCTGCCGAGAGGGCAGCCGCTGCGACCAGGTTGAAGTAGCGACGGGACTTGCGGATCATGTGTGTCTCCGGGAGGGCTCGTGTCTGGCCTGCGGCGTCGATGAGGACTGCCGTTTATGCTCGCACGCGTATTGTTCGGTAGCGTACGATCTGCGCTACTCTAGTCGGTGTCGACAGGATGTCAATCGGCAAGTCGTTCGGGCTTGTACGGAGGAACTTTGCAATCGGAAGCCACGCTGCACCGTTCGGCGAGCCGCCCGGAGAAAGGCGCTCAGGCCTGGGCCTTGCACTCCGGCGCTGCGGCAGGGTAGATCTCCGGCCCGGGCTTCATGACCTTCTGCTCGAAGGTCAAGCCACCATTCCTGGCGCGCACCACCTGGGCCATGCCATGCGGCCGGATCAGGTGGTGATCGGCCGCCCGCATCTCGACGTTGCCGAAGATCGTGTCGACCTTCAACCCCTCCAGCGCCTTGCGCACCCGCGCCGGCTCGGTGCCTCCGGCCTTCACGACACCGGCGCGGAACACCTCCATCACCGCCATCAGATCGGAGTCGGTGTAGAACGGCCGCCGCTTGTTGCGCAGGACGAACTCCTTGACGTAGGTCGCGTTGCGCGCACCGGGGAGTTCAGGCGTCCAGCTCAACGCATTGACGACACCCAGGACGTTGTCTCCGTGCGCCTCGAGCTGGAAGTCGGTGGCGAAGCCGTTGCCCAGGATGAGCTTGTAGCGGTCGAACAGGCCGAACTGCCGCGCCTGCTTGGCGAAGGACTGGCCATCGCTCATGAACACCTGGACGAGCAGGCCATCGGCTCCCCTGGACATCTGCGTGATGTAGCTGCCGAAGTCGGTCGTGCCAAGCGGCGAGAAGTGGGTCTGCTGCATGGCGCCGCCCAGCCCGGTCACCAGCTCGCCGAAGGCCTTGGCGAAGCTGTGGCCGGACGCATAGTCGGCCGAGATCAGGTTCCAGGTCTTCGCGCCCGAGCTGCGGACGTAGTCCTGCATCATCCGCGTGGTCACCGGATCGGGCACCGACACGCGGAAGTAGTTCGGAGAGCACACCCGGGTCAGCATGTCGGCGGTCGTTGCGTAGGAGTCGATCAGCAGGACGTTCAGCTGCTCGAGGCGAGGGATCAGCGCAAGCGAGTGCGACCCGAGGGTCTGGCCCGTGATCATCGACACCTTGCCCTGCTGCGCGAGCCGTGTGGCGGCCTGGATGGCGGCCGCGGGTGTGCCCGAGTGGGCCTGAACCACCAGCTCGAACCGGCGGCCCAGTGCCCCGCCTTCGGCGTTGAGGATGTCCACCGCCGCCCGAGCTCCCGTCTCCGCGAGGCTCGCGTAGGTGGAGAAGGGACCGCTGTCGATCGTCAGCAGGCCGATGCGGATCGGCTCCTGCTGGGCACCCACCTGGAAGGGCAGTCCGGCGGTGGCGAGGGCTGCCGCCGCAGCGACGTTGAACTGGCGACGTGTGGGATGGGTCATGGCGGGTCTCCGGTGGGGCTCGAATCGGCCGATGGCTTCGTGACGCGCACGAAACCGCCCATCAGTGAACAGTGCGGTAGCGTACGATCTGGTCGAACTCTAGGCTGTGTCGCCTGGATGTCAATCCGGCGTTCCTTCGGGCTTCCACCAAGCACCCACCCGGGACATACCCTGGGTTCAGTCCTCGCGTCCGCTGGACATCTCCGCGAACAGCGGTCGCGGCGCATGGCGCAGTTCGAGATCGACCTCCGCCTGCAGCGCCGTGCGCAGCAGCCCCTCGGTCTGGACAGCGACACCCGACGGCAATTCGGTTCGTCGCTCGTCGAGCCAGCGCAGCAGGCTGCCGATCGCGCGGTTGTTGTCGTCGCGCAGTCGCAGCAGCTCGCTCGCGGTCGTCGTCGCAGGTGGCGCCTGCTCCTCGGGCACGCAGGGGCGAAGCGCGTCGGCCAACTCCGCGGTGGCCGCCCTGACGCCTGCGAGTGCGGTTCGCTGAGCGGCGATCTGCTCGGACAGGAAGCCGGCAGACCAGTCCGCACGCAGGCGCAGGGTGTTCAGCAAGTTGATGATCCCGAACACCTGCCCGCGCGCGAACTCGTCCTCCAGGCGCGGCAGCACCTCCTGGCGCAGGGTTGCACACATGCCGTCGACGAGGCGGACGAAGCTGTTGTTCATGCGTCGCTTCCTGTGGCGTGTCAGCTGCGGTCGATGATCTTGGCCATCTGCCGCAGGCAGGTGGCCACCTGGCTGCCCATCGCAGGCATGCGCAGGTCGTTGAAGCGCCCTTCCTCGAAGCATCGCGCGGCGGCCATGTGCGTGGCAGCGAGCTTGAGCAGCGAGAACGCCTGGTAGTAGCGCACGGCTGCCATGTCCACGGCGATTCCGCTGCGTTCGGCATAGCGGCCGAAGAAGAGCTCGGGCTCGGCCAGGCGCCCGATGTAGGGCGTTCCGCCCTTGTACATCGGCATGCTCGCCCAGGCGAGGTCCTCGTGCGGATCGCCCAGGTGCACCAGTTCCCAGTCGAGGATCGCGGTGATGCATCCATCGAGTTCGAGGAAATTGCCGGTGCGGTAGTCCCCGTGGACGATGGTGACGCGAGGTGCACGCGGGCAATGCGCCTTGAGCCACCGCACCCCCCACTCGGCCATCGGATAAGGGCGCATTGCCCAGCGGTCGATCAGCCGCTCCCAGGTCTCGACCGACCGCAAGGCAGCATTGTCCGGGTCGACATCGCCGGCCAGACCCGCGATGGGCCTGTCGCGCCAGTCGATGCGGTGCAGGGCAGCCAGGCAGTCGATGAAACCGTGCGCGAGGCGAAGCCGATAGCCCTCCTCCAGGGGCGGTTCGGTCGGCGACACCCAGGGCACGACCGCGGCGCCTTCGGCGCGCTCGCAGAACAGGAAGGGTGCGCCCAGGATGCTCGGGTCATCGCTGTTCCAGTAGGCCCTGGGAACAGGCACGTCGCTGCCCTCCAGCGACTGCATGGCCATGACCTGCGGCCCCGCGCTGTAGGGCGCGAACAGGCCGTAGTCGGGCCCGAGCCGCAGGATCAGGGACTGCTCCCGGGCATCGTCGGACAGACCGGCGACGGGCACGAGGAAGGTCAGCCAGGAGAACCCGACCGGGAAGCGGCGTATGGCGCCGACCCGCACGGCGCGACCGGTCTGGGCGCGCAGGTAGCCTTCGATGCGGGAGGCCAGATCCTGTTCGTTGCCGATGGCGGTCATGGGTTGGATGGCACGAGTGCGTGGTGCCCGGTTTCATTGATGCTCACGATCCCGAGCGGCTGCCCGGGCCGTGACGCGAGGCGCGTGACCGACCCATACCAGGGCGGAAAGTGGGTGATGCGGCTCAGTCCCAGCGCCTGCGACAGCACGGTGTTGATCGGCAGACCGTGGGTGAACACCACGACACGCGGCTCGCGGTCGCACGGGGAGGACAGAGCCAGGGTGTCGTCCAGCGCCTGCAGCACCGCCTGGCGGAACGCGATCGGATCGGCGCCCATGTAGGCGACGGGGTCGGCCAGGAAGCGCGCCCACTCGTGCTCGCCCTGGGCTCTCAAGGTTTCGGTGGACCGATAGCGCGACAGCGCCCGATCGGCCTCCGCCCAGCCGTCGATCACGATCGGCTCAAGGCCGGTGTGCCTGGCCAGCGGCTCGCCCGTTTCCCGGGCGCGCCGCAGGGGGCTGCTCACCAGGTGCGTCGGGCGCTCCCGTGACAGCAGCGCCGCCACGGCCGCGGCCTGGCTGCGACCGGCGTCGTTCAGGGGCGGATCGGCCAGACCCAGGCTCTCGTCCGGCCGCCCGTGTCGCACGAGGATCAGGCGCATCGGGCGGACGAGACCTGCAGGACCAGGCCCTGCGGCTCAGGAAGGCGCCTGCGGATGGCAGCGAGTCGGCTCAACGCAACGGCCTGCGCTCAGTACTGGACGGCGACGCGCCCGATGCGCTCGCGGGCGATGATCAGCTTCATCACCGCAGCCGTCCCGTCACCGATCTCCAGCCCCATCACATCGCGCAGCCGCTGCTGGTGCGGCAGGTCCATGCTCCAGCCGTAATGGCCGAAGGTGAGCAGGCACTGGTGGATGATGTCCACTGCATAACGCGGACCCATCCACTTGCACATCGCCGCTTCCTTGGTGTGCGGCAGGCCGGCGTCGCGCAGGGCCAGCGTGTGATAGCACAGCTGGCGGATCGCCTCGACCTGCGACTCGCCCTCGGCCAAGGGGAAGGTGACGCCCTGGAACTGCCCGATCGGCCGGCCGAAGGCCTCCCGCTCCTTGGTGTAGGCCCAGGCCTCGTCCAGACTGGCCTGCACCGCGCCGCAGGCCTGCAGCCCGATCAGCGCGCGGCTGTAGTCGAAACCTTGCATGACCTGCGAGAAGCCCTTGCCTTCGTCGCCGATCCGGTGATCGAGCGGGATGCGAACGTCGTCGAAGAACACCTGCCCGCGACCGATCACGGCGCTGCCGAAGTCGTTGAACTTCAGGGTCTGGATGCCCGGCGTCTTCGCGGGCACGAAGAACGCGCTGACGCCGCGTGCACCCTCCTCCGGCGTGCCGGTGCGGGCGAAGATCACGTAGCCGTCGGCGCGGTCGGCGAAGGTGATGCTGGTCTTCTCGCCGTTGATCACGTAGTGGTCGCCGTCCCGGCGCGCGCGCAGCTGCAGGTTCGAAGCGTCCGATCCGCCCCGAGGCTCGGTCAGGCAGATGGCGATGACCGCCTCACCCCGAACCATCTTCGGCACCCACACGTCGCGTACCGCGGGCTGCGCATGGCGGATGAGGATGGCGCCGTTGAGCGAGATGCCCACAGGAACCGCGCTGATGTTGAAGTCGCCATAGGCCAGCGCCTCGGCGATCAGCCCGGTGGTGACGCCGTCCATCCCCATGCCGCCGTGGGCTTCGGGGAGATCCATGCCCAGGAAGCCGAGCCGCCCCATCTCGAGCACCAGTTCGCGGTCGAGGATGCCGTCCTTGTCGCGCTTCTGGTAGCCCGGCAGCAAAACGTCCCTCGCGAAGCGGCGGGCGGACTCAAGCAGGGCCTTCTGGTCGTCGCTGAGAATCATGGCGGCTGATCACGAAGTGAATCGGTCAATAGATCTTACGCTAGCGCACGATCTGACGGTACTCAGGGTGAGCCCTGACGGGCTGCGCCCCCAGCTCGGAGGCAGCCGGTAGGACTGCACCGGGCCCTGCTGCGACGGGCGGCCATTCAGGTCATCCGGGGCGTCGCAGCAGCTCCGGCGTGACGCTGCGATGGAAACCCTCGAAGGGCTCGGTGCGCCGGGCCCGCTCGAGCGTCCAGTAGCTGCTGCGGTTGTTCGGCGTGCCGCCGTCCACCCGAACGCAGGTCCCGGTCACGTAGGCGGCCGCTGGCGACAGCAGGTAGACGATCGCCCCGGACACCTCGGCCTCGGTGCCGAATCGCTGCAGCGGCACGGTGGGGGGGAAATCGAGGATCTTCGACTGCGCCTCGGGCGTGTAGCGGTCGAAGCCGCTGGAGGCGATGCCGCCGGGCGCCACGCAGTTCACCCGAACGCCCGAAGCCGCCCACTCGCAAGCGGCCGTTTCACTGAGCGTGAGCATGCCGCCGCGCGACGCGCCCGAGTGGGCGAAGTCGGGCCAGCCGTGCCAGATGTCGGCGATGATGTTGACGATCGCGCCGCCCTGCTGCTCCATCCACTGCGTGAAGGCCTCGCGCATGAAGATGAAGCCGCCGGTCAGGTTGTTGCGCACCACGGCCTCGAAACCGCGCGTGGAGATGTCGCGCATCGGCGAACGGTACTGGCCGCCGGCGTTGTTCACCAGGCCGTCGATCCGTCCGTGGCGCGCCAGGACATCGCCCACCGTGCTTCGGACCTGGGCTTCCTCCCGGATGTCGCAGGGGTGCACGGTCGCGGTGCCTCCGTCCTCGGCGATCTCCTGTGCGACCGCTTCGAGCTTGGCATGGGTGCGACCCACGAGTGCGACCCGCGCGCCAAGACAGGCGAGCTCGTGCGCGGTGCAGCGGCCGATGCCGCTGCCCCCGCCGGTGACGATGACGGTGCGGCCCTCGAACAGGCCGGTGCGGAAGACGCTCTGGTAGGGCATTGGATCTCCAGGGATGCAGATGGGTCCGTCATCCGGCCTCAGCCGGCGTCGAAGACCACGCCGCCTTCGATCAGTGCAGCGGCCGGGACATCGGCGATTCCCCAATCCCGCAGGATCTGACGGCTGTGCTCGCCGGCGGCGGGCGCTCCGCGCCGCAGCGTGCCGGGCGTCCGGGACAGGCGGGGCGCGGGAGCAGGGTGGCGAAGGCCGTCCAGTTCGACGTAGGCACCGCGAGGGCCGAGTTGCGGGTGGCTCGGTGCCTCGTCGATCGACAGCACCGGGGCGAGGCACGCGTCGGCGCCCTGCGCCGCGGCAACCCATTCGTCGCGGGTTCGGGTCCGGAACACGGTCGCGAAACGTTCCCGCATGGCCGGCCACCGGCTGCGGTCGGTCTGGGGCGGCAAGGTGTCCGGGTCGATCGCCAGCACGCCGAGCAAGGCCGCGTAGAACGCCGGCTCGATCGCCCCGACCGCCACCCACCGGCCGTCTGCCGTCTCGTAGCACCCGTAGAAGGGCGCACCGCCATCGACGAGGTTGCATCCGCGCCGGTCCTCCCACACGCCTTGCTGGCGGAACGCCTGGAAGGCCGACATGAGGTGGGTCACGCCGTCCACCATGGCGGCATCGACCACCTGCCCCTGGCCGCTTTGGCGCGCCTGCAGCACGGCGGCCAGCACGCCCACGGCCAGGTACAGGGCGCCGCCGCCGAGATCGGCGACCAGGTTCAGCGGCGGCAAGGGCGGACGATCGGGTTCACCGATCGCATGCAGCGCCCCGGTCACCGCCAGGTAGTTGATGTCGTGACCGGCCTCGCGCGAGAGCGGTCCGTCCTGGCCCCAGCCGGTCATGCGCCCGATCACCAGCCGCGGGTTGGCGGCCAGCAGTCGGGCCGGCGCGAGCCCCAGGCGTTCGAGCACACCGGGCCGGAAGCCTTCGGTCAGCACGTCCGCATCGCGCACCAGGCCCAGCAGCAGTTCGACGCCTTCAGGCCGCTTGAGATCGACGGCGATCGACCGCTTGTTCCGGTTGTAGAAGTCAAAGCGTGCCGCCTCGGGCCTGGCACCGGCCTGCGGCAGACGATCCACCCGGACCACGTCGGCGCCGAGGTCTGCCAGCAGCGCGCCGGCGAAGGGTGCCGGTCCGATGGCGGCGAGTTCCAGCACCCGCACGCCCGCCAGCGGACCCGCATCAGCCGACGACGATGTCATCTGTCAGTCCTCCGAATCTCGATGTCCCCGCCAGGCCGCTGGCGTGTCGATGCCGCTGCCTGCGATGCGCAAGCCGCGGGAGCCGCGGGAGCCGCGAATCGGTTCATCAGGATGCGGCCTCGGCTATTGCAAGACCGCGCTGCGCATAGGCCAGCGCCAGGTGTCGGCCGACCCGCGCGGCCTCCGGCAGGAAGCCGTTGCCCCGCTCGCCCCGCTTGGCCACGCCGACCGAGCCCACCGCTCCGCGAAACATCGCGAAGGCCTGGTGGAAAGGCTGCATCTGCTCGCCCAGGGCCGCCCGCTCGTCGTACATCGCCAGGTAGGCTGTCTCGGACGGGATGCCCAGCTCGTGCAGCGGCAGACCGAGCAAGCCACCGTTCTCGTCCGGCGCCATGCGCCAGGCCTGGCTGTTGAAGGCCAGATCGACCAGCGGATGGCCGAGGGTCGACAACTCCCAGTCCAGCACGCCGATCACCCGAGGCTCGGTGGGGTGGAACAGGAGGTTGCCGATGCGGAAATCGCCGTGGCAGAGCGTCTGAAGCGTGCTGGCGGGCACGCGGGCCTGCAGCCAGGCCAGCAATCGATCCAGTGCGGGGATGTCGCCGTCGCCGTCGCGGAAGGTCTGCCACTGGGAGCCCCAGCGACGAAGCTGCCGCTCGAAGTAGTTGCCGGGACGGCCGTAGTCCGACAGACCCACGGCCTGCACATCGACCCGGTGGATTGCCACGAGCGTGGACACCATCGCCTCGAACATCGCCGACCGCTCCTGCGCAGCCAGGCCGGGCGTGGCGAAACCGTGGAACACGCGCCCCTGAAGACGCTCCATCAGGTAGAAGGGCGTGCCGACGATGTCGGCATCGCCGCACCAGTGCATCGGCCTGGGCACCGGCACCGGCGTGCGGTGCAGCGCCTGCAGCACACGGAACTCGCGGTCGATCGCATGCGCCGATGGCGCCAGCGCCCCGGCCGGCTGTTTGCGCAGCACCGCCTGCCAGTCGCCTCGCCGCAGGAACCAGGTCGGGTTCGACATCCCGCCCTCGGTGCGCTCCAGTTCCAGCGGGCCGCTCGCGCCACCGACGCACGCATCGAGGTATCGCCGCAGTCGCACGGGGTCGAAGTCCGGTGCGGCCAGGTTCATCACGCCACCGTCGTGTTCGCCCGCTTGCCCGCGAACCCGAACAGGTGCTGGGCGACGCGCCGGATCTGGACCTCCTCCGAACCCTCGGTGATGCGATAGCGGCGGTGATGGCGGTAGATGTGCTCGAAGGGCTTGTGGCGGCTGTAGCCCACGCCACCGTGCACCTGCATCGCGCGATCGGCGGCTTCGCACACCAGGCGGTTCGCCCGGAAGTTGCAGATCGAGACCATGTCGCTGATCTCCAGCGGGTCGCGGCGGTCCATCTCCCAGGCGGTCCTGAAGATGTAGTTGCGCACCATCTCGCAATCGGCATGCAGCTCGACCAGGGGAAACTGGATCGCCTGCTTGCGCGACAGCGGTTCGCCGAAGGCCTTGCGCTCGCTCGCGTACCGGGCCGCTTCGGCGATGCAGAAGCGGGCCGCCCCGGCACTGGCGGCCGCCTGGCGGATGCGGTTCTCGTGCACGAAGCGCTGCGCCACCATCAGCCCCTCGCCCGCCCGATGCAGGATGGCGCTGTGCGGCACCCGCACGTTCTCCAGCGCCACCTCGGCATGGTCGCTGGGCATGTTGAATGTCCAGTGGTTGTAGAGGATCCGGTGGCCTGCGGTGTCGGTCGGCACGACGAAGGCCGTGATGCCCTGCGCGTCGCCGGGCTGACCGGAGGTCCGGGCGAACACCAGGTTCGCGTGGGCGCGGGCCACCTGGCTGTTCCAGCGCTTCATGCCGTTGATGACCCAGTGGTCGCCGTCGCGCACCGCGGTCGTCTCGAGCCAGGTCGCATCGCTGCCGTGACCCGGCTCGGTGAGCGCGAAGCTCAGGTGCCGGCGGCCCGTGATGATGCCCTCGACATAGGCCTGCTGCTCGGCGGAGCCGTATTCGGCGATCACCGGCACGATCGGGAAGTTGCCGACGACCGAGTTCTCGTCCTGCAGGTCGTTGTGAAGGCCCAGCCCCCTGGCAGCCAGGTGCTCGCGGATGGCGGCGATCATCAGGTTGCTCGCGCCACCCCCGCCCGGGACGCTGCGCGGCAGCCCGAGCCGCAGATGGCCCGCCTGGTCTGCGCGTCGCTCCATCTCCGCCAGCAGTTCTCGCCAGGCGGGCTGGGGGCGGCCGTCGTTCGCCCAGTCGGTGCGGGCGTGCTCGCGGCGGTGGTCGAAGAACTGCGGATGCTCACGCTCGAGCGGCGCGATCTCCCGCTCGATGAATTCGTCGAGTTCGGCCAGCTTGGCCGTGATGTCGGCGGGCAGGGTGAAGTCCATCAGGGTCTCCTCGGTTCAGGTGGGCGGATGCGACACGGCTGCCTCTGGCGCCGGGCAGATCCGCCGCTCGGGTGCGACGCGTGCGCGCTGAGTCCAGACCACGCCGCCGACGGCAAGCCCGGCTCCGACGAGCTTCGACGCGGTGAAGGTCTCGCCGCCCATCGACCAGGCAATGAGGGCTGCGATGGGCGGCACCAGGTAGAGCAGCGGCGCGGTCCGGCCCACGCCCCTCACCCGGTTGACCCAGTTCCAGGCGAGCCAGCCCCCGAAGGCGGAGACCAGCACCGTCCACGCGTAAGCGGCCCAATCCGTCACCGGCAGCGCGAAGTAGTCGGTGCGCCAGGCGGCCGCAGCGGTCAGCGCCAGCAGCACCGGACTGGCGAGCAAGGTCGTCCAGCTCATGACCTCCAGGCCTCCGTGCCGCTCGATCAGGGGCCCCACGCCGATCGTGTAGCCCGAGAACGCCAGCGCCGCCAGCAAGAGCGTCAGGTCGCCGATCCCGGCCAGCGGACCGGCCTTCCACAGCTTCTCCGCCACCAGCAGCAGCACGCCGCCGGCGGCCAGCGCCACGCCCGCCCATTGCCGTCCGCCCAGGCGCGCGCTGCCGATCAGGCGCAGCAGGATCAAGGTGATGACGGGCCCGAGCGCCATGATCAACGCGGACGAGAACGCAGTGGACCAGTGGATGCCGTAGGAGACGAGCACGATGTGTCCGACAGGACCGAGCGCGGTGACCCAGAGCAGGCGGAAGCGGTCGGCGCCATCGAGCGCGGGCAGCACGGGCCGCCCGAGCGTCCACAGCAGCAGCAGGGCACAGGCGCACATGCCGATCGAGCGAACGAACAGGAAGCCGCCGACGCCCATCGCCAGGTAGAGAGTCTTCTGGATGGTGAAGCTCGCCCCCCACGCGACGGCGAGCGCCACGCCCACCCCCAGGGCCCGTCGCTCCAGCGCCGCTGCAGACGCCGCCGCCCGCATCACAGCGGCACCCTTCCCTGAGGATGGGTGCTGCTCACGCCGCCGTCGACCGCGTAGCACTGGCCCGTGACGAAGGACGCATCGTCGCTCACGAGAAAGGCCGCCATCGCAGCGATCTCATGCGGCTCACCGGTGCGCCGCAGCGGCGTCATGTGTCCGATGCGATCGGACTTTCCCCGCGCCTGGGCGTACTCGAACACCTTGGCGGTCATCGGCGTGCGCACGAGACCGGGCAGGATGGCATTGACCCGAACCGCGGTGCCGGCGAACGCATTGGCCGCGGTCATGGCCAGGTTGCTCACGGCGGCCTTGGCGGCGCTGTAGGAGATGGCTCCCGCGTTGGCTCGCAGCGAAGCGACGGACGACACCAGCACGATCGAGCCCGAACCCTGGGCACCCATCACCGAACCGGCATGCTTGATCGCCAGCATGCTGCTCAGCACGTTGTCCCGCCAGACCGTCTGCCACTCCTCGACGGTCTGATCGAGGATCGTGGCGTTCGTACCCGGCGAACCCGCATTGGCCAGGAAGGCATCCAACCCACCCCAGAGCCTTGCGCAGGTCGCGACCGCATCGGCCACGCAGCCCTCGTCGTTCGCATCGCCGACGAAGGCCACGGCCTCCCCGCCTGCGGCGAGCACCTGCTCCACGGTGTCGTCGAGCGGTGCGGCACGCCGCCCCATCACGAGCACGCGGGCGCCTTCGGCGGCGAACCTCAGGACGCTGGCCCGGCCGATGCCGGTGCCGCCACCGGTCACCACGCAGCGGCGTCCGTCCAGTCGGTGGGTCAGGTCCATGCGGTGTCCTCAATGCGAAGGGACGGTCCAGCCGCCATCGACGACCAGTTCGGCACCGTGCACATAGCCGCCGTCCTCGCTGGCCAGGAAAGCCACCGCGGCTGCGATCTCGGCCGGTGTGCCGAAGCGCCCCAGCGGCATCGCCGCCTCGCGACGCGCGAGCGTGACCTCGTCGAACTGCGCGCGTGATGCCGGCGTACCCACCATGCCTGGAATGACGGTGTTCACCCGGATGCGATCGGCGGCCAGTTCCATGGCCAGCGCGCGGGTCAGGCCCATCACCCCGGCCTTCATCGCCGCGTAGGCCGCGCTGAGGGCCACCGGCCGGTAAGCCGTCGTCGAGGACAGGTTGACGATGCTGCCGCCGCCCCGCACGCGCATCTGCTGCACGGCCGCCTGCGTCGTCCACAGCGCCGCCTTCAACCCGACGGCGAGCATGCGATCGACGAGGTCGGAGTCCAGCGCCTCCAGGGCCACGAAGCGAGCCCACACCGCGTTGTTGACCAGCACCCCCACCGGCCCGTCCAGCAGGGCTGCGCTGCGCGCCATGGCGTCGGCCACCGCGCCGCGGTCGGACACGTCGCAGGCGATGCCGACGACCCGCAGTCCTCGGTCGCGAAGCGCCTGGACCGCCGGCTCCAGTCGCCGTTCACTGATGTCCCACAGCGCGACCTTGCCACCCTCGACAGCCAGCCGCTCGGCGATCGCCAGGCCGATGCCACGCGCCGCGCCGGTCACCACGCAAGGCATCCCGATGAGACGTCGCACGCCAGCCTCCGATCGTTCACTACCGTACCACCGACCATCTTAGGCACGACACCGACGCCGCGTCGTCGGGTTTTCCTCAGGTCGTACGCAGGTGTACGACCGTCTACGCTTCCGGCATGAAAGCAGCCGTTCTGGAAACCCGGGGTCGCGAGGGCTTGAAGCTGCGCGACTTTCCCAAGCCCGTTGCGGCGGCCGGCGAGGCCCTGCTTCAGGTCCACGCGGTGGGCCTGAACCGCGTGGACCTCTACATGCGCGACGTCGGCCAGGGCATCACGCACGACTTGCCCCTGGTGCAGGGGGTCGAGGCGGCCGGCGTTGTCGCCTGGGCGCCCGAGGGCAGCGGGCTCGAGATCGGCCGCAAGGCCATCCTCTACAGCAACGCCTTCTGCGGGCGATGCCGGTTCTGCCTGGCCGGAGACCAGCCGCTGTGCCTGAACGCAGACATCATGGGCGAACACCGACACGGGACGCTGGCCGAATACATCGCCATGCCGGCACACTGCTTCGTGCAGCTGCCCGATGACGCGGACCTCATCCAGGCCGGCGCCCTGATGGTCGGACACCTCACCGCCTGGCGCATGCTGTTCGGCAAACGCGCGCTGCGGCCAGGCGAGACCGTGCTGATCGTGGGCATCGGCGGGGGCGTCGCGGCAGCGGCACTGCAGCTTGCCGTCCTGGCGGGCGCCCGTGCCATCGTCACCTCCTCATCGGACGCCAAGCTCGCCCGGGCAGCCGAGCTCGGCGCGCATGCGGGGATCAACTACCGCAGCGATCGCGTTGTCGATCGGGTGATGGAAATCACCGAACGCGAAGGCGTCGACATGGTGGTCGACAGCGTCGGTGCGGCCACCTGGGCCGATTCGCTGCGCAGCCTGCGGCGCGGCGGCCGCATCGTGACCTGCGGCGCCACCTCGGGAAGCAATCCTCCGGTGGAGCTGCAGCGCATGTTCATCCGGCAACTCGAGGTGTATGGGTCGACCGGCGGCAGCATGGACGAGTTCCGCACGGTCGTCGAGCTCTTCGCCCGCCGTCAGATCCGACCGGTGGTCGACGCCGTCTTTCCGCTGGCCAGGGTCCACGATGCGATGGACAGGCTCGACCGGGGCGAGCAGTTCGGCAAGGTCGTGGTGACGATCGAACCATGAACATCGACGCCGTCCTCGCGCGGCCGTTTCCCCCGGTGCGGCACGCCTGGGACACCCGCGATGCCGCGCTGTATGCCTTGTCCCTCGGCGCCGGGGCGGATCCCGTCGAGCCGGTCGACCTGCCCCTGGTCTACGAGGGTGCCCACCCGGCAGGTCTGCAGGTCCTGCCGACCTTCGCATTGACGCTCGGGTGGCCCCCCTTCTGGCACGACGATCCGATCTTCCAGATCGACTGGCCTCGCATCCTGCACGGCGAGCATCACGTGACCTGGCACGCCTCGCTGACCGCCGCGGGCTGCGTGGTGGCACGCCACCGCATCCTGGCCATCGAGGACAAGGGGCCGGGTCGCGGTGCGCTGATCCACTTCGAAATCTCGCTGGACGACGCCGACACCGGCCGGCCGGTGGCCGACATCCGGCAGGTCCAGTTCCTGCGCGGCGATGGAGGCTGCGGCAGTTGGGGGGTCGCGCCTGCGCCGTGCGAGCCGCTGGACCCCGCATCGACGCCCGACGACGTGATCGACATCGCCACGCCGCGCAACGCTGCGCTGCTGTACCGGCTCGCGAGCCGCGACCTCATGCCACTGCATGCGGACCCCACCCTGGCCCGGGCCGCTGGCTTCGACCGGCCGATCAGCCACGGGCTGAACAACCTGGGGATCGCGGTGCTGGCGCTTCTGCGACGTCAGGGCCTGCCGTCCGATGCGACCCGGCTGCGTTGCCTGTCCGCCCGGTTCGTGAACCCGGGCTATCCGGGCGAGACCGTCCGCGTCGAGCTGTTCGGCCAGGAAGGCCAGATGGCCTTCCGCGCACGGGCGCTGGAACGCGACCTGCTGCTGATCGACCGCGGCCGCTGCGGGTTCGCCTGAGGTGGGCGGCCGGCCTATTCGCTGCTGCGCTTGCGGCTGAGCAGCGCCTGCGCCGCGCGACCGAGCACACCCGTGTGCTGAGCCAGGATCTGCGACCGATTCTCCAGCTCGATGGCCTGGGCCATCGACGCAGCCTCGGCGTTGGCCCATGCACCCCGCTTGGTCATCCAGACGGCGAACGCATCGTGGGCGCTGATGGCGCGCGCGGTGTCCAGCGCGCGGCCGAGCAGGTCGTCATCCGGTACCGTCGCGGTGACGAGGCCGATCCGTTCAGCCTCGATGGCGTCCACCATCCGGCCGGTGAGCAGCATCTCGAAGCTGTTCGAGAGGCCCACACAGCGCGGCAGCAGCCAGCTCACCCCCATGTCGCAGCCCGTCATGCCGACCTTCACGAAGGCCGCGTTGAAGCGGGCGGACTGCCCCGCATAGCGGATCTCCGCCGCCAGCGCCAGCGCCAGACCGGCGCCGTTGGCCAGCCCGTTGACCGCAGCGATGACGGGCGCACGCAGCCCGCGCAAGCGGGTCACCAGTCCGGCGAAGGACTCCTGACGGGCAGTCCAGGCGGCCGCAGGGCCCATGGCCGCCTCGTCCGGCGCGGCCTGCGCCTCGTTCAGGTCGAAGCCCGCGCAGAACGCCCGGCCAGCGCCGGTCAGCACGAGGCACCTCAGGGAAGGGTCCTGCGCCAGACCGGCGAGCTCGTCGTGAAGGTCGGCGACGATCCGGTCGGACAAGGCATTCAGCCGCTGGGGCTGCTCCAAGCGCAGCAGCGCCACGCCCCCGTCGAGGCGCTCCAGCGAATAGCCGTCGCTCATTGGACGGCCAGTTCGCGCAGCTTGAACTTCTGCACCTTGCCGCTGGGCGTTCGCGGAAGGTCCTGCACCGCCTCGACCCGCTCCGGCCAGTACTGCTTGGCGACCTTGCATTCGGCCATGTACGCCTGCAGGTCCTCCAGGGTGAGGGTGTGCCCGGGCTTGAGCACGACGAACGCACAGCCGCGCTCGCCCAGCCTCGCATCGGGATAGCCCACAAGTGCAGCCGCGATGACCGCCGGGTGCTTGTACAGCAGCGCCTCGATCTCCACGACCGGCACGTTCTCGCCGCCGCGGATGAGCACGTCCTTGGTCCGCCCGTTGATGCGGATGTAGCCCTCGTCGTCGGCATAGGCGAGGTCCCCGGTGTCGAACCACCCGTCGGCGTCGAAGGTGGCGATGTCCGGGCGCTTGTAGTAGCCCAGGAACATCTGCGAACCCCGCACCAGGAGTCGGCCGGTCTGCCCGGCCGGCAAGGCCTGTCCATCGAAATCGACGACCTTGACATCGACGCCATCCAGCGCCCGACCGTCGGTGCGCGACGACTTCTCGGCCGCCCGCTGCGGTTCGGTGAGCGTGCTCGACAGCGACTCGGTCATGCCCCACAGCGAGCACACCATCAGTCCGAGCTCCTGGGCCGCGCGCTCGATGAGCACGGGCGGAATCGGCGCGCCACCGCACAGGAAATTGCGCAGTGCCGCCGGTCGAGGCGCACCGCCCGCGACCGCCGCGCAGATGTCGGACAGGAAGGGCGTGGAGGCGGCCGTGAAGCTCACCCCGGTCTCGGCCATGATCGACACGCCGCGCTGTCCGTCCCAGACATCCTGGAGAACGAGCGTGGCGCCCAGGCTCACGCCCAGCAGCATCACGGCGGCATAGCCCGTCATGTGGCCGAGTGGCGAACACGCGAGCATCACGTCGTCGGTGGTCAGCCCGAAGCGCCCTGCCAGCGCCTGGTTGCACGCCAGCAAGGTGTTGTGCGAATGCATGACGCCCTTGGGTGAACCGGTGGTGCCCGAGGTGAACATCACCACCGCCATCCCGTCCGCCGCCAGACGGGGCGGCGAGCTGGGTTGAACCCGCCGGTGGCCCGACAGCAGTCGGCGTTCGAAACCGTCCTCGCCCTCGCCGTCCACGACGACCACATGGCGCAGGGTCGGCAAGGCCTGCTGGAGCGACCGCGCCATCTGTTCGTGGTCGAAGCCGCGGAACACCTTGGGGACGACAAGCACTTTCGCCTCGGCGAAGCCGAGCATGTAGGACAACTCGCGCTCGCGGAAGATCGGCATCAGCGGGTTGACCACGGCGCCGATGCGGTTCGCGGCGAGGGACACCACCATGAACTCCCACCAGTTGGGCAGTTGCACGGCGATGATGTCGCCTGCGCTCACCCCCAGGTCTTCCAGGCCGGCCGCGCAACGGGCGATCGTGTCGGCGAGGCTGCGCCAGTCGAATCGGCGGGGGTCGGTCCGATCGTGCCGATAGGCGATGAGGGCCGCCTTGTCCGGTGTCGCCTGTGACGCCTGGGCGATGAACTCGTCGTATGAACGGTCGGTCCAGTAGCCGCCGCTGCGCATGGCCTGGGCATGGGCGGCGGGATCGAAACGGGTCGAGGTCATCTTCGTCTCCGGAGGGTGTGATGCCGAGGACCTCGCCTGGGTCCTGATCGTGCGCTAGCGTACTATGCACATGGCATGCAGGCCCCCGGGGCAACCCGGAGTCGCGGCCGCTCAGGTCTGCTCGGGCGTCTGCAGGTAGACCAGAAGGTTGCGCTTCATGGCGTCCAGCGTCACTGCAGTGCTCTCCAGCGCCACATCGTCCAGTCCCGAGAGGATCTGCACGTTCAGCCGGTGGCTGACCTTGCGCATCTTCGCGATCAGCGCCTTGCTCTTGGGCTCGAGGAAGACGCGGTTGACGCGCCGGTCGGTGGCATCCGCGTCGCGTCTGACCAGGCCCGTCTTCTCCAGCCGGTCGATGAGGCCGCCCACCGCCACCTTGCCGAGGTCGAGCTCCTCGGCCAGCTGGCTCTGGGTCATGCCGTCCTCGCGCGACAGGTAGGCCAGCACCCACCACTGGGACCGCGTCACGTTCAAGGGCTTGAGGCACCGGTCGAAGGCACTGCGCCGCAGGCGGGAGACGTCGTGGATGAGGAAGCCCAGTCGCAGTTCCCAGTCGATGCTCTTGGGCGCGGCGGCGGCTGCTGCTGCTGCGGTGGCGGATGGGGATGCGGGCATCGGTGGACCGACCCGGAGGCGTCGACCACCGGGTCTTTGACAATAATGAAGTGAACGATTGTGACCCTAGACCGGATCCCAGGTGAAGACGTCGGCCGACCGGTCCAACCCGTAGAAGCCTGGGCGCAGCATGGGCAGTGCCGAATCGAGGATGGATTGCGGCGTCCAGCCCTCGCTGCGGTGGGCGTTCCTCACCGGGCGGGGCTGGCTGAACAGGTAGATCTCGTTGTTGCGCACACCGAAGACCTGCCCCGAAACGTCCCTCGCACCTTCGGCGCACAGCGCCACGACGAAGGGGGCGACCTTCTCGGGCACGAGCTTCTTGAGACCCTCGACGCGCCGCAACTGCTCGGGTGTCTGCGCGGGGATGCTGTCGATCATCCGGGTCCAGGCGAAGGGTGCGACGGCATTCGAGCGCACGCCGAACCTGGCCATGTCCAGCGCGATGCTCTTGGACAGTCCCACGATGCCCAGCTTGGCCGCCGAATAGTTGGCCTGGCCGAAATTGCCGATCAGGCCGGAGGTGCTCGTCATGTGGACGAAGGCACCGCTGCCCTGGGCCTTGAAGTGCGTGGCCGCCGCGCGGCTGACGTTGAAGCTGCCCTTGAGGTGCACCGCGAGCACGGCGTCGAACTCGGCCTCGCTCATCCGGTGGAACATGACGTCGCGCAGGATGCCCGCGTTGTTCACCACGATGTCCAGCCGGCCGAAAGCCTCGACCGCGTGATCGGCCAGGCGATGGGCCGATGTCCAGTCGGATATGTCGGCGCCGTCCGCCACGGCCTCGCCCCCCATCGCGCGGATCGCGCCCACCACCTCGTCGGCGGGCTGTTCCCCGCTGGACCGACCGTCCAGCGTCGCGCCGATGTCGTTGACGACCACCTTCGCTCCGGCCTCCGCCAGCGCCAGGCAGACGCCCCGCCCCACGCCACGACCACCACCGGTCACGATGGCGACCTGGCCCTGCAGCAACTTTCCCTCGCCCATTCCCGTCACTCCCCGGCGGCACGCTGCCGCGCATAGTCCACGAACCAGTCGAACGCCCCCGCGTTGGCACAGGCGTCCTTGTTCACCACCTCGGCGGCAGGCCTGCCCAGCATCAGTTTCTTGACCGGAAGCTCCTGCTTCTTGCCGGTCAAGGTGCGTGGAATCTCGGCGACCTGCTCGATCGCGTCGGGCAGGAAACGAGGCGACACCTGTTCGCGGATGCGCCGCCGGATCTCCTCCTTGAGGCTCCCATCCAGCGCAAGCCCTTGACGCAACACCACGAACAGCGGCATGAAGCTTGGCCGCCCGAGGAACTCGAGGTCCACCACCAGGCTGTCCACGACCTCGGGGATGGCCTCGACCACCCGATAGATCTCGGCCGTGCCCAGGCGGTGACCGTGGCGGTTCAGGGTGGCATCGCTGCGGCCGTAGACGACGCAGCCGCCATCGGGGGTGATCCGCAGCCAGTCACCGTGCCGCCACACGCCGGGGTACACGTCGAAGTAGCTGTCGGTGTATCGCCGGGCCTGCGGATCGTTCCAGAAGCGCAGCGGCATCGACGGCATGGGCTTCACGCACACCAGTTCGCCCACCTCGTCGACCAGGTCGTGTCCGGCCGGGTCCCAGGCGCGCACGTCGGCACCCAGCGCGCGGGCCTGCATCTCCCCGGGCACGGTGGGCAACTCCGGCGTGCCGCCCAGGAAGGCGCTCGCGATGTCCGTTCCGCCCGAGATGACGGCCCACCACATCGGCCGCCCGAGTTGCGACCAACCCCACTCGTAGGCGTCCGGCGGCAACGGGGAACCCGTCGAACCGAGCGATCGCAGACGACGGCCGTCGACCCATCGCCGAGCGTCGACACCGGACTTCATGCAGGCCGTCCAGTACGCGGCCCCCGCCCCCATGAAGGTCAGGCCCGCGTCGCCCGCGAATCGCCACAGTGTGTCCTTCTCCGGGAACGACGGGTGGCCGTCGTACAGACACACCGTCGTGCCCAGCAGCAGTGCGCAGACCTGCAGGTTCCACATCACCCAGCCCGAACTGCTGTACCAGTGGAAGCGCTCCGGATCGGCGCGCAGACGCGAGGTGCTCGGCTGCAGGTCGAGGTGGAAGGCGTGCAGCTTGAGCATCTCCAGAACCACGCCGCCATGGCCATGAACGATGGGCTTGGGCAGCCCGGTCGTTCCGCTGGAGTAGACGATCCACAGGGGATGGTCGAAGGGCTGTGGCTGAGGGTCGACACCGCGTCCGCGTTCGAATGCGTCGCTCCATTCGATGACCGTGCCGTCCCACCCGGCGAGATCGATCGTGAACGGGCCGTCCCGCCCGTCGATCCGGGCACCGGACTCCTCCAGGTACGGCACCGTGATCAGCGTGTGCACGGTCGGCAGATCCCGCAGCAACTCCGCGACGGCTGCACGCCGGTCGATGGTCTTCCCGCCGTAGACCGTGCCGTCGCCGGCGATCAGGATGACCGGCTCGATCTGCCGGAAGCGGTCGCGGACGGTGGACACGCCCATGTCGGGTGCGCACAGGCTCCAGACGGCGCCGATCGAGGCGCAGGCGAGCAGGCCGACCAGCGCCTGCGGCACGTTCGGAAGGTAGGCCGCGACGCGGTCGCCCGGACCGACGCCCAGCGATCGCAGACGCGCAGCGAGTGCGGCCGCATCGGACGCCAGCTCGCCCCAGCCGATGACGCGGTCGCGGCCCTCGCGCTGCAGGCGCTCGTTGCGGAAAACGACCGCGGGTATGCCCTGAGCATCTGCGGCGGGCGCATGGCGGGCGACCTGCGCCGCGTAATTGAGCGTCGCGCCCTGGAACCACCGGGCGCCGGGCATCCGCGCGTCCGCCAGGATGCTTTCGATCGGGGTGGCCGAGTGCAGGTCGAAGAAGTCCCACAGCGCCGACCAGAATGCAGGGACGTCGGCGACCGACCAGCGGCGCAGGGCGTCGTAGTCGGCCAGGCTCAGGCCCCTGTGCCGGGCCAGCCAGTCGCGAAACCTCGCGGTGTTCGCCCGGAGCATCGGTGGCACCGCGTCGGGCGGTGCGCTATCGTCATCCTGCGCGGTGGGTGTCATGGTGTCGCTGGCATCCGGGATGGCCCGGGTGTCGCCCTTATA
>JAIYCR010000085.1 GCA_027487905.1 Rubrivivax sp. | reverse complement strand
ATGCCCGCCTTGCTTCGCTGAGCCAGGCCCCGCCATGCACGCCCCGCCCCTGCCGCCGGATCGATCGCCGCGCCTGATGGCCATCGGCGGGGTGCTGTTCGCTGCGGGCGCCATCGCGCTGGGCATCTGGCTCAGCGGCAGCCGCATGAGCGAGCGGCTCGCCCACTCCACCGAGGAAGCCCGCCTGGCCCAGCTGCAACTGGACCTGACCAAGCTTGAAACCCAGCTGCAGACCTTCGCCAGCACCCACGGCTGGATGGCCGTCACCGCCAGCCGCTTCGACGCCGAGAGCCAGGCGCCGGGCGGCTTGCTGACGCATGGCGCGCCCGTGCCGCCGCCGGCCGTGCTGGCCCCCGGCTCACCGGGCCGCTACGAGCTGGAGGTGGCCGACGTCACCGGCCCGCGCGGCATCGACCACGTGCTGCTGATGCGCGGCGTGACCGAACCCATCTGCCGCGCTTTCCAGGCCAAGCTGGGCAACGCGCTGGACCCGCTGCAGCCGCCGCAGGAAGACCCCTTCGTGGCCCGTGAAGGCTGCACCCGCCTCGCGGCAGGCGGCCTCACGCTTTTCAAGACCTTGTCCGTCCAATGAACACCGCCCTGCGCCTGCCCGGCCTCCTGGCCCCGCGCACCGCCCTTCGAGGCCAGGCGCCGCGCGGCTTCATCCTGGCCTATGTGATGTATGCGCTCGCGCTGCTGAGCGTGGTCTCCGTGGCCACCGCCCTCATGCGCAATGCGAACGACCTGTCCGGCCAGACGGCCGAGCAGGTGGAGCAGGTGGACAGCGCCATCGACACCCTGACCATGGCCGTGCTGCTGTGCGCCACCGAGGCGCCGGTGGGCGCCACCGTGGGTAACGTCACCACCGCCTTCCCGCTGCTGCCGGGCGCAGCGCCCGCGCCCTTCGCCACCGGCACCGGCAATGCCGACACGCTCCTGTGCCCCGGGCACGCCGACGCCAGCCGCCGCCCGATGTGGACCGGCCGCGATGGCCTCTTCTTCCCCCGGCCGCCCGTCGGCTTCGCGCCCTGGCAATACGCCATCGCCATCGGCTGCGTGCCCGAGCGCGTCACCGCGGTGCGGGTGTTGCTGCAAGGCGCCGGTGCCAGCACGGCCCCTGCGGTGCTGCGCCGCGTGGCCGCGCGCGCACCCGACCAGCGCGCCTTCGACGCGGACACCAACACCCTCACCGTCACCCTGGCCAGCGACCCCTGCCCCCCATGAAAACCTCCCCTCGAACGCAGGCTCACCCGCGCCTCGGCGCTTCCGGCGGGGTGCTGCGCCCCACGCTGCTGGCCTCGGCCATCGCGCTGGCGCTGGCCGCGCCCGGCACGGCGGTGCCGCGCGAGCTGCCGCTGCACGAGGCGCGGCTGGCGCTGCTGCGCGAGGGGCAGATCCTGGCCAACACCGCGGCCACCGTGCTGGCCGCCCGCGCCACCGACCGCGACAACGATGGCACGCTGGAGCCGCCCGCGATGCGCGACGCCTGGGGCCCGACCAGCCGCATCGGCCAGCTGCCCGCCGGCTTCGGCGTGCCGCAGGCCGATGGCTATGGCACGCCGCTGGGCTATTGCGCCTTCGACAACGGCAGCACCACCAGTGGCGCCAACCTGGTTCCAGGCACGCTGAACGGCGGGCGGCTGCTGGCGGTGGTGTTCGCCGGCGCCGACCGCACGCTGCAGACCACCTGCGCCGACATCGCCGCCGGCAGCACCCGGGGCGACGACTTCGTCTCGGTGCGCGACACCTCGCAGACCCTGCTGTCCGCCGGCGTGAGCCTGACGCGGCCACCGGTGCTCAATGCCGCCGCCCTGACCAACCTCATCACCGGGCGGTCCGACGACGTCATCGACACCCCCAACGACCCGCTGCTCAATGGCGAGCTGCGCCTGACCACCGCCGACAACCGGCTGTGGCGCTTCGAGGCGGGTTCTCCGCTCAGCGCCCAGCGGCCCAATGGCCGGCGCGAAGGGCGTTTCGTCGCGGTGGTGGCCGACGTGATGCCGGTGGGCCCCGGCGACGTCACCGAGTTCGAAAACCTGCTGGTGCGCGGCAACCTGCAGGTCAATGGCGCGAGCAGCCTGATCGGCGGTGCCACGGTGGGCGCCGTGGGCGCCAGTGCCCGTCTGCAGGTGCTGGGCACCGGCGGCCTGCTGGTGGACGGAGCGCCCGGGTCGGCCAATGTGCGCCTGGGCGCGCTCGCCGGCCTGGCCGCACCCGTGGCCCCACCCGGCTTCGACCGCCTGGTGATTGCCGACGCCGAGGGCCGGCTGAACCAGGCGAGCCTGGAGTCGCTGGTGGGCTCGGTGGTGGGTTCGCTGGGCAATGTGTGGACCACCCGCGGCAATGCCAACACCGACCCGGGCGTCAACTTCCTGGGCACGCTGGATGCGCAGGACTTGGTGATCCGCACCAACAACCTCGAGCGGGTGCGCATCGCCGCCACCACCGGGGCCGCGCAATTCACCGGCCCGTTGAGGGGCAGCGCCGGGCTGGACATCACCGGTGCGGCACTGCTGCGCAGCGGCGCGTTGATCGGCAGCGCCTCGGCCAGCGAGCGGGCCCTGGTGCTGCAGGGCGCGGCAGGCCAGGCCGCCAACCTGCTGGAGGCACGCAGCGCGGCCAACGAGTTGGTGCTGAGCATCGGGCCGGGCGGCGCGGTGGTGGCCGCGGGCTCGGTGCAGACGCCGCTGGTGTCCACCGGGCGGGTGGAGGCCGCGGGCCTGCTCAACCTGGGCGCAGCCGATGCATCGTCCACGCCGGCGCAGGTGCAGCTGAGCATCGCCGGCCAGACGCGCCTGAGCGTCAACGCCACCGGCACCCTCGTGTCCGCCGAAGGGCTGACGGTGGCCGGCACACCCGGCACCAGCAACATCCGGCTGCAGGCCCTGGGCGGCACCGCGAACGCCCTGCTGCCGGCCAGCAGCTTCGACCGGGTGGTGGTGGCCAACAGCAGCGGCCAGCTGCAGCAGGTGACGCCTGCCGGCTTGCTGAACAACAGCGTGTGGCTGCTCAGCGGCAACGCCGGCACGGTGAGCGCCGGTGCGCTGGGCGAAGCCGCCAGCGGCAGCTTCGTCGGCACGCGCGACGCCACCGACCTGCGCCTGGCCACCCAGGGCACGGTGCGCCTGATCGTCTCGGCCGAAGGCGCGGTGAGCACCCAGCGCGACTTGCTGGTGAACGGCCTGACGGTGGGCCGGGGCGGCGGCAACCGCGACGACAACGCCGCCTTCGGCCTGGGCGCGCTGGGCCAGGCCACCACCGGCGGCAGCAACGTGGCCATGGGCCGCCTGGCCTTGGGGGCGGTGGTGGGCGGCACGGGCAACACTGCAGTGGGCGACCGCGCACTGGCCACGGTGTCCGGGCAGGGCGGCAACGTGGCGGTGGGCACAGACGCGCTGACCCGAAGCACCGCAGCCAACGCCACCGCGGTGGGCTTCGGCGCGCTGCAGGCCAACACGACCGGCGATGGCGGAACGGCAGTGGGTTACCTCGCGCTTGGAGCCAATACGGATGGCTCGGGCGGCACAGCGTTGGGCAACCTCGCCCTGCGTGCGAACACCTCCGGTGACGGCAATACCGCGGTCGGAGAGCGGGCGCTGCAGTCCAACACCACCGGCTCTCTCAACGTGGCGATCGGTCAGAACGCCCTGGGCGGACTCGACGGCAACCAGACCGGTTCACGCAACGTCGCCTTGGGCGTCAACGCCGGACGCTACCTTGGCAACGAGAACCAGAACGCTGCCGGCAACAACAGCGTCTACATCGGCGCCTTCAGCCGCGGGATAGCCGACCCTGCTCAAACCAACCAGATCGTCATCGGCTACGAGGCCACGGGGCTGGGCAGCAATTCCGTCGTCCTCGGAAATGCCCAGATCGCCCTCACCGCGCTGAGAGGCCTAGTCGGCGTGAACACCACCGGCCCCACTGCGCAGCTGTCGGTCCAATCCGCCAATGCCGGGCGGGTCGCCCTCCTCAGCCGTGGCGCCTCGGGCCAAACCGCTAGCCTCTTTGAAGCCCAGGCGTCGGACGGCCGCGTCGTGGCCAGCATCGCCAGCGGCGGCAGCGCCCGTTTCGCCGGGCTGACGGTTGAGGGGATGGCCGGTACGCCCAATGTCGCGCTTGCCAGCCTGGGGGGCGACGTAAACCTTGGCCTGCCGCCCGGCTTCGACCGGGTCGTGGTGGCTGATGCGCAGGGCCGCCTTCAGCAGGTCAGCCCTGGCCAGCTGATCCAGAACAACGTGTGGCTGTCCTCGGGCAATGCAGGCACCACCGGTGCCGGCGCCCTGGGTGCAGTGGCCACCGGTAGCAGGCTGGGTACGCTGGATGCCGCAGACCTTCGCATCGTCACCAATGGCAGAGTTCGAGCCATCGTCTCGTCCAACGGCGCCATCAGCACCGAGCAGGACCTCACGGTGAACGGTCTCACCGTCGGACGGGGAGGCGGCAACCGGCCAGGCAACGTGGCGCTGGGCTCGGGCGCCCTGAGCGCCAACACGATCGGCACCTCCAACCTGGCCATCGGCGGCGACGCCCTGAGATCGGCCGTCAGTGCCCGCGAGAACATAGCGCTGGGTGCGAACGCGCTCGCCTCGGCCGTCAGCAGCTGGGCTAATGTCGCCGTGGGTTACTCCGCTCTGGCAAATGCCACGACCGTGGGCTCAACGGCCATCGGTCATTCAGCGCTGCGGGACAACACCAGCGGGACTGGTGGGACGGCCGTCGGAAGCCAGTCGCTGATGCGCAACATCACCGGAAGCAACAACACAGCCCTCGGATCCCTGAGTCTGGGGTCGAACACGACGGGTCGAGGGAACGTCGCGATCGGACAGGCAGCGCTCGGTGGCGAGACGGGCAACGTTGTGGGAAGCCTGAATGTGGGCGTCGGGGTTGAGGCGGGTCGCTTCGTCAACGTGGGAGGCGTCATGGCCCCCAACGAAAGCGGCGTTCGCAGCGTTTTCATCGGCGCCAACACCGCCGCAGGGGGGCCGGGTCAATCCAACCAGATCGTCATCGGTGACGGCGCCATCGGCCTGGGCGACAACAGCGTGACCCTTGGCAACGGACAGATTGCGCTTACGGCGCTGCGCGGCCAGGTGGGGGTGAACACGACGGTGCCGGGCGGGCAACTGGCGGTGCAGGCGGGCGCTGCAGAACGGGTAGTTCTTGTCAGCCGCGGCGCCGTCGGCCAGACCGCCAGCCTTTTTGAAGCGCAGGCCTCTGACGGCAGCGTGGTGGCCAGCATCGGCAACGGTGGCAGCGCCCGATTCGCGGGTTTGACCGTGAGCGGCGCTGCCGGCTCAGCCAACGTGGCGCTTTCCAGCCTGGGAGGGTCGGCGAACGCCACTCTCGACACTGCCTTCGACCGACTGGTGATGGCCAATGACCAAGGGCGGCTGCAGCAGATTTCACGAGCTCGACTGTTCAACGACTCTGTCTGGACGATGGCCGGCAACACTTCCGCGATCGGCGCTGGTGCCCTGGGTGAACTGGCTGCCGGCAGCCGCCTGGGAACGATGGACGCCAATGATCTGCGCATCGTCACCCAGGGTAGGGTTCGAGCCATCGTCTCCTCCAACGGCGCCATCAGCACTGAGCAGGACCTGACCGTCAATGGCATCACGATAGGGCGGGGTGCAGGCAACCTCATCGACAACCTAGTCGTGGGCCCTGGTGCGCTCACGATGTCCACGACGGGCTCCGGCAACGTGGCACTGGGCAGTGAAGCACTCGCCCCGAGCACGGCGTCCAACAGCACCGCAGTCGGATTCGGCGCCCTGATGTCCAACACCACGGGTTCAGGTGGAACCGCGGTGGGCAACAGAGCGCTGGCCTCCAACACCACGGGGGCGGGCAACACCGCACTTGGCCAGCGGGCGCTGCAATCCAACACCACCGGCGAGTTCAACGTGGCCATCGGCCAGTTCGCACTGGGCGGACCCGATGGCAACGTCACCGGATCGCGCAACGTCGCCGTGGGTTTGGACGCAGGACGCTACCTTGTCAATGGAAGCCCCAACGCCGGGGGTGAGAACAGCATCTACCTTGGCGCGGGAAGCCGAGGGAGCGCCTTGGCGGCTCAGAACAACCAGATCGTCATCGGATACTCAGCCATCGGCCTGGGCACCAACACGGTTGTGCTGGGCAACGAACAGATCGGGCTGACCGCGCTGCGTGGCCAGGTGGGCGTGAACACGACCGCACCGGGTGGACAGGTGGCGGTGCATTCTGCGGACGCCGCGCGGGTGGGCTTGATCAGCCGCGGTGCCATCGGCCAGACCGCGAGCCTTTTCGAAGCGCAGAGCTCCAATGGCACCACGGTGGCCAGCATCGCCAGCAGTGGCAGCGCCCGCTTCACCGGGCTGACGGTGGGCGGCACCGCCGGCACGCCCAACGTCACGCTGACCAGCCTGGGCGGGGCCTTGAACCCGACGCTGCCGCCCGGGTTCGACCGGTTGGTGGTGGCCGATGCCCAGGGCCGGCTGCAGCAGGTCACGCCCGGCCAGCTCATCCAGAACAACGTGTGGCTGTCCAGCGGCAACAGCGGCACCGCCAGCGCGGGAGCGCTCGGTGCGCTGGCCACGGGCAACCGCCTGGGCACGCTGGACGCGGCCGACCTGCGCATCGTCACCGATGGGCGGGTGCGGGCCATCGTGTCGGCCACGGGGGCGATCAGCACCGAGCAGGATCTGACGGTCAATGGCATCACCATCGGGCGTGGCGGCGGCAACCGGGCGGAGAACCTCGCATTCGGCGTGAACGCCCTGAATGCCAACCGCACCTCGACGGGCAACATCGCCATCGGTCGCAACACCCTGTCGTCACAGACGGGCGGTGGCGCCAACGTCGCCGTCGGCGACAACGCGCTGACCTCGGTGGTGGACGCCTGGGGCAACGTCGCGGTGGGCAGCCGCGCACTGCAACGCAGCACGGGCGGAGGGTCCACCGCGGTCGGCAGCCAGGCCCTGACGGAAAACCTCGATGGCTTCGGCCATGTCGCAGTGGGCAGCGGAGCCCTGGCGGCCAACACCCGCGGCGACGGCAACACCGCACTGGGCTACAACGCGCTCAGCTCGAACACCACCGGCACCTACAACGTGGCCATCGGCTACGGCACGATGGGCGGCGAAGGCGGCAACGTCGATGGCGTTCTCAACGTCGCGGTGGGCGCCGCCGCCGGGCGCAACGTCAGCGTCAATGGCGTGGAGACGCCCAACACCAGCGGCAACCGCAGCGTCTTCCTCGGCGCCTACACCCATGCGGGTGCGCCCGACCAGACCAACCAGATCGTCATCGGCCACCTCGCCGTTGGCCTGGGCAGCAACAGCGCGGTGCTGGGCAACGGCCAGATCGCGCTGACCCGCCTGAACGGCCAGGTGGGCATCAACACCTCGGCGCCGGGTGCGCAGCTGCAGGTGGACGCCGCAGCGGGCAACCGGGTGGGCCTGATCGTGCGCGGCACGAACACGCCGAGCGCCGACCTGATGCGGGTGCAGACGGGCGCGGCCACCGCGCCCGAGGTGCGTATCGACAGCACCGGCGTGCTGCACACCGAGCGGCGCGCGTTCATCGATGGCGTGCACATCGGCGTGGGCACCGGCCCCGGCGTGGGCAACCTGGTGGTGGGCGTGAACGCGATGGAGGGGACCACCCTCGCAAGCGCCCAGTACAACACCGCCATCGGCAACGCCGTGATGCGCTACAACCGCGGCCAGCACAACACCGCGCTCGGCTACGGGGTGCTGGGCGCGGCATCAGGCGCAAGCTACAACACCGCCGTCGGCTACCGGGTGCTCACCAACGCCACCGGCAACAACAACGTGGTGGTGGGCTACATGTCCGGCGACAACCTCGGGGCCGGCAACAACAACACCGTGCTCGGCGTGAACGCCGCGCGCAGCCTCACCTCGGGCGGCGCCAACGTGCTCGTCGGCTTCGGTGCCGGCGAGGGACTGGGCACGAGCTACAGCAACCGGCTGGCCATCGCCAACAACATCGCCACCACACTGATCTACGGCGAGTTCGACCGTGGCCGCCTGATGGTCAACGCACCGGCCAGCCCCGGCGCGCTCAACGCCGCGCTGCAGGTGAACACCACCACCTCCACCGACCGCGGCCTGGTGGTGCGGGGCGCGCTGGGCCAGTCGGTGAACCTCTTCGAGGTGCAGGATGTGGGCGGCAGTGCGCTGGTGCAGATCACCCGCGATGGCCGGCTGGGCGTGGGCAGGGCCCCCGACACCGGCTTCCAGGTGGATGTGGCCGGCGACCTGCGGGCCACCCGCGTCTTTGCGGGTGCCAACCTGCTCACCTCGGACGCGCGATTCAAGACCAACATCACGCCGGTGGCCGATGCGCTGGCCCTGGTGCAGCGGCTGCAGGGCGTGAATTTCGACTGGAACCGCGCGGCCTTTCCCACCCGCGGCTTTTCCAGCCGCCCGCAGATCGGCGTGCTGGCCCAGCAGGTGGAGACGGTGCTGCCGCAGCTGGTGGACACCGATGCCGAGGGCTACAAGTCGGTGAACTACACCGGCTTCATTCCGGTGCTGATCGAAGGCATGAAGGCGCAGCAGGGCGTGCTGGCCCAGCACGCCGGCCGGCTGGACGGCGCCGAGGCGCTGCTGCAGGCCCACGGCAGCCGGCTGCAGCAGGCTGAAGAGGGCCTTTCGCGGGTGGTCGAACGCACCGGGGTGCTTGAGCGCGGCCTGACCCGGGCGGACGAGCGCATCGCCCGCCTCACCGAACGCGCCGACCGCACCGACGGCTTCCTCGAGCGCTTCGATGCGTCCAGCGCGGACAGCCTGGTCGTGCGCACGCCCAACCTGCGGGTGAGCAACCTCACCGCCGAGCGGGCGGCGGTGGAGGAACTGGTGGCGCGTCGCCTGGAGGCCGAGCAGGCCCGCTTCCAGTCCTTCGAGGCCGACGAAGGCCGGGTCAGCGGCGCGCTGCAGGCGCGCTCGGTGAACGCGCAGCGGGTGGCCTCGGGCGAGCGCGAGCTCTTCGTGTCGCTGGGCACGGTGGCGCCGCTCTTCGAGGTGCCCGAAGGCGCGCACTTCCAGGTCACCGTGTCCTCGCGCGACGGCAGCTTCGCCAGCGCCACGGTGCTGCGGGCCGGCGGGCAGCTTCGCGTGCTGCGCATGGCCGCCGAGGGCATCGAGCTGGTGCCCCAGGGCAGCGCGGTGGGCGTGATGGCGCCGTCGCGGACTATCAAGGCCAGCTGGCTGCGCACCGGCTGAGGCGCGCCACCCTGCCATGAGCCTTCACAGCCCGGGCGACACCCGCAGCTTCCGGCGCCTGCGGCGCTGGACCATCGCGCTCATCACCGCGATGTCGCTGAGCATGGCCGCCACGCTGGTGACCGAATGGCGCCAGGTGGACACGCTGCGCAACAGCCTGCCCTACCGCAGCGATTACACCGTCTGGGGCTTCTTCCAGGCCGAGCACCAGGCGGCCACGCTGCGGCAGATGCTGCAGGTCCGGCTGCTCAGCGAGCGCCGCGACGGCGCCTTGCGGCCGGCGGACCCGGGGCTCATTCCGGTGCCCACCGACCAGCAGCTGCGCATGGCCTTCGAGCTGATGGTCAGCCGCATCGACATCATCCGCCCCGAGCGGGCGCCCACGGGGCTGCGCGTTCACGAGGAACAGGCCAGGACGGTGGCCGAGCTGGATGCCTTCGTCGCGCAGTTCGACCCCTGGCTGTCGCTGGCCAGCCCGGTGGAGCTGCCCTCGGCCGTGCTGGCCGAAGCGCTGCAGGAGCTGGTGGCGCTGCGCGGCCCGCTGCGCGACCTGTCGGTGGGCATCCAGCACAGCTATGCGGAGGTGCTGACCGCCCGCGGCGAGGCGGTGGACAAGCGCATGGTCTCGCTGGTGCTGCTGGCCGCCTTGCTGCTGGCCACGGTGGTCAGCTCGGCGGCGCTGCTGGCGCTGCAGATGCGGGCGGTGGGCTCGCGCCAGAGCCGGCTGCTGCAGGCGCTGCGGCGGCTGCGGGTGGCCCAGCACCGGGCCAACCGGGCGAGCGACGCGAAGACGCGCTTCCTGGCCAACATGAGCCATGAGATCCGCACGCCGCTGCAGGGCATCGTCGGCCAGCTGTCGCTGCTGCAGGACGAAGTGCGCCCCGAAACCCGCGCCGACCATGTGCGCGTGGCCCAGGATTCGGCCCAGCAGCTGCTGGACCTGCTCAACGACATCCTGGATGTCTCGCGCATCGAAAGCGGCGGCATGCGCATCGTGCCGGGGGCCTGCCGGCCGGCCATGCTGGCCACCGACCTGGTGCACCTGATGCGCCCGGCCGCCGAGGCGCGCAACCTTACGCTGCGCGCCAGCTGCGCCGACGACGTGCCCGCGCTCATCAGCGCCGACGTGGCGCGGGTGCGCCAGGTGCTGCTCAACCTGCTGAGCAATGCGGTGAAGTTCACCGACCGCGGCGTGGTGCGGCTCACCGTCACCGTGCGCAGCTTTCCCTTCGGGCGGCGGCTGTGCTTCGAGGTGGAGGACACCGGCATCGGCATGGACGAGGCCATGCTGGCCAAGGTCTTCCACCGCTTCCACCAGGGCGACGACAGCCTGCGGCGCCGCTATGGCGGCTCGGGGCTGGGGCTGGAGATCTCGCGCGGGCTGGCCCGGCTGATGGGCGGTGATGTGACCGCGCGCAGCCGCCCGGGCCGCGGCAGCCAGTTCCTCTTCACACTGCCGCTGACCGCGCCGCCGGTGGGCGAGGACAACCCGCGAAGCCTGCCCTCGGCGCCGGCGGGCTTGATGGACCTGTCCGCGGCGCTGCGATCGGCGGCGCGCGCGGCGGACCAGGCGGCGGCGGTTCCGCCCTGGCCGGCGTTGGCCGAGGCGCCAGTGCCGGGAGGAGCGGCGGGGGCGGCGGGGGCAGCAGGGGCAGCCTCCGAGCTTGCCGCCGCCGCTGCCGGCACCCCGCCGCTGGCCCCGCCCGGGGGCGCGCAGGCGACGACGCCGCGCTTGGCTGCGCAAGCGCTGCGACCATCGCCGGGGCATGACCTGGCGCCCGGCAGGGGCGAGACGGACGCAAGCCCCGGGCAGGCCGTCGCTTCACCGTCAAGGCCCGAGGCTGCTGCAGTTTCCGGGGCTGCGGCTGCGGTTGGGGCGGTGGTGCCTGCACCGCCCCCGGTGGCGGTGCCACGGGGCCTGCACATCCTGGTGGCCGACGACAACGCGATGAACCGGCGCTTCGTGGCCCATGTGCTGGCCCGCCTGGGCTGCCAGGCGGTGTTCGCCGAGAACGGCGAGCAGGCGGTGGCGCTCTTCGCCAGCGCCGCCTTCGACGCGGTGCTGATGGACGTGCACATGCCCGGTCTGGACGGGCTGGCAGCCACCCGGCGCATCCGCGCCTGCGGCCCGCACGGGCAGCGCGTGCCCATCGTCGCCCTCACCGCGGACGCCATGCGCGAGACCGCCGAGCGGGCCGCCTCCGCCGGCGTCACGGCCATGCTCTACAAGCCCATGCGCAAGGAAGACCTGATCCATGTGCTGACGGCGCTGCCCTACGCCGCCCGGCCGACGCCGACGCATCAGGTCCAGGCCCAGGCCCAGGGCACGGCAGGTCAGACCGCGCCGGCCGTTGCGCAGCCGGGCTTCTCCGATGTCACGCAACCGATGCCGCTGGAAGCGGCGCCGGACCTCGCGCTCGAGCTGCCTCAGCCCACCCGCGAGACCGCGACCGTGACCGGCTGAGCCGCCGCGCCGGGCGCTCCTGGCGTCCAGGCGTCCTCGCAGCCCCCTCAGGCCGGCCGCTGCGCCAGCCAGGCGCGCAGCGCCACCCCGGTGCGCTCCATGGCCACGGCGGTGGCCTCGGCCACCGTGGCCAGGCCCGGGTCGGCGCCGCTCAGGATCAGCCGTTCGGCCTCGCGCACGCGCTGCGAATACAGGCGTGCACCGATCACCCCCAGCGTGTTGGCCGCCTCGTGCATCAGCGCCACCAGCCGGTCGCGCGCCAGGCCCTCACTGCGCAGCTGGGCTACTTCGCCGGGCAGCAGTTCGAAGAAGAGATCGGCCAGCTCCTGGTAGGCCTCGCGGTCGCCGTCCAGATCGGCCAGCGCGCTGCCGAAGGCGTATTCGTTCTCAGCCAGCCAGGCGGGCAGGGCTTGGGTGCGGGACATGGACGGGCCTCGATGAAGAAGGGGAAGGGAAGGGGAGGGGGTGAGCCTTCAGGCCGGGTTCACGGGCTTCAGCGCCGGGCCTGCTCAGCCCTGCGGCAGCAGGTCGGCCAGCGTGCGCACCAGGTCGATGCGGTTCACCGGCTTGCCCAGGAAGGCATTCATGCCCAGCTGCACGCAGGTGACCGCGTCGGACTGCAGAACATAGGCGCTGACGCCCACGATGGGAAGCTCCTCGCTGCTGGCCTGCGATCGCATGCGGCGCGTGGCCTGCAGGCCGTCCATGCCGGGCATGGACAGGTCGGTCACCACGATGTCGATGGGCGTGCGCGACAGCGCCTGAAGCGCCGCTTCGCCATCGGGCACCTGCTGCACCAGCATGCCCTCGCGCTGCAGCCAGAAGCTCAGGCGGCTGCGGTCGAGGGGGTTGTCGTCCACGATCAGCGCGCGGCGGCCGCGCAGCGGTCCGGCCAGGGGCTGCAGCGCCATCGGCTGCGTGTCGGCAAAGCCTGCCGCGCCCTCCGCGGGCAGTGCATCGATCCACATCCGGATCGAGCCGCCCTGCCGCTCGTTGTGCTCGGCACCCAGGCCGCCGTTCATCGCCCGGCACAGGTGGTGGCACAGCGCCAGGCTGATGGCGCTGCCCTGGCCGGCCGGGCCCTGCGACGGCCCGTCGCCCAGCGCGGCGGCCAGCGGCGACTCGGGCAGCGCCAGGCCCTCGGCCGGCAGGCCTGCGCCGCTGCCCGAGAGGCGAAGGCTCACCCGCAGCAAGGGGGCGTCCTCGACCAGTTCCTGAGCTTCCAGCTGCACCGCCAGCAGGCCGCCGCCGGCGATCTGGATGGCGTGCTCCAGCAGGCAGCCCAGCACCTGGGCGAAACGGCGCGGATCGCCCTGCACCACCACCCGGGCGGCGGGCAGGCGCAGCCCGAGCTTGAGCCCCTTGGCCACCGCCAGCGGCTGGTGATCGGCCACGCAGCGCGCGGCCTGCTGGCCCACGTCGAAGGCCACCCGCTCGAGCTGCAGCCGGTCGGCTTCGGCGCGGCTGAGGTCGAAGTAATCGCGCAGCAGCGTGCGCACCTGCTGCAGCGGCGGGCGCGGGCCGTGCGGCACGCCGGCCGGGGCCGCCGCACGCGCGGGCGAGCGCAGCTCCAGCTCGGCCCGCAAGGCGGCCATCGGCAGCGCGAGCTCGCGTTCGAGCGTCTGCGCCGCGGTGTGCAGGGTGTCCACCAGGGGCTGCGGTCGGCTGGCCGCCGCGGCGCCGGGCACCACCGGCGAAGGACACAGGTGCAGCAGGTGGGCAGGTTCGCCATCGGTGACCACCGGCCGCACGCGCAGCTCGAAGGGGCGCAGTTCACCGCCGAAGGAACACAGCACCAGGCGCTCGACCGCCGCCGGGTCGGCATCGCCAATGAGATCGGCCAGGCGCTGCGCGCTCAGCCCGGGCAGCAAGGCGGTGAGCGGCACGCCGTCGCGCGGTGCGTCCTCGGGGCTGGCGCGCAGCAGGCGCAGCGCGGCCGGGTTGCGGTAGGTGACCACGCCGTCCAGCGAGACCAGCAGGATGCCGTCTGCCGACAGCTCCCAGCTGGCCCGCAGCAGCTGCAAGGCCTCGGCCGAACGTTCGAGGGCATGCTGGCGCCGCACGATCTCGTCGCCCAGCGCGTCGGCCACTTCGGCCACGGGCGCGCTCACCCAGCGGCCGATGGCCCGTTCGCTGCGCGCCCAGGCCAGCGCCTGTTCGGGGCGGCGGCGACGCACGCGCGCAGCCAGCCGGTTGAGCGCCCGCACCTGGCGCCCGGCCAGCAGCAGCAGGGCGATCAGCACCACAGCCACGGCCACGCCGCGGGCGTGGTGAGCCGGCCCTGTGGCTGCTGCGGACAAGGCGTGTTCGTCGCGCGGGTCGAACACCAGCGCGGCCTTCAGGCCCGGCGCCGCCAGGCTCGTGCCGGCCGGGCGCACCGACGCGATCACCGCCTGCAGGCCCATCGCCGGTCCGGCCAGCGCGAGGCCCTGACCGGGCGCGGCATCGAAGGCGATCTGTTCGCAAAGGGGCGCCACCTGCGCGGGCGACCGCGGCACCGCCACGAAGGCGCGCGCGGGCTCGGGCTGCACGCAGGCGACGATCCAGCCTTCAGGCAGCGCAGCCCCGCCGGAGCGCTGCGCAACACCGGCGTCGGCGAGCTGACCCTGGGCGGCCATCCAGCCCAGCCAGCGGCGTCCCTCCTCCTGCCGCAAGGCCAGCGCCACGGAGTGCGCATCCGGCCCCACCGGCCAGGCCGCGGCCAGCACCGCCACCACCAGCCCGGCCAGGCCGCAGGCCGTCAGCGCGCGGGCATCGAGCCGGCGCGCGCGCCGGCGCAGCGCCGGCAAGGGAGCGAGCGCGCCCCACAATTCATCGAACTGGCACAAGGGGCCGGCATCCCGCATGACGTCACAAGCCTTTCGAACTGGTATTGATTGACGAAAACCCGCTAATTGAGCGAGTCAGCCCCCACAAACGGGATGGCATACTGAGCAGGTCGTGTGCAACCGAAGCAGTTCGGCCGGCACCCGGCGCGCGTTTCGGGGCTGCCGCCCCGGGTGCTTCCCGCCGCGGCGCCTCACCGACACGGACCCGCCACGATGGAAAAGAAGCCCACCGACGACACCCGACTGGACGCCCCCGACGGCTTCGTGGGCACCAAGGAAGCCTCGCAGATCCTGGGTGTGTCCATCTCGACGGTCCAGAAGATGGCCGACGCGGGCATGCTGCGCATCTGGCGCACGGGGGGCGGACACCGCCGCATCGCGGTCGACTCCATCCAGGCCGCGGCCTCGGGCATGGGCAACCTCGAGACCCTGCCGGGCCACCTGCGGCCGATGGCGCCGGCGGGCATTCCGCGCAAGCGGCCCGGCGGCATGATCCGCGTGCTGATCGTCGAGGACAACCTCGTCGCCGCCCGCGCGATGATCAAGGTGCTCAACTCGCGCAGCGCCCGCCTGGAGATCCTGGAGGCGCGCGACGCGGCCTCCGCGCTGCTCAAGTGCGCCGAGTTCGACCCCGACCTGGTCATCACCGACCTGGTCATGGAGCCCTTCGACGGCTTCCACCTCATCCGCGTGCTGCGTTCGTCCGAGCGCCTGGCCGACACCGCCGTGCTGGTGGTCACCGGCCTGTCCGACGACGAGATCCGCGCCCGCGGCGGCCTGGGCGAAGACGTGCTCGTCTACCGCAAGCCGCTGGCCAACGAGCGCCTGGCCGGTTTCATCGACGCCTTCGTCCGTTTCCACCGCTGACGCCGCTGACGCCGCTGTTGCTGGCTGCGGGCCGGGGGCGTGCTGAAGCCCATTCAGCGCCGCCCGCCGCCCTGGCCCTTCAAGCCGCCGCGACGCCACGGGCGGCCTCCTGCAAGGGGGTCTGCTCATGCCCGCGCTGGGCCAGTTCAGCCAGCAGCCGCGCCATCTGCGGCAGCGCGCGCTCGAAGGCGGCCACCACCTCCGGGTCGAAGTGGGCGCCCGCGCCGTCGCGGATGTGCTGGGCCGCCGCCTCCAGCGTCCAGGCCGGCTTGTAGGGCCGCTCGGTGGTGAGCGCATCGAACACGTCGGCCACCGCCACGATGCGCGCTTCCAGCGGAATGGCCGCACCGGCCAGACCCTGCGGGTAGCCCTGGCCGTCGAAGCGCTCGTGGTGGCACAGCGCGATGCGCCCGGCCATGGCCATGGCCGTGGAGCGGCCACCCTGCAGCACCGCCGCGCCGAAACCCGGATGGCGGCGCATGACCTCGCGCTCGTGCGGCTCCAGCCGGCCGGGCTTGTTCAGGATGTGGTCGGGCACGCCGATCTTGCCGATGTCGTGCATCGGGGCGGCGCGCCGGATGTCTTCCACGAAGTGCGCCGGCGCCTCCAGGCTGAGCGCGATCTGCACGCAGTACAGGGCCATGCGCTCCAGGTGCGTGCCGGTGACGTCGTCGCGCAGGCGGGCCAGGCGGACCAGCACCTCCAGCAGCACCGCCTCGTCCGCATCGCCGCAGGCCGACGGGCAGTCCGTGGCCGGCGTGGCCGCGGGGTGCGGTGACGACAGCGCGCGCCGCACCCGGTTGCGCAGCGGCTCGGCCTGCAGCGGCTTGTACAGGACATCGGCCGCGCCGATCTCGCGGGCGCGCTGGTCGGCGTCGTCGTCGATGCGCCCGGTCATCAGCATCCAGGGCGCCGCCGCCGCGTGGCCGAGGCCCGCCAGCGCTGCGCCCACCTGCAACCCGTCCAGCCCCGGCATCCGGTAGTCCACCAGCGTGAGGTCGGGGCGCCAGCCCGCCCCCAGGCGCACGAGGAACTCGCCCGCCTCGGCGTAGCGGTGCAAGCGAACGCCCGGCAGGCCCAGGAGTGCCGAGCAGATCCACGCCGCCTCCACCGGGTTGCTGTCGACCACCGCCACCTGACGAGGCGCCGGTGCCGCCGGATCGCGCGCGACCGCAGCGGCCACCGGGGCGGCCGGCGCTGCACAAAGGGGCGGTGAGGAATTCGTCACTGTCTTGGCCTGGGGTGATACTGACAAAACCAGTGTAAATTGTTTAAATCATCAGCACCTCATTAACTGATGAAACCGGATAAGGAAGTGACATTTGTCGCGTTTTGCAGGGTCGGTGCCGCCACACCCTGCATCCTTGGCCGCGTCTCCAGGAGCCCCCGATGAAACGCTTGCAGCCTGGCGCCCTGGTGGCGCTGCCCATCCTCTTCCTGGCCTCGTGGTCGGCCCCGCTGGCCGCGCTGACGCTCGCGCCGGGTGCGGTGGCCGTCTCGCCGCCGCAGCTGGCCGCGCTGGTGCTGCTTGCGCTGCTGGCCTCGGGGGCGGCCACGCGGCTGGCGTTCACCGCCCCTGCAGCCGGCGCGGCTTCGCCCTGGCCGGCTTCGTCCTGGCGCGCGTCGCCTTCGCCTGCGTCGCCGCCATCTGCCCCGTCGTCCACCTCGCCGTCCACCTCGTCGTCCGCTGCAACGCCGCGGGTGGGCAGCCGCGCTGCCGAGGCCGCCGCAGGCGCGCCGCTGGTGCTGCCGGCCGCGCAGGCGCTGCAGGACCTGGCCCGCGAGCTGCGGGCCCGGCTGGACGGTGTGATGTCCACCTCGGAACTGCTGGTGCAGGAGCTGCAGGGTCCGCACCAGATCGCGCTGGCGGACCTGATGCGCGACGGCGTGGAGGAACTGGCCGAACTGGCCAGCATGGCCGACGAGCTCGCCGCGCTGTCCGGCGGCGGCCAGGCCGATTCGCCCCCGCCGCCGGTGTGCCCCTTGAACTTCCTGCAGCGCAACGTCACCGCGGTGCGCTCGGCGGTGCGCTCGCGCATGAGCAGCATCTCGCTGGTGGTGGCCCCTGACCTGCCCCGCCAGGTCTGCCTGGATGAGCGGCTGTGGAGCCGGCTGCTGTCGGTGCTGCTGCGTTGCCTGTCGCGCATCCAGGACCGCGCGGTGCTGATCGTCTCGGCCGAGCGGCATGGCGAGGCGCAGTTGCGACTGCGCCTGAGCAGCGCCGCCCATGCCACCGCCGGCGCAGGCGTAGCGATGGCCGCGCCGGCTCCAGTGCCGGCCGGGGTGGGCGTGGCCGGCAACGAGCAGATGCTGCTGGCCGGGCTGGGGCTGCTGCTGCCGGCCCGCCTGGCCCACGCGATGGGCGGGCGGCTGTCGGTGGAGCGGGCGGGGGAGTCGGGCGCTTCGCTGGAACTGCTGCTGCCGGTGTCGGCCGTGTCCCGGCGCTCCACCCCCGTGTGGGAGGCGTGGTGATCTCGCGCGCCCTGGTGGTGGACGACAACCACCTCAGCCGTCGGGCCGCGCTGGCGGTGTGCGAACGCGCCGGTGTGCTGGCCGAGCAGTGCGCGAGCGCCGAGGAGGCGCTGCGGCTGCTGCAGGAGCGCGACTACGGCCTGGCGCTGATCGACCTGCGCCTGCGCGGCATGTCAGGCGAGGCGCTGTGCAGCGCGGTGCGGGCTCTGGGCCAGCCCCAACGCCCGGTGCTGGTGGCCTACACCGCCTATGCCGGCGAGGGCGATGTGCGCCGGCTGCTGAAGGCAGGGTTCGACGACGTGCTGCTCAAGCCAGTCAGCCTGGCCGATTTCGAGCGGGTGCTCAGCCATGCCGGGTTCGCACCTGGGTGAGGGGCGGCGGCCAAGGCTGGCCCTGCGCTGCCGCTGGGTGCCGCCAAGGCCGGCCTGGCCGAGGGGGTTGAGGGCCGGGTGGCTGGTGGTGTGGCTGGCGTCTTGGCTGGTGGTGGGGGCGGCCACCGCGCTGCCGCTGCAGGCCGCCACCCGGCAGCCGCCGGCCGAGCTTCGCGCCTGCGTTCAGCAGGCCGCGCGCCACCACGACGTGAGTGCCGAGGTGCTGCTGGCCATTGCCTGGCAGGAATCGCGCTGGAATTCGCGCGCCATTCGGCACAACACGAATGGAAGCGTCGACCGTGGTGCTTTCCAGATCAACAGCGTGCACCTGCCGGCGCTGAGCCCCTACGGCATCTCGCAGGAGGATCTTCACGACCCTTGCGTCGGTGCCTTCGTGGCTGCGTGGCTCTACGCGCGCCACGTGCAGGACCTCGGGCCGACCTGGCATGCGGTGGGCGCCTACCACTCGCGCACGCCGGCGCTGCAGACCCGCTACGCCAACGGCATTGCGCAGGTGCTGGCGCAATGGGGGGTGAT